>NZ_AEDU01000035.1 GCF_000148525.1 Streptococcus mitis SK564
TGATGAACTACATACAGCAGTGATGCAATATGCTGATGAACACGGAGAGTATCCAGATGTTCAGCTAATCAATTACCAACTGAAAAATAGGATTTTTGATTAGAATCAGGGCCATGCTTTATTTAGAGAAGCTATGCATACTCCAAATACACAGAAGCGAAATGAACTGTTAAAACAAGTTTTAAAGATCAATCCAGATTATTTTGCTGCTGATTTTCACCCATTCTTATCAGAGGTTGAAGATTTTGATTTACCAACCTTTAGATTAGATTTAGGAGGCAAAGATTGAAATTAATGTATTATTTTAATACTGACAATGGATTGAGGAATCTTTTTGCTCAAACTTGGAAAATACTTATGTATGCGCTAACGTATTTTCCAATAATATCTCTAATTATATTCTGTCTTACCGATTTTAAATTAGTTATAATTTTACAATTTGCCTTGATACTAATATATGTGTTTAACTATAAAAATCGATTTAGTAAGTTTAGAGTTTTTCTTACTAAAAGTACTAAATCTTTAGCTTTTATGAACGCATGGGATGGAATATTTTGCGGAATCTTGACTTACATTCTTTATAACCTAAATCTAGTTGAATCAACTTTAATCAACTTATCTCAATATTTTTTTACTAATTATGGCATAAGTAAAAATCACATAAATAACTGGATTATCATTGTAATACTTTTAATATTACCATTGGTATTATCTGTTATAAAAACTATAATATCAATCAAGATATTTAAAAAAGTTAATAAAATAGATATCTCCAAGGGAAAGACACTATGGAATGTATATGCCACGATGCTTATTAATTCGTTTTTATGGTATTATATCTATATTTATTACTTTATTTCTAAAGCTATTGATTTTCATTCCGATTTAATAACTGACATTTTTATATTTAATTCATTTATTGCGCTTTATTTAATATTCTGGTGGATAATTCATAATCTAATTAGACATGGTGCAAAAGATACCAAAGAAGTAATAGCATCATGGCTAACTGGAACAATCTGTATATTGTTGTTAGCAATATTTAATCAAGTGGAAAATGAATTAATAAATGCTTTAACCTGGTTTTTGCCAATATTAATTCCTAGTCTAATTGGAGAAATAAATTCTCAATTTGATACAAAAAAATATAAGAAAAAACCAATAAGAACTGAGAAAATGGATAGACACCTCTATCGAACTCAACTATATAGTTTTCTTACTCTATTAATGTTGAGTATTATTCCAAAGTTAACCGAAATTATTTGGGGTTTAAAGATTAAGATGAAATTGGTTGAATTTATAACTCCCGCAGCTGATTGGATGTCTGAATTATTTGCCTCAACTATAATTATTTTCGTTTGTTTCATATTATCATTAGTTATTGGGAAAGCTATAATTTGGTTATTACAGTATTTCTATTTAAACACCCATAATGGATATTACGTGTATCGCGACAACATGCACAGTGTATTAATAAATCGTAGATATAAAAGAAATATTCATAAAAGGAGAAAAAATAATGTCTAATCAACTTTAACATAAATACACTCCGTCCTATGTTTAGGCTGGTCGTTAACAAAACAACTTTAAGAAGACGTTCTCAAGACTCAAGAAGTTCAAAA
>NZ_AEDU01000034.1 GCF_000148525.1 Streptococcus mitis SK564
TAACCCAAAGAGAGGCAAGACCTCTCTTTTTTGTGCAGTTGAGGAGGTAAAGGGGACAGAATGGATGAAATGTGCCAAAAGTGTTTTTGAATTTGTTAGACTGTATCTAGAAAGGGGAAGATTATGCTTAAAAAAATGTATGAAGAAGTCCAAGGAATTGTATACAAGTGTAGAAATGAATATTACCTTCATTTGTGGGAGTTATCGGACTGGGATCAAGAGGGGATGATTTGCCTACATGAATTGATTAGTAGAGAAGAAGGGCTTGTAGAAGATATCCCACGCTTACGTAAATATTTCAAAACCAAGTTTCGAAATCGAATTTTAGACTATCTCCGTAAACAAGAAAGTCAAAAACGGAGATATGATAAAGAGCTTTATGAAGAAGTGGGTGAGATAAGTCATCGTATAAGTGAGGGAGGACTCTGGCTAGACGATTATTATCTCTTTCATGAAACACTAAGAGATTATAGAAGTAAACAAAATAAAGAGCAACAAGAAGAGTTAGAACGCGTCTTAAGAGATGAACGCTTCCGAGGGCGTCAAAGAGTGCTAAAGGACTTACGTATTGTGTTTAAAGAGTTTGACATCCGTACTCATTAGGAATTCATGCAAAAAAGTAAAAAAAGTTTAAAAAAGATGTTGACAAAGTTTG
>NZ_AEDU01000033.1 GCF_000148525.1 Streptococcus mitis SK564
CTTGATCCACGTTGGTATCGACACTGTAACAATGAATGGTGAAGGTTTCGAAGCAAAAGTTGCTCAAGGTGACAAGGTAAAAGCTGGCGATGTTCTTGGAACATTTGATTCAAACAAAATCGCTGCAGCTGGTCTTGATGATACAACAATGGTTATCGTTACAAACACAGCTGACTTCTCTTCAGTAGGTCCAGTCGCAACAGGTTCAGTTGCGAAGGGTGATGCTGTGATCGAAGTGAAAATCTAATCAATCCTCTCTAAAGTGAAAACGAACAAATGACCTGTTTGTTCGTTTTTGCTTGAATGGTAAGATTTACAGAGGAAAATCTAAAAAATAGAGAAATTTAGACTTTCGAAATATGCTATAATAAAGAAAATAAAAACAAGAGGTTTATCATGACAAAATTATACGGAAGCTTGGAAGCGGGCGGTACAAAGTTTGTCTGTGCTGTCGGTGATGAAAACTTTAACGTTGTAGAAAAAACACAATTTCCAACAACCACTCCAATCGAAACAATCGATAAAACCATCGAGTTCTTCTCGAAATTCGATAACCTTGCTGGTCTTGCAGTTGGTTCATTTGGTCCGATTGATATTGATAAAAACTCAAAAACTTATGGCTTTATCACAACGACTCCAAAACCAAACTGGGCAAATGTGGATTTGCTTGGTGCCCTTCGTCGCGCCCTCAATGTGCCAATGTACTTCACTACAGACGTAAACAGCTCTGCTTATGGTGAAGTGGTTGCCCGTAACAATGCTGGTGGCCGTATCGAAAACTTGGTTTACTACACAATCGGTACAGGTATCGGTGCAGGTGTCATCCAACGTGGCGAGTTTATCGGCGGTGTGGGTCACCCTGAAATGGGTCATTATTATGTTGCTAGACACCCAATGGATATTGAAAAAGAGTTTAAGGGTGTTTGTCCTTTCCATAAGGGATGTCTGGAAGGCTATGCAGCTGGTCCAAGTTTGGAAGCTCGTACAGGTGTACGTGGGGAAAATATTGAACTCAATAACCCTGTTTGGGATGTCCAAGCCTACTATATCGCTCAAGCTGCGGTTAATGCGACAGTGACTTTCCGCCCAGACGTGATTGTCTTTGGTGGAGGGGTCATGGCTCAACAACACATGCTGGACCGTGTCCGTGAGAAATTTACATCTCTTCTCAATGGTTACCTACCAGTACCCGATGTGCGTGACTATATCGTGACTCCAGCAGTCGCAGGGAATGGTTCTGCCACACTTGGGAACTTTGTCCTTGCAAAAGAAGTTTCAAAATAAAGCACAAAATCCGCTTGGGAAACCAAACGGATTTTGTAGTTGAAAACAATGTTTTTGAGCCTTTCCTTAAGTGATTACGGACGGTAGCGACTTTCTTCGAAATTCCATACCTAAACTTTGAGCCTAATGTCTCAAAGTTTCCGAACACCTGAAACCATTAGATTTCAGGTGTTTCTATCACGGCGGAAAGGCTAGGTAAGTCCTCGCCTCACTATCGAAAAATAGGCATGATTTCCATACCAAAGTATATTTAGTATCAAGCTATAATCAATCTTCGCTCTAAAAATCCGCTTGGGAAACCAAACGGATTTTTTACGTGTCAAAGCATTTGCCAGAAAAAGTCAATAATATAGGTCAGACCGTAGGTATAAACCACGAGGGTAAAGGGCTTGGTCAGAATGATGATGATCATATAGCGCTTGAAGCTCATCTTGGTCAGGGCAGCCAGCATACAGAGAAAGTCAGCTGGACTAATGGGCCAAATCATCATAAAGATAAAGAAACGGTCAAAACGATTGCCCTTATCCAACCAGCCGATATACTTGTCATAGGTGCGCTTGCTGACGACGGACTGGACAAAGGCAGCCCCATAGAGGCGCACCAGATAAAAGATAATAGCACAGCCAATCACAATCCCGATATAGTTGTAGATAGTCCCGATGATGTGCCCGTAGATAAAGACCCCAGCTACTGAGGTCAAGGCCCCAGGAATGATAGGGACGACGGTCTGTAAAATCTGTAAAAAGATAAAAAGAGGTGGCCCCCAGATACCTGCCTGCTGGATAAAAGCAGAGAGGGTTTCCTTAGACTGTAAAATCCCAGCCTGATAAGCCCAAATGCAGAAAATCAAACTCCCAACCCCACCGACAATCGATGAGATGTTGATAACTTGCTGTAAAAGGGGAGAAACAGCTTTCATTTGTTTATCCTGTGACATGTAAACTCCTCATAGATAGTATAACTCTACTATACCATATTTTGGAGGAGAAAGGGGGAATGAGTCTTTTTACAATGGAAAGAGTGATGGAATTTGAGGCTAAACATGCTATAATAAAGGGAGCAGACAAGTAGCAAAGGAGAGAGTATGATACAGGTAAAACCAGAACTGGAGATAGAAAAACAACTGATCAACCAACTGGTGACTGGGGAAAGTCAATGGACTTACAGAGATGACCTTAAAACTGAAGAGCAATTATGGGAAAACTTCTTTGAAAAGCTAGCCCAGAACAATGTAGCTCTATTGGCAGATCATCCCTTGACAGAACAGGAAAAACGGCAGATAAAGAACCAATTGAACTTTGTTAGCTACTATGATGCAGCCAAGTGGTTGGTAGGCGAAAATGGCATTGCCAAGGTTGAGGTTCAGAGAGAAGATGCTAGTTTGGGGACTATCCGTTTATCCGTCATTTGGCGAGACAATATCGCAGCTGGTAAGTCTAGTTATGAGGTTGTCAACCAAGTCGAGAGAGATAAGATAAATCCTCAGGATCAAGACCGCAGGCTAGATGTGACCCTCTTGATCAATGGCCTTCCAATGATTCAGATCGAGCTTAAAAGTCCCCGAGTTGCTTTTTTAGATGCCTTTCATCAAATTAAAAAATATGACCGCGAAGGCAAGTTCCGTGGCATCTACTCTAGCTTACAGATGTTTGTTGTGACCAATAAGGTAGACACACGCTATATCGCTGCAGCTAGGGAGAATAAACTCAACAAGCAATTTCTAACCAAGTGGGTGGATAAGGACAACCAACCCATAACGAGCTTGACCAGTTTTGCCCACGAAGTTCTTTCTATCCCTCGTGCGCATCAGATGGTCATGCAGTACTCTGTCCTTGATGATAGTAAGAAGGCTCTTATCCTCTTGCGTCCCTACCAGATCCATGCCATCGAAGCAGTGCAAGAAGCTTCTCGCCAGCAAGCATCAGGCTATGTTTGGCATACGACAGGTTCAGGGAAGACTCTGACCTCTTATAAAGTAGCGCGGAATCTCCTCCAAATCCCGTCTATCCAAAAGACAATTTTTGTCGTTGACCGCAGAGACTTGGACCAACAGACCACTTCATCTTTTCTCTCTTATGCGACCAATGATGTCATTGATATTGATGAGACGGATAATACTCATGATTTGGTCAAGCGACTAGGAAGTAATGATAAGCGTGTGGTGGTAACGACCATCCAGAAAATTACTACCATGATGCGTAAGTTTGAGCAAGGTCTTTACCAACGAGATGCGGACAAAATCAAGGGTCTCCGAGTGGCCTTTGTCGTGGATGAATGCCACCGTGCCGTAACACCTCAAACACAAAAAGATATTAAGGGCTTTTTCCCACAGTCGCTTTGGTATGGTTTTACAGGCACACCTATTTTTAAGGAAAATAAACGCCAGCAAGTCGGCGATCTAGCCCAAACCACCCAGCAACAGTACGGTGACCGTCTCCATGAGTATACAGTCAAGGAAGCTATCCATGACGGAGCAGTTTTAGGCTTTAAGGTAGATTATCGCAATACCCTCATCACGGATAAATCTGAAAATGACATACCAGATACTGTCTACGAGGATGAGGAACATATGCTGGAAGTCTTGGATGCCATTATCAATAAATCTCGTCAACAGCTAGGCTTCCAAAAAGGAGTAGGTAAGACCTATAATGCTATACTGACCGTCAAGTCAATCCCTCAAGCCCAAGCCTACTATGACCTGCTCAAACGGGTCAAGGCTGGGGAGATGAGAGTCAAGGTATTGGAGAGGGTCAAGCAGGTCCTTCCTGACTTTCCAAAGGCGACTATCACCTATTCGGTCACAGAAAATGAAGAAGACTCAAGAGCCAATCAAGACCACATGAAGCAGGTTTTAGAAGACTATAATCGAGAGTTTGATACCCATTTTACCATGGCGGATCTTCGTGGCTTTAATACGGATGTCAATAACCGCCTAGCTCGAAAGCAGGACAAATACCTCTATCGCAATGAACAGTTGGACTTGGTTATCGTGGTCAATCGTCTCTTAACAGGATTTGATGCCCCTTGTCTGTCAACTCTCTTTATCGACCGCAAGTCTATGCAACCGCAGGACTTGATTCAGGCTTTTAGTCGAACCAATCGAATATTTGATAGCAGTAAGACCTACGGTCATATCATCACCTTCCAAAAGCCCCTAGCCTTTAAGGAAGCCGTAGATAATGCCCTCAAGCTCTACTCAAATGGTGGTGAAAACGAGGTCCTAGCTCCGAGTTGGGAAGAGGAGAAGAGAAACTTTTTGAGGAGTTGCAGTGATTTCAAAAATCTTGCTACTGATGACTATGTGAATGGTCTAGATTTCGAGCAAGTCTCTACGCCTGAGTTGAGGAAACTAGCTAAAACCTATCAATCCTTTGATAAATATCTAGCCTCTATCCGAGTGTATAAAGAGTATGATGAGGAAGAGCTTTACAGTCAGACAGGACTTGATGGAGAAAAGTTGGAAAGGTATCTGGGTCTTTATCGAAATGTCCTTGCTGAATTAAAAAGCCGAGTAGAGGATGATGACGATGGTGAACCACTTGATATCCACTATGAACTGGAGTCTATCCAAGTGGACGAAATTAACTATGCCTATATCTTGACCTTGATCCAAAGCCTGATTGAGCAAGGTCAGAGTCAAGAAAAGAACCTAAGCGCTCAAGATAGGGAAGCCGTGGATAACTATATTCAGAGTCTTGAGAAGATCAATCCAAATCTTGCCCAGATTATCACTGAACTGTGGAGAGAGGTACAAGAACATCCAGAAAGCTATCGTGGTCAGTCTATCGCAAATATCTTGGATCAGATGATTGAGGCTGTCATCCAACAACATATCCAAGTCTTTAGCAAGCGCTGGTATGTCGGCGAAGATGAACTCCGTTACTATGTCGAACACTACCGTAAGGGAGCTAAAAAACAACTAGGAGAAAGCCAGTTGACTAAGAGCCAGCGCTATCAGGACTATAAGTTAGAGGTGGCGGATGCCCTCAATCCTCTCCTCTATAAAAAACAAATCAAGGAAGCCTATACCCAGCTAGTAGAGGATGTCATTGAGCCATTGAGGGTTGGGAGGTAAGGGGATAAATTATGGATAAATTGTTAGATAGTTTGCAAAATGTGTTTGGTAATAGATTTCTGGAATATTTTATGGAACAAGACAAGAAACATAAATATTTACAATTGGATGACTATCAAAAAGTAATTCAGAAATTTATTGAGGATGAACAGTTCTTTCGAACTAACTATTATAGTGGGAACCATGTTCATTTCACTCGTTTTCTGCTTGTTAGCATTGAGAAATTTAAAAATAATGATAGAACAATCGATTTTACAGAGTTAGATCATAAAGGTAAATTGATTTGGCAATTGGAACATATTATACCTCAAAGTGATTTTGAACTGGGAGATTCTGACAAGAATAAATTAGGGAATTTAACTTTATTATATAGAGATATAAATGTAAAAATTTCAAACGAAAATTTTGAAGAAAAAAAGAAAGTCTTACATGAAGAAGATGAGTCAAAGTTTTACATTAATGAAGTTTTTAGAAGAAATAATTTTAAGAAATCTGATATTGATAAGAGATCAAGTGATTTAAAAAATGATTTAGTTGATATTATTAATAATCATTTTGATGCTTATTGTGAAAAAGTGTTGAAAATAAAGAATATGGAGCTAAATAATGAGTAACAATAGTGTAAATGGGAGAATCTATCATTATGAAAATAATAAGAACATTTTTAAAGGGTTAGATGAAAATCAACAAATTATTAAACTAAAAGAATTTGTCAATAAATATTTTGTATCTAAAAATCTTGTCATATTCATAGGTTCAGGATGTTCATCGGGTGCAATTCCACTTATGTCAAAAACGATGAGTGATATTTTAGAGAATAATAAAAATGTTTATGAAAAAGTTAAAGAGTTTTTAAATATTAAAGATTTGAGTTATCTTATTAGAAATTTGGAATTATGTAAAAAGTGGCTAGAGAAAAATAAAAAAGACAATGAAATTAAAATAATTAATGATATATTGGAAAAAGCAGAAGGGAATTATAATAATATAGGTTCGTTTGTAAGTGCTCTGTCCGAGGAACAACTGAATTCGATAGATAAACACTTTTATAAAAGTTTCTCCGATATTGAAAGTTTACTCAACTGGTTACAGAGTGGTTTAAGTTTTCAACCAAGTAATGATGATTTAAAATCAGTAATTAGTATCTTGAAAAGTGAGTTTTTAAAAACTATACCAGCTCTGGATGATGATAAATATAAAGATAGTGAAACAATAAATACTTATCATAAATTTTATCAATCTGTTTTTAAATATAGAACTGAGTTGAGTAATAAAATCAACATAGTGACAACGAACTACGATTTGTTTAATGAATATTCATTAGAAAGCAACCGCATTGTTTATTCAACAGGTTTTGAAAATAGTTTATACAGAAATTTTAATGTGAATTCATTTAAGCAAAGGTTAGTAGACGATACAAATAGATATAAGGATGTATGGCAGCCCACTTCTAAAGAAGCTAATTTATTAAAAATACATGGTTCAATCAATTGGACTTCTGATGAAAGTGGGAAATTAATCCAAAAGGATCTTTTTAAACAGAGCGATGAAGAAATTATTATTTATCCAACAATGTTAAAGCATAGACAAACTGCACAAGCTCCATATTCAGAACTATTTAGAGAGTTTGCAAATGTACTTCAAGTTCCAAATACAGTCCTTATTGTTATGGGATATGGTTTTCCTGACGAGCATATTAATAACATCATTTCTCAAAATCTAAAACATCAAGATTTTACTTTGATTGTTTTTGGTGATACATCAGAAGATAATATGAAGAAATTTTTTGATGAATTTAAGACTCAAGATGGATTTCATTTAATTGGAGGGGATACGTCTTGTGATGGAGTAAAAGCCCACTACTTTAACTATATTGTTGATGAAATCATAAATTATGTTCCAAAGGATGAATCAGGACAAAAGGGAGAAGATTCTCATGAATAGTATTGGGCGAGTAGTGTCAGTTTCATATGACAGATTGGTTTTTGAAGTAAGTGACTTTGAAAAATTAATTTATAATTTTAAAGGGGAAATTTATATCGCGCAAGGAGTTATAGATTATGTCACAATAAAAAGTCAATTTGGAGATAAATTTGTTTACCAAGTTGTTAGAGTGGAAGACAAGGAAATTAAAATTGTTAATGATGAAAAATCAAAGTTTGACTATGTAGGAAGATTTGAATGTGTTCCTGTAGGAATATTAGAAAACGACAAAATTAACTTTAATCTAAAGAAATATCCCTTTTTACAAGATAGAGTCTATTTATCAAGTGATGAGGATTTGCAGAAGGTGTTTTCTATTGAGAAAAGAGAAACATCAATTTTATTAGGAACTATCCAAGATAAATATGATGCACAAATAAATCTAAATAAATTAATTACTCATCATTCTGCTATTTTAGGTAATACTGGTTCAGGAAAATCTACCACAGTCAGAAAAATCATTAAAGAAATATCAACTAAAGAAACTAGTAATTTATATTTAAATATTTTTGATATTCACAATGAGTACTCGCAGATAGACGGTGTAAATAATATTGATGTATTGGAAGATTTTTCGATAAAAATAGAATCATTAGAACTACAAGATTGGTTGAATTTGATAAAACCATCAGAACTTGTGCAGTTGCCTGTAGTTCAAACAGCATTGAAATTGGCTAATTGTCTAACAGAAAATAAATTAGATAGAGAAAAATTAAGTTGTTTTATAGCCTATAACTTATATCATAATCAACAATCTGATGCTGTAGCTAAACGAACTAAAATTATTGGAATCCTACAGAATACAAGTATTGATACTACAATGTATGATGCTCGATTTGGTAACTTTAATGGCAGTACTGGTGAAACAACATTCAAATCTAATTTACAGAGTAAAATGTATGGAAGTCATTCGAAAATAACTAAAGAAATTGAGAATGCTAGATATACAATAAATAGTTTTGCAGACTTGTTTGAAGCTTTAAATTTTGTATTTCTCTTAGAAGAGTGTCAGGGGAATACTCAAGCAAGAGGGTATTCAGGAACCCTTGAAACTAGAATTAAACATATTCAATTAAGATATGGTAGCTTATTTAAAGCAAAAATAGATGAGAGCGATGAAGAGGAGAAACAATCAAAAATCACGGTATATAATGTTTCTGGCTTAGATGATGATTTATTGTTGTTTTTTACCACTTATATGTTAAAAAAAGAGTTCAAAAAGAGTTCTGAAAAAAAGATAAACGATAGGGATGTCAATTTATTTATTTTTGAAGAAGCACACAGATATATATCAAAATTAAACGAAAATAGTCTATTTGGTGAAGTTGAAGTCTTTAAAAAGATAGCTCGTGAGGGTAGGAAATTTGGTTGTTTCTTGATGTTATCTAGCCAGCGTCCTAGTGAGTTATCGTCAACTGTTCTTTCTCAATGTAATAATTATTTAATTCATCGAATTAAAAATAATGTTGACTTAGAATATCTTTTAAAAACTATTCCTTATATAAATAAAAATCAGTTAACAAGGTTTTCTTATTTACCGACTGGAACAGCATTTATAGTAGGTGAGTTATATCCTATCCCTGTTGAAGTAGCTGTTGATGGAGAGGATGAAAAAGATATTACAGTTACTCCACAAGTGAAATTTGAAGGCAAATGAAACCAGTTAAGATTAATTCATTTATAGCATTAGATGGGAGAATGAATGAAAAATCATAAAGAACAATTTCCTATAATAAGATTTCACACCTACCGTGATGAATGGAAACAACATAAGTTAGGAGAAGTATTTGAACAAACTGTTGAATATGTCGATCCTTATGAACAAAATTTAGAATTATGGAGCGTGACTGTTGAAAGTGGACTAACACCAAAAGAGGAGAGATACAACAGAGAATTTTTAGTAAAAAAGAGTGATAAATTTAAAAAGTTATATCCAGAGGAAATTGTTTATAATCCGATGAATATTACTATTGGAGCTGTAGGATTCAATAATGCTGGTAAAAAGGTTGCTGTCTCTGGATATTATGTGACGATGAAAATGAAATCGAAGTTTTCTAATAAATTTTTCTCGGCATGGTTGAGTTGTCCTAAAGCGATTAGACTATACAAAATTTATTCAACTGGTTCTTTAATTGAGCGACAGAGAGTACAATTTCCTACTTTATCAGATATTAAAGACTATTTCCCTACATTTGACGAACAATCCGCCATTGGTTCCCTTTTCCGTACCCTCGACGACCTTCTGTCTAGCTACAAGGATAATCTCACCAACTACCAAGCTCTCAAGGCGACCATGCTTTCCAAGATGTTTCCCAAAGCTGGACAGACAGTTCCTGAGATTCGTTTGAATGGATTTGAAGAGGACTGGGAAAGGAAGAGTTTATCAGAGGTTTGTACTATTAATTCTGGTAGAGACTATAAACATTTAAAGAATGGGGACATTCCTGTATATGGAACTGGTGGTTACATGCTTTCTGTAAATGAAAAATTATCTGATGAGGACGCTATAGGTATTGGAAGAAAAGGAACTATAGATAAACCATATTTATTATCAGCACCTTTTTGGACAGTAGATACTTTATTTTATGTTATATGTAAAGTAGGATATGACTTGAATTATCTTTTCTTAATTTTTCAAAAAATTCGTTGGAAGAAATTTGACGAATCTACAGGTGTTCCAAGTTTGTCTAAAAAAACTATTGAAAAAGTGGTTTCAAAATTTCCATCTTATGAGGAACAATGCGCTATTGGCCTCTATTTCTCAGACCTCGATAACCTCATCAACTATTACCAAGAAAAAATTTCTCAATTGGAAACACTCAAAAAGAAACTATTGCAGGATATGTTTATTTAAGGAGGAATCATGAATAGCCCTATTAATGAATTAATTAAAAGGATAGAATCTGAAAGGGTCAGACTTAATGATGATTTTTACAGATTGCCTGATTATGAAAAAGAAGGGAAAAAGACTTCATATAATACTGTAGATAATTACTTTTTATTACTCATTGATTTGATTAAAAGAGAATTAAATGATGTTTTTTTATCTGATGATGTAACAGAAAAGTATAAAAGACTTCGTGATAATTGGTTAGAAAGCATATACTATTGTTTTGGTAGTGACAATTATTATTATGAATCACAGTTACCGCAAATTATAGAGAATTTTAAAATAATTAAACTTTTCTCTTTTATTTCGAGAGTAAAATCAACGACTATAATTATTGGAGCTAATGGTTCAGGGAAATCAAGTCTTATTAATGAATTGAGGAAAAATAATATAAATGAGATATTTATTTTGCCTGCTCAAAAATTATTATATTTTGTTTCCACTATTCATAATCGTAATGAAATTACTAAAGAAAAATATATTCAAGATTTAAAAGAAGTAGATATTAAATATGATACAATTGATTTACAAACCTTACAAATTGAAAAGGATTTTTCAAATACTTTTACTAAACTAATAACATTTTTGATAAAGAATTATGCTAAGATAGCGACTGATAAATCGAGAGGGGTGGACGGGTTATCTATAGCTTTATGGGATAGAGTAGAACAAATATGGAATAAAATTTTTCCTGAAATATCATTTCATCTTGAGCCTGATAATCGAGTTGTTGAAGTTGAAAAAAACGGCTCTAAATATAGTATAAATGGGCTTAGTGATGGGGAACGTTGTATATTATTTTATATAGGTAATGTACTTCTTGCTCCGGAAGATAGTTACATCATTGTTGATGAACCAGAAACATTTTTAAATGCTGCTATCTATAATGAGTTATGGGATTTACTGATATTAGAACGACCTGATTGTCAATTTATTTTTGCTTCACATAATATGGACTTTGTTCAATCAAGAACAAATGCAAGTTACATGTGGTGCAAGAAATTTGAAACACCTTATAATTTAGATTATCAGATATTGGAAGAATCACAGGAAATGCCTTTCTCATTATTAACCGAAGTATCTGGTACAAAGAAGCCGATTTTATTTTGTGAAGGAACTAAAACTAGTATAGACTATCAGATTTATTCCAAATTATTTAGCGATTTTTGTTTTGTAAAACCAGTCCAGGGACATAAACAAGTTATTCAATACACAAAAGCTTATAATAAATTAAAGGAATTATATGGTAATATAGCTTACGGCATTATTGATTATGACTGGATGGATGAGGCAAGAATCCAAAACTATAAAAAGAAAAATATTTTTGTGATTCCTTTTAATGAGATAGAGATGCTTTTGATAGATGAAGAAATAGTGAAGTTTGTTCTAGGGGATGATGAACAGGATAAAACGCAAAAATGTAATAAACTAAAAGACGCTGTTATTAGTTCGTGTACAACAAATAAAGATAAGATAATACGAATTGCCTTGAAAAAGAAACTTGATGAATTTATGGAAGGGCATTTGATAGAAACAAGAGAACCAACCGAGGATGAAGCACGGATATTTTTAGAAAATTTATCAGAAAAATTTGATATAACTGTAACATTAGAAAATATAACTAAAATTGTGGAAGATAGCATAGCATCTTCAGATTTTTCGACAATTTTAAAGATTTGTAACTTGAAAAATGAAATAATTGGTTCCAAAGAAATTAAAGAAATAGTTTCTAACTTAAAAGAAAAAGCTTTAAGTAGTATCGCAATGAATAATGATTTACAGATTACATTACGTCATAAATACTTTGAAGAATTAGAAGTAAAACTATTGAACAAATAGATAGATTTTTGAATTAATAAAAAAGAAAGAAACATTATGGAAACAACACAAACTTCCCAGTCGCTTTACCAAGCCCTGTGGAACTCAGCGGATGTTCTCCGCTCTAAAATGGATGCTAATGACTATAAGTCCTATCTTTTGGGTATGGTCTTTTATAAGTATCTGTCAGATAAGATGCTCTTTTTCGTAGCGGAGACTATGGAGGAGGGGAGTGAGAGTCTAGAGTCTGCCCTTGAGGTCTATCGTAACTACTATGAGGATGCGGAAACCCACGAGGATCTTCTTGCAGTTATGAAGGACGAACTCAACTACAGTATCAAGCCTGAGTTGACCTTTACTGCTCTTGTAGAACGTGTCAATGAGGGAACTTTCCAGTTGGAAGATTTGGCTCAGGGTTTTCGAGATATTGAGCAGAGTGATGAACTCTATGAAAATCTCTTTGAAGATATTGACCTCTATTCCAAAAAGCTAGGGGCGACTCCGCAAAAGCAAAACCAAACGGTGGCGGCAGTCATGAAGGAGTTGGCTGTGCTAGATGTGGCTGGTCATGCTGGTGATATGCTGGGGGATGCCTATGAGTATCTGATTGGTCAGTTTGCGACTGACTCGGGTAAGAAGGCTGGTGAGTTTTATACACCTCAGCCTGTTGCCAAACTCATGACTCAGATTGCCTTTTTGGGTCGTGAGGACCAGCTAGGATTTACTATCTATGATGCGACTATGGGGTCTGGCTCTCTCTTGCTCAATGCCAAGAAATACTCTCATAAACCGCAGACAGTGGTCTACTTTGGTCAGGAACTCAATACTTCCACTTATAACTTGGCACGGATGAACATGATTCTACACGGTGTTCCTGTTGAAAATCAATTTCTCCACAATGCCGATACCTTGGATGAAGACTGGCCAACTCAAGAACCGACCAACTTTGACGGTGTTCTGATGAACCCTCCCTACTCTGCCAAGTGGTCAGCAAGCTCTGGCTTTATGGCGGATCCTCGTTTCTCTCCTTTTGGGAAACTGGCGCCCCAGTCCAAGGCTGATTTTGCCTTTCTTTTGCATGGTTACTACCATCTCAAGCAAGATAATGGAGTTATGGCTATCGTTCTTCCCCATGGTGTTCTTTTCCGTGGCAATGCGGAAGGGACCATTCGTAAGGCCTTGTTAGAAGAAGGTGCCATTGACACGGTTATCGGTCTTCCAGCCAATATCTTCTTTAATACCAGTATTCCGACCACGGTTATCATTCTCAAAAAGAACCGTACCAATCGTGATGTTTACTTTATCGATGCTTCTAAGGAGTTTGATAAGGGGAAAAATCAGAATATCATGACGGATGCTCACATCGAGAAGATTCTGGATGCCTACAAGTCACGTGAGGAGATTGACAAGTTTGCCCATCTGGCAAGTTATGAAGAAATCGTCGAAAATGACTATAACCTCAATATCCCTCGCTATGTAGATACCTTTGAGGAAGAAGAAGTCGAACCCCTGACAGACATCGTTAGCAAGATTAACACGACAAATCAAGCAATCCAAAACCAAACCGCTTCCCTACTCAAAATGTTGAACCAACTCCACGGAACCACACCAGAAGCCGATGCTGAGCTTAAAAAGTTTTTGAAAGAGTTTGAAGGGTGATGAGAGTAATTGATTCGCTCATATTTTAAGATAAAACTTTATCTAGGCTGATATAGTTGCTATTTTCTAACATTAGCGAGGAGGGGCTTTCTTCAAGCTCGATAGAACAGAGAACTGTGAAATTGTATAAGGAGCTTAAAGATTTAATATGGTAGAATAGAATATAAAGATTTTACTTGAAGCTTTGTCTAGAAAGGAAAACCATGACACCGACTTATGAAATTGATAATCCCAGACTCTCTTATCAGACCAAATTAGACCTATGGGAAACGGGATTTGGTTTACAAAAGGTAGATGATTTAGAGCCGTCGCCGTATATGAGAGAACTAGCAGAGCAAAATTCTCAAGGAAAGTTGACTTATCAAGAAGTTTATGATCAAGTAACGACTTATCACCAAGAGAAGGATGATAGCACAAGAGAAGCAGACCTTGTTGCCATGAGAATTGTGGAACTCTTGTCCTCTAATGCCTTTAAATTTGCTCCAACAACATTGAAATTGATTCATAGAGAGCTTTTCTTTAGTCTCTTACCACATGGCATTCCCTTGGGAGAATACCGCTCTTACAACATTACAAAAAGTGAGGCTGTTTTAAATGGAGACAGTGTCATTTATGATGATTTTCGCACGATAGCAGATAGTTTGATCTATGATTTTCAGCAGGAAAGTCAATTTGATTATCGAGGAAAATCCGAGACTGAAGTCGTTAAGCATATCAAGACTTTTATTTCAGGTATTTGGCAAATTCATCCTTTTGGAGAAGGAAATACTCGAACGATAACAGTATTTTTGATTAAGTACCTTAGAACTATGGGATTTCAAGTAGACAATAAACCCTTCCAAGAAAATTCAAAGTATTTTCGAGATGCTCTTGTTCTAGATAATGCGAAGCTATTCCAGAAAAAAACAGAATATTTGGAACGATTTTTTGAAAATCTCTTATTAGCTGGGCAACATGATTTAGAAATAGACTAAAGAGATGAACGGTTTATTGTACATTTTGAGTTAGAAATTATTCCCCCTTTTGAGGATGGAAATGTTCGTGTGGGGCGGATGGGTTAGAGTCTTATCTTGTAGAGAATTATCAGATAACAACTGCAGTTGCACAAGAACTAACAGGTTTGAGTGCGGCAACCATGCGTCGTTATCTCCAAATATTCGTAAATCAAGGTTTATTAGAAAAATCAGGAACTGCAAAAAACACTATTTATTCGCTCATATTCCGCTCATAATTCGCTCATTTTTTCAAAAAATATATAGCTCTAAAAGAAAGAGGGGTAAGTGATGAAGAATAGTGCTATTGGGAGTAACTGGAAGGATGTCCGGTCAGAACTCTTTACCAAGGAGGAAATTCTTGAAAGTGATATGCGAGTGGCTATCATGAGCGAGTTGATTGAGGCCAGACATGAGCAAGGGATCAGTCAGAAAAAGCTAGAAGAACTTAGTGGAGTAAGCCAGCTTGTTATAGCTAGGATGGAAACAGGAAAGACTAGTCCTCAGTTGGACACAGTCTTAAAAGTCCTAGCCAGTTTAGGAAAGACACTAGTAGTCGTCCCACTCGAACAGGAAAAGAGTTGATAGGAAGAGGTTGGGAAACTTTAACAAATTTAACAGTTATAGTGCCTCAAGTGTATAATATAGAAAAATTATGCTTTATTTATATCAAGTGCGAACGAAGTGAGCACTTATCGGATATTTCCCGCTATAGTGGTATTCTAGATAATAATTTATTATTATCTAGAACGGAATTTTTGAGACATTCTGGCTCAAAAATTAGGGATGAAATTACGAAGTAAGTTGCTCCCGTCCGCACTTTTCAGGGAAATATCAGAATTACAAAAGATAAATCAACTTATAGTCTTTTCTAATAACAAGTCATAGTCACTTATAAGGATTACTAATAACACGTTTTACCAGTCTAACTAAAATACAGCTATAAAACAAGCTATACAAGGGATTTGAGGCATTTGTCTCAGGTCTTTTTCTTTTGCTCAAAACAGAGATATAGTTTCAAACTATATCAAAGCCTAATTTTTTACAATTATACAGATGATTCCTTTTCTGTTAAGATAGTTTCAACAACAAATTTTGGAGGACACATCATGTCAACTACAATCATCGGTTTCCCTCGTTTGGGCGAATTCCGCGAATTAAAATTTACAACTGAAAAATACTTTAGAAAAGAAATCTCAGAAGAAGAACTCTTGGCAGCAGCAAAAGAATTGCGTGCTAAACACTGGAACATCGTCAAAGAAAAAGGCATCACTGAAATCCCATCAAATGACTTTTCTCACTATGACAACTTCCTAGATGCAGCTTTCCTTTTCAACGTGGTACCTGCTTCAGTTCAAAACTTGGACTTGTCTGACCTTGAGCGCTACTTCGCTTTGGGTCGTGGTTACCAAGGAGAAAAAGGGGACGTTCGCGCCCTTCCAATGAAGAAATGGTTCAACACCAACTACCACTACATCGTTCCTAAGTTTGAAAAAGATACTCAAGTAAAATTGGCTGGTCACAAGATCTTCGATGAGTTCCAAGAAGCAAAAGAACTTGGTCTCAACACTCGTCCTGTTCTTGTAGGTCCATTCACTTTCCTTCAATTGTCAGACTTTGAAGAAGGTGTGAAAGCAGAAGACTTCGTAGATAGCTTAGTAGCTGCTTACCAAGAAGTTTTTGCAAAATTGGCTGAACTTGGTGCGACTCGCATCCAATTGGATGAAGCTGCTCTTGTAAAAGATTTGACAACTGAAGAAAAAGCCCTCTTCTTGAATCTCTATAACAAACTTTTGGCTGACAAGAAAGGTCTTGAAGTCTTGCTTCAAACTTACTTTGGTGACGTTCGTGACGTTTACGCTGACCTTGTGAACTTGCCAGTAGATGCCATCGGTTTGGACTTCGTTGAAGGTAAGAAAACTCTTGAATTGGTTAAAGGTGGCTTCCCAGCAGACAAGACTCTCTACGCAGGTATTGTCAATGGTAAAAACATCTGGCGTAACAACTACGAAAAGAGCTTGGCTGTTCTTGAACAAATCCCAGCTGAAAACATTGTCTTGACAAGCTCATGCTCACTTCTTCATGTGCCATTCACAACTGCTAATGAAGAATTTGAACCAGCAATCTTGAACCACTTTGCTTTCGCAGTTGAAAAATTAGATGAGATTCGTGATTTGGATGCTATCCGCAATGGTCAAGGTGAAGCAGCACTTGCAGCTAACAAAGAACTCTTTGCGACTGAGCGTGTTGGTGAAAATGCTGAACTTCGTGCGCGTATCGCTGGCTTGACAGACGCAGACTACACTCGTTTGCCAGCCTTTGCAGAACGTGAAGCTATCCAAGAAGAAGCTTTCAAACTTCCAGCTCTTCCAACAACAACGATCGGTTCATTCCCTCAAACTAAAGAAGTTCGTGCGAAACGATTGGCTTACCGTAAAGGTGAATTGTCTCAAGAAGAGTACGATTCTTTCCTTGCTGAAACGATTGATGAATGGATCAAATGGCAAGAAGATATCGACTTTGATGTCCTTGTTCACGGTGAATTTGAGCGTAATGACATGGTTGAGTACTTCGGTCAAAACTTGTCAGGTTACCTCTTCTCTAAAAATGGTTGGGTACAATCATACGGTATGCGTGGGGTGAAACCACCAATCATCTGGGGTGATGTAACTCGTCTTAACCCTATCACTGTTAAATGGTCTAGCTATGCACAAAGCCGTACAAACAAACCTGTTAAAGGTATGTTGACTGGACCTGTTACCATCCTCAACTGGTCATTCCCACGTGAAGACATCTCTATCAAGGATTCAACTCTTCAAATCGCCCTTGCTATCAAGGATGAAGTGCTTGACCTTGAAGCTGCTGGTGTGAAAATCATCCAAATCGACGAGGCTGCTCTTCGTGAAAAATTGCCACTCCGTCGTAGCGACTGGTACGAAGACTACCTTGACTGGGCAATTCCTGCCTTCCGCTTGGTACACTCAACAGTAGCGCCAGATACTCAAATCCACACTCACATGTGTTATTCAGAATTTACTGATATCATCCCAGCTATCGACAACATGGATGCAGATGTTATTTCCTTTGAAGCTAGCCGTTCAAACCTTGAAATCTTGGACGAACTCAAAGCGAAAAACTTCCAAACAGAAGTGGGACCTGGGGTTTACGATATCCACTCACCTCGTGTGCCAAATGAAGGCGAAATCGACAATACAATCGAAGCCATCCTTGCTAAAGTGCCAAGCAAGAAAGTTTGGATCAACCCTGACTGTGGTTTGAAAACACGTGGTATTCCAGAAACAAAAGAAAGCTTGATCCGCCTTGTTGAAGCAGCTAAAGCTGCGCGTGAGAAATTGTAAGATAGGATTTCTCAAGAAGCGCTGTTTGGTCAATCTCCCTGTTTCACTTGGATTCTAGGAATCCAGCTAATGAAAAAAATCAACTAGAAAAGGATAATGACTATGTCACGCCAAACACCGTCACTCTCATTTGAAGTGTTCCCTCCCAACCCAGCAGTGGGTAATGATAACATTATTTCTGCTCTTCAAGATATGCAGGAGTTGGCTCCTCACTTTATCAGTGTGACTGCCAGCAATAATAAATTTAATATCAAGGAAACGACGGTTCGTTTGGCTGACTTTATCCAAAATGACTTGGCGATTCCGACTATTGCTCACTTGCCAGCCATCTATTTGACTAAGGACAAGGTGGCTGAAACTATTGCAGACTTGGACAAGGTTGGGGTGCAGAAAATCTTGGCTCTTCGTGGGGATATTATTCCAGATGTAGAGCCACAAAAGGATTTCCGCTATGCAACCGACTTGATTGAGTTCATCAAGGAACAAGCCCCTCACTTTGATATTGTTGGTGCTTGTTATCCAGAAGGACACCCAGATTCACCAAATCAGATTTCAGATATTCAAAATCTAAAGAAGAAAGTAGATGCAGGCTGTTCGAGTCTTGTAACTCAGCTTTTCTTTGACAATGAGCGCTTCTATGATTTCCAAGACAAGTGCATCCTGGCTGGGATTGATGTGCCCATTCATGCAGGGATTATGCCAATTCTGAATCGAAATCAGGCTCTCCGTCTCTTGAAGACCTGTGAGAATATCCATCTTCCACGTAAATTTAAAGCCATCTTAGACAAGTATGAGCATGACCCTGAGTCGCTCAGAGCAGCAGGACTTGCCTATGCAGTGGACCAAATCGTGGACTTGGTAACTCAGGATGTTGCCGGTGTGCATCTCTACACTATGAACAATGCAGAAACAGCAAAATACATCCACCAAGCAACTCATGCCTTGTTTAATCATCAGTCTCTAGGATAATAAAAAGCAAACCATTCTTCTCAGGTGAGGGGAATGGTTCCTTTTTAATGGTAAAGACCGCACTTTTTAAGAAAAATATGATAAAATAGACTCTGTACGTACTTGATACAAAGATGAGGGTATTAAAAAAATAATGCATTTAAACTGAAAGTCTTAGATGTTTTAGCATCAAACCTTTCTAATGATTTATATCTTGAGTAATTGAACTCGCCTACAACTCTGTGGAAAAAGATAAATCTGCCTAGGAGCGGTCGCTCCGTCGTTAGATTTCCTATTTTCCTTTGAGTTGCTTGACGGCTTAGTATCTTGAGTAATTGAACACGGGCTAAATCCCTAGTGAAAAAGATAGATTTCCTGGTGTACATGGTACACTGCGTCAATCGAATGCTATCTTGTGTAATTGAACCCGGCCGAAAAGCTGTGTAAAAAAGATAAACTGTCTTGTCTTCATCGAAGACTTCGTCAGTTTCCTATTTTTACTTTGCTTTTGACGCCCTTAGTATCTTGATTTTTGTAGGCAAGGCGTATAATTTCATCAATCCAAAGGGGATTAAAATGACAAAACAAGTGTTTCAAACGACTTTTGCGGGTCGTGAGTTAATTGTAGAGACTGGTCAGGTTGCTAAGCAGGCAAATGGCGCAGTTGTCGTGCGTTACGGTGAGTCAACTGTCTTGACTGCTGCCGTTATGTCTAAGAAGATGGCAACTGGGGATTTCTTCCCTCTTCAAGTCAACTACGAAGAAAAAATGTATGCAGCTGGGAAGTTTCCTGGTGGCTTTATGAAACGTGAAGGACGTCCTTCAACAGATGCTACCTTGACAGCGCGTTTGATTGACCGTCCAATCCGTCCTATGTTTGCGGAAGGTTTCCGTAACGAAGTCCAAGTTATCAACACTGTCCTTTCTTACGATGAAAATGCATCTGCACCAATGGCTGCTATGTTTGGTTCATCCTTGGCACTCTCTATTTCAGATATCCCATTTGACGGCCCAATTGCTGGGGTACAGGTGGGCTATGTAGATGGCCAAATCATCATCAACCCTAGTCAAGAACAAGCAGAACAATCTCTCCTTGAATTGACAGTAGCTGGTACCAAGCACGCCATCAACATGGTAGAGTCTGGTGCTAAAGAATTGTCAGAAGAAATCATGCTGGAAGCCCTTCTTAAAGGGCATGAAGCTGTTAAAGAATTGATTGCCTTCCAAGAAGAAATCGTTGCCGCAGTTGGTAAGGAAAAAGCAGAAGTAGAGTTGCTTCATGTAGACGCTGAATTACAGACTGAAATCATCGCAGCCTACAATAGTGACCTTCAAAAGGCAGTTCAAGTAGAAGAAAAATTGGCTCGTGAAGCTGCAACTCAAGCAGTCAAAGACCAAGTCACTGCTGTTTATGAAGAAAAATATGCAGATCACGAAGAATTTGACCGCATCATGCGTGATGTGGCTGAAATCTTGGAACAAATGGAACACGCTGAAGTGCGCCGTTTGATCACAGAAGACAAGGTTCGTCCTGATGGTCGTAAGGTCGATGAAATCCGTCCTTTGGATGCGGTTGTTGACTTCCTACCTCGTGTACACGGTTCAGGTCTCTTCACTCGTGGGCAGACTCAAGCCCTTTCAGTCTTGACCTTGGCTCCGATGGGAGAAACGCAAATCATTGATGGTTTGGACCCAGAGTACAAGAAACGCTTTATGCACCACTATAACTTCCCTCAATACTCTGTAGGGGAAACTGGTCGTTACGGTGCACCAGGTCGTCGTGAAATTGGTCACGGTGCTCTTGGTGAGCGTGCTCTTGCTCAAGTCTTGCCAAGTTTGGAAGAATTCCCATATGCTATTCGTCTAGTAGCAGAAGTTTTGGAATCAAACGGTTCTTCTTCTCAAGCTTCTATCTGTGCGGGAACGCTTGCCCTTATGGCTGGTGGTGTGCCAATCAAGGCGCCAGTAGCAGGGATTGCCATGGGTCTCATCTCAGATGGAAATAACTACACAGTCTTGACAGATATTCAAGGTTTGGAAGACCACTTTGGAGACATGGACTTTAAGGTTGCAGGTACTCGTGACGGGATTACAGCCCTTCAAATGGATATCAAAATCCAAGGGATTACTGCAGAAATCTTGACTGAGGCTCTTGCCCAAGCCAAGAAAGCTCGTTTTGAAATCCTTGATGTGATTGAAGCAACCATTCCAGAAGTTCGTCCAGAATTAGCTCCAACTGCACCGAAAATTGATACCATCAAGATTGATGTGGACAAGATTAAGATTGTCATCGGTAAGGGTGGAGAAACCATCGACAAGATTATCGCCGAAACAGGCGTTAAGATTGATATCGACGAAGAAGGAAATGTGTCTATCTACTCTAGCGACCAAGATGCTATTAACCGTGCTAAAGAAATTATTGCTGGTTTGGTCCGTGAAGCCAAAGTGGATGAAGTTTACTGTGCTAAAGTCGTTCGTATCGAGAAATTTGGTGCCTTTGTCAACCTCTTTGACAAGACGGATGCCCTCGTTCATATCTCTGAGATGGCTTGGACGCGTACCAATAATGTCGAAGACTTGGTAGCAATCGGGGATGAAGTTGATGTTAAGGTTATCAAGATTGATGAAAAAGGACGTGTGGATGCTTCTATGAAAGCTCTTCTTCCTCGTCCTCCAAAACCTGAACGTGATGAAAAAGGCGAAAAGTCTGAGAGACCTCACCGCCCACGTCATCACAAGGATCACAAACCTAAGAAAGAATTTACAGAAACACCAAAAGATTCAGAATAAGAAAAGGAGAAATGTATGGGATGGTGGCGCGAAACCATTGATATCGTAAAAGAAAATGATCCAGCGGCCCGCACCACTTTGGAGGTTTTGCTGACTTATCCAGGTGTCAAGGCCTTGGCGGCCCACCGTCTTTCGCATTTTCTCTGGAAGCATGGCTTCAAACTCTTGGCTCGTATGCACAGTCAGTTTTGGCGCTTTTGGACTCAGATTGAGATTCATCCAGGTGCCCAGATTGATTCAGGTGTCTTTATCGACCATGGTTCTGGTCTGGTGATTGGGGAAACAGCGATTGTTGAAAAAGGTGTTCTCCTTTATCACGGAGTGACTCTTGGTGGGACTGGTAAGGATGTTGGCAAACGCCATCCGACCGTTCGTCAGGGTGCCCTTATATCAGCCCATGCCCAAGTTATTGGTCCTGTAGAAATTGGTGCTAATGCCAAGGTCGGTGCTGCAGCAGTTGTCGTAGCAGATGTACCTAGTGATGTGACGGTTGTTGGTATTCCGGCCAAGATTGTCCGAGTTCATGGTAAGAAAGATGAGCCAGTCATTCACGAAGTTGAAGAAAAACGAGAGTATTACGTCAATAAACTAGAGCAGGCTAAAGAAGCTAGTCACAGATCGTCTGGGTTGTAGAGGATAGCTATATGATTCAAGCAAGAAACAAGTTAAGCCAAGAGGAGCTATCTGAGGCGAAAAAACTAATTAACTATTGTCAAAACTATGACGGTACCTATCGTGATCCCTATCTTTCTAACATGCTTAATTTTGATCCAAACATGCCCGCCTTTTTCCTTTATTATGAAAAAGGCGAACTTGTAGGTTTATTAACTGTCTATGCAGATGATCAAGATGTGGAAGTGACGATACTGGTTCATCCAGCTCATCGCCGTCAGGGGATTGCGCGTGCATTGTTTACTAGTTTTGAGAGAGAAACGGCTACTTTTTCTATTCGTTCAGTGACTTTTCAGACAGAGCGTGTTTTTCTAGACCGCCATCCTGATTTTGTCAGCAACTGGGGATTGGTCGAGGATGAAGAGACAGAAACTTGGTTAGGTAAGGATAGAAAACCTTATCCGTTAGCAACTGTTTCCAATCTTGAAGTTTTGTTAGCAGATAGTTCGTATCAGGAGCAAATTAGTCAGTTAAAATTTCAGGCATTTTCAGGGGAACATGAATCGAGAGAAGTTGTGGATAGATATGTCGCTGAAGCTCTGAAGGATCCAGAAAGTCGCTTATATATTTTGTTAAAAGACGGTCAGGTTATTGGAACTTGCACGGTAGATTTATCGACAAATACGAATTACTTCTACGGGTTAGCAATATCTGAACCTGAACGTGGGAAAGGCTATGGAAGTTACTTAGCAAAATCCCTTGTCAACCAACTAATTGAGCAAAATGATAAGGAATTTCAGATTGCAGTGGAAGATAGCAATGTAGGTGCCAAACGTTTGTATGAAAAAATTGGCTTTGTCAAACAGACTCAGGTGATTTATCTGAATGAGAAAGGAGCAAGGAATTCCGAAGTGTAGAGAGATTCGGACTGAAATTGAATTGAACTCTTAGTGATGAAACTAACTGTTCTTGAATTTTGGATTTCCTGACTATTATTTTATGATTAAAATCTATGACACCATGTCTCGTGATTTGCGAGAATTTGTCCCGATCGAGGACGGTAAGGTTAGGATGTATGTCTGTGGGCCGACCGTGTACAACTATATCCATGTGGGGAATGCTCGTTCGACGGTAGCTTTTGATACCATTCGTCGTTATTTCGAATATCGTGGCTACGAGGTTGCCTATATTTCCAATTTCACGGATGTGGATGATAAGATTATCAACCGTGCCAAGGAAGAAGGGATCACGCCTCAGGAGGTTGCGGACAAGTACATCGCTGCCTTTCGTGAGGATGTGACGGCCTTGGGCGTCAAACGTGCTACTTGCCATCCGCGTGTAGTGGAGTTTATGACGGATATCATCCGCTTTGTGGAAGATTTGATTGAAAAAGGCTTTGCTTACGAGAGTCAAGGGGATGTTTACTTCCGTGTGGAAAAATCCCACAACTATGCCAAGTTGGCCAATAAAACCTTGGAAGACTTGGAGCAAGGTGCATCAGGTCGTACCGATGAAGAAACGGCTCGCAAGGAAAATCCTGTAGACTTTGCTCTATGGAAAGCTGCCAAACCAGGCGAGATTTCTTGGAACAGTCCTTGGGGACCTGGTCGTCCAGGCTGGCATATTGAGTGTTCGGTCATGTCGACAGAGATTTTGGGAGATACCATTGATATCCACGGTGGTGGTGCTGACCTTGAGTTTCCTCACCATACCAACGAAATTGCCCAGTCAGAGGCAAAAACAGGTAAGACTTTCGCTAACTACTGGATGCATAATGGCTTTGTCAATATCGATAATGTCAAGATGTCCAAGTCCTTGGGTAACTTTATCACAGTGCACGATGCCCTTAAAACTCTTGATGGCCAAGTGCTTCGTTTCTTCTTTGCGACACAACATTATCGCAAGCCTATCAACTTTACGGAAAAGGCAGTGCGGGATGCAGAGACTAATCTCAAGTATCTGAAAAACACCTATGAGCAACCATTTACTGGAACTGTAGATGCTCAAGAGTTACAAGCCTTTAAAGATAAGTTTGTGGCTGCAATGGATGAGGATTTCAACTCTGCCAATGGTATCACAGTCGTCTTTGAAATGGCCAAATGGATCAACTCAGGCAACTATGATACAAGTGTCAAGCAAGCTCTTGCGGATATGTTGGAAGTCTTTGGAATTGTCTTTGTTGAGGAAGTTTTGGATGCTGAGATTGAATCCTTGATTCAAAAACGCCAAGAAGCGCGTGCCAATCGTGATTTTGCGACAGCGGACCAGATCCGTGACCAATTGGCTGCTCAAGGGATTAAGCTCCTTGACACCAAGGATGGAGTGAGGTGGACTCGTGATTGATGTCAATCTCATTAACGGGATTGCGTTAGCTTTTGAGGGGGACGCGGTGTACTCTATGTATATTCGCCGTCACCTCATCCTCAAAGGTATGACCAAACCCAATAAACTCCACCAAGAAGCGACCAAGTATGTGTCGGCTAAAGCTCAGGCTCGCCTGATTTCCCTCATGTTGGAGGAGCAAATCCTGACGGAAAAAGAAGAGGAAATCTACAAACGTGGCCGCAATACGAATAGCCACACCAAGGCTAAAAATGCTGATGTGGTGACCTACCGTATGTCCACAGGTTTTGAAGCGGTCATGGGCTATCTCCATATGACTGAAAATATAGAACGTCTTGAGAGCTTGATTTCATGGTGCATCCAAAAAGTGGAGGGCTAGGACATGATGGCAAAAGAACTACAAGACTGGTTTCCTGAGGCTCAGATTTCAGACCAACCAGTAGAGAAGGAGGGCTATCTCACTCTCCCTTTAGCTTCTCAGCAGTGGATTTTGCTGGAGGAAGCTGGTCTCAGCGAGCGTGAAAAGCAGTTGATTGCCCTTTTGACCCAGCAGGAGCAGGCTCGTTCGCTCAATCCTTGGTATTCTTATCTGGTTGAGGGCAAGGGACAGGCACCGAAAACTTTTAAAAAGATTCAGTTGGTTTATTGCCGTCTTTCCTATTTTCAGCAGGAAAATCTAGCTTCTTGGCTAGATATGATGCGGACTCTTTTTCCCAACTGTCAGACGGTGCTGCAGGTCGGAGCTCAGGATTATGTTTTCGTGCTTCAACAAGACAAATACACATCTGTACGAGCTATTTTAAGTGATACGATTGAAGCGGTTGAGTATGACTTTGGACTTCGTCTGTCAATCATGTTAGGTCAGGTTTGGTCTCAGACAGGCCATCAAGCCCTATCAGACTTGATTAAAGCAGAGCGAGATTTGTTTAAGACTTGGTGGCGTCAGGGTCACCAAGGTGTTCATACTTTTTCTCAGCTCTATCTTTGGAGTATGGGAGAAAGACTCGTGGATTTGAAGGCAATCAAGGAATGTCTACACCAGATGATTTTGGATCAAGATCAGATTCAGGAAATCATTCTCTCTCTTTGGGAAAATAGTGCTGTTCTCACTAAAACAGCCCAGCAACTCTATCTGCACCGCAATTCTCTCCAATACAAGATTGATAAATGGGAAGAGTTGACAGGGCTACAGTTGAAGGAATTGACTGACCTGACCCTGTGTTATCAGTTGATTTTACCAGATATTTTATAAAGTTTTGTGCAAGTTGCACAGAACTTTTTTATTTTTTTGGTCATCTTGCCATAGAAATGTAAAGCGTTTTCATCTATAATAAAACTATCAAAAGACAAAAGGAGTTCACCTCATGGTAGAATTGAATCTTAAAAATATTTACAAAAAATATCCAAACAGCGAACACTACTCAGTTGAAGACTTCAACTTGGACATCAAAGACAAAGAATTTATCGTTTTCGTAGGTCCTTCAGGATGTGGTAAATCAACAACTCTTCGTATGATTGCTGGTCTTGAAGACATCACAGAAGGTACTGCATCTATCGATGGCGTGGTTGTCAACGACGTAGCTCCAAAAGACCGTGACATCGCCATGGTATTCCAAAACTACGCTCTTTACCCACACATGACTGTTTATGATAACATGGCTTTCGGTTTGAAATTGCGTAAATACAGCAAGGAAGACATCGACAAACGTGTGCAAGAAGCAGCAGAAATTCTTGGATTGAAAGAGTTCTTGGAACGTAAACCTGCTGATCTTTCAGGTGGTCAACGTCAACGTGTTGCCATGGGTCGTGCGATCGTTCGTGACGCAAAAGTATTCTTGATGGACGAACCTTTGTCAAACTTGGATGCCAAACTTCGTGTATCAATGCGTGCTGAAATCGCTAAAATCCACCGTCGTATCGGAGCTACAACTATTTACGTAACTCACGACCAAACAGAAGCGATGACACTTGCAGACCGTATCGTTATCATGTCAGCAACTAAGAACCCTGCTGGTACAGGTACTATCGGACGTGTAGAACAAATCGGTACTCCTCAAGAAGTTTACAAAAACCCAGTTAACAAATTCGTAGCAGGATTCATCGGAAGCCCAGCTATGAACTTCATCAATGTGAAATTGGTTGGAAGCGAAATTATTTCAGACGGTTTCCGTTTGAAAGTTCCAGAAGGAGCATTGAAAGTTCTTCGTGAAAAAGGCTACGAAGGTAAAGAATTGATCTTCGGTATCCGTCCAGAAGACGTGAATGCAGAACCTGCTTTCCTTGAAACATTCCCAGAATCAGTTGTCAAAGCTACTATCTCAGTATCAGAATTGCTTGGTTCAGAATCTCACCTTTACTGCCAAGTTGGTAAAGACGAATTTGTTGCCAAAGTTGATGCTCGTGACTACTTGCAAACAGGTGCAACAGTTGAACTTGGATTTGACTTGAACAAAGCACACTTCTTTGATGTAGAAACTGAAAAAACAGTTTACTAAGATAAATAAAACTCAAAACACTGCTAGAAATCTGGCAGTGTTTTTTGCGATTGCGTAGAAAAACTCTCCAATTTAACTGGAGAGTGGCTGTTTATTCTGCAGCTCGTTGCCAACGTTTTGCTAGCATATGAGACAGGCTAGAAATGGCTAGATTAAAGCTGAAGTAGATGAGGGCGATCAGGATATACAGACTGAAGACTTGCTCTGGTTCGAAATAACGGCCCATGAGAATTTGGCTAGCTCCAAAGAGCTCTTGTAGGGCGATAACAGAGTAGAGAAGACTGGTATCCTTAATCACGGTTACAAACTGAGAAATGATGGCTGGCAGCATTTTACGAATAGCTTGTGGGAGAATGATGTGATAGAGGATTTGGGCTGAGGTAAATCCTTGAGACATTCCTGCTTCGTACTGTCCCTTGTCTACGGCATTGAGACCGCCTCGGATAATCTCAGCCAAGGCTGCTGAGGTAAAGAGAGTGAAGGCTGTAATACCTGCTGGAGTGGACTTCATCTTAAAGACTAAAAAGATAGTGAAAATCCAGAGGAGGTTGGGAACGTTACGCACAAACTCGATGTAAATGCTGGAGATGATGCGCAAGATAGGATTTTTGCCATTTCTCATGACGGCTAGCACCGTACCGATAAAGGTAGAGAGGATGATGGCAATCAGAGAAATGTAGAGGGTCAAGCCAAATCCTTTAAAGATAAAGATTAGGTTATCTGGGGTCAAAACTTCTAAAAGGGATTCCATAGTAACCTCCTAAAGTGAATAGGCTTTTTGTTGGCTTGCTCCATCTTGCGACCAAACTGGGCAACAGGGAAGCATAGAGAGAAGTAGAGAAGGGCAGCGCCTAGAAAGGCTGGAATGTAGTTTCCGTTAAGTGCTGACCAAGACTTGGTCACAAACATCAGGTCCACTCCAGAGATGATAGCGACTGTGGAGGTATTCTTGATGAGGTTGACGATTTGGTTGGTCAAAGGAGGGAGAATGATACGAAAGGCCTGAGGTAAGATAATCAAGCGCATGGCACTGATATAGGTAAAACCTTGCGATAAGGCAGCCTCCATCTGACCGCTAGGAATAGACTGAATACCTGAACGAATCACTTCAGCGATATAGGCGCCGTGATAGAGTCCCACGCAGAGTACAGCCGTCCAATAAATCGGAATCATGATGATATGGTCACTGATAAGAGGTAGGCCATAAAAAACGATAACAAACTGCACCAAGAGGGGAGTATTTTGGTAAAATTCAACAAAGATGCGAGCTAAAATGCGTAAAATTGGACGTTTACTGGTTGACATGGCTCCAAAGAAGATTCCTAAGACCATGGCGAGGATAAAGGATCCAATCGCTAGGGCAAGAGTGAAGAGGAAACCATTGAAAAATTGTCCAAAATCCTGAAAATAGGCTGTCCAAGATGATAAATCTGTCATGGGGTGTCCTCCTTAATCTGCGGTATGGCTAGATGGTTTGAGCTTGTAACGGTCATAAAGCTTCTGCAAACTACCGTCCTTGCTCCATTTAGTGACCAAGGTATCAAGATAGTCGCTGAGCTCAGTATTTGATTTCTTGGTAACGATACCGTAGTCAGATGGCTTGAAACTATCATCTAGTAGTACTGTGCGCTTGCTGATGTAGCCAGACAGAATCGAGCGGTCAACGGAAAAGGCATCAATACGGTGAGCATGCAGGGAAGTAATCAATTCTGGGTAGGAACCAAGTTCGACGAATTTAAACTTCAGACCTTTCTTTTTACCCAGTTCAGTAATCAGGCGTTGGGTGATGGAACCTTGGGCAACTCCGATGGTTTTGCCGTTTAGGTCCTCAATCTTTTTGATTTTGGCAGATTTATTGACCAAAAATCCAGAAGCGTCTGTGTAGTAGGGATTGGTAAAGTTGTAGAGTTTTTTGCGTTCGTCTGTGATGGTAAAGGTTGCGATATCCATATCGACCTGTTCATTGTCTAGAAGGGGTCCACGGGTTTGTGCGGTAACAGGCACATAGCGAACCTTGACCTTGAGCTCATCAGCTACCATTTTTGCCAAGTCAGTTTCGATACCAGAATAGGTTCCTGTCTTGGGATCCTTGTAGCCAAAATTGGGAACGTCTTGTTTGACACCGACAACCAGTTCGCCTCTTTTTTGAATATCTGCGACGCTGGTATCAGCCTGGACTGGTTTTGTAGCAGCAAGGCCGAAAAGGCTAATCAATAATGCTGATAAAAAGAATTTCTTTTTCATAGGTGCCTCCTTATTTGACTTTGTCACTTTCGTGGTTGATGATTTTGCTGAGAAATTGTTGGGCACGAGGTTCGCTTGGATTGTCGAAAAAGTCATCGACATCGGTCGTATCTACCAAAACTTCTCCGTCAGCCATAAAGATGATGCGGTCAGCAACTTCACGGGCAAAGCCCATTTCATGGGTCACGATAATCATATTCATACCATCGTGGGCCAATTTTTGCATAACTGCTAGAACATCGCCGATGGTTTCAGGGTCGAGGGCAGATGTTGGCTCATCAAAGAGGAGGAGTTCAGGGTGCATGGCAAGACCACGAGCGATGGCAATTCGCTGTTTTTGTCCACCAGATAGCATGGCTGGATAAGAATCTTTCTTGTCCCACATATTTACAAATTCCAGATATTTTTGGGCTGTTTTTTCAGCTTCTTTTTTATCAATTCCTAGAACTTTTATGGGCGCAAGTGTTACGTTTTCTAACACTGTTTTATGCGGATAGAGGTTGAAATGCTGGAAAACCATGCCAACTTCCTTGCGAAGAGGCACCAAATCTTTCTGGCTGGCACCAGCAACTTGGTGACCATTTACTAGAAGACTTCCTTTGTCAACAGCCTCCAAACCATTGATTGTGCGGATAAGAGTGGACTTCCCAGAACCAGAAGGGCCTAGGAGGACAACGACTTGCCCTTTTTCAAAACGGAGATTGATGTCACGGAGTGCATGGTAATCTCCGTAATATTTTTCGACGTGTTCAAATTCTACTAAAGCCATAAGGAATCTCCTTTGTGTTAGATTTTATAACATGATTCTACACCAAAAGAATGGTCTTGTCAAATCATATCAGAAAAAAGTTAGTAAAATTTTTGTAGAAATCAGGATAGAGAAAACGTCTAAATCATGTTATAATGAAGCAATAGAATTCTTAGAAAGAGTGGATGTCTTTTTGATAACACCTACTTATGAATGGCAATTTGCCCCGCAGGTAGAAGATGCGGATTTTACAAAGATAGCCAAGAAGGCTGGACTGGGTCCTGAGGTGGCTCGGTTATTATTTGAGAGAGGGATTCAGGACCAAGAAAGTCTGAAAAAGTTTTTAGAACCTTCCTTGGAGGACTTGCATGACCCTTATCTGCTTCATGATATGGACAAGGCAGTGGAACGAGTTCGTCAGGCCATTGAAGAAGGGGAAAATATTCTCATCTATGGGGACTACGATGCGGATGGCATGACTTCAGCTTCGATTGTGAAGGAAAGTTTGGAACAGCTTGGTGCCGAGTGCCGTGTTTACTTGCCAAATCGTTTTACAGATGGCTATGGACCTAATGCCAGTGTTTACAAATACTTTATCGAGCAAGAAGGAATTTCCTTGATTGTGACGGTGGACAATGGGGTTGCAGGTCATGAGGCTATTGAATTGGCCCAGTCTATGGGAGTCGATGTCATCGTGACTGACCACCATTCCATGCCTGAAATCTTACCAGATGCCTATGCTATTGTCCATCCTGAGCATCCAGATGCGGACTATCCTTTTAAATATTTGGCTGGTTGTGGAGTGGCTTTCAAGTTGGCTTGTGCTCTGTTAGAAGAAGTGCAAGTGGAATTACTTGATTTGGTCGCTATTGGTACCATTGCTGATATGGTGAGTTTGACGGATGAGAACCGTATCTTGGTTCAGTATGGTCTGGAAATGTTGGGACATACTCAGCGCATTGGTTTACAAGAAATGCTGGACATGGCTGGGATTGCTGCCAACGAAGTGACAGAAGAAACGGTTGGTTTCCAGATTGCCCCTCGTTTGAATGCCTTGGGGCGTTTGGACGATCCCAATCCTGTCATTGATTTGCTGACTGGATTTGACGACGAGGAAGCGCATGAGATTGCCCTCATGATTCATCAGAAAAATGAAGAGCGCAAGGAAATCGTCCAGTCTATCTATGAAGAAGCCAAGACCATGGTGGATCCTGAGAAGAAGGTCCAAGTCTTGGCCAAGGAAGGCTGGAATCCTGGGGTTCTGGGTATCGTGGCTGGTCGTTTGTTGGAAGAACTAGGGCAGACAGTTATTGTTCTTAATATAGAGGACGGTCGTGCCAAGGGTAGTGCTCGTAGTGTGGAAGCGGTCGATATTTTTGAGGCTCTGGATCCTCATCGAGACCTCTTCATCGCCTTTGGAGGTCATGCAGGTGCAGCAGGAATGACGCTGGAGGTTGAGAAACTTTCAGATTTATCTCAAGTATTGGAAGATTATGTCCGTGAAAAAGGCGCAGATGCTACTGGCAAGAACAAGTTAAACCTAGATGAAGAGCTGGATTTGGAGAGACTTAGCTTGGAAACGGTCAAAAGTTTTGAACGTTTAGCACCTTTTGGCATGGACAATCAGAAACCTGTCTTTTATATCAAGGATTTTCAGGTCGAAAGTGCCCGTACTATGGGAGCAGGCAATGCTCATCTCAAACTGAAAATTTCCAAAGGTGAGGCGAGTTTTGAAGTGGTAGCCTTTGGCCAAGGCAGATGGGCGACAGAGTTTTCTCAAACCAAGAATCTAGAGTTGGCAGTCAAATTGTCTGTCAACCAATGGAATGGCCAAACTGCCCTGCAGTTGATGATGGTGGATGCGCGTGTGGAGGGTGTTCAACTCTTTAACATCCGTGGGAAAAATGCAGTCTTGCCAGAAGGAGTTCCAGTCTTGGATTTTGCTGGAGAATTACCAAGTCTAGTAAATAGTGAAGCTATTGTTGTGAAAACCATTCCTGAGGATATTACTCAGCTGAAGACCATTTTTCAGGAACAGAATTTTTCTGCTGTTTATTTCAAAAATGATATTGCCAAGGCCTACTATCTGACAGGCTATGGGACTAGAGAGCAGTTTGCCAAATTGTACAAGACCATCTACCAGTTCCCAGAGTTTGATATTCGCTACAAGCTGAAGGATTTGGCTACTTATCTCAATATTCAGCAAATCTTGCTGGTCAAGATGATTCAAGTATTTGAAGAACTAGGCTTTGTGACCATCAAAGATGGTGTCATGACAGTGAATAAAGAGGCACCGAAGCGAGAGATCGGAGAAAGTCAGATTTACCAAAATCTCAAACAAACCGTTAAAGACCAAGAAATGATGGCGCTGGGTACCGTGCAAGAAATTTATAACTTTTTAATGGAAAAAGAATAGCAGATAGGAAAGAGTTGGGCAACCAGCTCTTTTTTGAAAATAAATCTTCATTTTGAAAATCATCAAAAAAATGGTATAATGGTAGGAAAAGATTCGGCTAAAAGTAGTGCTTTTAGAATAAAAGGGAAAGTAACCCTATAATCAAGATAAACAAAGCTTTCGGAGGAAAAATGAGTAATATCAGTTTAACAACACTTGGTGGTGTACGTGAAAACGGGAAAAATATGTATATCGCTGAAATCAATGGATCTATTTTCGTTTTGGATGCAGGTCTGAAATATCCTGAAAATGAACAACTAGGGGTGGACGTCGTTATTCCAAATATGGACTACCTTTTTGAAAATAGCGACCGTATCGCTGGGGTCTTCTTGACCCACGGCCATGCAGATGCCATTGGTGCTCTGCCTTATCTCTTGGCTGAAGCCAAGGTACCTGTATTTGGCTCTGAGTTGACCATTGAGTTGGCCAAACTCTTTGTCAAAGGAAATGACACAGTTAAGAAATTCAATGATTTTCATGTTATCGATGAGGATACGGAGATTGATTTTGGCGGGACTGTGGTGTCCTTCTTCCGTACGACCCACTCTATCCCAGAAAGTCTGGGTGTTGTCTTGAAGACAGCTGAAGGTAGTATCGTTTACACAGGTGACTTCAAATTTGACCAGACAGCTAGTGAATCTTATGCGACAGACTTCGCTCGCTTGGCAGAAATCGGTCGTGATGGAGTTCTAGCTCTTCTTAGCGATTCAGCCAATGCAGATAGTAATATCCAAGTGGCTAGCGAAAGTGAAGTTGGGGACGAGATCACTCAAACCATTTCGGACTGGGATGGTCGTATCATCGTTGCGGCGGTAGCCAGCAACCTCTCTCGTATCCAGCAGGTGTTTGATGCTGCGGATGCAACAGGCCGTCGTGTGGTCTTGACAGGATTTGATATTGAAAATATCGTCCGTACTGCTATTCGTCTTAAGAAATTGTCTCTAGCTAACGAGAGTCTTTTGATTAAGCCAAAAGATATGTCTCGCTTTGAAGACCATGAGTTGATTATACTTGAGACAGGTCGTATGGGTGAGCCTATCAACGGTCTTCGCAAGATGTCAATTGGTCGCCACCGTTATGTAGAAATCAAGGACGGTGACCTGGTCTATATCGTAACGACTCCATCTATCGCCAAAGAAGCAGTTATGGCGCGTGTGGAAAACATGATTTACCAAGCTGGTGGGGTTGTCAAACTGATCACTCAAAGCTTGCGTGTGTCAGGTCACGGAAATGCGCGTGATTTGCAGTTGATGATTAATCTCTTGCAACCCAAGTATCTCTTCCCAATTCAAGGGGAGTACCGTGAGTTGGATGCCCATGCTAAGGCTGCTATGGCTGTTGGTATGTTGCCAGAACGCATTTTTATCCCTAAAAAGGGAACCAGCATGGCTTATGAGAATGGGGACTTTGTCCCAGCTGGCGCAGTTTCGGCAGGGGATGTCTTGATTGACGGAAATGCTATCGGTGATGTTGGAAATGTAGTCCTTCGTGACCGTAAGGTCTTGTCAGAGGATGGTATTTTCATCGTAGCAATCACCGTTAACCGTCGTGAGAAGAAAATTGTGGCCAAGGCTCGTGTGCACACGCGTGGATTTGTTTATCTCAAGAAGAGCCGCGATATTCTCCGTGAAAGTTCAGAATTGATTAACCAAACGGTGGAAGAGTATCTTCAAGGAGATGACTTTGACTGGGCTGATCTTAAAGGGAAGGTTCGTGATAATTTGACCAAGTATCTCTTTGATCAAACTAAGCGTCGTCCAGCTATTTTACCAGTGGTGATGGAAGCAAAATAATCATTGAAATAAACAGAGGGAAAGTCGAATTTCGGCTTTTTCTTATCGGAAAATAGAAGGAGAAAATCATGGCAGTAATGAAAATCGAGTATTACTCACAGGTATTAGATATGGAGTGGGGGGTGAATGTTCTCTATCCTGACGCTAATCGAGTGGAAGAACCAGAATGTAAAGATATCCCTGTCTTGTACCTTTTGCATGGGATGTCTGGTAATCATAATAGCTGGCTCAAGCGGACCAATGTGGAACGTTTGCTTCGTGGAACTAATCTTATCGTCGTCATGCCCAATACCAGCAATGGTTGGTATACCGATACCCAGTATGGTTTTGACTATTACACAGCTCTAGCAGAGGAATTGCCACAGGTTCTGAAACGTTTCTTCCCTAATATGACTAGTAAGCGTGAAAAGACCTTTATCGCTGGTCTCTCTATGGGAGGCTATGGCTGTTTCAAACTGGCTCTTGCAACAAATCGTTTTTCTCATGCAGCTAGTTTTTCAGGCGCCCTTAGCTTTCAAGAGTTTTCTCCTGAAAGCCAAAATTTGGGAACACCAGCTTATTGGAGAGGTGTGTTTGGGGAGATTAAAGATTGGACAGCTAGTCCCTATTCCCTAGAAAGTCTGGCTAAAAAATCGGATAAAAAGACCAAACTTTGGGCTTGGTGTGGCGAGCAGGATTTCTTGTACGAAGCCAATAATCTTGCAGTGAAAAACCTCAAAAAGCTGGGCTTTGATGTGACCTATAGCCATAGCGCTGGAACTCACGAGTGGTACTACTGGGAAAAACAATTGGAACGGTTTTTAAAAATCCTACCGATTGATTTCAAATTAGAAGAGAGATTGAGCTAATTTTTTATAAATAAACCACCATTTATAGTTATTCTTGGCTTAAAAACATTGATGGAAGTCTATTTTTGCTAGACTTTTTAATCGAAAATAGTAAAATAGTAGAGAGATACTAGTTGAAAGAGAGAAAAATATGTATCGTTATCAGCTTGGGATACCACTATCAGAGTATGATGATTTTGTAAAAGAACATCCCATGGTTAATCTATTACAAAGCAGTGCTTGGGAAAAAGTGAAATCTGATTGGAATCATGAGAGGCTTGGTGTCTATGAAGGGGAGAACTTACTGGCTGTGGCTAGTATTCTCATAAAATCTCTGCCTTTGGGGTATAAAATGTTTTATATTCCAAGAGGTCCTATATTGGATTACAGGGATACAGAACTTTTAAAGTTTGTCCTGCAGTCTATTAAGTCTTATGCTCGCAATAAGAGAGCGGTTTTTGTGACTTTCGATCCAAGCATTTGTCTATCTCAACATTTGGTCAATCAAGATAAAACAGAATATCCTGAAAATCTTGCTATTGTTGATATTTTAGGGCAATTAGGAGTGGAATGGTCTGGGCAGACAATCGAGATGGATGACACCATTCAGCCTCGTATTCAGGCGAAAATATATAAGGAAAATTTTGAAGAAGATAAACTTTCTAAATCAACGAGGCAAGCTATCCGAACAGCACGAAACAAAGGTCTTGAGATTCAATATGGTGGACTGGAACTATTAGATTCATTTTCGGAGTTGATGAAAAAAACTGAGAAACGAAAAGATATTCATTTAAGAAATGAAGTCTACTATAAAAAATTATTAGATAACTTTAAAGAAGATTCTTATATCACGCTAACGAGTTTGGATGTTTCTAAGCGTTTACGAGAATTAGAAGAACAGCTGGAAAAAAATAGAGTAGTTGCAGAAAAATTTAGTGATGCAACCAAACCTTCAAAAGTTCAAGAAAATATAAAAGAAAAAGAACGTTTAGAAGAGGAAATAGATTTCTTGCAGGGATATATGAATATGGGAAAATCAAACATTCCTTTAGCGGCTACTTTGAGTTTGGAATTTGGTAATACCTCTGTCAATCTATATGCTGGTATGGATGATGATTTTAAACGTTACAATGCACCAATTTTAACTTGGTATGAAACAGCTCGCTATGCCTTTGAACGAGGTATAGTGTGGCAAAATTTAGGTGGTGTTGAAAACTCTCTCAATGGTGGACTTTATCATTTTAAGGAAAAATTTAATCCAACGATTGAAGAATACTTGGGTGAATTTACAATGCCGACTCATCCCCTCTATCCTCTGTTAAGACTTGCTCTTGATTTCCGTAAAACATTAAGAAAAAAACATAGAAAGTAAGTATATGGCACTAACTACACTCACAAAAGAAGAGTTTCGTACTTATTCTGATCAGGTTTCTTCTCGTTCCTTTATGCAATCTGTCCAGATGGGGGACTTGTTAGAAAAAAGAGGGGCTCGAATTGTTTACCTTGCTTTGAAACAAGAAGGAGAGATTCAAGTTGCAGCTCTGGTTTATAGCTTGCCCATGCTGGGTGGGCTGCATATGGAGCTCAATTCGGGTCCGATTTATACCCAACAAGATGCTCTTCCAGTTTTTTATGCGGAGTTAAAAGAATATGCTAAGCAAAATGGTGTATTAGAGTTGCTTGTAAAACCTTATGAAACGTATCAAACTTTTGATAGTGAAGGTAATCCAATAGATGCTGAGAAAAAAAGTATCATTCAAGGTTTAACTGATTTAGGTTATCAATTTGATGGATTGACAACGGGTTATCCAGGTGGAGAACCAGATTGGTTATACTATAAAGATTTGACTGATTTAACCGAAAAGAATTTACTTAAAAATTTTAGTAAAAAGGGGAAGCCTTTGGTGAAAAAGGCTGAAACGTTTGGCATTCGGTTGAAAAAGTTAAAACGTGAAGAACTATCGATTTTTAAGAATATAACAAAAGAAACCTCTGAACGTAGAGAATATAGTGATAAAAGTTTAGAATATTATGAGCACTTCTATGATTCATTTGGAGAACAAGCGGAGTTTCTTATAGCAAGCTTAAATTTTTCGGAGTATATGAGCAAATTGCAAGGTGAACAAAGTAAACTAGAAGAAATCTTGGACAAGTTGCGACTTGATTTGAGTAAAAATCCTCATTCTGAGAAAAAACAAAATCAACTGAGAGAATATTCTAGTCAATTTGAAACTTTTGAAGTTCGAAAAGCAGAAGCGAGAGACTTGATTGAGAAATATGGAGAAGAAGATATTGTTTTAGCCGGGAGTTTATTTGTTTATATGCCTCAGGAAACGACTTACCTCTTTAGTGGTTCCTACACTGAATTTAATAAGTTTTATGCCCCTGCACTACTTCAAAAATATGTTATGTTGGAAAGCATAAAACGTGGAATACCTAAATACAACTTCCTAGGCATTCAAGGGATTTTTGATGGTAGTGATGGTGTTTTGCGTTTTAAACAAAATTTTAATGGCTATATTGTACGTAAAGCAGGAACTTTCCGTTATCATCCATCGCCTTTAAAATACAAAGCTATTCAGTTATTCAAAAAAATATTAGGACGTTAAGGTGAAAAAGCCAGTATTTAGCTTTCTTTCAGCTTGTTTTAGTAAAATAAAGTTTATTTGCTAGAAAGGTGGAGAGACATGCGTTGGCTTTTTCGTTTGATAGGGGCTTTCTTTTCTTTTGTTTGGCGTTTGTTTTGGCGCCTAGTCTGGATAGTTGTACTCTTATGTGCTCTTGCTTTTGGTTTTCTCTGGTATCTGAACGGGGATTTTCAAGGAGCGCTAAAGCAAGCAGAGCGGTCGGTAAAAATTGGTCAACAAAGTATCGACCAATGGGAAAGAACAGGGCAACTGCCTAAGTTGAACCAGACTGATAGCCACCAGCATTCTGAAGGAAGGTGGTCACAGGCTTCTGCTCGTATTTACTTGGATCCCCAGATGGATTCACGCTTTCAAGAGGCTTATTTAGAAGCAATCCAGAATTGGAATCAAACTGGTGCTTTTCATTTTGAAATCGTGACTGAGTCCAGCAAGGCAGATATCTTGGCTACGGAGATGAATGACGGAGGTACTCCTGTGGCAGGAGAGGCAGAAAGTCAGACCAACCTCTTAACAGGGCAATTCTTGTCTGTCACGGTACGGTTGAATCACTATTATCTATCCGATCCAAATTATGGTTATTCTTATGAGCGCATTGTCCATACGGCAGAACATGAGTTGGGGCATGCGATTGGCTTGGACCATACAGATGAGAAGTCTGTAATGCAACCAGCAGGTTCCTTTTATGGTGTCCAGAAAGAGGATGTTGCAAACCTCCGAAAATTATATGAGACCAATGAGTAGGGGACTATCTTTCCCTACTTTTTTTGCTATAATGGAACTATGAATAACTTGATTAAATCAAAACTAGAGCTCCTGCCTACCAGCCCTGGTTGCTACATTCACAAGGATAAAAACGGTACGATTATCTATGTAGGAAAGGCTAAAAATCTACGTAACCGCGTGAGGTCTTATTTCCGTGGGAGTCACGATACAAAAACAGAGGCCTTGGTGTCTGAAATTGTGGATTTTGAATTTATTGTTACGGAGTCCAATATTGAGGCACTTCTCCTAGAAATTAATCTGATCAAGGAAAATAAGCCTAAATACAATATCATGCTCAAGGATGATAAGTCTTATCCTTTCATCAAGATTACCAATGAACGCTATCCTCGTTTGATTATCACCCGTCAGGTCAAAAAGGACGAAGGTCTCTACTTTGGACCTTATCCAGATGTGGGGGCAGCCAATGAAATCAAGCGACTTTTGGATCGAATTTTCCCTTTTCGTAAGTGTACCAATCCTCCTTCTAAGGTCTGTTTTTACTACCATATCGGTCAATGTATGGCCCATACTATCTGTAAGAAGGATGAGGCCTATTTCAAGTCTATGGCTCAGGAGGTCTCTGAGTTTCTGAAAGGGCAGGATGACAAAATCATTGATGATCTTAAGGGAAAAATGGCAGTGGCAGCCCAGACTATGGAATTTGAACGTGCAGCGGAATACCGTGACCTGATTCAGGCCATTGGAACGCTTCGAACCAAGCAACGGGTTATGGCTAAGGATCTCCAAAATCGGGATGTCTTTGGCTACTATGTGGATAAGGGCTGGATGTGTGTTCAGGTTTTCTTTGTCCGTCAGGGAAAACTCATTGAGCGCGATGTCAATCTTTTCCCCTATTACAATGATCCAGACGAAGATTTCTTGACCTATGTGGGACAGTTCTATCAAGAAAAATCTCACCTGGTTCCCAATGAGGTACTGATTCCGCAGGATATTGACGAAGAAGCTGTCAAGGCTTTGGTAGACACCAAGATTCTTAAGCCTCAACGTGGAGAGAAAAAGCAACTGGTCAATTTGGCTATAAAGAATGCTCGAGTCAGTCTAGAGCAGAAATTTAATCTGCTAGAGAAATCTGTCGAAAAGACCCAAGGGGCTATTGAAAATCTGGGACGCTTGCTCCAAATCCCGACACCAGTTCGCATCGAATCCTTTGATAACTCCAATATCATGGGGACCAGTCCTGTTTCAGCCATGGTTGTCTTTGTCAACGGAAAACCTAGTAAGAAGGATTACCGTAAGTATAAAATCAAAACCGTAGTCGGGCCAGACGACTATGCCAGTATGAGAGAAGTCATTCGCAGGCGCTATGGTCGAGTACAGCGTGACAGTTTGACTCCTCCAGATTTGATTGTCATTGATGGAGGACAAGGTCAGGTCAATATCGCCAAGCAAGTCATCCAAGAGGAACTGGGCTTGGATATACCCATTGCAGGTCTGCAAAAAAATGATAAGCACCAAACACATGAATTGCTCTTCGGTGATCCACTTGAGGTGGTAGAGTTGTCTCGCAATTCTCAGGAATTTTTCCTCCTTCAGCGCATCCAAGATGAGGTACACCGCTTTGCTATCACTTTCCATCGCCAACTGCGCTCCAAAAATTCCTTTTCATCACAACTGGATGGAATTGAAGGTCTGGGACCTAAACGCAAGCAGAATCTCATGAAGCATTTTAAGTCTTTGACCAAAATCAAGGAAGCCAGTGTGGATGAGATTGTCGAAGTTGGAGTACCTAGAGCGGTCGCAGAAGCAGTGCAGAGGAAGTTGAACCCGCAGGAAACAGAAACCTTGCCTCAAGTGGCGGAAGAAAAAGTAGATTACCAAACGGAAGAAAACCACAATGAACCATAAAATCGCAATTTTATCAGATATTCATGGCAATGCGACAGCGCTAGAAGCAGTGATTGCAGATGCTAAAAATCAAGGAGTCAGTGAATACTGGCTTCTGGGAGATATTTTTCTTCCTGGTCCAGGCGCAAATGACTTGGTCGCCCTGCTAAAGGCCCTTCCTATCACAGCTAGTGTTCGAGGCAATTGGGATGATTGTGTCCTTGAGGCTTTAGATGGGCAATATGGCTTAGAAGACCCACAGGAAGTCCAGCTCATGCGAATGACCCAGTTTTTGATGGAGCGAATGAATCCTGCAACGATTGTCTGGCTACGAAGCTTGCCTTTGCTGGAAAAGAAAGAAGTTGAAGGATTGCGCTTTTCTATCTCTCATAATTTGCCAAATAAGAACTATGGTGGTGACTTGCTAGTTGAGAATGATACAGAGAAATTTGACCAACTCCTAGATGATGAAGTTGACGTGGCAGTCTATGGTCATGTCCACAAGCAGTTGCTTCGTTATGGCAGTCAAGGGCAACAAATCATCAATCCAGGGTCGATTGGCATGCCCTATTTTAACTGGGAGGCGTTAAAAAATCACCGTGCCCAGTATGTCGTGATAGAGGTTGAAGATGGGGAATTGGTAAATATCCTATTTCGTAAAGTCGCTTATGATTACGAGGCTGAGTTAGAATTGGCCAAGTCCAAGGGCCTGCCTTTTATTGAAATGTATGAAGAGCTACGTCGTGAAGATAACTATCAGGGGCACAATCTGGAACTCTTAGCAAGCTTAATAGAAAAGCATGGGTATGTAGAAGATGTGAAGAATTTTTTTGATTTTTTGTAAAAGTTTCCTAAAATAACCAATGCAAACTAAAAACGATTGGCTCGTCCAATCGTTTTTAATATATCTTATACTCAATGAAAATCAAAGAGCAAACTAGGAAGCTAGACGTAGGTTGCTCAAAGCACAGCTTTGAGGTTGCAGATAAAGCTGACGTGGTTTGAAGAGATTTTCGAAGAGTATTATTGTAATTGAGATTGATCTGGAAGATAAGAGCCACCTAGATAGGTATTGCTGAGTTTTTCAAGGGTTCCATCTTGATAGAGTTCTTTGAGTGCTTTATCAAATTTCTCTTTAAACTCTTTTTGGTCACTTGAGAAAACGATATAGTTGCTGGGGTTATCGGCAGAAGGTAAATCAACGACTGAGAGGTCTAAGCCACGGTCCTTGATAATCTTTTGAACGGATACCTTGTCAAAAACTAGGAAATCAAACTCTCCGTTAGCAAGGTCTAGGATTCGTTTGCCGATATCTTCACCAGAAAAATCTATAGTAGCAGGATTATCAGTGTGTTTCTGATTCCAGTTATTGATGAATTGAGCGTTTGAAGTTCCGGTATCCTCTTGAGTTGTTTTGCCAGCGATTTGGTCAAGAGAAGTCAAAGGATTTTTCTTGTTGCTGACAAGGACGAGGGGATTATTCGAAATTGGAAGTGAGTAAAGGTATTTTTCAGCACGCTCTTTTGTGTAACTCAAGTTATTAGCTGCTGCTTGATAGTGACCAGAATCAAGTCCTGGGAAGATACTCTCCCAGGCGGTTCTTTGAAATTGAATCTCGTAGTCGCTGAGTTTTTCATCTACTGCTTTTAGAACTTCAATATCGAAGCCTGTCAGATTGCCTTTATCTTCGTAGTCAAATGGTGGCACATCGCCAGCTGTAGCAACGACGATTGTCTTTTGAGAGCTGGTTTCTTTAGGTGTAGATTGATTTCCACAGGCAACTAAAAATGGGAAGATGAGTAGTAAAAGGCTAAATTTTTTCATAATGTCTCCATTTAAATGTAAAGTACTTGCTAGTTTATCAGAAACTTTCTTGATGAACCAATATATATTTTTTATGACTGTAATAAAAAATCTTAATCATGAAAAATCTCTGCAAGCTCTTTCAAATTATGGTAGAATGGAAGCAGTAGAATTAGAAAAGGAAATCGATTATGAAATTTCTTGAATTAAATAAAAAACGTCATGCGACTAAGCATTTCACTGATAAGCCAGTGGATCCAAAAGATGTGCGTACGGCTATCGAAATTGCAACCTTGGCACCAAGTGCCCACAACAGCCAGCCATGGAAATTTGTAGTGGTGCGTGAGAAAAATGCCGAACTAGCAAAATTGGCTTACGGTTCAAACTTTGAACAGGTATCATCAGCGCCTGTAACTATTGCCTTGTTTACAGACACAGATTTGGCTAAACGTGCTCGTAAGATTGCCCGAGTTGGTGGTGCTAATAACTTTTCTGAAGAGCAACTTCAATATTTTATGAAGAATTTGCCTGCTGAATTTGCCCGTTACAATGAACAACAAGTCAGCGACTATCTAGCCCTCAATGCAGGTTTGGTTGCTATGAACTTGGTTCTCGCTCTTACAGACCAAGGAATCGGATCAAATCTTATTCTTGGTTTTGACAAATCAAAAGTCAATGAAGTTTTGGATATCGAAGACCGCTTCCGCCCAGAACTTTTGATTACAGTGGGATACACAGACGAAAAATTGGAACCAAGTTACCGCTTGCCAGTAGATGAAATCATCGAGAAAAGATAGAAAGAAGAAAAAAATGACAGCAATTGATTTTACAGCAGAAGTAGAAAAACGCAAAGAAGACCTCTTGGCTGACTTGTTTAGCCTTTTAGAAATCAACTCAGAACGAGATGACAGCAAGGTTGATGCTGAGCATCCATTTGGACCTGGTCCAGTAAAAGCCTTGGAAAAATTCCTTGAAATCGCAGACCGTGATGGCTACCCAACTAAAAATGTTGACAACTATGCAGGACATTTTGAGTTTGGTGATGGAGAAGAAGTTCTCGGAATCTTTGCCCACATGGACGTGGTACCAGCTGGTAGCGGTTGGGACACAGACCCTTACACACCGACTATCAAAGACGGTCGCCTTTATGCGCGTGGGGCGTCGGACGACAAGGGTCCTACAACAGCTTGTTACTATGGCTTGAAAATCATCAAAGAATTGGGCCTTCCAACTTCTAAAAAAGTTCGCTTCATCGTCGGAACAGACGAAGAATCAGGCTGGGCAGATATGGACTACTACTTCGAGCACGTAGGACTTGCGAAACCAGACTTCGGTTTCTCTCCAGACGCTGAATTCCCTATCATCAATGGTGAAAAAGGAAATATCACGGAATATCTCCACTTTGCAGGTGAAAATGCAGGTGTTGCCCGTCTTCACAGCTTCACAGGTGGTTTGCGTGAAAACATGGTACCAGAATCAGCAACAGCAGTTGTTTCAGGTGACTTAGCTGACTTGCAAGCTAAACTAGATGCTTTTGTTGCAGAACACAAACTTAGAGGAGAACTCCAAGAAGAAGCTGGCCAATACAAGGTGACGATTATTGGTAAATCAGCCCACGGTGCTATGCCTGCTTCAGGTGTCAATGGTGCGACTTACCTAGCCCTCTTCCTTAGCCAGTTTGACTTTGCTGGTCCAGCTAAAGACTACCTTGACATCGCTGGTAAAATTCTCTTGAACGACCATGAGGGTGAAAGTCTCAAGATTGCCCATGTGGACGAAAAGATGGGCGCCCTTTCTATGAATGCCGGTGTCTTCCGCTTTGACGAAACAAGCGCTGACAATACCATTGCCCTCAACATCCGCTATCCAAAAGGAACAAGTCCTGAGCAAATCAAGTCAATTCTTGAAAACTTGCCAGTTGCTTCTGTTAGCCTTTCTGAACACGGTCACACGCCTCACTATGTACCAATGGAAGATCCACTTGTTCAAACCTTGTTGAATGTTTATGAAAAACAAACTGGTCTACAAGGTCATGAACAAGTTATTGGTGGTGGAACCTTTGGTCGCTTGCTTGAACGTGGGGTTGCCTACGGTGCTATGTTCCCAGACTCAATTGACACCATGCACCAAGCTAATGAATTTATCGCCTTGGACGATCTTTTCCGAGCAGCAGCAATCTATGCCGAAGCTATTTATGAATTGATCAAATAAAACGATAGAAGTCTGAGATTGTATGCTTAGACTTCTTTTTGGAGGAAAAGTAGATGTCCCAAATCGAAAGAATCAAGCAGGCTATCATGGCGGATCCGCAGAATGCCACCTATACAGAGCGTGGCATCGAGCCTCTCTTTGCAGCACCAAAGACTGCTCGCATCAATATCATCGGTCAAGCGCCTGGTCTTAAAACCCAAAAAGCAGGCCTTTACTGGAAGGACAAAAGTGGTGACCGCCTGAGAAACTGGCTAGGTGTGGATGAAGATACCTTTTACGATTCAGGATATTTTGCTGTTTTGCCTATGGATTTCTACTTTCCTGGGCATGGCAAGTCAGGTGACCTGCCACCTCGAGCTGGCTTTGCCGAAAAATGGCATCCGCAGCTCTTGCAAGAATTACCAGATATTCAATTGACCCTCTTGATTGGGCAATATGCCCAGACCTACTATTTAAAGGAGAAAATCAGTGGCAAGGTAACAGAACGGGTAAAACATTATCAGAATTACTTGCCAACCTATTTTCCTTTAGTTCATCCCTCGCCTAGAAATCAAATCTGGATGGCCAAAAATCCTTGGTTTGAGGCAGAAGTGGTGCCAGATTTGAAAAAAAGAATTAAAACTATTTTAGGAGAAAAAGAATGAAAGAAATAACCTTTGACGCATTTTGCCAGCTTTACCAAAACGACCAACTTTCTCTAGTAGATGTGAGAGAAGTGGATGAGTTTGAAGCTCTTCATTTAGAAGGTGCTCAGAATCTTCCTCTGAGTCAATTAGCTGATACATATGATCAATTGGACAAGGATCAGTTACATTATGTTATTTGTAAATCTGGAATGAGATCGGCGCGTGCTTGCCAATTCTTATCAGAACAAGGTTATGAGGTTATCAATGTACAAGGTGGCATGATGGCCTTTGAAGAACTTTAATACTCAATGAAAATCAAAGAGCAAACTAGGAAGCTAGCCGCAGGCTGTACTTGAGTACGGCAAGGTGAAGCTGACAGTATAAACATTAGAATTTTCTCCTACTTGGCGTGGGCTGGGTAGGGGATTTTATTTTTAGACAATTCTCATTTTTAAGAATCTTGAAAACATTCAATATTTACTTCGTGAAGCTTTTTTCATACTCCTATTCATGATATACTAGGTCAGTATTTTATAAATATGAAGGAGATTTTCATGGCTAAAAAAGGTGCCCTAACAGGTTTACTCCTGTTTGGAATATTTTTTGGTGCGGGGAACTTGATTTTTCCGCCTTCTCTAGGTGCTCTATCTGGAGAACATTTTCTTCCTGCCATCGCAGGTTTTGTCTTTTCAGGTGTCGGTATCGCCGTCTTGACTCTTATTATTGGAACGCTAAATCCTAAAGGATATATCTACGAGATTTCAACAAAGATAGCGCCTTGGTTTGCGACTCTTTACCTCTCAGTTCTTTACTTGTCAATCGGTCCATTCTTTGCTATCCCACGTACAGCTACAACAGCTTACGAAGTAGGGATTAGCCCTCTTTTGTCGGATGCAAATAAAGGTCTTGGATTGATTGTCTTTACGGTTCTTTACTTTGCAGCAGCGTATCTAATCTCGCTTAATCCATCAAAAATCTTGGACCGTATCGGCCGTATTTTAACGCCAGTCTTTGCGATTTTGATCGTTATCTTGGTTGTTCTGGGAGCTTTCAAATACGGTGGAACAAGTCCTCAAGCTGCTTCAGCTGCTTATCAAGCTTCTGCCTTTGGTACAGGTTTCCTAGAAGGTTACAATACCTTGGACGCCCTTGCCTCAGTTGCCTTTAGCGTAATCGCAGTTCAAACCTTGAAACAACTTGGATTTTCAAGTAAGAAAGAATACATTTCGACTATTTGGGTGGTTGGTATCGTTGTTGCCCTTGCCTTCAGCGCTCTTTACATCGGTTTAGGTTTCCTTGGAAATCATTTCCCAGTACCAGCTGAAGCGATGAAGGGTGGAACACCAGGTGTTTACATTTTGTCACAAGCTACTCAAGAAATCTTTGGCTCAACAGCCCAACTCTTCCTTGCAGCTATGGTTACTGTAACCTGCTTCACAACAACAGTTGGTTTGATTGTGTCAACAGCTGAGTTCTTTAATGAACGTTTCCCACAAATCAGCTACAAGGTTTATGCGACAGCCTTTACCCTAATTGGATTTGCCATTGCCAATTTGGGTCTTGATGCGATTATCAAGTACTCAATTCCAGTACTGGTTATCTTGTACCCAATCACGATTGCTATCGTTATGATTGTCATTGTCAACAAATTTGTTGCTCTTTCAAAACCAGGTATGCAGTTGACAATTGCTGTGGTTACAGCTATTGCCATTGCAAGCGTACTAGGAAGCTCATTTAAGGTTGAGTTTCTTGCAAATCTTGTCAACGCTCTTCCTTTTGCTAAGGCATCACTCCCATGGTTGGTGCCAGCCATTGTCGGAATCTTGCTCTCATTGGTTCTACCAAACAAGCAAGAAAGTGATGTTTTTGAAATGGAATAATCACTAAAATCACTTTTGTAGCAAAGTCTGCAGGAGTGATTTTCTTTTTTTATCCGATGATAAATGTGTTATAATAGGTAGCAAAAGAGGTGAAGAAATGAATCAAACAGTAGAATATATCAAAGAACTGACAGCCATTGCGTCGCCAACGGGCTTCACTCGGGAGATTTCGGACTATTTAGTCAAGACTATAGAAGGTTTTGGTTACCAGCCGGTTCGCACAGCTAAGGGTGGTGTCAATGTGACCATTAAAGGTCAAAATGATGAAGAGCATCGCTATGTGACTGCCCATGTGGATACGCTGGGGGCCATTGTCCGTGCTGTCAAACCAGACGGCCGTCTCAAACTAGATCGTATCGGTGGTTTTCCTTGGAACATGATTGAAGGTGAAAACTGTACTGTTCACGTAGCTAGCACAGGTCATAAGGTATCCGGAACCATCCTCATCCACCAAACTTCTTGCCATGTCTACAAGGATGCAGGAACTGCAGAACGCACGCAAGACAATATGGAAGTGCGTTTGGACGCCAAAGTAACTAGTGAAAAAGAAACTCGTGCCTTGGGGATTGAAGTTGGTGATTTCATCAGCTTTGATCCACGAACCGTCGTGACAGAGACAGGTTTTATCAAGTCTCGTCATTTGGACGATAAGGTTAGCGCAGCGATTTTGCTTAATCTGCTTCGTATTTATAAGGAAGAGAAGATTGAGTTGCCAGTAACAACCCATTTTGCTTTCTCAGTCTTTGAAGAAGTGGGGCACGGTGCTAACTCTAATATTCCTGCTCAGGTAGTCGAATATCTGGCTGTGGATATGGGAGCTATGGGAGATGACCAGCAAACAGATGAGTACACAGTGTCTATCTGTGTCAAGGATGCTTCAGGGCCTTATCACTATGATTTCCGTCAACACTTGGTGACCTTGGCGAAAGAGCAAGATATTCCATTCAAGTTGGATATCTATCCATTTTATGGATCGGACGCTTCAGCGGCCATGTCCGCAGGGGCAGAGGTCAAACACGCCCTCCTTGGCGCGGGTATCGAGTCTAGTCATTCTTATGAGCGTACTCATATTGATTCAGTTGTCGCGACGGAGCGTATGGTTGATGCCTATCTTAAGAGCGCACTGGTAGACTAATATGTGCCTTATTTGTCAGAGAATTGAGCTCATCAAGAAGGGAGAAAATCCCTATTTTGTCAAAGAGTTGGAAACAGGCTATCTTGTGATTGGAGACCACCAGTATTTTGCAGGCTATAGTCTCTTTCTAGCCAAGGAACACGTCAGCGAATTGCACCATTTGAAAAAGGAGACAAGACTCCGTTTTCTAGAAGAAATGAGTTTAGTCCAAGAGGCAGTTGCCAAGGCCTTTGCTGCTGAGAAAATGAATATCGAACTGCTAGGAAATGGCGATGCCCATCTTCACTGGCATCTGTTTCCTAGACGAAGAGGTGATATGAAGGGTCACGGTCTCAAAGGGCGTGGGCCAGTCTGGTGGGTTCCCTTTGAAGAAATGACAGCAGAAATCTGCCAATCAAAACCTGATGAGATTAAAAGATTAGTCGAATGTTTATCATCAGAAGTAGATAAACTATTAGAAATAAAGGAGTAAAGATGAAAAAAAGATACCTAGTCTTGACAGCCTTGCTAGCCTTGAGTCTAGCAGCTTGTTCACAAGAAAAAGCAAAAAATGAAGATGGCGCAGCTAAGACAGAACAAACAGCTAAAGCTGATGGAGCAGTCGGCAGTAAATCTCAGGGAGCTGCCCAGAAAAAAGCAGAAGTGGTTAACAAAGGAGACTACTACAGCATCCAAGGGAAATACGATGAAATCATCGTAGCCAACAAACACTATCCATTGTCTAAAGACTATAATCCAGGGGAAAATCCAAAAGCCAAGGCAGAGTTGGTCAAACTCATCAAAGCTATGCAAGAGGCAGGTTTCCCCATTAGCGACCATTACAGTGGCTTTAGAAGTTATGAAACTCAGACCAAGCTCTATCAAGATTATGTCAATCAAGATGGGAAAGAAGCTGCTGACCGTTATTCTGCCCGTCCTGGCTATAGCGAGCACCAGACAGGCTTGGCTTTTGATGTGATTGGGACAAATGGTGATTTGGTGACAGAAGAAAAAGCGGCCCAATGGCTCTTGGACCATGCGGCTGATTATGGCTTTGTTGTCCGTTATCTCAAAGTCAAGGAAAAGGAAACAGGCTATATGGCTGAAGAATGGCACCTTCGTTATGTCGGAAAAGAAGCAAAAGAAATAGCTGCAAGTGGTCTCAGTTTGGAAGAGTATTACGGCTTTGAAGGCGGAGATTACGTCGATTAATACTCTTCGAAAATCTCTTCAAACCACGTCAGCTTCCATCTGCAACCTCAAAACAGTGTTTTGAGCAACCTGCGGCTAGCTTCCTAGTTTGCTCTTTGATTTTCATTGAGTATAAAAAATAAACTTTTCCCTTGCAATTCCAGATAAATAGTGTATAATAGATAGGTATGTAAAAAGCATACTTGTGGGAGGTAAAAATCTCTAATTACCGCCAAAACCACAAAGGAGGATTTAAAAATGGCTAAAAAAGTCGAAAAACTTGTAAAATTGCAAATCCCTGCTGGTAAAGCTACACCAGCTCCACCGGTTGGACCTGCTCTTGGTCAAGCTGGTATCAATATCATGGGATTCACAAAAGAGTTCAACGCTCGTACAGCTGACCAAGCTGGTATGATCATTCCAGTTGTTATCTCAGTTTACGAAGATAAATCATTTACTTTCATCACTAAAACACCACCAGCTGCTGTTCTTTTGAAAAAAGCTGCAGGTGTTGAAAAAGGATCAGGTACACCTAACAAAACTAAAGTTGCTACAGTTACTCGTGCGCAAGTACAAGAAATTGCAGAAACTAAGATGCCAGATTTGAACGCAGCAAACGTAGAGTCTGCAATGCGTATGATTGAAGGTACTGCTCGTTCTATGGGATTCACTGTTGTTGACTAATCAATAACACAGTAGAAAATCTCACAGCAGTCTATTAGTTGCTTTTTATACTAAGCAAGTGACTGAAGCTTGTACTTGGGTACAGCAAGGGAGCTTAATGAAATAGGAAAAGAATCTAATAGACTGAAAACCCGCAAGACTTCATCATTTCGAGGAGTGACGTGGGAGATGAAAATCGATTGAACCACTTACAAGGAGAATAGAAAATGGCTAAAAAAAGCAAACAACTTCGTGCTGCTCTTGAGAAAATCGACAGCACAAAAGCATACAGCGTAGAAGAAGCTGTGGCACTTGCAAAAGAAACAAACTTTGCAAAATTTGACGCAACTGTAGAAGTTGCTTACAACTTGAATATCGACGTTAAAAAAGCTGACCAACAAATCCGTGGAGCAATGGTATTGCCAAACGGTACTGGTAAAACTTCACGCGTTCTTGTTTTCGCACGCGGTGCAAAAGCTGAAGAAGCAAAAGCTGCTGGTGCAGACTTTGTTGGTGAAGATGACCTTGTTGCTAAAATCAACGATGGTTGGTTGGACTTCGACGTAGTTATCGCTACACCTGACATGATGGCTCTTGTTGGACGTCTTGGACGTGTCCTTGGACCACGTAACTTGATGCCAAACCCTAAAACTGGTACTGTAACAATGGATGTTGCTAAAGCAGTTGAAGAGTCTAAAGGTGGTAAAATCACTTACCGTGCTGACCGTGCAGGTAACGTTCAAGCAATCATCGGTAAAGTATCATTTGAAGCTGAAAAATTGGTTGAAAACTTCAAAGCTTTCAACGAAACAATCCAAAAAGCAAAACCAGCTACAGCTAAAGGAACTTATGTAACAAACTTGACTATCACCACTACTCAAGGTGTTGGTATCAAAGTTGATGTAAACTCACTTTAATCAGTAGTTTATACAGAGAGAACGAGTACGAAAGTGCTCGCTTTTTTGATGTACGACGGGCATGTCGTATATCTGGATTTGTAATACTCTTCAAACCACGTTAGCTTTGCCTTGCCGTACTCAAGTACAGTATGCAGCTAGCTTCCTAGTTTGCTCTTTGATTTCCATTGAGTATTATTTGTGTGTACCACTTACTAATGAAGCTTTTAGCGATTCTCAGTCTGACGCTGGAAATAAGAATCGGCAGACTGAGAATCGTGGCTCTACGAACAGGAAGGTGGAGGTTCGTATAATGGATGAAGATGAGAGCAATTCCAAAGTACAAAAATAGTCGTAACCTGAATGTGTAAATGATGGGAGGAGTTGAATTCGAACTAGAGAGGTAATAATAAATTTATGCTATAGTCATGGTGGTTTGTATGCTTTTGATTCTAGTTTATCAAATAATAGATTAGAATTGTCAGATAATATCGTTTTATGTTATAATGAAGAAAAAACAGAGGTGTTCAAATGTCAGAAGCAGGTCATAAGTTTTTAGCAAAACTGGGGAAAAAACGCTTACGTCCAGGTGGAAAACGTGCTACAGATTGGTTAATTGCGGAAGGAGGATTTTCAAAAGAAAAGAGAATACTAGAGGTTGCGTGTAATAGGGGAACTACAGCAATTGAGTTGGCACAGCGTTTTGGTTGTAAGATAACTGCTGTTGATATGGATGCTCAAGCTTTAGAAGTGGCTAAAAAATCTGCTGAAACGGCAGGTGTTGCTCATTTAATCAGTTTTGAAAGAGCTAATGCAATGAAACTTCCTTATGAAGATGCTAGTTTTGATATTGTTATAAATGAAGCTATGCTGACTATGCAAGCCGATCAAGCTAAGAAAAAATGTGTAATGGAATATCTAAGGGTTTTAAAACCTGAAGGTCTTCTCCTGACACATGATGTACTTCTTAAGGAAGCTAAAGAGTCTGTCAGACAGGAATTGTCGCAAGCAATTCATGTAAATGTAGGTCCTTTAACCCAAGATGGTTGGGAGCAAGTGATGATAGAATCGGGTTATCGTGATGTGAAAGTATTGACTGGTGAAATGACATTAATGAAATTATCAGGTATGATTTATGACGAAGGTTGGCTAGGAACTTTGAAAATTTGTGTAAATGCTTGTAAAAAGGAGAATAGAAAGCAGTTTTTAACGATGTATAAAATGTTTGCTAAGAATAAAAAGAAATTGGGCTTTATTGCGATGGCTAGTTATAAATCGTCAAAACGTTAGATAATCATTGAAGTTAACTTTTCCTTTTTTCTTTCTTAAAAAATATGCTATAATAGAGAGTAAAAACTTTGAAAGAAAGAAAAAGATGAATTTAAAAGATTATATTGCAACAATTGAAAATTATCCAAAGGAAGGAATTACCTTCCGTGATATTAGTCCTTTGATGGCTGATGGGAATGCTTATAGCTACGCTGTTCGTGAAATTGTTCAGTATGCTACTGACAAGAAAATAGACATGATTGTAGGTCCTGAGGCTCGTGGTTTTATCGTGGGCTGTCCAGTTGCCTTTGAGTTGGGAATTGGTTTTGCACCTGTTCGTAAACCAGGTAAATTGCCACGCGAAGTCATTTCTGCTGACTATGAAAAAGAGTACGGTGTTGATACCTTGACTATGCATGCTGACGCTATCAAGCCAGGTCAACGTGTTCTTATCGTAGATGACCTCTTGGCAACAGGTGGAACTGTTAAGGCTACTATCGAGATGATTGAAAAACTTGGTGGTGTTGTAGCAGGTTGTGCCTTCCTTGTTGAATTGGATGAATTGAACGGTCGTGAAAAAATCGGTGACTACGATTACAAAGTTCTGATGCATTATTAATGAAAAACAGTCCCTAGGGCTGTTTTCTCTACATTAGGATATAAAAATAGACTATAGCTAGTTAGAGAAAAAGTATAATTGAAAACTATATCTTCTTGCAGTATAATAAAGGGACTAAGTGTTTGAGATTTAGTTTCATACTCAATGAAAATCAAAGAGCAAACTAGCCGCAGGCTACTCAAAGTACAGC
>NZ_AEDU01000032.1 GCF_000148525.1 Streptococcus mitis SK564
CGCTTTAACTCCAGAAGAGAAGAAAGTGATTGAGGACAAGGTCAAAGCAGTCAACCCAGGCTCTACAGTAGTAGTAGATAACAAGGGTAACGCAACAGTCACAACACCATCAGGTAAGACAGCAGTTATCCCAGGCGTAGACTTGACTAAGACAGAAAAAGATGTAACGAAACCAAATGCAGGAAATGACATCGTTAAACCAGGCACATCAGCATCAACAAGTGCGTCAGCGTCAACAAGCGCCTCTGAACCAGCATCAACAAGTGCGTCAGCTTCAGCCAGCGTATCGGCATCAGCAAACACATTATCTTCTGAAACACCATCAGAATCAGCAGGTAAGTCAAGACAGCAATTGCCAAATACAGGTACAGAAGCTTCCAAATCATCTGTACTCCTTGGAGCTTTGGCAGCCGTGACTGGTCTAGGTCTGTTTGCGAAACGCCGTAAACGTGATGACGAAGAATAATCGGATTAAAAATACATAGAAAGTATTATTATCTCGATTTATGAAAAATCCCTTGGATGAAAACTCATCCAGGGGATTTTTTGCATTATTTCGTCGTAAATGTCCACTAATGATCGATAGTTGTATTCGTATTTTTCCTGTACGATTGTAACCTATGGTAAACAAGACTTTAAGACCTCATTTTACTTGTTGATTAATATCCTTGAAGGAATAAAACTCTATCGGCATGACTTTGAATCGTATATGATTATCTTTCCAATTCGTTAATTGTATGTAAATTTATTAATTTTCAATTCTGGGATAGCCTTGATATTTTTATGTAAGTTACTTTTATTATAAGAGTATTTGTGGTAAGATGTATATAACAAGAGAACACTATATAGTCTCTCTATACGAAGGGTAAATAACACTAAATTTGTATAAAGTTTTCGTTAGATGACTACTTATTCAAATTGTAGGTGAACTGATAGATATAGTCAATTTAGTTGGAGGGGGAAGTTTTAATTGCTATCTGGAAAATTCTGTTTATTTTCACATAAAAATAAGCAACACCAACGTTATTTTCAATTCTTACCTGATGGTCAGATTAGAGATATTGGTGGAGCAGGTCATGATAATGAGCGGTTTTGGAAATTAGAAGATCACAAACTTAAATTATATTCTAAGTCAGAGCAACTAACAGCAGTTTTTGAGTGTTGCTATGAAGAAGTAGGTCATTCCTACTGGGAAGGATTACATCAGGAAACGATTCCCTTATAAATACGAATATATGATTCGCGTCCAGACTTATTTGATTACCTGACAAAATATACTTGTCGTTATTTGATTGATTACGGAGCCTTAATAGTAGGGAAACATACGTATGGCATTCCACAATTAATTGACTATGATCATGGAGGTCAGGTTATAATTGGTGATTATTGTTCTATTGGGCATAATGTTCAATTTATAACTGCAAATCATGATTTAGAGTTGATTACAACCTATCCATTCAAGAGTTTAGAGGTATTTTATACGGATGAGTCATTGCAGATGACTGATGATCATATTTTGAAAAGTCCAACTCGAGTTGGTAATGATGTTTGGATTGGAAACAATGCTCAAATCATGGCTGGGGTAACTATTGGAGATGGTGCAGTCATAGCAGCAGGGGCTCTGGTGACCAAGGATGTAGAACCATATGCTGTTGTAGGAGGCAATCCAGCCAAAGTGATTCGTTATCGTATCGCAGAGCCTACTTTCCGTGAACAAATGTTAGAAATTGCGTGGTGGAATTGGCCAGAAGACATTATTTCTGAACGATTGGATAAAATCATGAGTAAGGATATATCAGGATTTATAAAAGAATACTTACAAAATGCTGGGGAAGTTAAATGTGACTAAACCGTTATCAGAAATATTAGAATTGATTTAGGGCATATATTAAAAAATGCGTACTGTACTGAAATCGACTTTGTTTTTTATATATTGCACCAGAAAAGGAGTATATGATTAAAATGATGGAAAAAATAAGTGTTATTGTTCCTGTTTATATGTCAGAACTATATCTTGAAAAATGCTTGGATAGTATCGTTCAACAAACCTATCAAAATCTTGAAATTATTTTGATTAATGATGGCTCAACAGATGGTTCAGCCGCAATCTGTCAACGTTATCAAAATCAAGATACACGTGTCAAAGTCTATCATAAAAGAAACGGTGGAGTTTCTTCTAGCCGCAATCGTGCCTTGGAAGTTGTAACTGGGGATTATATCGTTTTTGTAGATAATGATGACTGGTTGGAGTTGGATCATATTCAAAATCTTTATGATTTATTGAAAAAAACAGATGCAGATATTGCAATCGGAAACTTTACTCAATTTTTGGATGATCAATCTAGTTTTTTGATTCATGTAGGAGCAGATGGTTATTTTGAGAAGACTTATACGCCATTTGAATGGTTTTGCCATCAATATGACAGTAAGTATAATCTCAGTCAATGCTTTACAGTTCCGTGGGCGAAGTTATACAAGACGGAGTTGTTTAAAGATATTGTATATCCAACGGATAAAAGTGTAGAGGATGATTACACAACTTATAAAGTTTATCTTCAGGCAGATAAAATTGCTTTTATGAATAAGGCTATTTATATCCATAGAAAACGTTCTACAAGTGTTACAAGGACAGTCAATCTTGCAGATGTATATCCCTTAAAGAGTATTGAAGAACGTATGACTATTCTCCAATTAATTGGAGCTCCTCAGGAGTTATTGGATAGGGAAATTCAAGCTTATAAATGGCGATTATCTATTCATGAAGAAGAAACTCTTAAACATGGAGATGTGGAATCTTATCAACAAATTTTGGTCAAAAAAGCAATTGTAGCTAAATATTTTGAAGGTTAGGAAGACACATTTTATAAATTGATTTTTCTCTATTTTTGGTGGATGTTTTTAGATAGAAAAAGTGACCTATACTCAAAAATTAGAATGTTATCTAATTATTGATGTGTGTTGCTTTTTGCGTTTATCAGATAGCTATTCTAAAATAATAAGGTTATACTTTTCGAAAATGAAATTTAAATCACGTCAGCGTCGCCTCACTGTGCGTAGGGTTGATACTGGAAAAAACTCAATTTGAGGAGAAAATAAAGCAAATTTTCTAATTTAAAAGACTTTTTGCCCAGTCTCTCTATCTACAACCTCAAAGCTGTACTTTGAGCAACCTGCGGCTAGATTTCTAGTTTGCTCTTTGATTTTCATTGAGTATTATTTACATTAATAGATTCCTAAAAGATACTTGATATGCAGATAGACGAGTCATTTTTTAGATGTCTGAGACGAATTAAAAATTTATCTTTAGGGTTGATCATTCGAAAATGTTATTGTGTAACTGCAGTAAGATTATAACGCTAAATATTTTAAGTTATTTAACTTGTGTTTTGCATGATTATTGAATCCAGAGAGTAATTATAATTTAGTGCGGTATGAGCGATTCTATCAATGAAATAAATATATTTTTTTAATTTGGAACTTCCTTAATAGCTTAAAAAATAGCAAAAAAATGTTATAATAGTAGGAAAGGAGAACGAGCTCATGAATGAAAAAATTACGGTAATTGTGCCAGTTTATAATGTTGAACATTACCTGAATAAATGTTTAGATAGTATCATAAAACAAACATATAAAAATCTTGAAATTATTGTTGTCAACGATGGCTCTACAGATAATTCAGGAATAATTTGTCAAGAGTATGCACGCAAAGATAATCGAATTATTTACATTGAAAAAGAAAATGGTGGTTTATCAGATGCGAGAAATGTAGGTCTGGACAAAATGACTGGTTCCTATGTAACTTTTATTGATTCAGATGATTGGGTTGAGTCGGATTATGTAGAAGTTCTATATAATAAATTAATTGAGTATCATGCAGATATTGCCGTTGGGAATTACTATTCTTTCAACGAAAGCGAAGGAATGTTCTACTTCCATATATTGGGAGACTCCTATTATGAGAAAGTGTATGACAATGTTTCTATCTTTGAGAACTTGTATGAATCTCAAGAAATGAAGAGTTTTGCTTTGATATCTGCTTGGGGCAAACTCTATAGAGCAAGATTGTTCGAGTGGTTACGCTTTGATATAGGTAAATTAGGAGAGGATGGTTACCTCAATCAAAAGATTTATTTATTATCTGAGAAGATTATTTATATAAATAGAGGAATTTATTCATATCGAGTTAGAAAAAATAGTCTGTCCAAACATTGGACAGAAAAGTGGATGCAAGCCTTAGTGTATGCTATGTCTGAACGCATTACCTTATTAGCTAGTCTAGGTTATCCTTTAGAACAACACTTGGCACATTATCGTCAAATGTTGGATTGGGTACTTTATAATGGCCAAATTCATGGACTTTCAGATACACAGTCTTATAAAGAGTTTGAAATGAAAAGAACTCTTTTAAATCAGTTGTCAATACAGGAGCAAAAGGAAAAGAAGGCTATTGTGTTAGCAGCAAATTATGCTTATGTAGATCAGGTCATGACGACTATAAAGTCTATTTGCTATCATAATCGCTCAATCCGTTTTTATTTGATTAATAGTGATTTTCCTAATGAGTGGATGAAACAATTAAATAAGCGCTTGGAGAAGTTTGATTCAGAAATTATCAATTGTCGGGTGACTTCTGAACAAATTTCGCGTTATAAAACGGATATTAGTTACACAGTTTTTTTACGCTATTTCATAGCTGATTTCGTGCAAGAAGACAAGGTCCTCTACTTGGACTGTGATTTAGTTGTAACGAAAAATCTGGATGATTTGTTTGCTACAGACTTACAAGATTATCCTCTGGCTGCTGTTCGAGATTTCGGGGGCAGAGCCTATTTCGGTCGAGAAATGTTTAATGCAGGTGTTCTCTTGATTCATAATGTTTTTTGGAAACAAGAGAATATGACGCAAAAGCTAATTGACCTAACCAATGAATGGCATGATAAGGTCGATCAGGCTGATCAAAGTATTTTAAATATGCTCTTTGAAAATAAATGGTTAGAATTGGACTTTGATTATAATCATATTGTCATTCATAAACAGTTCACTGATTATCAATTACCTGCAGGTCAGGATTATCCTGGTATTATTCATTATCTTTCTCATAGGAAACCGTGGAAGGACTTGGCGGCTCAAACCTATCGTGATGTTTGGTGGTACTACCATGGCCTTGAATGGACAGAGTTAGGAAAAAATTATCATTTACACCCATTACAAAAATCTCACCGTTATCCTATAAAGGAACCGTTCACTTGTCTCATTTATACAGCTTCAGACCATATTGAGCAAATTGAAACATTGATTCAATCCTTACCAGCCATTCAGTTTAAGATAGCAGCTAGAGTCATAGTCAGTGATAAATTAGCACAGTTGACAGTTTATCCAAATGTGACCATTTTTAACGGGATTCACTATTTGGTAGATGTTGATTATGAGTTGGTAGAAACGAGCCAAGTACTTTTAGATATTAATTATGGTGAAAAAACAGAAGAGATTTTAAATCAATTTGCAAGACTTGGGAAGCCCATTTTAACCTTTGAAAACACCAAATCCTACGAAGCGGGTCAGGAAGTATATGCTGTTGACCAAGTTCAAGCAATGATTGAAAAATTAAGAGAAATAAGCAAATGAAGGAAAAACATCTATTAGAAGATGCTCTGATTTTGACGGTTAGTGATCAGATTGAACAGTTGGATTATCTCCTAGAAAACTTGTCAAACATCTGTTTTCATATTGCCGCTCCTGTACAGTTTTCGGATAAAATCCGTAGTTTAGAAACTAAATATAATGTTCGTCTCAGGACAGTTACAACTGAACAGCAAATTGATTTTCTAGTGAATATGTGTGATTTCCTACTAGATATTAATCATTTTCAAGAAGTTGATTCTATTGTTTCCAAGTTTGTTCAGACTAGGAAACCTGTCTTCGCTTTTGACAATACAGTCCATGGCAATCAAGGTCAAGAAGTCTTTTCGTCAAGTAATCCAGATAAACTGGTTTCGAGAGTGAGAGAGTATCTGAATGAAGTCAGAGTAGGCATCAATCATCAAGAGAAAATCATCCAAGATGGGACTTGGAATGTATTTCAAATTAATAATAAAGCAGATTTAATTGTCGGAAGCAATGTTATTTGTAGAAATTTTGAAAATTTTAATGTTTCTTCTGGCAAGTTGGTATTGAATGATGGTGTCTTCATCAATAATTCTTGTAGTTTTAACTGTATGGAAAGAATTGAAGTCGGAAACGGAACTATGATGGGGGAAGGTGTTCGTTTTTATGATCACGACCATGTTTATACCGCTGAAAAAATTGAAAAATGGCAGTGGACCACAGCGCCAATAAGAATTGGAAGAGAGTGCTGGATAGGAAGTAATGTCACGATTTTAAAAGGAGTGACTATTGGGGATAATACCATTATCGGAACAGGTTGTCTCATACACAATGATATTCCATCAAACAGTATGGTTTATAATGATGGGAATGTACTTGTAAAAGAACGTAGCTAAAAATAGATATTCTAGGGAATGATTATATGGAAAATGAATTAATTAGTATTATAGTTCCAATCTACAATGTTGAGAATTATTTGCGACAATGTTTGGATAGTTTAATTAATCAAACTTATAAAAATCTTGAAATTATCGTTATCAATGATGGCTCTACAGATAATTCGGGCGTGATTTGTCAAGAGTATGCACAAAAAGATAATCGGATTATTTATATTGAAAAAGAAAATGGTGGTCAATCGGAAGCACGGAATATGGGCTTGGATCGAATGACAGGATCTTATGTGACCTTTGTTGATTCAGACGATTGGGTAGAACCGAATTATATAGAAGTTTTATATAAGAAATTACTTGAGTATTGTGCAGATATAGCAGTTGGAAATTATTACTCTTATGATGAACAGGAGGGGGTATTCTATTTCCATATATTCGGGGATTCCTATCATGAGAAGGTATATGATAATGTCTCTATTTTTGAAAATTTATATGAATCAAAACAAATGAAAAATTTTGCTTTGATTTGTGTTGCTGGAAAACTTTATAAGGCAGGCCTATTTGAAGACTTACGTTTTGAGGTAGGTAAGTTAGGAGAAGATGGTTATCTCAATCAAAAGATTTACTTACTTGCTGAGAAGACAATTTATTTGAATAAAGGCTTATATGCTTATCGCCAAAGAGAAGGAAGTAGTTCCAGAATTTGGACAGAAAAGTGGATGCATGCTTTAGTTGATGCTATGTCTGAGCGTATTACTCTACTAGCTAATATGGGTTATCCTCTTGAGAAGCACTTGGCAGTTTATCGTCAGATGTTGGAAGTCAGTCTCGCGAACGGTCAAGCTAGTGGTTTATCCGATACAGCAACGTATAAAGAGTTTGAAATGAAAAGAACTCTTTTAAATCAGTTATCAAGACAGGAACAAAGGGAAAAGAAAGCCATTGTACTAGCAGCAAACTATGGCTATGTGGACCAAGTTTTAACGACTATCAAGTCTATTTGCTATCACAATCGTTCCATTCGTTTCTATCTGATTAATAGTGATTTTCCTAATGAATGGTTGAAACAATTAAATAAACGATTAGAAAAGTTTGATTCAGAAATTATTAATTGCAGGGTTACATCTGAGCAAATTTTGCGATATAAAACTGATATTAGTTACACTGTTTTTTTGCGTTATTTTGTAGCTGACTTCGTGAAAGAAGATAAAGCTCTTTATTTGGACTGCGATTTAGTGGTAACTAAAAATTTGGATAATTTGTTTGAAACAGATTTGCAAGATAATCCATTAGCAGCTGTTCGAGATTATGGAGGAAGAGTATACTACGGTAGGGAAATGTTCAATGCGGGTGTTTTACTAATCAACAATCGTTTGTGGAAACAAGAAAATATGTCCCAACGCTTGATAGATTTGACAAATGAGTGGCATGATAAGGTGGATCAAGCAGATCAGAGTATTTTAAATATGCTCTTTGAAAATAGATGGATAGAGATGGAATTTGATAATAACCATGTTGTGATTCATAAGCAATTCACAGACTATGAGTTACCAGCAGGTCAAGATTATCCTGGTATTATCCACTATCTCTCACATAGAAAACCGTGGTTTGATTTAGCCGCGCAGACCTATCGTGATGTTTGGTGGTATTATCATAGCCTTGAATGGACAGAGTTAGAAAAAAATCATCATTTACACCCATTACAAAAATCACATATCTATCCTATCAGAGAGCGGCTTACTTGTTTAATTTATACGTCTTCAGATCAGATTGAACAAATTGATACATTGATTCAATCCTTGCCCAATATTCAATTTAAGATTGCTGCTAGAGTTATGGTCAGTGATCGTTTGAAACAATTGTTGGTCTATCCAAATGTAACTGTTTATGCTGGAATTAATTATTTAGTAGAACTAGATCAAGAATTGATTGAGACTAGTCAGGTACTTTTAGATATTAATCATGGTGAAAAAACAGAGGAAATGTTAGATCAATTTTCAGAAAGAGGGAAGTTGATTTTAGCTTTTGAAAATACAAAATATCGTGAGGTTGGACAAATAACCTACAAAGTAGAACAAGTTCAAGAAATGATTGAGAAATTAAGAGAAATAAGCTAATGAAGAAAAGAACTATACTAGGCGATGCCTTGATTTTGACTGTCAGTGATCAGATTGAGCAGTTAGATTATCTCCTAGACAACTTGCCGGACATCTGTTTTCATATTGCGGCTCCTGTCCAGTTTTCCGAGAAAATCCGTAGTTTAGAAACTAAATACAATGTCCGGCTCCTAACAGTTACAAATGAAGAACAGCTAAACTTTCTAGTCGATACGTGTGACTTTTTATTAGATATCAATCATTTTCAAGAAGTGGATGCTATTGTATCAAGGTTTGTACAGGCTGGGAAACCTGTCTTTGCATTTGATAATACAGTCCATGGAAATCAAGGACAAGAGGTTTTTCTATCAAGTAACCTGGATAAATTGGTTTCTAGAGTGAGAGAGTATCTGAATGAAGTCAGCGTGGGAGTCAATCATCAAGAAAAAATCATCCAAGATGGGACTTGGAATGTGTTTCAAATAGAGGATAAGGCTAGCTTCGTGGTAGGTTCTAACGTTGTCTGTAGAAATTTTGAAAATTTTCGTCTTCCTTCTGGGAAGTTAATACTGCATGATGGTATCTTCATCAATAACTCTTGTAGTTTCAACTGTATGGAAAGAATTGAAATTGGAAAAGGAACCATGATGGGGGAAGGGGTTCGTTTTTATGATCACGACCATGTTTATACTGCCGAAAAAATCGAAAAGTGGCAGTGGACTACGGCTCCGATTAGAGTTGGAAGAGACTGTTGGATAGGAAGTAATGTCACGATTTTAAAAGGAGTGACTATTGGGGACAATACCATTATCGGAGCCGGTTGTCTCATACGCAATGATGTTCCGGCAAATAGTGTGGTTTATAATGATGGTAATCTTTGTGTAAAGAGAAGAGAATAAATAGAAAATAAAGTCTAGGTGGTCAGTATATGGGGAATGAATTAATCAGTATTATAATTCCAATTTACAATGTTGAAAAATATTTACGACAATGTTTAGATAGTATTATGAATCAGAGTTATGAACAATTTGAGTGTTTATTAGTCAATGATGGCTCACCAGATAACTCTGCTGATATTTGTAGAGAATATGTTGATAAGGATTCTCGTTTCAAATATTTTGAAAAGGAAAATGGTGGAGTCTCTTCAGCTCGAAATCTAGGTATTGAACGTTCGGGGGGGGCGTACATTACTTTTATAGATCCGGATGATTGGGTGGAATCAGATTATTTAGAAGTGCTGTACAGAGCTTTAGTAGATGAAAAAGCAGATATAGCTGTCTCTACTTATAAACAATTTAATGTGGATGATAATTGCGTCTACGTTCATTCTTTTCAGAGAGGATATGATAGAAAAGTTTTTACAAATGTAGAATTAATTGATTCTCTACCTTTGTTGCGCGGATATGATAGTACCTATAATTTTGTTAGTTGCAAATTGATTACTAGAAATATACTAGAATATATTCGTTTCAATCTCTCTACTGGTTATGGTGAAGATATGGAGTTTTGGAGCAAAGTATTTTTAATATCTAAGAAAATTGTTTATGAAAATAAAGATACTTATATCTACCGAACTAGTAATGATCATTCAAAGTATTATGAAGCAGAAAATATTCGAAGTAATGTTGAACAACGTCTCATTTTTCTGGCGATGCTTGCTGCTAGAGGAATGGATATAACGAATCATCTATCTGAATATATGCGCTTCATGAATGTTTCTAAGATGAAATTATTAGAAGAAGTGGGAGAAACTCACGAAACGGTTCAATGGCTAAAAGAAAGTTTGTTTTTGTTAGGAGGAGATTTAAGTAATTGACACAAGAGTTAATTAGTATTGTAGTCCCTATCTACAATGTTGAAAAATATTTACGACCATGTTTAAATAGTATTCTAAGTCAGAGTTATGAACAATTTGAGTGTTTATTAATCAACGATGGTTCACCAGATAACTCTGCTGATATTTGTAGAGAATATGTTGATAAGGATTCTCGTTTCAAATATTTTGAAAAGGAAAATGGTGGAGTTTCTTCGGCTCGAAATCTAGGTATTGAACGTTCGGGGGGGGCGTACATTACTTTTATAGATCCGGATGATTGGGTGGAATCAGATTATTTGGAGGTTCTGTATAGAGCTTTGGTAGATGAAAAAGCAGATTTAGCTGTCTCTACTTATAAACAATTTAATGTGGCTGATAATTGTTATTATGTCCATTCTTATCAAAGAGGATACGAAAAACGAGTTTTTAATCAGGAAGAATTTATATCAGAACTTCCACTATTAGAGAGGTATGATTATTCATATGGATATTCTACTTGTAAATTAGTGGATAGAAGTTTGTTGGGTGATTTTAAATTTAATGAGGTAACTACTTTATCGGAAGATATGGAATTTTGGTATAAAGTTTATTTGTTTTCGAATAAAGTTGTTTATGTAAATAGGGATACGTATATATATCGTACGGGTAATTTAAGAATTTATGATTCGGAAGCGATTCGTAGTGATATTCAACAACGTCTTAACTTTCTTACTTTTCTTGGAGTCAGAGGAGTGGAAAAGCAGAGTTATGTAGAAAATTTTATCACTCACTTAAAATATAGGATAGAGGAACAGATAAAATACGATTTAGAAGATACAGAGACTGTACGTTGGTTAAAGGAAATTTTATTTTTGATAGATATAGGTAGTGAGAGTGCTTTAAGAGTTAATTAGTATTATAGTTTCTATCTGTAATATGGGGAAGTGTTTGAGAAAATGATTGAAAAACATTATGAAGTAAACTTATCAAAATTTTGAATGTTTGTTAATAAATGGTGTTTCTCTAGAAAATTCTGTTGATATTTGTAGAAAGTATGTTTTTAAAGTTTCTTGCTTACAATATTTTGAAAAATAAAATTAGTACGTAATTTAAGTATTGAATGTTTGGAAGTTGAGTACCTTTGCTGATTCAGATGATTGTTTGTCTTAGATTTAAATTATTTAGAAGTGCTATATTTAAAAGATAGTTCTATGTAGTACAGATTCTGTGATTGAAGTTTTATTTTAAAGTGTACTTATGTACAAAAAGTTGTTTATATACTCATGAATTCCTATATAATTACAGAGTACATTTTGAATAGACTGTTGGAGAAATACGAGCGGAGAAATAAATGATGGAGGATATTGATATACAAATAGGATGGCTATATCATATTGTATCGCTGAATATATCTATTTGGAAAAGATTAGAAACAGAATATAATAGAGACTTAGAAAATTTAAATTTTTTGAAAATATATCAAGGACTCATTTGGAATTCATAGAAGATTAAAATTAAAAAGTAATCGTCTTAGGAGTTGATAATCTCCCAACTCTAATTTGTGAAATTATTGAATTTTATGATAGAGGATAATGGATTTATCAGGTAAGCTAAGTTTAGGAAATAATATAGGTGGTAAAAAAACATGAATTTTAAAGATTCTGTAAAATTATTAGGAGATTTTCATCATATAGAGATTTCTCCTACTAGTACTATTGAATTAGGAACAGATGTTACATTTCGTTCATTTGTAAGTTTAGAAGTAGCTAATAATGCTAAATTAACACTAGGAAATAGAGTTTTCTTTAATGATCATTGTACGATTCGTTGTGGTAAAGAAATTGAAATTGGTAAGGATACCATGTTTGGAGATGGGGTAAGGATTTTTGACCATAATCATAAATACTCAAATTACCATATCGAAAAAATTCAATTTACTGCTGACAAAATAACGATAGGAAAAAATTGTTGGATTGGAACTAATGTTGTCATTTTAAAAGGGGTTACGATTGGAGATAATGTCATTATTGGAGCAAATGCCCTAATTTATAAAGATATACCAGCTAATTCTATCGTTACTTCTCAGGAGGATTTAAAAATCATTCCTAGGAACCAACACCAATTTCATGTTTTTACTTTAACAGCTTCAGATACTTTAGAAAACCTAGACTATCTTGTTCAGAATCTGCCAGAGGTAGCTTTCCATATAGCAGCTAAAACAAATATTTCGGATTATCTTGAAAGTTTCAATCGTTATGAAAACGTGAATATATACACAAATGTTCATCATGGTGATATTATTGAGGATTTGTTGAAGAAATCAGATATTTATTTAGATATCAACCATTGGGGAGAGGTGGATGGCATTGTTCATAGAGCAATAGAACAAAATAAGCCTGTTTATGCTTTTGAAAATACCAATCATGATTCAACTGGGACAAGTAAGGTTTTTTTAGCAAATGAACCAGAAACGATGGCGGCAGCTATTCGAGAATTTTTAGATAAGAAGACTTCCTAATGTTGAGTAAATTGGGCATAAAAAATTGTCTATTTATGGTTAAAATACTATATAGACACGGAGCTTTGAAATAGGTTAGAATCTGAAACGAAATCAAACAATAATACAATCTGTTTATATAGTGGAGTGGTTGGTATGTTGTTTTCTAAAAAAAGGGAATCTAAAAGGGAAGTATTTATGAAACTACATTTAACGAATTTATACGGTATGGCTGGTGATAGTACTGTTATTCTAGCCCAAAATGCTGTACAAAAAATAGCAAGTCAACTGGGGTTTAGAGAGGTTGGTATTTATTTTTACAACATTGCTTCAGATAGCCCTTCTGAAATGAATAAGCGTCTGGATGGGATTATGGCCAGTATTTCTATTGGTGATATCTTAGTCTTTCAGTCTCCTACTTGGAATGGCTTTGAGTTTGATCGAGTCTTGTTTGATAAGTTGAAGGATATGCAGGTGAAAATTATTTGCTTTATCCATGATGTTGTTCCTCTCATGTTTGATAGTAACTATTATCTTATGAAGGAATATATGTATATGTATAATCTATCAGATGTTTTAATCGTCCCATCAGAGAGGATGAAAGAACGCTTGATGGAAGAAGGCTTGACAACTAAGAAAATCCTCGTTCAAGGTATGTGGGATCATCCTCATGATTTATCCTTATATACCCCAGAGTTTAAAAAAGAACTCTTTTTTGCTGGAAGTTTAGAGCGTTTTCCAGACTTACAAAATTGGTCTCAAGATACGCCTTTAAGAGTATTTTCAAATAAAGGGGAGATCGGTTCTAGTGCTAGAAATCTTAGTATTGAAGGATGGAAAAAAGACGAGGAACTATTGCTAGAATTATCAAAAGGTGGATTTGGTCTTGTCTGGGGAACGCATCAAAATGATGGAGAAAGCAACCAATATTACACCCTGAATATATCTCATAAGGTTAGTACCTATCTGACAGCTGGGATACCAGTCATTGTACCAAGTAGCCTATCAACTTCTAAATTTATAGTAGATCAGGGCTTGGGCTTTGTGGCAGATAGCTTAGAAGAGGTTCATGAGATAGTTGAGAAAATGAATCTACAAGAATATCAAGAAATGACGAATCGTATAAAGACCTTTAGTTATTTGCTAAAAGAGGGTTATTTCACTAAAAAGTTATTGGTAGATGCAATCTATCACTTGGGAATTGATTAAGGGAATGAGATGAATAAAACAATTGTATTAGCTGGTGATCGCAATTACACCACGCAGTTAGAAACAACCATAAAATCTATTCTATACCACAATAGAGACGTTAAGATTTATATTTTAAATCAAGATATTATGCCAGATTGGTTTCGAAAACCACGAAAAATTGCTCGTATGTTAGGTAGTGATATTATTGATGTAAAGTTGCCAGAGCAAGCTGTATTTCAAGGTTGGGAAACTCGGGAGTATATAAGTCCAATGACTTATGCCAGATACTTTATACCAGATTATATTTCTGAGGATAAAGTTTTATATTTGGACAGTGATTTAATTGTAAATCAATCTTTGGAACCATTATTTGAGATTGACTTTTATGAATATTTATTAGCAGCTGCTTGGGATACGGATGGTGTCACATTTAATGCAGGAGTGATGCTGATCAATAACAAAAAATGGCGTCAGGAGAAATTAAAAGAGCGACTAATTGAACAATCAATAGTTACATTAAAAGAAGTGGATGAAGGGAAATTTGAAAATTTTAACGGTGATCAAACGATTCTGAATCAAGTTTGCTCTAATAGATGGTTAGAGCTAGACAGAGGATACAACCTTCAAGTAGGTCATGATGTAACTGCTTTTTATAATAAATGGGAAAATTATTTTAATGAATTAGTATCCCCTAGCATCATACATTTTGTTTCCTATAGAAAGCCTTGGACTACTTTGATAGCTAACCGCTACCGTGATTTATGGTGGGAATTTCATGATTTGGAATGGACTAAAGTCTTACAACATCATTTAGGAGATTTTGAACTATCATCGTCTTTAGATAAGGAATTTTCTTGTTTAACTTTGACAAACTCCCAAAATTTAGAAGGAATAGAAGAGCTAGTCACAGCTTTACCAGATGTGGTATTTCATATCGCTGCTTGGACAGATATGGGTGATGAATTAACAAAATTAGCTGTATATGATAATGTGAGATTGCATCCACAGATTGTTCCTCCAGTCTTAGATAAGTTGAAAAAGTCAACAAATCTATATTTGGATATCAATTATGGTAGTGCAGATGAGAACTTTTTAAAATCTTTGAAGGAACAGGATAAAAGGCTATTAACTTTTCAATCGACTCATCATGGAAATTTGGGACAAATCGTTTTTGAAAATGGGAAAGTTTCATTTATGATTGATGCAATTAAAGATCTTAAGAAAAATGGTCATCTTACCTGTTTTCGACAAGTTCCAAGTTTAACTTGCTTAACATTTACTGCTTCTCAGAATATTGAACAACTGGATTACTTGGCTGAACAGCTACCCAATGTTGTTTTTCAAGTTGCAGCTTGGACAAGTATGGGGCCAAAATTATATGATTTATCTAATCGTTATCCCAATATTCAACTTTATCCAGCAATTTCAAGAGATAAGTTAGAAGAATTGAAAGAAAATATGGATGCTTACTTAGATATCAATTTGGTGAGTTCAACGGCTGATATTGTTGAAGAAATGACTCGTCTATCTAAACCGATACTAGCTTTTTATAAATCTCAAAATGGGAATAATGGTCAAAGATTGTATTCAAGTGAACATCCTGAAAGAATGTTGGCTGATTTACAGAAATTAATAAATAATGAAATTCTAGGGAAACAGCTGGATCCGATTCAAGTAAAAGGGATAGATGAAACCTTAGATTATATTATTGAGAACAAGTCTTCTTTGGTTCGTTTTGGGGATGGAGAAATTAATATGCTTGCAGGGCATTCGATTCCATATCAGGATTATGATGAAGATTTGGTCTCGATTATGAGAGATATCATCGGACAGGAAAGTAGAGAAGAATTAGTTGTGTGCCTTCCTGATGCCTTTACAGATCGTTTCAGGTTTACATCTTGGGCAATTCCATTTTGGAAAGATCACATGGATCATTATATGGATTTTTACAGAGAACTATGTAGTAATTCATGGTATGGCTCAACCTTTGTATCTCGCCCTTATATCGATTTTGAAGACAAGAGTCAAGCTAAAACTCAATTTGAAAAATTGAAAAGTATCTGGGAAAACCGTGATTTACTGATAGTTGAAGGTGCGACTTCTCGTTCAGGTGTAGGGAATGATTTATTTGATAAGGCCAATTCTATTAAACGGATTGTTTGTTCTTCTCACAGTGCTTTTTCTAAAGTTTCTGAAATTGAACACGAAATTGAACAACATGCGGCTGGTCGCTTGATTTTATGTATGTTAGGCCCTACAGCAAAAGTTTTAGCTTATCATTTGAGTCAAAAGGGGCATCAGATATTAGATATTGGCCATATAGATTCAGAATATGAGTGGATGAAGATGAGAGCCAAGACAAAGGTTAAGTTTGCGCACAAACATACAGCAGAATACAATTTTGATCAGGATATTGAATTCATTGAGGATGAAGTATATAATAGTCAAATTGTTGCTGATTTGTCTAGATAGAAAATATGAACGGAGTATAAGTGGAAGAATTAATTACTGTTATTGTGCCTGTTTACAATGTAGAAGACTTTATTGATATGTGTTTAGATAGTCTATCTAAACAGACTTATAAACTTTTTGAAGTGCTAATGGTGAATGATGGTTCTACAGATAATTCAGGGACCATTTGTAAGGAGTACGCTGTTCGTGATAGTCGTTTTCATTATCTTGAAAAAGAGAATGGAGGACTTTCAGATGCTCGCAACTTTGGTCTTGAACATTCCAAAGGAGCGTACATTACATTTGTCGATTCTGATGATTGGGTTAGTGATACTTATCTTTTTGATTTATATGAAGCGCTAACTAGAGAGAACGCTGATATTTCAATAGCAAGCTATGTAAAGTATAATGTGGCAGAAGCAATGTATTATTTTCATATATTTGAAGATAATTACTATGAAAGAGTTTTTACTTCTGAGGAATTGATAAGAGAATTACCAAATTTAGAAAATGCAGAGTTATCTTACTATACCAGTTGGGGAAAATTATTCAGGAAAAACTTATTTGAACATGTTCATTTTCCAAAAGGAAAGTTAATAGAGGATACTAGAACGAATATTAAGTTATTCTTAGAGTCATCAAAAGTAATTTATATTAATAAAGGTTTATATTTCTACCGTGTTAGAGAAGGGTCTATTATACAAAGTGTTACAGAAAATTTACTAGAGGATGTTTTTGATGCTTTAGTTGAACGAATTTGTATTGTGAGTATGAGTGGTTTGTATTCAGATTCATATAGATATTCTCTATTATCTCATTTAGAGGGTAGATGTGCTCAAGCGAGAGAGAGTGGTTTAGAGTATTCTGAAATTTACAGAAGATACTTAGAAATGATTCACTTGATTAAACGAATGAGATAGAATGGAGAGTAGATGTTAGAAGATAAAAAAGCTGTAGTTTTTGCAGGTGATTACGCATATATTCGACAAATTGAAACAGCAATGAAATCACTTTGCCGACATAATAGTCACTTAAAGGTATATATCTTAAATCAAGATATTCCTCAGGAATGGTTTAGTAGATTGAGAGTCTACTTACAAGAAATGGGAGGAGATTTGATTGATTGCAAATTAATAGGGCAACAGTTTCAAATGAACTGGTCAAATAAACTTCCCCATATCAATCATATGACATTTGCACGCTATTTTATTCCAGATTTTGTAACAGAAGATAAAGTTCTCTATCTTGATAGTGATTTAGTGGTGACGGGTGATTTGACATCCTTATTTGAAGTAGACTTAGGTGAGAACTATCTAGCTGCAGCTCGTTCTTGCTTTGGAGCTGGAGTTGGCTTCAATGCTGGAGTTTTGTTGATTAACAACAAAAAATGGAAATTAGATAATATTCGTCAGCAGTTAGTTGAATTAACTGAGAAAGAACATGAAAATGTGGGAGAAGGAGATCAGTCTATTCTCAATATTCTTTTTCAAAATAGTTGTTACCAGCTAGAGGATACCTATAATTTCCAAATAGGTTTTGATGCTGGTGCAGCTGAAAAGAATCATGCTTTTATTTTTGAAATTCCATTAACACCTCTTCCAAAAATTTTGCACTATATTTCTCCTGATAAACCCTGGAAGCAGTTTTCTGTTGGACGTCTGAGAGAAGAGTGGTGGAAATACTCTTTTATGGAATGGAGTTATATAGTATCTAGCTGGAAAGAAAAGGGGGTATTTTATTCTGCAGATATTTATAAACCAAAATTAACTTGTATGAATTTAACTAATTCTTGGTGTGTAGAAAAAATTGATTATCTAGTTGAACAATTACCAGAAGTACATTTTTATATAGCTGCTCATACTGTTATGGCAAATGAATTGAATAGACTATCTAAATTTCAAAATGTTACTCTCTATCCGAATTCTTTTCCTATTCTTGTAGAGAGACTCTTAAGAAATTCAGATATTTATTTAGATTTAAATTTAGACCATAAACTAGAATATATTTATGATTTAGTGAAGAAATATAATAAACCTATGCTTAGTTTTGAAAGTAGTCGATATCAAGAACTTTCGGATAGTGACTATGATGGTCTTTATTCTAATATTACTCCTGAAGAATTAGTTAATGCAATTAGAAGCTATATTCAAGATAAATAATCCATGATAGAATAATTAGTTACATACCTTGAAAGTTTATGATAACGACTTTTTAAATTGGATAAGAAAGTACTATTTATGATGTTTTGTTACTCATTTTAGCTGGATTGGATTAGATATTTCAGTTATGCGTGTTAGATTTATCAATCTTTTAAAGGATTATAAGCAAATTTTAGAATACTATCAATTAATAGATATTGAGGAATATAAAGACATTTGTTTCAGATTAAAGCTATTTTTTGAAGCAGGAAAAAGAACTAAAGTATGATATTCCTCTTTTTATAACTAAGAGAGGAGAATCAAGTTGTTAAGAGAAAGAAAGTATATCGTGAAAAAAATTTACTCATCAATAGCAGTAAAAAAAGGACTAATAAGTTTGTTTCTGCTGTTTATCTATGTAGTTGGAAGTCGACTTACTCTTCCTTTTGTTGATTTGAATAGTAGAGACTTTCTAGGTGGATCAACGGCATATTTGGCCTTTTCAACCGCACTTTTAGGAGGTAATCTAAGGAGTTTATCCCTATTTTCTATAGGGTTATCACCGTGGATGTCATCAATGATTCTATGGCAGTTACTCTCTTTTTCTAAGAAATTAAATATTTCTTCAGGAGCAGTAGAAGTTCAAAATAGAAGACAGATGTATTTGACATTAGTCATTGCCTTGATTCAATCCTTAGCACTCTCATTGAATTTGCCCATACAGCAGTTTTATTCTTCTTTCTTAGTGATTATAATGAACACCTTGTTATTAATAGCGGGAGCCTTTTTTCTCATATGGCTATCAGACTTAAATTCTCGACTTGGAGTAGGTGGCTCGGGAGTTATTTTATTAGCTAGCATTGTTTTAACTATTCCACAAGATATTTTAAGTACATTTCAGCTTGTTCGAATTTCAACGGGAATGATAATATTTATTGTATTGAGTAGCATTGTATTAACCTATATGATGGTACTTATGTATAGAGCGCGTTATCGTATACCCGTTCATAAGATTGGCTTACGTAGCCGATTCAAGCGCTATTCTTATTTTGAAATAATGCTAAATCCTGCTGGAGGGATGCCGTTTATGTATGTTATGAGTTTTTTAAGTTTACCTACCTATATCTTTTTACTATTACAAGCCCTTTTTCCTCAGACTTCTGTCTTCTCTGAAATGTCGGCTCAGTACGGAATTGGAAAACCATTATGGATTTATTCATACATTGCCATGATTTTTTTATTTAGTATTGCTTTCTCTTTTGTCAATATGAGTGGCGATCAGATATCAGATCGTATGAAGAAATCTGGAGAGTATATATACGGAGTTTATCCAGGAGAGGAAACCGGTCGCTTTATTAATCGATTAGTGTTTCGTTTTTCGATTATAGGTGGGACCTTTAATGTGCTTATGGCAGGAACTCCAATGTTATTAGTTTTATCTGATGAGAAGTTGCTAAAAATTGCTATGATTCCAGGTTTATTTATGATGTTTGGTGGTATGATTTTCACAATCAAAGATGAAATGAAGGCTTTGAGACTAAATGAAACCTATAAACCCTTGATTTAGGAGGCTTTTATGTATTATTTTATTCCAGCTTGGTATGGTTCAACTCGCCAATGGCATGCGGATATGATTCCATGGTATCATTCTCAGTTTCGTTTTGAGTTTGATGATACTTTTAATCAAATTAGGCTTTTTCAAAGACAAGGGATACCATCCCGGCTATTAGTATTAGCCTATCAGCCACATTTGCGTTATTTTTTACATAGGCACGGTGTCTTAGAGACAGAAGTCTATTCTATCTTTGATGATATGCAAGACTTGCATGATATACACACCCAGGTTCTTAATATGAAAGATATAGAGTGGGATAGCGATTGTCAATTTCTCTATAGTCCATTTGCAATAGTGGTTCAGAAAAATGGCAAAAAATATGCCAAGGTAGAACATGGTGTAGAAGGCTTTATTACTGAGATCCAATATTTTGATTTCGATGGACAGATGAGTAAGAATTATATCATGGATGATCGTGGCTTTGTATCGAGTGTTATTTATTTTGATAATGGACAGCCTACCTATCAAGACTACTTGGATCCTAAAGGTATCTGGAGATTTAGGGAGCATTTAAACGAGGGAGGACGAGTAGAGGTAAATCCAATATTTGGTTACCGTTTTAAACAGCTTCACTACACTGACATGAGTCAATTAATCGCAGAATATTTTGATAAATATCTGCAAAAGCAACAGAAAAAACAGGATATTTTCATCATTCCTTCTCATCCCCATCATGACCAATTTGTCTTAAATTGTTTACCGAGTGATACTGATAAAATTTTGAGTCTTTTCATTAATCGGAATTCTCAAGCTAGTTTTAAAGCCTTAGCTCCATCATTTGAACAGGTAGATGTAGTCTTAGTGGATAGAGAGGATAGTTTACAACTTTTGCAGGAACTATATCCTGAACTTTCTAATAAATTTTATCATCTTTCTCCTTTTGATACACGTTTACGTCTGGGGCGAAGTCAAACAAGAAAAGAGTCTATTATTTACTATCAACTTGATTTTAACGAAGAAATTGATAGAGAATCATTGACTCAAGTTTTGTTATTTATTGCTGAGACCAAAAATACAGAGGTCATTTTTGGAGCCTTTTCTGCTAGTCAGGAACAAATGGAGGAAGTGGAATCACTTGTCAATGAAATCATTCAGAAACAAATCCATACTGATAGTTTAGAAAAAGGAATAGACTACGGTGGGGCAGAAAATCCTTTAGAAGAAAATCAAGAGCAGGAACTACGTTTTCAGTTTGTCAATATGAATGATGAATTGGATCTGATTAAGACACTAGAATTTGTTCGTTTGATTGTGGATTTGAATAAACAACCCCACCTCTATACCCAAATCGCAGGTATTAGTGCGGGAATTCCTCAGATTAATCAGATTGAAACAGTCTATGTGGAACATTTGAAAAATGGTTATCTGATTTCAGATGTGACCGGATTTTCCAAGGCGGCACATTACTATACAGATAAACTGAAAGAATGGAATCAAGCCTTAGTATACTCTATTGATAAAATCAAGGAGCATACTGGACAACGATTCTTAGATAAGTTGCATCACTGGATTGAGGAGGTTACAGATGTCAAAGGATTATAAAATCCTACAGATAGGGATTGATAATTGGGCTCATCATTATGAAATTCCTGAAAACATGGATTGGTATTATTTCTGTCCCAATTCACCGCTAGCTCTTCGCAAAATGATGGAAATGGAAGGGATAACCAGTTTTCATGCTATCTTAATAGAGGATGGACAGTATATAAGGGATTTAATGCCTTTTGTACATCATATCGAACCCTATACTTTACTTTATAATCAAGATTTTCAAACGACAGATTTGGGTATTCTTGATTGCTTAAAAAAGCGGTGTGCTCAGGCTGTAGATTTTTCTGATCCCCAGGAATTACTCAATGATTTATCAACTTCTCTCTTTGGTGGGGGGTATGGGGATAAATTATTTCCGTCAAGTATCCAAATTCATCCCTCTTTTAAAGGTTCTATTTCCTATCAAGGATTTGAGCATGTGACCTTAGAAGGAAATTTTGGGGATGATTTTCAACAACTAGCTTACTGGTCTGATAATTTTAGAGTATATAAAAATTCAGATATAGAGTTATGGTTAGAATATGAAAAAGAAGGAAATTGTGAATTAAGATTTGTTATTCGTAAATTGTGGGATGGATCTGTAGATGATTTTTTTGAAGAGGAAATTTATAGTGAAATTGACTTAGAAGAAGCAATAGTAATAAATAGTAAAGAAATAGATATCTTTTTGTCAGTATCGATAGAAGCTAGAGGACAAGGAAAAATTCAGCTTGGAAATCTTCATCAGCGTTGGAGTCGTAAACAATTTGGAAAATTTTTCCTTGGAGGTCATATTTTACATGATAGTAAGCGTGATGAAATCAACTACTTCTTCCATCCGGGTGATTTTAAATCTCCCTTGACCATCTATTTTGCTGGGTATCGTCCTGCAGAGGGGTTTGAAGGTTACCGTATGATGAAAAATCTAGGATGTCCTTTTCTTCTATTTTCGGATCCTCGTCTTGAGGGTGGAGCCTTTTACATTGGAAGTCAAGAATTAGAGAATAAGATTAAAGAAACCATTCAATATTATTTGGATTATCTTGGTTTGACATCTAAAGATTTGATTTTATCTGGTCTTTCCATGGGGACCTTTCCGTCGCTCTATTATGCAGCCGCTTTTGAGCCACGTGCAGTTATTGTCGGTAAGCCATTAGCTAATATTGGGACTATCGCAAAACGAGCGCGTTTAGAGGCACCAGGAGTATTTAATACCAGTTTTGATGTTCTGAGACATCAGACTGGTGGAGTTAGTTATCAACATATGGAAGATTTGAATCAAACCTTTTGGAATGATTTTAAAAAGGCTGATTTTTCAAATACGACCTTTGGTTTGTCCTATATGAAGGATGAGGATATGGATCCTCAGGTTTACGAACAATTAGTAGCTCATTTGTGTAATACTGGTGCGAAAATTCTTTCTAAGGGGACAGCTGGTCGACACAATGATGACACAGATACAAATGTAGCCTGGTTTCTACATTTTTATCGTATGATATTGAATAGTGATTTTGGAAGGTTAGACAAATGATTATCAATCAGAGAACAGATATTAGGTGGGGAGAAGTAGGGGAGACATTTATGTATGGTACGAGTGTTACCTATCATCCAGATCAGCATATTAGTCTCTACAATCCCCTAGTGGCTTCTGGGGAGATTATTCGCTCGTGGACTTCTAGTTTGAACTACCAAGCCTTTAGAACACAACCTAGTCTCCCACTTTTAAAAAGAAAGCATGATTATGAGATTTCTATGAATATAGAATGTCAGCCTACCAATGGAGTCTATACAAAGATTGCCTTTTTTGATAGATATGGAGATGTGATTGAGGAAAAGGTAGAAAAAATAAAAACTTTCTGCTTTACCTATCCTGATGATACCTATACCTATCAAGTTTCCCTTCTGAGTGCTGGTTTTGAGTCCTTAGATTTCTATTCTTTTTCTATTAAGGAGACGAATCGTGTTTAAAGGTTTATATCAAGATTTTCAACTTCGGAAAGTCAAAAGGATTTTAAGAAAGATTAATGCCCTTAAGGGAAATATGGAGTCTCTATCAGACCAGGAACTAGCGGCAAAAACAGTGGAATTTCGTCAGCGCCTTGCTGATGGAGTCACTCTCGATGATCTATTGGTAGAGGCTTTTGCTGCTGTTCGTGAAGCAGATAGACGTGTATTGGGCATGTTCCCCTATGATGTCCAAGTCATGGGAGGAATTGTGATCCATCAGGGAAATGTCGCTGAGATGAATACTGGCGAGGGGAAGACCTTGACAGCTACTATGCCCGTATATCTCAATGCCCTGACAGGTAAAGGTACTATGGTAATTACCACTAATGAATATCTAGCCAAACGTGATGCCGAGGAGATGGGACAAGTCTATCGCTTCTTAGGATTGACTATTGGTATCCCTTTTCCAGATGATGACCAAGAGGAAGTGACGCCAGAAGAGAAAAAAAAGATTTATGCTTCTGATATCATTTATACAACGAATAATAATTTAGGTTTTGATTATTTACATGATAATTTGGCCTCAAATGAGGAAGGAAAATTTTTACGCCCCTTTGATTACGTCATCATCGATGAGATTGATGATATCTTATTGGACAGCGCTCAGACACCTCTTATCATTGCAGGCTCCCCTCGGGTTCAATCAAATCACTACGGCATTATTGATACGCTGGTAACGACTTTGGTAGAAGGAGAGGACTATATCTTTAAAGAGGAGAAGGATGAGATTTGGCTCACTACCAAGGGGGCTAAAGCTGCTGAAAGCTTTTTAGGGATAGATCATTTTTACAAGGAAGAACATGCAATTTTTGCTCGTCATTTAGTGTATGCGCTTCGAGCCCATAAACTCTTTACAAAGGACAAGGACTATGTCATTCGTGGGAATGAAATGGTATTAGTAGATAAGGGGACCGGACGTTTGATGGAGCAAACTAAACTACAGGGAGGTCTCCATCAGGCCATTGAAGCCAAGGAACATGTCAAATTGTCTCCAGAGACGCGGGCTATGGCTTCGATCACCTATCAGAGCCTTTTTAAGATGTTTAATAAGATATCTGGTATGACAGGGACAGGGAAGGTTGCAGAAAAAGAGTTTATTGAAACCTACAATATGTCTGTAGTACGCATTCCAACCAATCGCCCTAGACAACGGATTGACTATCCAGATAATCTCTATGTCACTTTACCTGAAAAAGTGTATGCTTCCTTGGAGTACATCAAGGAATACCATGCTAAGGGAAATCCCTTACTCGTTTTTGTTGGCTCAGTTGAAATGTCTCAGCTTTATTCGTCACTCTTGCTCAGAGAGGGAATTGCCCATAATGTTCTAAATGCTAATAATGCGGCGCGTGAGGCCCAGATCATCTCTGAGTCAGGTCAAATGGGGGCTGTGACAGTGGCTACTTCCATGGCAGGACGTGGTACGGATATCAAGCTTGGTGAAGGAGTCGCAGAGCTTGGCGGCTTGATTGTTATTGGAACTGAGCGGATGGAAAGTCAGCGGATAGACCTGCAAATTCGTGGCCGTTCTGGCCGTCAGGGAGATCCTGGTATGAGTAAGTTTTTTGTATCCTTGGAGGACGATGTTATCAAGAAATTCGGTCCATCTTGGGTTCATAAAAAGTACAAAGATTATCAGGTTCAAGATATGACTCAACCAGAAGTATTGAAAGGTCGTAAATACCGAAGGCTAGTCGAAAAGGCTCAGCATGCTAGTGATAGTGCTGGACGTACGGCGCGTCGTCAGACACTAGAATATGCGGAGAGTATGAATATTCAACGGGATATGATTTATAAGGAGCGTAATCGTCTAATAGATGGTTCTCGTGACTTAGAAGATGTTGTTGATGAAATCATTGCTAGCTACATAGATCAAGTGACTTCTTCAGACTATGAAAGCCGAGAACTACTCTTCCACTTCATTGTGACCAATATTAGTTTCCATATTAAAGAAGTTCCAGACTATGTAAATGTGACTGACAAAATCGCAGTTCGTAGCTTTATGAAGCAGGTGATTGATAAAGAACTTTCTGAAAAGAAAGAATTACTTGATCAGCATGGTCTGTATGAACAGTATTTACGACTTTCTATGCTCAAGGCTATTGATGACAACTGGGTAGAGCAGGTAGACTATCTCCAACAGTTATCGATGGCTATCGGTGGCCAGTCTGCTAGTCAGAAAAACCCGATCGTAGAGTACTATCAAGAAGCCTACGCAGGTTTTGAAGCCATGAAAGAACAGATTCGGTCTGATATGGTACGTAATCTTTTGATGGGACTTGTTGAAGTTACTTCTAAAGGTGAAATTATGACTCATTTCCCATAAGAGGAGAATATATGACAATTTATAACATAAATTTAGGAATTGGTTGGGCCAGCAGTGGTGTTGAATATGCCCAAGCCTATCGTGCGGGTGTTTTTCGGAAATTAAATTTGTCCTCTAAGTTTATCTTTACGGATATGATTTTAGCTGATAACATTCAGCACTTAACATCTAATATTGGTTTTGATGATGATCAGGTGATCTGGCTTTATAATCATTTTACAGACATAAAGATTGCACCGACTAGCGTGACAGTGGATGATGTCCTGGCTTATTTCGGTGGTGAAGAAAGTCACAGAGAAAAAAATGGTAAGGTCTTGCGTGTCTTCTTTTCTGATCAAGATAAGTTTGTAACCTGTTATTTGGTAGATGAGGACAAGGACTTGGTTCAACACGCGGAATATGTCTTTAAAGGAAAACTGATTCGTAAGGATTACTTTTCTTATACGCGTTATTGTAGCGAATACTTTGCTCCCAAGGACAATGTTGCAGTCCTATACCAACGAACTTTTTACAATGAAAACGGGACTCCAGCCTATGATATCTTGATGAATCAAGGCAAGGAAGAAGTTTATCGTTTCAAGGACAAGATTTTCTATGGGAAGCAATCTTTTATGTGTGCCTTTATGAAATCCTTACATTTGAACAAGTCTGATTTGGTCATTCTTGATAGGGAGACAGGTATTGGACAGGTTGTTTTTGAGGAAGCGCAGGTAGCGCATCTAGCGGTAGTTGTTCACGCGGAGCATTATAGTGAAAATGCTACAAATGAGGACTATATCCTTTGGAACAACTATTATGACTATCAGTTTACAAATGCAGATAAGGTTGACTTCTTTATCGTATCAACTGATAGACAAAATGAAGTTCTACAAGAGCAATTTGCCAAATACACCCAGCACCAACCAAAGGTTGTTACCATTCCTGTAGGAAGTATTGATTCCTTGACCGAGTCAAATCAAGGACGTAAGCCATTTTCATTGATTACAGCTTCACGTCTTGCCAAAGAAAAACACATTGATTGGTTGGTCAAGGCGGTGATTGAGGCGCGTAAGGAAATTCCTGAATTAACATTTGATATTTATGGTAGTGGCGGAGAAGATTCTCTGCTTAGAGAAATTATTGCAAATCATCAGGCTGAGGATTATATCCAGCTCAAGGGACATGCGGAACTTTCGCAGATTTATAGCCAGTATGAGGTCTATTTGACGGCTTCTACCAGCGAAGGATTTGGTTTGACCTTGATGGAAGCTATTGGTTCAGGCCTTCCTCTAATTGGTTTTGATGTGCCTTATGGTAATCAGACCTTTATAGAAGATGGGAAAAATGGTTATTTAATTCCAAGTTCATCTGACCATGTAGAAGACCAAATCAAGCAAGCTTTTTCAACTAAGATTTGTCAATTGTATCAAGAAAATCGTTTGGAAGCTATGCGTGCCCATTCTTACCAAATTGCAGAAGGTTTCTTAACCGAAGAAATTTTAGAAAAGTGGAAGAAAACAGTAGAGGAGGTGCTCCATGATTGAACTTTATGATCGTTGTAGTCAGGAAAGTCGAGATTTACATGAAAGTCTAGTCGCTACTGGTCTTTCTCAACTTGGAGTAGTCATCGATGCAGATGGTTTTCTGCCTGATGGTCTGGTCTCTCCTTTTACTTATTATCTAGGATATGAAAAGGGAAAACCTCTCTATTTTAATCAAGTCCCTGTTCCAGCTTTTTGGGAAATTTCAGGAAATAATCAGTCTGCTCGTATTGAGGATATGACACAGGAGAGAGCTGTCATTCATTATGCTGACGGAATGCAGGCTCGTTTGGTTAGGCAAGTAGATTGGAAAGACCTAGAAGGTCGAGTCCGTCAAGTTGATCATTATAATCGCTTTGGTGCTTGCTTTGCTACAACGACTTATAGCGCAGATAGTGAGTCGATTATGACCGTTTACCAAGATGTCAACAGTCAACAAGTTTTACTTGAAAACCATGTGACGGGTGATATCTTATTGACTTTGCCTGGTCAGTCCATGCGTTACTTTGCAAATAAGGTTGAATTTATCACCTTCTTTTTGCAAGATTTGGAAATAGATACAAGTCAGCTTATCTTTAATACCTTAGCGACTCCTTTCTTGGTTTCCTTCCATTATCCAGATAAATCTGGCTCAGATATCCTGGTTTGGCAGGAACCTCTCTATGATGCCATTCCAGGCAATATGCAGTTGATTTTAGAGAGTGATGATGTGCGTACTAAGAAAATCATCATTCCCAACAAGGCGACTTATGAGCGCGCTTTAGAGTTGACTGACGAGAAATACCATGATCAGTTTGTGCACTTGGGTTACCATTACCAGTTTAAACGAGATAATTTCCTAAGACGAGATGCCTTGATCTTGACTAATTCAGATCAGATTGAGCAAGTAGAAGCAATCGTAGAAGCCTTGCCTGATGTTACCTTCCGTATCGCAGCGGTGACAGAGATGTCTTCTAAGCTCTTAGACATGCTTCGCTATCCTAATGTGGTACTTTACCAGAATGCTAGTCCACAGAAGATTCAGGAGCTCTATCAATTGTCGGATATTTACTTGGATATCAACCACAGTAATGAGTTGTTGCAGGCGGTGCGTCAGGCCTTTGAGCACAATCTCATGATTCTTGGATTTAATCAGACAGTGCACAATAGACTCTATATCGCTCCTGATCATCTATTTGAAAGTAGTGAAGTTTCTGCTTTGGTTGAGACCATTAAACTGGCCCTTTCAGATGTTGATCAAATGCGTCAGGCACTTGGAAAGCAAGGCCAACATGCCAACTATGTTGACTTGGTGCGATATCAGGAAACTATGCAAACTGTTTTAGGAGGCTAACATGTCAGACGAAGATTTATTTTACAAAGACGTTGAAGGTCGCATGGAAGAGTTGAAACAAAAACCCATCAAGAAAGAAAAAGAAACCCGAGGGGAAAAGATTAGTAAGACTTTTTCACTCTTACTGGGGTTGATGATTCTGATTGGTTTGCTCTTTACTTTGCTAGGAATTTTGAGGTAGGTCTATGATTGAAATACTAATTATTTTAGCTATTGTCCTCTCTATTGCTTTGATTGTATTGGTAACTATACAACCCCGTCAAAATCAACTCTTTTCCATGGATGCCACTAGTAATATTGGTAAACCAAGCTACTGGCAGAGCAACACCTTGGTAAAGGTGCTCACCTTATTAGTGAGTTTGGCCTTATTCGTTCTACTATTAACCTTTATGGTAATAACTTACAAATAAAAGAAAACTTCAGATATTCACCTTTTGTGATTGGTCTGAAGTTTTCTTTTTTACTGTCCATATTTTTGGTAAAAATCAACTTTGACTTGGATGAAGGTTTTGGCTTCACGTAGGAGTTGAAGAAGGGTGGCGCGGGTTTCAAATTCTTCTCTTGTCTTGGGGAGACTGCGGTTCCGGAAGACTTCCAGATAACGTTCAATTTCATCTAGTAAATCAGAAGCAGGATTGGTCTGGCTTAGTTGACCGGCAATTTTTGAAAAGAGTTGGGCCAAAATCAGACTTTCACTGGCAGCTAGGTGACAGGTGTTGATTTGCTGGGCCATATTTCGCAGGATACGACTTTGTCGCTGTCTCATCTCAAAGTAGTGAATATGGTAATCAGTCTGGTGAAAGAGCTGGTCAGAGTGATCTAGATAGACCAGTTTGAGGGCTTCTTCCAAAAGGGTGTCCAATTCTTCAACTAACTGTGCTCGGTTGCGTCCATCCCCTCTGGATAAATAATATTTGAAGCGCTGGAGAATATCTTTTAACTTTTCTTCTACCAATGTGTGGTAGTGATGAATCTCCTCTTCTCGTGAAGGCATGTAGAGATTGACCAGTAGGGCAAATCCTGTACCAATAGCAAAGAGAAGGAATTCGTTGACTAGGAGGTCTGGAGAGGTTGACTCTTGCACCAAGAGATGGCTAACCAAAACCGTGCTTGGTGTGATGCCAATTTCCCAGCCCATCTTGTAGGCTAGGGGAACATAAAGAGCCAGATAGAGGCCAAGGCTCCAGATATGAAATCCGCTCAAGTGAAAAGCCAAAACCCCGATAACCAGAGCCAGAAGCATGGAAAAGAGCCGATTGCGGGCCAGTTTTAAGGTACTTCTACGCGTATCAGATAGGCTCAAGAGGGCGATGATTCCAGCCGAGACAGCTGAGGAGAGATTGAGAAAATAAGCAAGAAGGCAGGCAAGACAGGTAGCTAAGATGAGCTTGGTCGTACGTTGACTAATAGACATAAGAATTTCCTGGTAAGTTAGAATAAAAGCGTAAAAGACAAGACCTGAGCAGGCTTGTCTTTATGCGCTATTTTTTACGGGCTGCTGCGTATTCGGCAACGGCAGTAAAGAGGACGTCTGTAGAAGAGTTAAGGGCTGTTTCACATGAGTCTTGGATGACACCAATCACAAAACCAACTCCGACAACTTGCATGGCAATATCGTTAGAAATACCGAAAAGGCTACAAGCAACTGGGATAAGAAGGAGGGAACCTCCCGCAATACCAGAAGCACCACAGGCTGAGATAGCTGCCACTACACTGAGGACAAAGGCTGTGGCGAAGTCAACGGGGATTCCAAGAGTATTTACTGCAGCAAGGGTCAAAACGTTAATGGTAATCGCTGCTCCGGCCATGTTGATAGTAGAACCAAGTGGGATAGAAACAGAATAGGTATCTGGATCCAGACCGAGGTCGTGGCAAAGTTTCATATTGACAGGGATATTAGCCGCAGAACTACGAGTAAAGAAGGCTGTCACACCGCTGACACGCAAACATTTCCAAACGAGGGGATAAGGGTTTCTCTTCATAAAGAGGAAGGCAATTAGCGGATTGACTACCAGAGCCACAAAGAACATGGTTGTCACCAAGAGGGCAAGCAAGATTCCGTAGTTGGCTAGGCTTCCGATTCCCTTATCAGAAATAGTTTTGAAGACAAGGCCAAGGATTCCAAATGGAGCCAGGTTGATAATCCATTCGACAATTTTAGAAGTCACATCAGCCATAGTTTTCAGTAATTCTTTACTATTTTTGCTGGCTTCTCTCATAGCAATCCCGAAAACAACTGCCCAAGATAGGATACCGATGTAGTTGGCAGTAATGAGGGCATTAACTGGATTGTCAACTAGTTTGAGCAAGAGGTTGCTGAGGACTTGTCCAATCCCATCTGGTGGAGCAATATCGGTATTAGCGCTATTTAGGGTAATTTCAACAGGTACGATGAAACTTGCTAGTACAGCGATAAGGGCAGCCGCAAAGGTTCCCACCAAGTAAAGGAAGATAACGGTTTTCATATTGCTATCTTGTCCCTTTTGATGTTGGGAAAGGGCATTGGCAACGAGGGCAAAGACCAGAATCGGTGCGATGGCTTTGAGGCCACCAACAAAGAGATCTCCTAGCAGGCCAATTCCTGAAATATTAGGAAATGTCAGTCCTAGGGTTCCTCCAATAAGCATGCCAATCAAAATTCGTTTGATTAGGCTTGCCTTATTCCAAGCATGAATGAATTTTTTCATAACAATCTCCTTTGTTGTGTAATGTTTATGATTATAGTATAAATATGAACTAAAATCAAGAATTTTCTGTCTATTTTTGAAATTATTTTTGAATATTTATGGAGAATGACACTTTATGAAAGTATGGTATAATAAATGAAAGGAGTTTTCTATGCAAGAATTTATTCAAACCTATCTCAATAAGCTTGATGTTACAGCGATTATCGAGAATATCTTAACCAAGTTACTTTCTCTTTTATTCTTATTTTTACTCTTTTATATAGCTAAGAAATTGCTCCATGCCATGGTGCAGAGAATTGTTAAACCTTCTCTAAAAATGTCTCGTCACGATGTCGGGCGTCAGAAAACCATCTCACGTCTGTTAGAAAATGTGTTTAATTATACCCTTTATTTCTTTTTGCTTTACTGCATTTTGTCGATTTTAGGTTTGCCAGTTTCTAGTTTGCTGGCAGGTGCTGGAATCGCTGGGGTGGCTATTGGGATGGGAGCCCAAGGTTTTCTGTCTGATGTTATCAATGGCTTTTTCATCCTCTTCGAACGTCAACTGGATGTGGGGGATGAGGTTGTTCTGACAAATGGGCCTATTACTGTCTCGGGCAAGGTCGTCAGCGTTGGTATTCGAACAACACAACTCAGAGGAGAAGATCAGGTTCTGCACTTCGTCCCCAATCGGAATATTACCGTTGTCAGCAATTTCTCTCGTACAGACCAGGCCTGAAATTTTAGCAGATTTATGGTACAATAGAAAGAGTTTAATAAAGGAGAAAAGATGGTTTTAGAAAAGCAGTTGGGCAATGGTTGTACCTGGATAGACCTTGATGTGGATAAGATTAAAAATATGGAAGATCTTTCTGACATCTATGGATTGGACAAGGAAACCATTGAGTATGCTCTGGATAGAAATGAACGAGCTCATATGGATTATAACCGTGAAACGGAGACGGTAACCTTTATTTATAATGTTCTTGATTTAGAAAAAGACAAAGAATATTATGAAGCGATTCCGATGACCTTTATCGTCGAAAGACAACGAATGATTACCATCAGCAACCATAAGAATGCTTATGTCATTGATCAGATGTCAGCTTATCTGGATAGCCATGAGTCGCTTTCTATTTACAAGTTTCTCTTTGCTGGTTTAGAGATTATCAGTAACGCTTATTATCCTGTCATTGAAGAGATGGATAAAAGTAAGGACGAAATTAGTGCCTTGCTACGTCAAACTACAACAAAGAAAAATCTCTTCGCCCTCTCTGACTTGGAGACAGGTATGGTTTACTTGACAGCAGCAGCAAAACAAAATCGACTCCTCTTGGAACATATCCAGGGCCATGCTCTTTATCGGAGATTTAATGATGTCGAACGAGAGCAGTTTGATGATGCCATGATTGAAGCCCATCAGTTGGTGTCTATGACAGACTTGATTTCTCAAGTCTTGCAACAACTCTCAGCTTCTTACAACAACATCCTAAACAATAACTTGAATGATAGTTTGTCAATTTTGACTATTATCTCCGTCTTACTAGCAGTACTTGCGGTTATTACAGGTTTCTTCGGAATGAATGTTCCTCTACCATTTACAGAAGAGCCAAATGCTTGGATTTATATCTTAATGACTAGCTTGATTTTATGGGTGGCCTTATCTCAATGGCTGAAGAAAATTACTAGAAAATAAAAGAAAAGGAGCCAAAATGGTGATTGAAAACTACATGCCAGACTTTGCTGTAGAAGCAGTTTATGATTTGACAGTCCAAAGCCTGCAGGCGCAGGGAATCAAGGCTGTTTTGGTCGATTTGGATAATACCCTCATAGCTTGGAACAACCCAGATGGGACACCAGAGATGAAGCAATGGTTACATGACCTTCGGGACGCGAGCATTCGCATCATTGTGGTATCAAATAACACTAAAAAACGCGTCCAACGTGCAGTTGAGAAGTTTGGAATTGATTACGTTTATTGGGCTCTGAAGCCCTTCACATTTGGGATTGACCGTGCCATGAAGGAATTCCACTATGAGAAAAGTGAAGTGGTCATGGTCGGCGACCAGCTTATGACAGATATACGAGCAGCCCACCGTGCTGGCATTCGCTCAATTTTGGTCAAGCCCTTGGTTCAACACGACTCGATCAAGACACAGATTAACCGTGCTCGTGAGCGCCGTGTTATGCGAAAAATCACTGAAAAGTACGGACCAATTACATATAAAAAAGGAATTTAACTATGGAAGAAATTCTCTGTATTGGTTGTGGAGCAACCATTCAGACGACAGACAAGGCTGGTCTTGGTTTCACTCCCCAGTCGGCACTTGAAAAAGGCTTGGAGACTGGCGAAGTTTATTGTCAACGCTGTTTCCGTCTTCGCCATTATAATGAGATCACAGATGTCCAGTTAACGGACGATGATTTCCTCAAGCTCTTGCACGAGGTGGGAGACAGTGATGCCTTAGTGGTCAATGTCATTGATATCTTTGATTTTAATGGCTCTGTTATCCCAGGCTTGCCACGTTTTGTATCGGGCAACGATGTCCTCTTGGTTGGAAATAAAAAAGATATCCTGCCCAAGTCTGTTAAACCAGGCAAGATTAGCCAGTGGCTGATGGAACGTGCCCATGAGGAAGGTCTTCGTCCTGTGGATGTCGTCCTAACTTCGGCACAAAACAAACAGGCCATTAAGGAAGTCATTGACAAGATTGAGCATTACCGTAAGGGGCGTGATGTCTATGTAGTTGGGGTAACCAATGTCGGGAAATCAACCCTTATCAATGCCATTATTCAGGAAATTACGGGTGATCAGAATGTCATCACGACTTCTCGTTTTCCAGGTACAACCTTGGACAAAATCGAGATTCCGCTTGATGACGGATCTTATATTTATGATACGCCGGGAATCATCCACCGTCACCAGATGGCCCACTACTTGACGGCTAAAAACCTCAAGTATGTCAGCCCCAAAAAGGAAATCAAGCCTAAAACCTATCAGCTTAATCCTGAACAAACCCTGTTTTTAGGAGGTCTCGGACGCTTTGACTTCATTGCAGGTGAAAAGCAAGGTTTCACAGCCTTCTTTGACAATGAACTCAAATTGCATCGTACCAAGTTAGAAGGAGCGAGTGCTTTTTACAACAAGCACGTCGGAACTCTTTTGACACCACCAAATAGCAAGGAAAAAGAAGATTTTCCAAAACTAGTTCAGCATGTATTTAACATTAAGGAAAAGACAGACTTAGTCATCTCAGGCCTAGGCTGGATCCGCGTAACAGGCACCGCCAAAGTTGCCGTCTGGGCACCAGAAGGCGTCGCCGTCGTCACACGAAAAGCAATTATTTAAAACAAAATCACTGAGCGAACAAAGTGAGCTCATACAAAGATAGTTATTGCCGTGGTGTCTTGCCAATCGATAGATTGGCAAGGGGCACAATTGAGACCAAGGCTCAATTGTGAGGTCAGGAAATCCATTTTTCAAAGATGAAATCTTTGGAAAATTAGTTCCGACCGTCCCACACCACCTAAAATAACTATCAAAAAACAAGGAAGAAATTATGTCATTAACATCAAAACAACGTGCCTTCCTCAACAGCCAGGCACATACCCTCAAACCCATCATCCAAATCGGGAAAAATGGACTTAACGACCAAATCAAAACCAGCGTCCGTCAAGCTCTTGATGCTCGCGAATTGATTAAGGTAACGCTCTTACAAAACACAGATGAAAACATCCACGAAGTAGCTGAAATTTTGGAAGAAGAAATCGGTGTGGATACAGTCCAAAAAATCGGACGCATCTTGATTTTGTTTAAACAATCCAGCAAGAAAGAAAATCGTAAGATTTCTAAAAAAGTCAAAGAAATTTAAAAACTATACTCCAAATAACTGTTTTTACAGAGAAATAAAGGAGACTAGCCTATGGCAATCGAACTATTGACTCCCTTTACCAAGGTAGAGTTGGAGCCAGAAATCAAGGAGAAAAAACGCAAACAAGTCGGGATTTTAGGGGGGAATTTTAACCCTGTTCACAATGCCCATCTCATTGTTGCGGACCAAGTACGGCAACAGTTGGGACTGGACCAAGTTCTACTCATGCCTGAATACCAACCTCCTCATGTAGATAAAAAGGAAACCATCCCTGAACACCATCGCCTCAAGATGCTTGAGTTGGCGATTGATAGGATTGACGGCTTAGCTATTGAAACGATTGAATTGGAGCGCAAGGGTATTTCTTACACCTACGACACCATGAAGATTTTGACAGAGCAACATCCAGATACGGATTATTACTTCATTATCGGAGCTGATATGGTGGATTATCTGCCTAAGTGGTATAGAATTGATGAGCTGGTTGACATGGTTCAGTTTGTGGGAGTTCAGCGCCCACGCTACAAGGCTGGGACTTCTTACCCAGTTATCTGGGTGGATGTGCCTCTCATGGATATCTCGTCCAGCATGGTGCGTGACTTCATTGCCCAAGGTCGGAAACCCAACTTTCTCCTACCTCAGCCAGTGCTAGACTACATCGAGAAGGAGGGGCTCTACGGATGACCTACCAAGACTATATCAACTGCTCCCGTGAGACTTTGTTGGAAAAAATGGCAGAGCTTCTACCTGAAAAACGGTTAACCCATTGCTTGGGTGTGGAGCGTGCAGCCATAGAACTAGCTCAGCGATTTGGAGTCGATACTGAGAAAGCAGGACTAGCAGGTCTTCTTCATGACTATGCTAAGAAGTTGTCAGATCAGGAATTTCTGGACTTGATTGACCGTTATCAGCTAGATTCTGACCTCAAAAACTGGGGCAATAATGTCTGGCATGGCATGGTCGGAATTTATAAAATCAAAGAAGATTTGGATATGCAAGATCCTGAAATCCTGCGAGCCATTGAAATCCATACAGTCGGGGCTGGTCAGATGACCTATCTTGATAAGATAATCTATGTCGCAGACTATATCGAGCACAATCGTGTCTTTCCAGGAGTGGATGTGGCACGTGAGATTGCAAGTCTATCGCTTGATAAGGCAGTGGCCTACGAAACAGCTCGTACCGTGGAGCATCTAGCTCATCAGGGATTCCCTATCTATCCCCAAACCCTTGAAACCTATAACGCCTTTGTGCACTATTTGAAAGAGGACTAAATGAAGACGGCTTTTATTATTATTGATGTACAAAATATTTTAGTGGAAACAGGTTTTAAGACAGAGAGACTATTGGAAAAAATTTCTTATTTACAAAACCAAGCTAGAAGCAAGAATATTGAAATTATCTATGTTCAACATATTGAGAACTCTGAAGCTCAAACATCAGAAGATTGGCAGTTATCTGCGCTTTTAAATCGAAAACCTGATGAAAAGGTCTTTCAGAAGAAGTATAACAGTATTTTCAAAGAAACAGGTTTAAAAGAATACTTGGATAAACAGGGGATTGAAAAATTAGTTTTATGTGGTATGCAGACAGAATATTGTGTGGATACCTCTGTCAAGGTTGCTTTTGAATATGGCTATCAGCTTATTATTCCAGAAGGAACTTGCACAACGTTTGATGGGAAAGACATCCCAGCAGAAACGATAAATGAATTCTATGAGGGTATTTGGGAGGGGCGCTTTGCAGATGTCCTAGATTACAAACATATTTTCTAGAAAGAGGACTAAATGAACGAAAAAGAATTACTAGAACTAGTCGTGAAAGCGGCTGATGAGAAACGTGCGGAGGATATCCTCGCACTTGACGTACAAGATTTGACCAGCGTGACGGATTACTTTGTTATTACTAGTTCAATGAATAGCCGTCAGTTGGACGCTATCGCTGATAACATCCGTGAAAAAGTAGCTGATGCAGGCTTTAAAGGTAGCCATGTCGAAGGTGATGCAGCTGGAGGCTGGGTCTTGCTGGACCTCGGTGCTGTCGTTGTGCATGTCTTTTCAGAAGAAATGCGTGCTCACTATAACCTAGAAAAACTATGGCATGAGGCGGATTCTGTAGATATTTCAGAAGCCTTAGCATAGGAGATAAACTCAGTTGTAGTCAACTGGGTTTCTTTGCTTATTTTAGAAAAAAAGGATAGAAAGGTATAGGGCGAGTGGTTTTTGCCATGGAGGCTCTTGGTATCATGATTATGGCAACTTATGAAACCTTTGCGGCTGTTTACGATGCTGTGATGGATGATAGTTTATATGATAAATGGACGGATTTTTCTCTGCGTCATTTGCCTAAGACCAAGGAGAGAAAAAAACTCTTAGAATTGGCTTGTGGGACAGGTATCCAGTCTGTGCGCTTTTCTCAAGCTGGTTTTGATGTGACTGGACTTGACTTGAGCGCGGATATGTTGAAGATTGCTGAGAAGAGAGCTGCTTCAGCCAAGCAAAAGATTGATTTTATTGAAGGCAATATGTTGGATTTATCCAAGGTGGGTCAATACGACTTTGTCACTTGTTATTCGGACTCTATCTGCTACATGCAGGATGAGGTGGAGGTAGGAGACGTCTTTAAGGAAGTGTATAATGCCCTCAATGAAGATGGAGTTTTCATCTTTGATGTGCATTCGACCTATCAGACGGATGAGGTTTTTCCAGGCTATTCCTATCATGAAAATGCGGAAGATTTCGCCATGCTCTGGGATACCTACGAGGATGCGGCGCCTCACTCCATTGTGCATGAGCTGACATTCTTTATCAAGGAAGCGGATGGTTCCTTTAGTCGCCACGATGAAGTGCATGAGGAGCGGACCTATGAGGTCTTGACCTATGATATCTTGTTGGAACAGGCTGGATTCAGGTCTTTCAAACTCTATGCAGACTTTGAGGACAAGGAGCCAACAGAGACAAGTACCCGTTGGTTTTTTGTGGCGCAGAAGTAGGAGCTTACTATGACTATCACGGGTATTATCGCGGAGTTCAATCCTTTTCATAATGGCCACAAATACCTGATGGCTCAGGCTGAGGGGCTGAAAATTGTTGCCATGTCTGGGAATTTCATGCAGCGTGGAGAGCCTGCTATTGTGGACAAGTGGACACGGGCTCAGATGGCGCTTGAAAATGGAGCGGATCTGGTAGTGGAATTGCCCTTTTTAGTCAGTGTTCAGGCGGCAGATTTCTTTGGCCAAGGAGCTGTGGATATCTTGGATTGTTTAGGCATTGATACTCTAGCATTTGGGACGGAGGAAGTTCTGGATTACCAGAAAATCGCTGACTTATACACAGAACAAGGTGCTGAGATGGAGAAATTTGTGGAAAATCTTCCTGATTCTCTTTCTTATCCCCAGAAGACCCAGGCCATGTGGAAGGAGTTTGCAGGTCTTGATTTTTCAGGAAATACGCCCAATCATGTTCTTGCTCTGGCCTATGCCAAGGCGGTTGCGGGACGAAACATCAAGCTACATCCGATTCAGCGTCAGGGCGCTGGTTACCATTCTGTGGATAAGGATGTGGACTTTGCTTCGGCGACAGCCCTCCGTCAGCACCAGAAGGACCAAGATTTTTTAAAATGCTTTATGCCATCTGTTGCCACCTTTGAGCAGGCGAGTAAGGTGAGCTGGGATGACTATTTTCCCTTGCTCCGATACCAAATCTTGTCAAATCCAGAACTAACCACCATTTATCAGGTCAATCAAGAAATGGCAGTGCGCATCAAGGATGCCATCAAGACAGCCCAGTCTGTGGAAGAATTGGTAGAAGCGGTTTCGACCAAACGTTACACCAAGGCGCGTGTCAGACGCCTCTTGACCTATATCTTAGTACAGGCAAGAGAAAGTGATTTGCCAGAAGGGATTCATGTCCTTGGATTTACCGAAAAAGGCAGGCAGCATCTTAAGTCTCTGAAAGGGCAGGTCAATCTAGTCAGCCGAATTGGCAAAGAACCCTGGGATGCCATGACTCAAAAGGCAGACCAGATTTACCAACTAGGAAAGCCAAGTATAGAAGAGCAGAATTTTGGCAGAGTGCCGGTTAGAATAGAAAAGAACTAAGTCTACTGCAAAGTAGGCTTTTTGAGATTTTTTACGAATAAATAGATAGAAAAGAAAATCTTGTACAAGTTCCTGACAATTTCTTTCTTTTCGTGTATAATAGTGGAAAAGAGGTAAAATGAGGTATGGTTATGGAAGCAGTTCTTTACTCAACATTCCGAAATCATTTAAAAGACTACATGAAGAAGGTAAACGATGAGTTTGAACCTTTGACGGTGGTCAATAAAAATCCAGATGAGGACATTGTAGTCCTTTCAAAGAGTGAGTGGGATAGTATTCAAGAAACCCTGAGAATCGCTCAAAATAAGGAGTTATCAGACAAGGTTTTGCGAGGAATGACTCAAGTTCGTGCTGGAAGTACTCAGGTCCATGTTATTGAGGAGTAAGAAATGCTGCTCAAGTTTACAGAAGATGCCTGGGCAGATTATTGCTACTGGCAAACTCAGGATAAGAAAACCCTAAAAAGAATCAACATGCTAATCAAGGATATTCAACGCGATCCATTTACAGGAATAGGTAAGCCAGAACCACTCAAGTATGACTACCAAGGAGCCTGGTCACGTCGTATTGACGCAGAAAATCGCTTGATTTATATGATGGATGGAGATAGCGTGGCTTTCTTGTCTTTCAAAGATCATTACTAAGTCTACTGAAAGGTGGGCTTTTTTAAATTTTTACTGACGTTACGGATTCTCAGTAATAAAGATTATCCAAATAAATTCAGGGAGTTAAACTCCAAATTCACGCTAAATTCCCCAAAACATATTCTATTTTAGGTTTGTGAAAATCACTTTTTTATGGTAGAATGTAAAAGAATGTATGTCATTCGGAATAACAATAAAATGAGGTAAAAACATGGAAATCATGTCGCTTGCGATTGCTGTTTTTGCCGTCATCATTGGTTTAGTCATTGGATATGTCAGCATCTCAGCCAAGATGAAATCATCTCAGGAAGCTGCGGAGTTGATGCTTTTAAATGCTGAACAAGAAGCAACTAATTTACGTGGACAAGCTGAGCGTGAAGCAGATTTACTGGTTAATGAAGCCAAACGTGAAAGCAAGTCTCTTAAAAAAGAAGCACTATTGGAGGCCAAAGAAGAAGCCAGAAAATACCGTGAAGAAGTGGACGCTGAATTCAAATCAGAACGTCAGGAACTCAAACAAATCGAAAGTCGTTTGACAGAGAGAGCTACTAGCCTCGACCGTAAGGACGATAATTTGACGAGTAAAGAACAAACACTTGAACAAAAAGAACAAAGTATTTCTGATAGAGCGAAAAACCTTGATGCGCGTGAAGAGCAATTAGAGGAAGTCGAAAGACAAAAAGAAGCAGAGTTAGAGCGTATTGGTGCTCTGTCTCAGGCAGAAGCACGAGATATTATCTTGGCTCAGACAGAGGAAAACTTGACTAAGGAGATTGCTAGCCGTATTCGTGAAGCTGAGCAAGAGGTCAAGGAACGTTCTGACAAAATGGCCAAGGACATCTTGGTTCAAGCTATGCAACGTATCGCTGGTGAATATGTAGCGGAGTCAACCAACTCAACAGTTCACTTGCCAGATGATACTATGAAGGGACGCATTATTGGTCGTGAAGGTCGTAACATTCGTACCTTTGAAAGTTTGACAGGGGTCGATGTCATTATCGACGATACACCAGAAGTGGTGACATTGTCAGGATTTGATCCGATTCGTCGCGAGATTGCCCGTATGACTATGGAAATGTTGCTCAAGGATGGTCGTATCCACCCAGCTCGTATCGAAGAGTTGGTTGAGAAAAACCGTCAAGAGATTGACAATAAGATCCGTGAATACGGTGAGGCTGCTGCCTATGAGATTGGTGCGCCAAACCTTCATCCAGACTTGATGAAAATCATGGGTCGCTTGCAGTTCCGTACTTCATATGGACAAAATGTCTTGCGCCATTCGATTGAGGTTGCTAAATTGGCTGGTATCATGGCCAGCGAACTTGGTGAAAACGCGGCTCTTGCCCGTCGTGCTGGATTCCTTCACGATATTGGGAAAGCTATTGACCGTGAGGTTGAAGGTAGCCACGTTGAAATCGGTATGGAATTGGCCCGTAAGTACAAGGAACACCCAGTTGTGGTGAATACGATTGCTAGTCACCACGGCGATGTTGAAGCAGAAAGCGTCATTGCAGTTATCGTTGCTGCAGCAGATGCCTTGAGCGCAGCCCGTCCAGGTGCTCGTAGTGAGTCTCTTGAAAGCTACATCAAGCGTCTCCATGATTTGGAAGAAATTGCGAATGGCTTTGAAGGAGTACAAACTAGCTTTGCCCTTCAAGCAGGACGTGAAATTCGTATCATGGTCAATCCAGGACAAATCAAGGACGACAAAGTCACAATCTTGGCTCACAAAGTTCGTGAGAAAATTGAAAATAATCTCGATTATCCAGGAAATATCAAGGTAACCGTGATTCGTGAGCTTCGTGCAGTAGATTATGCTAAATAAATAAGAAAGAGCAGTTGAAAAATTACTGCTTTTTTGTTACACTAGATAGAAAGACTGTAAAGGATAATCTGGCTTTTTGCCATTATTCTAGAGAAATGTTATTTCACAGACTGACTAAAGGAGACACAATGGCAGACCGAGGCTTACTAATCGTTTTTTCTGGTCCTTCAGGGGTTGGTAAAGGAACGGTTAGAAGAGAGATTTTTGAGAGTTCTGAAAACCAATTTCAATACTCTGTATCGATGACGACACGCGCACAACGTCCTGGAGAAGTGGACGGTGTTGACTATTTCTTCCGTACTCGTGAAGAGTTTGAAGAGCTGATTCGTCAAGGACAGATGTTGGAATACGCAGAATATGTCGGCAACTACTATGGCACTCCTCTGACCTATGTCAATGAAACCTTGGACAAGGGAATCGATGTTTTCCTTGAAATTGAGGTTCAGGGTGCTCTTCAGGTCAAGAAAAAGGTTCCAGATGCTGTTTTTATCTTCCTGACACCACCAGATTTGGATGAATTGCAAGATCGTTTGGTAGGTCGTGGAACAGACAGTGCAGAAGTGATTGCCCAACGAATCGAAAAGGCCAAGGAAGAAATTGCCCTTATGCGTGAGTATGATTATGCGATTGTCAACGATCAGGTGCCCCTAGCTGCTGAGCGTGTCAAACGTGTCATCGAAGCAGAACACTTCCGTGTGGATCGTGTCATTGGTCACTATCAGGAGATGTTACCAAAATCTCCAGCTACCCGATAAAATTTAGAAAATAGGTACAAGCAAATGATGTTAAAACCCTCTATTGATACCTTGCTCGACAAGGTTCCATCAAAATATTCACTCGTAATCTTGGAAGCAAAACGTGCCCACGAATTGGAAGCAGGTGCGCCAGCAACTCAAGGTTTCAAGTCTGAAAAATCAACTCTTCGCGCTTTAGAAGAAATCGAATCAGGAAACGTAACAATTCACCCAGATCCAGAAGGAAAACGTGAAGCAGTGCGTCGCCGTATCGAAGAAGAAAAACGCCGCAAAGAAGAAGAAGAAAAGAAAATCAAAGAGCAAATCGCTAAAGAAAAAGAAGATGGTGAAAAAATTTAAGGTTGGGGGGACTCAATCTTATTTTTTCTATTGCAAGAATGTACTGACAAGGAGGAGGTGAGAAGATGGCCATAGCCAAGATTATTGTAGATGTGCCCTTGATGCAGACGGACCAGCCCTATAGTTACAGGATTCCTGAGGAGTTTGAGGGAATGCTAGAAGTTGGGATGCGGGTCCATGTACCTTTTGGTAAGGGCAATCGCCTGATTCAAGGGATTGTTCTTGGTTTGGATTCTCAATCAGCTGAAGAAGAGATAGAGCAAGATTTAAAAGATATTGCAGAGGTGCTGGATTTTTCTCCTGTTCTCACGCAAGAACAACTCTGGCTAGCTGAAGAGCTCCGCAAGTCCGTCTTTTCTTATAAAATCTCTATCCTCAAGGCTATGTTACCAGGGTTTCTGAACTCCAGCTATGACAAAATTCTCTATCCTAAGGCAGGTCTGAGTCAGGAAGACAGAGAGCGCTTGTTTGGTTCAGAAGATTCGCTTGTCTTTTCTTCACTAGACCTTGTCAAACAAGCCGAAATGATGAGTTTGACTAGAAAAGGCCTGCTTGGTCTGGAATATCAGGCGATTGATCAAAAGAAGGTCAAGACCCAGTCTTGGTATGAGGTAGACCTTGTTCAGTTAGAAGGTGTAGAGATTTCTGCACGTGCCAAGAAAAAGTTGGAACTGAGAGACTATTTGCTTTCTCATCCTGAGAGTGCTTCCTTGGCTAGTTTGTTAGAGTCCTATTCGCGAGAGCAAGTAAATTTCTTTGTGGAACAAGGTGCTGTTACCATAGTCCAAAAGGAAGTGCAACGCTCGGCTGCTTATTTTGAAGGAATTGAAGCAAGTAGACCTTTGGAGTTGAATCCAGAGCAAAGACAGGCGCGTGATGCGGTTGTCAGTGCGATTGGCAGTCATCAGCCTCCCTTCCTCCTTCAAGGGATTACAGGAAGTGGGAAGACCGAGGTTTACTTGCAGATTATCCAAGGGGCCTTGGACAAGGGCAAGACAGCTATTTTACTGGTGCCTGAGATTTCTTTGACTCCGCAGATGACGGAGCGTTTTATAGCTCGTTTTGGTGAGAAAGTGGCCATTCTTCACTCAGGCCTATCCAATGGTGAAAAGTATGATGAATGGCGCAAGGTGGAGCGTGGCGATGCTCAAGTTGTTGTGGGTGCCAGATCCGCCATCTTTGCTCCGCTGAAAAATCTGGGTGTCATGATTATTGATGAAGAGCATGAAGTGACTTATAAGCAGGACAGCAATCCCCGTTACCATGCCAGAGAGGTTGCTATTTTACGGTCTCAGTATAATCAAGCAGCTCTGGTACTTGGTTCAGCAACTCCTAGTCTAGAAAGCCGTGCTCGAGCTGGAAAAGGCGTCTATCAACATTTACGTCTGACCCAACGGGCTAATCCCTTAGCTAGGATCCCTGAGGTTCAAGTGATTGATTTTCGGGACTATATCGGACAAAATGAGACGTCAAACTTTACGCCCCCTTTGCTAGAATCCATTCAAGACCGTCTGGCTAAAAAAGAGCAGGTGGTTCTTATGCTCAATCGCCGTGGTTATTCTAGCTTTGTCATGTGTCGGGAGTGTGGGACGGTGGATACTTGTCCTAACTGTGACATTTCCCTGACCTTGCACATGGATACTAAGACCATGAACTGCCATTATTGTGGTTTTTCGAAGGATATTCCTCATGTTTGCCCCAACTGTAAGAGTCGCAGTATTCGTTACTATGGGACGGGAACACAGAAGGCTTATGACGAGCTGGCAGAACTCTTTCCTCAGGCACGTATTTTGCGCATGGATGTGGATACAACGCGCAAGAAAGGTAGTCACCAAGCTCTGCTTGACCAGTTTGGACAAGGGGAAGCGGATATTTTACTAGGTACTCAGATGATTGCCAAGGGATTGGATTTTCCCAATGTAACTCTAGTCGGAGTTCTAAATGCGGATACGGCCTTGAATCTGCCTGATTTCCGTTCTTCTGAGAGAACCTTCCAGCTCTTGACTCAGGTTGCAGGCCGGGCAGGCCGAGCTGAAAAAGCTGGGCAGGTCTTGATTCAGTCTTACAATCCTCAGCACTACGCTATTCGATTTGCCAAGGATCAGGACTACGAAGGCTTTTACGCTTATGAAATGGGAATCAGACGACAACTTGGCTATCCACCTTACTATTTCACCATTGGCATTACCCTTTCTCACAAGAAAGAAGAAGAGGTTGTCAAACGTGCCTATGAAGTTATGAACATTTTGCGATCAGGCTTGTCAGAGACCAGTCACATTCTGGGGCCAACGCCCAAACCCATTGCCCGTACCCACAACCTCTATCATTACCAGATTTTAATTAAATACCGTTTAGAAGATGAGTTGGGGCCGACTCTCAACCAGGTCTTGGCCTTGACTCAAGAACGGGAAAATAGTGAGCTCCGTCTCAGCATTGACCATGAGCCACAGCAATTTTTATAAGAAGGAGAAGATATGACAAAATTAATCTTTATGGGGACACCCGACTTTTCAGCAACAGTTTTAAAAGGGATTTTGACAGATGAGCGTTACGAAATTCTAGCCGTTGTGACCCAGCCAGACCGTGCTGTCGGACGCAAAAAAGTTATCCAAGAAACCCCAGTCAAGCAGGCTGCCAAGGAAGCAGGACTTCCTATCTACCAACCTGAAAAACTATCTGGAAGTCCAGAGATGGAAACTATTATGCAGCTAGGAGCAGATGGAATTGTGACTGCTGCATTTGGGCAGTTTCTCCCAAGTAAACTCCTTGATAGCATGGACTTTGCGGTCAATGTTCACGCTTCTCTTCTTCCTAAACATCGTGGTGGCGCGCCAATCCATTATGCCTTGATTCAAGGGGATGAGGAAGCTGGTGTAACCATTATGGAAATGGTTAAGGAAATGGATGCAGGGGATATGATTTCTCGTCGTAGTATTCCAATCACGGATGAGGACAATGTTGGCACCTTGTTTGAGAAATTAGCTCTTGTTGGTCGCGATTTGCTTTTGGACACTTTGCCTGCCTACATTGCTGGTGACATCAAACCTGAACCACAGGATCCAAGTCAGGTTACTTTCTCGCCAAATATCAAGCCAGAAGAAGAAAAACTGGACTGGAACAAAAGCAATCGTCAACTCTTTAACCAGATCCGTGGGATGAACCCGTGGCCTGTTGCCCATACTTTCCTTAAGGGCGACCGCTTTAAGATTTATGAAGCCCTACCAGTAGAAGGTCAGGGAAATCCAGGAGAGATTCTCTCTATCGGCAAGAAAGAATTGATTGTCGCAACGGCAGAAGGGGCTCTATCCCTCAAACAAGTGCAACCAGCTGGTAAGCCTAAGATGGACATCGCTTCCTTCCTCAACGGAGTTGGACGTACATTGACTGTAGGAGAACGATTTGGTGACTAAAGTAGAAACGGCTAGAAGTATAGCCCTAGCGGTATTAGAGGATGTTTTTGTCAATCAAGCATACTCAAACATCGCTTTAAATAAACACCTCAAGGGGAGTCAACTCTCTGCAGCAGACAAGGGCTTGGTAACAGAGATTGTCTATGGAACTGTAGCCCGTAAACTGACTCTGGAATGGTACCTATCCCACTTTATAGAAGACAGAGACCAGTTAGACAGTTGGCTTTATGTCCTTCTTCTCATGAGTGCCTACCAGCTCCGCTATCTGGATAAGATTCCAGACCATGCTGTGGTCAATGAAGCAGTGGAATTGGCCAAAGTCCGTAAAAAGGGCAGTGAAAAATTAGTCAACGCTGTCCTTCGCCGTATCCTGCGTGAAGGTTGGCCAGATATTGACAACATCAAACGAAAGAACAAGCGTGATTCCATTGCCTATTCCCTTCCGGTTTGGCTAGTTGCCAGGCTCAAGGAAGAATACGGAGAGGAGCGAGCGCAAGCTATTTTTGAAAGCCTTTTGGTGCGTAACAAGGCCAGTATTCGTGTAACAGACATAGACCGAAAAGAGGAAATCCAAGCCTTGTTGGAGGCCAGTGATTCGTCCTTGTCTCCTTCTGGTCTGGTTAAGGAGCAAGGGCATTTTGCAGGCCATGATTTGTTTGCGGATGGAGCCATTACCATCCAAGACGAGTCCAGCCAGCTAGTTGCTCCAACGCTTGATTTACAAGGTGATGAGCAGGTTCTAGATGCCTGTGCGGCTCCGGGTGGAAAAACAGCCCATATAGCTTCTTATCTCACGATCGGTCAGGTTACTGCTCTGGACTTGTACGATCACAAGTTGGACTTAATCCAAGAAAATGCTCAACGTTTGGGAGTTGCAGATCGGGTTCAAACGCAAAAATTGGATGCCAGAAAGGTGCATGAGTTTTTTGGTCAGGATTCTTTTGATAAGATTTTGGTGGATGCTCCCTGTTCAGGAATCGGTCTTCTGCGACGAAAACCAGACATCAAATACAATAAAGAAACGGCAGATTTCGCGCCCTTACAGGAAATTCAGCTAGAAATATTAGGTAGTGTTTGTCAAACACTAGGCAAAGGTGGTATAATAACTTATAGTACCTGTACTATTGTCTCAGAGGAGAATTTTCAAGTCGTTGAGGCGTTTTTAGAAAGTCATCCTGAGTTCGAGCAGGTAAAACTAGAACATGAATGTAAGGATATCATGAAAGACGGCTGTATCCTCATTACACCTGAATTGTATGGAAGTGATGGATTCTTCATCAGTCAATTTCGCAAGATATCGGATTAGGAAGGAACTGACACATGGAAATTTCATTATTAACAGATGTTGGTCAGAAACGAACAAATAATCAAGACTATGTCAACCACTATGTCAATAGAGCTGGACGTACTATGATTATTTTAGCTGATGGGATGGGAGGTCATCGCGCAGGGAATATCGCTAGTGAAATGGCGGTAACAGACCTAGGTATAGCTTGGGTTGATACCCAGATCGATACAGTCAATGAAGTGCGTGAATGGTTCGCCAATTACCTAGAAATTGAAAATCAAAAGATTCATCAACTTGGACAAGATGATGCCTATAAAGGAATGGGAACAACTCTAGAAGCTGTTGCTATTATTGGCAATCAGGCTATCTATGCTCATATTGGAGATTCTCGTATCGGTTTGATTCGTGGAGAAGAGTACCACCAGTTGACGAGCGACCATTCCTTGGTCAATGAATTGCTCAAGGCTGGTCAATTGACACCTGAAGAAGCTGCTAGCCATCCACAGAAAAATATTATTACCCAGTCAATCGGTCAAAAAGATGAAGTTCAACCTGATTTTGGAATGATTACCCTTGAGCCAGGTGACTATCTCTTGCTCAATAGTGATGGTTTGACCAACATGATCTCAGGCAGTGAGATTTGTGATATTGTAACCAGTGATATTCCTTTGGCAGATAAAACAGCGACGCTTGTGCGTTTTGCTAACAATGCAGGAGGTTTAGACAACATTACGGTTGCCCTTGTTTCTATGAACGAGGAGGATGCAGAATGATCCAAATCGGCAAGATTTTTGCCGGACGCTATCGGATTGTGAAACAGATTGGCCGAGGAGGCATGGCAGATGTCTATTTGGCCAAGGATTTAATTCTAGACGGAGAAGAAGTGGCAGTGAAGGTCCTGAGGACCAACTACCAGACGGACCCGATAGCTGTAGCTCGTTTTCAGCGTGAAGCGAGAGCTATGGCAGATCTAGACCATCCTCATATCGTTCGGATAACAGATATTGGTGAGGAAGACGGTCAACAGTATCTTGCAATGGAGTATGTTGCTGGACTAGACCTCAAACGCTATATCAAGGAACACTATCCTCTTTCTAATGAAGAAGCAGTCCGTATTATGGGACAAATCCTCCTAGCTATGCGTTTGGCCCATACTCGAGGAATTGTTCACAGGGACTTGAAACCTCAAAATATCCTTTTGACACCAGATGGGACTGCCAAGGTCACAGACTTTGGGATTGCGGTCGCTTTTGCAGAGACAAGTCTGACTCAGACTAACTCTATGCTGGGTTCGGTTCATTACTTGTCACCAGAGCAGGCGCGTGGTTCTAAGGCGACTGTACAGAGTGATATCTATGCCATGGGGATTATTTTCTATGAGATGTTGACAGGCCATATCCCTTATGACGGGGATAGCGCGGTGACCATCGCTCTTCAGCATTTCCAGAAACCACTGCCGTCAGTTATTGATGAAAATCCATCTGTGCCTCAGGCTTTGGAGAATGTTGTTATCAAGGCAACTGCCAAGAAATTGACAGATCGTTATCAGTCAGTTGCAGAGATGTATGTGGACTTGTCTAGTAGCTTGTCTTACAATCGTCGTAATGAACCTAAACTGGTATTTAATGATACTACTAAGGCGGACACCAAGACTCTACCAAAAGTATCCCAGAGTACCTTGACTTCGATTCCTAAGGTGCAAACACAAAGTCCGAAGCCACAGACTGCGAAGCCGAGTCAGCAGGTTTCAGAAGACAATTACGCAAGCAAGCCTGTTAAGAAACGGAAATTTAGAGTTCGTTATATGATTTTGTTGGCCAGCATTGTATTGGTAGCAGCCTCTCTGATTTGGATATTATCCAGAACTCCTGCAACCATTGCCATTCCAGATGTGGCAGGTCAGACAGTTGCGGAAGCCAAGGAAACGCTCAAGAAAGCCAATTTTGAGATTGGCGAGGAGAAATCAGAGGCTAGTGAAAAGGTGGAAGAAGGGCGTATTATCCGTACAGATCCTGAAGCTGGAAAGACTCGAAAAGAAGGTTCGAAAATCAATTTGGTTGTCTCATCAGGCAAGCAATCTTTCCAATTGAGTAACTATATCGGCCGTAAATCGACAGATGTTATAGCAGAACTCAAGCAGAAGAAGGTTCCTGAAAATCTCATCAAAATTGAGGAAGAAGAATCAAGTGAGAGCGAAGCAGGAACTGTTCTCAGACAGAGTCCAGCTGCTGGAACAACCTATGATTTGAGCAAGGCCTCAACGATTACCTTAACCGTTGCTAAGAAAGTAACCAGCGTTTCTATGCCAAGTTATAAAGGATCTAGTCTTGAATTTACTAAAAACAATCTCGTTCAAATTGTCGGTATTAAAGAAGCCAATATTGAAGTTGTAGAAGTGTCGACAGCTCCTGATGGAACTGCTGAGGGTACAGTCGTTGAACAGAGTCCAAAAGCGGGTGAAAAGGTTGATTTGACTAAGACGCGTGTCAAGATTTCAATCTACAAACCAAAAACACCACCGTCAACGTCATCATCAGCACCATCCCAACGTGGAAACCAAGGTTCTACTACGACACCAAGTCAGGGGAACCAACAAGGAAATCAACGAGGGAATGCACCTGCTACTACTCAATCAAGTAGTGAAGGGAACCACGAAAATTCTCGTGATTAAACGAATCTTTGTCATGATTTCATGGCAAAGATTTTTTTTGATTCCAGATTTGTGATAGAATAGAAGGAGTTGATAAAAGGAGGAAAGCATGGAAGAATCAAAAGAATTAAATGCCGTTATTGATGTGATTATGTTAGCTGGAACCATTCTCCTCAAAAGTGGTTCAGAGATTCATCGCGTAGAAGATACCATGATTCGTATTGCGCATTCGCAGGGGATTGTGGATTGTAATGTTCTTGCCATGCCTGCCGCTATCTTTTTCTCCATTGAAAATACCAATATTTCGCGTATGAAGCGCGTGACCTCCTCTTCTTATAACATCGAAAAAGTCTGCGATGTCAACCAGATTTCTCGTCAGTTGGTAGGAGGAAATCTGGATTTAGAGACAGCCTTCAAGCAATTGAAGGCCTTGCAAGCCCAGCCGCTTCCTTATACTAAGTTGCAGGTAACTTTGGCTGCGACCTTTAGTGCCCCTTTCTTTTCAGTTATGTTTAGTGGAAACATCTACGACGCACTTGGGGCAGGAGTGGCGACCTTATTTGGTTTTGCCTTTTCCCTCTATGTGGAAAAGTTTATCCGAATTCCCTTTGTGACGGCCTTTGCTGGAGCTTTTGTATTTGGGATGATTGCCCAGTTTTGGGCTCGCTACACAGGTTTTCCTTCAACGGCAGATTTGATTATAGCTGGTGCTGTCATGCCTTTTGTACCAGGAATTGCCTTGACCAATGCGGTCCGTGATATTATGACTAACCACATAAACTCTGGTATGAGTAAGATGTTTGAATCCCTGCTCATTACCCTTGCTTTAGGGGCGGGAACTTCTGTCGCCTTGGTATTGATGAACTAATATGACACTAACAATCTTTTTATTACAAGCAGTGGCAAGTCTTCTTGCCATTATCACTTTTCTAATCGTACTCAATGTGCAACGGTCCATGCTCTTACCAGGAGGGATTTTGGGCATGGCTGTCTGGCTAATTTATCTTTTGCTCAAGGAACCGACCAATGTTATTGTGGCTACTTTTATTGCAGCCATTATCGGTTCTTGTGTCAGCCAGATTTTAAGTATTCTTTATAAGACTCCTGCTGTGGTCTTTATCTTGGCCATCTTGGCACCTCTGGTTCCGGGTTATCTCTCCTATCGGACAACTGCCTTTTTTGTGACAGGAGATTACAGTCATGCCATTGCTAGTGCAACCTTGGTTGTTATGTTGGCTTTGGTGATTTCCATTGGAATGGCTAGTGGAACAGTGATTCTCAGACTTTATTCTTACTTACGAAAACAGCATAAAAGTTAGATTCATAAGGGACTTGATTTGGTGAATCAAGTCTTTTTTCTCTCTTTTACTGCCATTTGTGATAAAATAGTATAGAACGATTTTTTACATGAATGATAAAACAGAGGTAAATATGACAATCGGTATTGATAAGATTGGTTTTGCGACCAGTCAATATGTCTTGAAATTACAAGACTTAGCAGAAGCGAGGGGAATTGACCCTGAAAAATTAAGCAAAGGACTCTTACTCAAGGAATTGAGTATTGCGCCCCTAACTGAGGATATCGTGACCTTGGCGGCCAGTGCAAGTGACTCTATTTTAACTGAGCAAGAAAGACAAGAAATCGATATGGTCATTGTGGCGACTGAGTCAGGAATTGACCAGAGTAAAGCTGCGGCCGTCTTTGTGCATGGTTTGCTGGGAATCCAGCCTTTTGCTCGTAGTTTCGAGATTAAAGAAGCCTGCTATGGAGCAACAGCTGCCCTTCATTATGCCAAATTGCATGTGGAAAATTCTCCAGAGTCCAAGGTTTTGGTCATTGCCAGTGATATTGCCAAGTACGGTATTGAAACTCCAGGAGAACCAACTCAGGGTGCTGGCAGTGTGGCCATGTTGATTACACAAAATCCACGCATGATGGCCTTTAATAATGACAATGTGGCTCAGACTCGTGACATCATGGATTTCTGGCGTCCAAATTACTCAACAACTCCTTATGTAAATGGTGTTTATTCTACCCAACAATATTTGGATAGTTTGAAAACGACTTGGCTTGAATATCAAAAACGCTACCAGCTTACTTTGGATGATTTTGCGGCGGTTTGCTTCCACTTGCCTTACCCTAAATTAGCCTTAAAAGGCTTGAAAAAAATCATGGATAAGAGCCTGCCTCAAGAGAAAAAAGACCTCTTGCAAAACCATTTTGACCAGTCTATTCTCTACAGTCAAAAGGTGGGGAATATCTACACAGGATCCCTCTTCCTTGGACTTTTGTCTCTCTTGGAAAATACAGATAGCTTGAAGGCTGGGGATAAAATCGCCCTTTATAGTTACGGAAGTGGGGCTGTAGCTGAGTTCTTTAGTGGTGAATTGGTTGAAGGATATGAAGCATATCTAAATAAAGACCGCTTGAATAAACTTGACCAACGAATTGCCCTATCCGTTGCAGACTATGAAAAAGTCTTCTTTGAGGAAGTAGAGTTAGACGAAACAAATTCTGCCCAGTTTGCTGGCTATGAAAATCAAGATTTTGCCTTGGTTGAAATTATCGACCACCAACGCCGTTATAGCAAGGTTGAAAAATAATGAAGATAAGTTGGAATGGATTTTCTAAAAAATCATACCAAGAGCGCCTCGAGCTTTTAAAAGCTCAGGCGCTCCTTAGTCCTGAGAGACAAGAGAGTTTGGAGCAGGATGAACAGATGAGTGTGACTGTGGCAGACCAGCTGAGTGAGAATGTGGTGGGAACTTTTTCTTTACCTTATTCGATGGTTCCAGAGGTTCTTGTCAACGGTCAGGAATACACAGTTCCTTATGTGACAGAAGAGCCCTCTGTGGTTGCTGCGGCCAGTTATGCAAGTAAAATTATCAAGCGAGCAGGTGGCTTTACTGCTCAGGTTCATGAGCGCCGGATGATTGGTCAGGTAGCCCTTTATCAAGTTGCTGATCCTGAACAAGCGCAAGAGAAGATTGCCAGCAAGAAAGCAGAACTCTTGGAGCTTGCCAATCAAGCCTATCCTTCTATTGTTAAACGTGGAGGTGGGGCGCGTGATTTGCATGTAGAGCAGATAAAAGGCGAAACAGACTTTCTCGTTGTTTATCTCCATGTCGATACCCAGGAAGCCATGGGTGCTAATATGCTCAACACCATGCTGGAGGCCTTGAAACCAGTCTTAGAAGAACTCAGTCAGGGTCAAAGTCTTATGGGAATCCTGTCCAACTACGCGACCGATTCTCTGGTGACTGCAAGTTGTCGTATCGCCTTTCGCTACTTGAGCCGCCAAAAGGAGCAAGGACGGGAGATTGCGGAGAAAATAGCTTTGGCTAGTCAGTTTGCGCAGGCTGATCCTTACCGAGCTGCTACTCATAATAAAGGGATTTTTAATGGTATAGATGCCATTTTAATAGCCACTGGTAATGACTGGCGTGCTATTGAGGCAGGAGCTCATGCTTTTGCAAGTCGAGATGGACATTACCAAGGTCTTAGTCAATGGACGCTGGACCTTGAAAGAGAAGAATTGATCGGTGAGATGACCCTGCCCATGCCTGTAGCGACCAAGGGTGGCTCTATCGGTCTCAACCCTCGTGTAGCCCTCAGTCATGAGCTACTGGGAAATCCTTCTGCCAAAGAATTAGCCCAGCTTATCGTGTCTATCGGACTTGCCCAAAACTTTGCAGCCCTGAAAGCCTTGGTGAGTACAGGGATTCAGCAAGGCCACATGAAATTACAGGCAAAATCCTTAGCTCTCCTCGCAGGTGCCAGTGAATCCGAGGTAGCTCCCCTAGTTGAACGCCTCATCGCAGATAAGAGCTTTAACCTAGAGACAGCCCAGCACTATCTCGAAAATTTAAGATTATAAAAAACTCAGACGAATTGGTCTGAGTTTTCTTGTGCTTATACTCAATGAAAATCAAAGAGCAAACTAGGAAACTAGCCGCAGGTTGCTCAAAGCACTGCTTTGAGGTTGTAGATAAGACTGACGAAGTCAGTTACATATATCTACGGTAAGGCGACGCTGACGTGATTTGAATTTGATTTTCGAAGAGTATTAAATACTTTTTCCTGGTAATAGGGTGACTGGTAAGAAGTAACCAGTTGTCGCAACTTCCTTGCCTTCGATCTTTTGTAAGAGGAGGTCAACAGTGAGTTGGGCAATCTCCTTCATAGGTTGCTTAATTGTTGTCAAATGAGGATAGTAATTCTCGATAAAGTAGGTCCCATCGTATCCGATGACCTTGAGCTCTTCTGGGACAGAAATGCCCAGTTCTTGAGCAATTTTAATGACCAGGATAGCTGTCAAATCATCCGAAGCAAAGATGGCATCTGGTTTTTGACGGGTTAAGATATTTTTGATTTCCATTTCTTTTCTGACAGGAGAAAAGTCACTGGAAACATTGATAATAGGAGCTTTGGGGAGTACAGAAGCAAAACCAGCATGGCGCAGTCCAGTTGGCGAATTGGAATTGTCATTACCTGTAATCATGATGATAGACTGGGCACCTGTCTTAACCAATGTCTGGGCTGCGAGAACCCCACCAGCGTAGTTGTCAGAGGAAACGACAGGAATGTCTGGCGATAGGTTTCGGTCAAAGGAAATAATTGGTGCTGTCACTCGATTGTAGTCTTCGATTCCCAAGTTGTGACTACCCGAAATGATGCCGTCCACCTGATTGGCTTCGAGCATTTCGATGTACTCGCGTTCCTTTTCAGAGTCATGCTCACTGTTGCAGATGATGGTCTTGTACCCATTTTTGAAGAGTTGGTGTTCCAGCTTATCAATCAATTCTGCGTAGAAAACGTTGGAAATATTTGGGAAAATCAAGCCGATTAACTTAGCTGATTTTCCTTGTAAACTACGAGCTAGGTTGTTGGGTTTATAGCCCAATTCTCGCATGGCTTCATTGACCTTTTGAATGGTTTTCTCAGAGAGATAGCCTTTTTTATTGATAACCCGAGAAACGGTAGTAGGGCTGACACCTGCAAGTTTGGCGACATCAGTTAGTTTTGCGACCATAATCTAATTCATAGTAAGTTCCAGTTGGGTTTCCAGATTTGATCAGGATCCCATTTTGGTCTGCATGTGGGAAAACACGACCAGAAAATACTTTTTCTCCTTTATTGATGAAAATTTCAAAGATAGAGTTATCGATGAAGATTGTAGCAGTAGTAGCCTGATTATCGATTGGGCAAGAACGAGTTGTTCCAAATTCTTGAGCGTACTGTTCACCAGCCTCGCTACGATCTACTGTCACTTGACCATTTACAAGGTCAAAGTTGATGGAAAGTCCCTTGCCTTCTTTATCAGCAAGTAAGACAATCTCGCTCTGGCTATTAGCTTCCAAGTTGAGTTCAAGTTCGTAAGTGTTCTTGGTTTGGGTACGGTTTGAGAAGGCTTCTTCAGAAGCACGAAGGTCCTTGATAGCTGCGACTGGGTATTGGTAGAGTTTACCGTCTTTGATAGTCAGTTCTTTGACCAAAGAGAAGGTTCCTTGATGATCAAAACGGTCAGATGGATAAGAAACATCTGGTAAACCAAGCCAGCTAACTGCTAGAGCACGTCCGTCAGGAGCGTTGAAGGCTTGGGTAGCATAGGCTTCAAAACCATAATCCATATTTTGAAGCTGAGATACATCTACCATTTTGGCATTTTCAGGGTCAAAGGAAGCCCCGATTTTATACATATTTGGATAGATATTGTCGTAATCTAGAACATCCTTATCTAATCCTTGTGGACAGTAGAGAAGGACAGGTTGCTCGCCTACAAAGACCAGATTTGGACATTCCATCATGTAGGCAGTGCGGTCGTTAGCAAAGTCAAGGTCGCCAATAGCTTGCCAGTTTGTGTAGTCGTTGTCAATAGCTTTGTAGAGACGGACGAAGCCTTTTTTCTCCAAGTCTTGTCCACCGACGATGGCATAGTATTGCCCCTTGAAGTTAAAAATTTGCGGATCGCGGAAGTGGTCTGTAGAATCTGCTGGCTGGTCAATCAATATCTTGTCAATCTTCGTAATCTTACCATCCTTGTCCATCACAGCACCGATCTGGTAAGGGTGACGGATCCAGTTTTCATCACGGACATTTCCTGTATAGAATAGGAACAAGTTATCACCAAATTGCATGGCAGAACCAGAGTAGGCACCGTGGCTATCTAATGGAGTATCAGGCAAAATTTTGACACCAGTTTCCGTGAAGTGAACTAAGTCCTCACTTTCCAATTGCACCCAAGATTTCAAACCGTGGGCGGCACCAAAAGGAAAGTTCTGATAAAAAACAATCCACTTCCCATCAAAGTAAGAAAAGCCATTTGGGTCGTTGAGAAGTCCTGTTTTTGGCTCAACATGGTAATGAGTATGCCATGGAGATTGTGCCATATTTTTCTTAATATTTTGAATTTCTTCTTGCGTCCAATCTTGATAAAGTCTGTAACGACGCTCAGTTGTCCATTCCATTCATTCATTCCTCCAAAAATCTTATCACTTTTAATAGTAACCGTTTTCGGTTAAAAAAGCAAGTCTTTTATGTTAAAAAAGAGGAAAAACTATCAAACGTTTATCACAAATCAAAACCAGAAAACCAATCAACTTTTCAAGAAAATATGAAAGATAATGAAATAAAAGCCTGTTTAACCAAGGGTTCAAACTTATTTTTTCAAGGGATGTCTGTTAAAATAGTCAAAAACAATCAATCTGAAACGTGTCTACTAAGTGGATAGAATATTTTTTCTGCAAAACGCTTGACATATTTCTAAAACATGATAAAATAATAGTCGTAAGGGCGGATAAAATCGCTTTCAAACAATAACGAAATTTTATATAAGGAGGTTTTTGCAAATGAACAATCAGGAAATTGCAAAAAAAGTCATCGATGCCTTGGGCGGACGTGAAAATGTCAACAGTGTTGCCCACTGTGCGACTCGTCTTCGTGTCATGGTCAAAGATGAAGGAAAAATCAATAAAGAAGTGATTGAGAACTTGGAAAAAGTTCAAGGTGCTTTCTTTAACTCAGGTCAATACCAAATCATCTTTGGTACAGGTACAGTTAACAAAATGTACGATGAAGTTGTTGCACTTGGTTTGCCAACATCCTCTAAAGATGACATGAAAGCAGAAGCTGCTAAACAGGGGAACTGGTTCCAACGTGCTATCCGTACTTTCGGTGACGTTTTCGTTCCAATCATCCCAGTTATCGTAGCGACAGGTCTCTTCATGGGTGTTCGTGGTCTTTTCATCGCTCTTGAAATGCCACTTCCAGGAGACTTTGCAACTTACACACAAATCTTGACAGATACAGCCTTCATCATCTTGCCAGGTTTGGTTGTTTGGTCAACCTTCCGTGTATTCGGTGGAAATCCTGCCGTTGGTATCGTTCTTGGTATGATGCTTGTTTCTGGCTCACTTCCAAATGCTTGGGCAGTTGCTCAAGGTGGTGAAGTAACTGCTATGAACTTCTTTGGTTTCATTCCTGTTGTTGGTTTGCAAGGTTCAGTTCTTCCAGCCTTCATCATCGGGGTTGTCGGAGCAAAATTTGAAAAAGCTGTCCGCAAGGTTGTTCCAGATGTCATTGACCTCTTGGTAACCCCATTCGTGACACTTTTGGTCATGTCTATCCTTGGACTCTTTGTCATTGGACCAGTTTTCCACGTCGTTGAAAACTACATCCTTATCGCTACAAAAGCGATCCTTAGCTTACCATTTGGTCTTGGTGGTTTCTTGATTGGTGGGGTTCACCAATTGATTGTCGTGTCAGGTGTGCACCACATCTTCAACTTGCTTGAAGTTCAATTGCTTGCTGCTGACCATGCTAACCCATTCAACGCTATCATCACAGCTGCTATGACAGCTCAAGGTGCTGCGACTGTTGCGGTTGGTGTTAAAACTAAGAATCCAAAACTGAAAACACTTGCTTTCCCAGCTGCTCTTTCTGCCTTCCTAGGTATTACAGAGCCTGCTATCTTCGGGGTAAACTTGCGCTTCCGTAAACCATTCTTCCTTTCATTGATTGCTGGTGCAATCGGTGGTGGATTGGCTTCTATCCTTGGACTTGCAGGTAATGGTAGTGGTATCACCATCATCCCTGGTACAATGCTTTACATCGGTAACGGACAACTTGCCCAATACCTTTTCATGGTAACCGTATCATTTGCCCTTGGTTTCGCTCTTACTTATATGTTTGGTTATGAGGATGAAAAAGAGGTTGCTACTGAAGTAGAGACAGAACGTTTGGTCCAAGAAGAAACAACTGGTAACATTCCAGCAGCTCTTCAAAATGAAACACTTGTAACTCCTATTGTCGGTGATGTTGTCGCTCTTGCCGATGTTAATGACCCAGTCTTCTCAAGTGGAGCTATGGGACAAGGTATCGCCGTGAAACCTATCCAAGGTGTGGTTTATGCACCAGCTGATGCTGAAGT
>NZ_AEDU01000031.1 GCF_000148525.1 Streptococcus mitis SK564
TTTTTATGTGGTTCTTTGTGTCGAGGGAACAACAAAAAGTGCTTGGAAGACCAAACACCTTTTTGATTATTCATTTTCTTCAGTTACAAATTGACTAAGCAGTCCATTGATAAAACGGGCTGATTTTTGATCTGAAAAATTCTTGGCGAGTTCAATGGCTTCATTGACTGCTACTAGCTGAGGTGTATCAAATGATGTGATTTCAAAGATTCCCAAGCGTAGTAAGTTTTTTTCGACCAAGGTCAATCGTTCAACTGTCCAGCCTGACTTGAGGTGCTGGTTGATTTGTTTATCTAACTCTTCTTTTTGAGCTTGGATACCAGAAACCAAGTTTAGAAGAAAGGCTGGGATTTGCACATCTGCATCTTCACGGTCATGTGTGTAGGCAAAGCGACAAGCTGTTTCCATATCTGTACCGAATTCAAGGCTCAGAAGAGCTTGGAAAGCGCATTTACGAAGTTCGCGTCTAGATTCTAATAATGGACTAGTCATTGAGGAAGTCCTCGTTAAATAGATCTTTCAACTCAGGTTTTGGTGTTTTATCTGGAACGATTCCTGTAACATGGATATTGACAGCAGAAAGTTCCACATCAGCCATATCATGGACAGCATCTTTGACCGCTTTTTGAATAGCAAGAGCCACTTTTGGTACTTTCACACCATACTCAAGGTAGAGGTAGATGTCAGCAGTTAGTTCTTCGTTGCTTTCTTTTAAGTAGACGCCACGACCAAGAGAGAGTTTTGATAGGGTATCAGATACGGATTTATTTGAAAATGAATGGACACCATCAACTTTAGCAGTTGCGATGGCAATGATTTTTTCAAGTACACGTGGAGCGATAACGATTTCGCCAAATTGTTCTTCAGTTCCCATAGAATGACCTCTTTCTAGAGATTAGGCACGAGAAACGTAAGTTCCTTCTGCAGTGTTGATGATCAATTTTTGTCCAGCTTCGATGAAGTCTGGAACGTTGACAACAAGTCCAGTTTCCATAGTTGCTGGTTTACCAGAACCTGTAACAGTAGCACCTTTGATAGATGGTTGTGTTTCAGCAACTGTCAATTCAACAGTAGTTGGTACAGTTACACCGATTACTTCAGTTCCGTAGAATTGGATTTTCACATCAGAGTTTTCAAGGATGTAAAGCAATTCATTTTCAACATTTACGACTGGGATTTCGTATTGGTCGTAAGTTTCAGTGTTCATGAAGTAGGCAGTTTCATCCATTTTGTACAAGTATTGAGCTGGAACAGTCTCGATAATAGCTTGTTCGAATTTTTCTTCTGGACGGTAGCTTGTATCAAATGTAGAACCAGTACGGACATCACGTAATTTCATACGCATGATTGTGTTCCCTTTCCCTGGTTTGTGGTGGCTAGCTTCCAAAACGCGGATCAATTTTCCGTCTGCAGTTTCAAATGTCATACCAGCTTTCAATTTGCTTGCTTCAATCATGTTTTTACCTCTTTAATAAATATTATTACTCTTCATTTTACCATAAAATCTTCTGGAAATAAAGCCAAAATAGTTATTGGGATTTGGTAGGAGCGAAAAAAACCAACCTCAGGGCTGGTTTCTTTTACATATTAATCTTCTTTCAACTTCGCCAATTCTTGAGCAAGAAGTTTAAGGGCGACTTGTGGGTTGGCTTGGCCTTTGGTTGCTTTCATGAGGAATCCTGTAAAGGCCTTGTCTGCGTTGCGTTTTCCTGACTTGAAGTCAGCAACTGCGGCTTCGTTATCCGCAAAGACTTGGTGAATAATTGGAATCAAGACAGTTGGATCTGAGATTTGAACCATGCCAGCTTTTTCCACGTATTCACGCGCACCACCACCATTTTTAGCCAGGTGGACAAAGACTTTCTTGGCAATCTTAGAAGAGATAGTGCCGTCTTCGATGATGGCAATCATTTCTACCAAGTTTTCTGGTGTCAGTTCGATTTGTTCCAGTGTCTTGCCTTCAGCGTTCAAGAACTGAGCAACCTCACCTTGAAGCCAGTTAGAGACTTGTTTGGCATCACCACCGAGGGAAACAGCTTTTTCAAAGAAATCAGAAGTGACTTTGTTTGCAGTCAACTGGCTAGCATCGTAGTCTGACAAACCAAGGTCAGCCACGTAGCGAGCACGGCGTTCTTTTGGAAACTCTGGTAACTCTGTACGCATTTCCTCAATCCACTCGTCTGAGATTTCAAAGAGTGGTAGGTCGGGTTCTGGGAAGTAACGGTAGTCTGCAGCACCTTCTTTGATACGCATGAGGATGGTTGCCTTGTTAGCCTCATCGTAACGGCGTGTTTCTTGGCGGATTTGACCACCTGAGCGTAGGATTTCAGCTTGGCGTTGGACTTCGTATTCAAGACCTTTACGCACGTTTGAGAAGGAGTTGAGGTTTTTCAACTCAGTCTTGGTACCGAATTTTTCTTGACCATAAGGACGAAGGGAGATGTTGGCATCCACACGCATCGAACCTTCTTCCATCTTAACGTCAGAAATACCAGCGTACTGGATAACTTCCTTGAGGGCTGTCAGATAAGCGTAGGCTTCTTCTGGCGAACGCATGTCAGCTTCAGATACAATCTCGATCAAAGGCACCCCTTGGCGGTTGAGGTCAACATAAGAGTAGCCATCTGTACCGTGGGTGTTTTTACCAGCGTCTTCCTCTAGGTGGGCGCGTTCGATACCGATTCTCTTAGTCGTACCGTCTTCTAGCTCGACTTCAATCCAACCGTTATAGCCGATTGGCTCATCAAACTGAGAAATTTGGTAGGCTTTTGGATTATCAGGGTAGAAGTAGTTCTTGCGGTCAAAGTGCATCTTTTTATGGATGTCCATGTTGAGGGCAAGAGCAGCCTTGATACCGGCATCGACAACACCTTTATTGAGAACTGGCAGTACTCCTGGGAAAGACCAGTCAATCACGTTAGTGTTGGCATTTTGATCATTTCCAAAGTGGGCAGAAGTAGGTGAGAAGATTTTTGAATTGGTGTTAAGCTCTACGTGGACTTCAAGTCCGATGACTGTTTCAAAGTTCATTAGTTGTCACCTCCAAAAATCACGGGTTGTTGTTTGTGGTAGTCTGTTGTTGCTTCAAAGGCAGCAGCAGCTTGGTAAATGGTTTCTTCTGAGTACTTAGGACCAATCAATTGCAGACCGACAGGTAGTCCTTGAGAGAAGCCAGCAGGAATCGAAATTCCTGGTAGACCTGCCAAGTTGACTGGGATGGTCAAAAGGTCAGCCAAGTACATGGCAACTGGGTCGTGGTTGAGTGAATCCAAGTCATAGGCAACACTTGGTGCAGTTGGCCCCAAAATCAAGTCATAATCCGCAAAGACGTTTTCGAAATCTTGGATGATGAGGGTACGGACCTGTCCAGCTTTCTTGTAGTAGGCATCGTAGTAACCAGATGAAAGACTGAAAGTACCTAACATGATACGACGTTTCACTTCTTCACCGAAACCTTGGCTACGGCTGTTTACATAGATTTCATCAAGATTAGTCGCATCTTCTGCGCGGTAGCCGTAACGGATACCATCAAAACGTTGCAAGTTTGAGGAAGCTTCTGATGAAGCGATGATGTAGTAAACTGCCACACCGTATTTAGAGTGAGGAAGACTGACTTCTTCAACGATAGCACCAAGTTTTTCAAAGTGCTTAGCAGCATTCAGGATGGTTTCCTTAACTTCTGGGTCAATTCCTTCACCAAGGTATTCCTTAGGCAAAGCAATTTTCATGCCCTTGATGTCTTGACCGATTTTTGAAGTAAAGTCGGCAATGCGGACAGGAGCAGAAGTAGAGTCTTTGGCATCTTCGCTGGCAATAGCGTTGAGCAAGAGGGCATTTTCCTTAACAGTTGGTGCGAAAGGTCCGATTTGGTCTAGCGAGCTACCGAAGGCAATGAGACCGAAACGAGAAACAGTTCCGTAGGTTGGTTTGAGACCAACGATTCCGTTGAAGGCGGCAGGTTGGCGGATAGAACCACCAGTATCAGAACCTAGTGACAAGCGGACTTGTCCTGAGGCTACGGCTGAAGCAGAACCACTTGATGAACCACCAGGAACCTTGGTCTGGTCCCAAGCATTTTTAGTGGCACCGTAGTAAGAAGTTTCACCTGAACCACCCATGGCAAACTCGTCCATGTTGGTCTTTCCTACGACAATCATGCCTTTCTCTTTTGCATTGGCAACGGCTGTCGCATCAAAGATTGGCTCATAGTTGTAGAGCATTTTTGAGGCAGCAGTTGTGAGAATACCGTCTGTAGAGATATTATCCTTAACAGCAAGTGGAATTCCTGAGAGGACATTATCTGCGTCAATTCCAGCTTCATCAATAGCCTTAGCTTGCGCAATAGCTTGCTCTTCAGCGATAGTGACAAATGCGTTGATAGCTGTCTCGCGAGACTTGATATCTTCAAGCGTTGCTTGGGTCAATTCAGTTGCAGAAATTTCCTTAGAGACAAGGAGGTTGTGCAAGTCTTCAATCGTTTTGTTATTAAAAGTCATTAGGCATCTCCTCCATCATCTAGGATAGCTGGTACCTTGATATAGTAGTTGTCTTTTTTAGGTACGTTTTTAAACAAGCGATCACGGTCTGTTCCTTCTTCGGCCACATCAGGGCGGAGTACGGTCTTGCGGTCAGCCATAGTCGTAGTAGGTGCGACACCAGTTGTGTCAACTTCGCCCAGCAACTCAACCATGTCTACAATCTTGGACAAGGTGGTCGCAAAGGCAGCAGTTTCTTCTTCAGAGAATCTTAATTTTGAAAGATTGGCAACGTGTGTTACCTCTTCGTGCGTAATTTTCATCTTGCATCCTTTCGTGAAATGATGATTTTTAGTCTGTTCTATTTTACCATATTTTCCTATAAATAAGGGAGGGATAAGTGAAAAGAAATAGAAATTGAAAAAAATGCTAAAATCCGATATAATGGAGTGTTGAAAGGAATGGTAAAATCCAATGTAAAAATCATTCTTAGCTATTGAAACAAGAAAAATAGAGAATCAAAGAAAGAGAACTTATGAATATTCAAGAAGAAATTAAGAAACGTCGTACCTTTGCCATCATCTCCCACCCTGACGCGGGGAAAACTACTATTACTGAGCAGTTGCTCTACTTTGGGGGCGAGATTCGTGAGGCTGGTACTGTAAAAGGGAAGAAAACAGGGACTTTTGCCAAGTCTGACTGGATGGATATCGAGAAACAACGTGGGATTTCGGTTACTTCATCTGTGATGCAATTTGACTACGATGGCAAGCGTGTGAATATCCTCGACACGCCAGGGCATGAGGACTTTTCAGAAGATACTTATCGTACCTTGATGGCGGTGGATGCAGCGGTCATGGTGGTGGACTCTGCCAAGGGTATCGAGGCCCAAACTAAGAAATTGTTTGAAGTTGTCAAACACCGTGGCATCCCTGTCTTTACCTTTATGAACAAGCTAGACCGTGACGGACGTGAGCCACTGGACCTCTTGCAAGAATTGGAAGAAGTCTTGGGTATTGCGAGCTACCCGATGAACTGGCCAATCGGAATGGGGAAAGCCTTTGAAGGGCTCTATGACCTCTATAACCAACGCTTGGAGCTCTATAAGGGGGATGAGCGTTTTGCCAGTTTAGAAGATGGGGAAAAGCTTTTTGGAAGCAATCCTTTCTACGAGCAAGTCAAGGATGATATTGAGCTTTTAAATGAAGCTGGGAATGAGTTTTCAGAGGAAGCTATTCTAGCTGGAGAATTGACACCTGTCTTCTTCGGTTCAGCTTTGACAAACTTTGGTGTGCAGACCTTCCTTGAAACTTTCCTTAAGTTTGCTCCAGAGCCACATGGACACAAGAAAACAGACGGTGAAATTGTAGATCCTTACGACAAGGATTTCTCAGGATTTGTCTTTAAAATCCAAGCCAACATGGACCCTCGTCACCGTGACCGTATCGCCTTTGTCCGTATCGTATCAGGTGAATTTGAGCGTGGTATGAGTGTCAACTTGCCTCGTACTGGTAAGGGAGCTAAGCTGTCAAATGTTACCCAGTTTATGGCTGAAAGTCGTGAGAATGTGACCAATGCCGTGGCTGGAGATATCATTGGTGTTTACGATACAGGTACATATCAGGTTGGGGATACCTTGACAGTTGGAAAAAATAAGTTTGAGTTTGAACCACTGCCAACCTTTACCCCTGAAATTTTCATGAAAGTATCTGCTAAGAACGTTATGAAACAAAAATCCTTCCACAAGGGGATTGAGCAATTAGTACAAGAAGGTGCCATTCAGCTTTATAAGAATTACCAAACAGGCGAGTACATGCTAGGGGCTGTAGGTCAACTCCAGTTTGAAGTCTTTAAGCACCGTATGGAAGGCGAGTACAATGCGGAAGTCGTCATGAGCCCAATGGGGAAAAAGACCGTTCGTTGGATCAAGCCTGAGGACTTGGATGAACGGATGTCATCAAGCCGAAATATCTTGGCCAAAGACCGTTTTGACCAACCAGTCTTCCTCTTTGAAAATGACTTTGCCCTCCGCTGGTTTGCGGACAAGTATCCAGATGTAGAGTTGGAAGAGAAGATGTGACTCAGTACCAACAATTGGAACTAAAGTTCCTAATGGTTGGACGCTAGTCGCTATTTGGCGAACTAGCTAACTGCCTCACTAACTGAGTTTTACAAATAGAATCGATTTGTAAAACTTTACGTCGTAACTGGTCTAGCTAACTGCCTCACTAACTACGTTTGGCAACTAGAATCGATTTGCCAAACTCCGTGTCGTAGTATAACAATCGGCTTACCTAAACGCTTCACTAGGAAAACTCCACGAATATTATCGATTCGTGGAGTTTGCTGTCGTAATGGTAAGGAAGTGAACTACCTGCCTGCCTCACTAACTCATCGGCGAAAAGAGATTGTTTTCGTTTCTTCGTGTTCTAGTGTAAAGATTGCTAACCGCTGTGGTGGTTTGTCTGTATATCATATTAAAAAGTCCATAAATGTTATATTACATTGTGGGCTTTTTCCTTGTGGCGAATGGGAAATTGACTGGGCAAGCTAGATGTCTTGGTGTTGAATCGTTAAGCATAGTAGATTGAAAGAAAATGTGAACAAATTGATGAGGGGATTTTAAAGTAATTTCTAACAACGATTTAGAAACTATAGTGTTCTACTCTAAATTCAATCTACTATAGTGCTTTATCAAAATATCGTATAGTAATAAGCTTCTGGGAATCTTATGGCATTGCGAGATTTTTAGTGCAACGTTATGTTATATAAACAAATAAAATAGCAGATCGTCAATAAAATTAGCTAAATCAAGACGGGTAAGTCTCATCTTCTGAAATATTGTTAGAAATTGGTCAGAGTTTTCTAATCGTATTGTTCAGATTTTACTTTATTATAATAGTGGATTTAATCAAACAATCTAGTTAGTTTTTGGATGTTAGGAGTGTCTAGTAAGAGTGTGACTGAGTCTATAATAAATGATAACAAATTGATATCGTGATAAGAAATAGGTTTTGAATACATGTATAGGTTCTTACAAATTGAGTCTGCTGAAGGATTATGTGACTCATGTGTAGAAAGTTAATGAAGAAAAAACAATAATATATACAATATAGTTAATATTTTATACCGCTCGATTAAGGTAACATATGTATAAAATAAAATATTTGTATAGCAAAATTTAAAAACGCCTCCAAAATCTGTAACAGAAATTTAAGATTTTGTAATTTAGAAACATAAAAACGCTTAAATTTGAACTTTATCCCTATGAAATCGCTTGGAATAATCATTTTACCGATATTTATAAAAAGCGGCATCGTTTGCATATAATATACATGTAAAATGCTTTTTTTTTTTAGGTAAAAATGTTTTGAAACTTATTGAAATACTTGCATTTAAAGTGTATAATATAGATTGGTATTTTATTGCCAAATACAGATAAATATAGAAGGAAAGGAATCTAAAAAATGTTTTTTAGACGCCAAGAAGGTGAATATAGGGAGACGGATCGTGTGACCCGTTTCAAGTTGATCAAGTCGGGTAAGCATTGGTTGCGCGCCTCGACCTCTCAGTTTGGTCTCTTTAAAGTCTTGCGTGGTGGTGTAGATGCTGCTCAGGTAACAACTGAAGTAATCGAAGAGCAATCATCAAATACACTAACAGGCTTGGATATCCTGAAGGGGATAGCCGCGGCAGGGACGGTACTTGGAGGAGCAGTTGCAACACAAACAACTGTTTATGCCAATGATGCCCTCGAAAAGACAGTAGAGGCAAATCAAACACTTGCAAATACAGATACAGTAACTTTGGGAACCGTAAAAGATCAGGAGGGGGCTCAAGCCGACAGCTTATCAGTTTCTGTCAGCCAAAGCCAGTCCTTGTCTGAAGAAGCTTCCAAAAATGCAAGCAAGCATCTGTCAGAAAGTGAAAGCCAGTCAGTAAGTACTTCAACAAGTGCTTCTGTTTCAGCAAGCGCATCAGCATCAACAAGTGCAAGCCAATCAGCAAGCACATCTGCTTCTGAAAGTGCTAGCACAAGTGCTTCTCAATCGCAAGCTGGAGTGACTTCTGAACTTGCAAAACCAGCAACATCAGAGACAGCTTCAAACAAAGAGACATCTGTTCGTAAGGAAGATGCAGCTAACGCAACAGCTGATGCGGCTCTTTCAAAAGTTATCACTGATAGCCTCGCATCTCTACAAGCAGTTGAAAATCGTTTGAGTCAAATCACATCAACGACTTCAAGTTTGGTGGATACAACGACAACAGCTGCCGTAGCGACAACAGTATCTGCTGAGAGCAACAAGAAAGCTCAAGAAGACCGCAAACGTCTATCTAAAATCTCAGCGACTATGGGAGAATACCTCGCTAAGTCTATCGGTCTGCCAAATACAGAAGCAGCGGTTGCTAAGGTGAATGCTGCTGTAACAGCTATCGAAGAAGCATTGAAAAATCCAAATGCTGACTTGACAGATGTTATTAAGCAAGCCACATCTGCGCAAAACTCAATCGTTAACGCTGTCCTTCGTGCTAACAACGGTAAACGCAGTGTGCTAAATGGTAGACAGATGGAGCGAGGAGTTAGCTTTAGGGAGGTAGCGCCTGAGAATACTAGTAAAGATTTCACAAAAAATACGGTTGCATACGTTGTAAGTGAAGCAGATTCCAAGGGGATAGCGAACGGTTACAAAGAGGGCACCTATCTTTATGCAACGCAAGGGAACCAGGCTAATAATAGACCACCCGAAAAATCCAATGTTCCTACACGTGTTGAAGTCAGAACAATTCGTAGCCAAGTTTACATGACTTCACATAGACAGGGAACTACGACTGAATGGGAAGTTACTTTTAATGAAAGTGGAGATCGTCACGATAATCCTTATTTTTACTTTACGGTTCCAAAAGGCCATAGAATAACTCATATGGAGGTTTATCAAAAGGATAATGGTAATTCGAATTCAAACTGGAATTTATTAGGACGTAGTGATGATAATAGTTCGTTCTTGCATAACTCTAAGAGTGGAGACCTTTTGGCGGCAGTTGGGAATGCCTGGAATAATCAAGGCGGTTCTTATTATGAAAATGTAGCTGGTGTAGGGCCAGGTGGGGTTGGACGTGGTTCACTCACAAGTCTGAGAGATTTTGCCTTTAATAATCCAAGTGCATATTATCAGACAGATAAAATATCAGAAACGGTTAAACAGGCGGGAGATTTTGCTTTTAACACCATCGAAAGTGCCACAGCAAATGTTTATGCGTTGCACCCTAAGGGGAGTGCTCGTCAAGAAGGATATAAAATAAAATTTACGACAACAAGTCCAGAAAATACCGATGATTTTTATATGGCTGGTTTCCGTTCTTTGGAAGATTCTCGTCATAGAAATTACCTTCAAATGAATGGATCGAATGAACGATATGCACTGAAATTAAAAACTGGCGTTCCATCTACTTTTTTGAAGTATGGTAGATTGAATGACCTAACTAATGTTAGTAGATTGGATACGATTGCAAACGCCTATGATAGATTAACAGGGACTACCACAGAGGTTCCTCCTTTAGAGCCTGGCCAGAGTGTCACTTATGCGATTAAAGGGATAAATGAGAGCTCTTCTTCTATTCAATATCTTGCTAACACTCGAACTATTTCATTTTCTAAAGGAGAACATGACCTTAGGGTTACTGCTCCTAATATGGGGACTCGTACTCTTCCGTTTCGAATCGTCACTCAGTCTGATGTTTATGAACCTGTGATTAATAAGGCAGTGACTGCTACTACTATTTCTAAAGGTCAGATTATCAATCCGGTATCTACTATTCAGAAAATTGATGATAAATCTAATAGTATCTCAGGGTTTGCACAACCTGATGACATGGATGATTACAATGGGCAGATTAACAAAGGAAACAACACTGCTAAAGTTCTTCCAAACACCACTTCAGGAACAGGTAATGATCTAAGTCGCTTAAACGTCAAGAGTGTTGAATGGGTAGGCGGTAGCAATCAAGTCGGTTCAGGAATAGGGGAAAAGATGGCTGTAAAAGCTACTGTTGACGGTAAAGAAGTTTACTTACCTGTCCCTGAAAATATGGATATATCAAGATTGGGTTCACCTTTGTCTGCTCAAGATAAGCAAGCAATTCTTGCTCATAATGATTTACAAGGGAAAGCTACGATTACTGGTACTAAAGTAGGATTGAGCAAGCAACTTAAGACTATTTATAAAGATGATGAGGGCGGAGACTCTGTTGATGTCTCAGATGTCTTCTTCGAGAATGTAGCAAAAGAAACTCCACCTGTAGCTCCTGCAATCACTACACCAAACGATGGTAGTGTTACAATCGCTCCGCGGGCAAATACTGATCGACTTAAGGTCGCTTACATACCTACAGATAGTACTACTACTACGAATATCAGCGTAAACAAAGTTGGAACTCAGTGGCAAACGACAGATACACTTCCATCAGGAGTAACGCTTGATTCAAGTACTGGTGTGGTCTCTATTACAGAACCAACAGTTAAAGACCTTAGCACAGTTACAGCAACAGGCTACAACTTCAACTCTGACGGAGCGATATCTAATGGAATAGCCAAAGCACTAGATACAGTGGCGCCAACGATTGAGTACAAGTTGCAAATCAAAGATGGCTCTAATAACTGGGTTGATGCACCGAAGAAAGTTGTTCGTCAGGGCAGACAAGCTGGATATGAAATCTTTGCCGGTGATGAATACCGAGTTGTAGCGACATCGAAGGATAACAGTGGCAAAATCAATAAGCTACAAGTTTCTGATGGAGTATCAACTAAGACTAACTTTATTGACTCTAACTATGCAACAGGTGGTGATATACCTTCTATCTCAAGTACTACAGAAGCTACGGCAACGAATCCAGCGAAAGTTGAAATTACTGGTACGTATAATGCAGAAAGAAGATGGGAATCAGGTAATCTTTGGACGCGTAAATTTATTGCAAGAGACTTGAGTAATAACGAAACAGAAACTGATCTGTTTATCGTTGCTCAAGGGAAATTAAACGAGAAGTTCCCAGGGCAACAGCCAACAGATGCAGTTTCAGTAGACAATCCAAACTCATTGACAAACACTGAACGTGACAATATTCTTGCGGCAGTTAAGACAGCTAACCCAGAAACAGCTAACCGCATTAGTAGTTATAGTATTGCTGATAACGGTGTTGTGACGATTGGGTATAAAGATGGAACATCGAATGCAGTAGCACCTAAGATTAAGCCACAAGCACCACAAATTGCAGATGATCAAGTAACGAATACAGGTGGTCTTCCAAATAAAGGAATTACAGTAACAAATGTTCTCCCAGGAGCAACAGTTACATTGACGGTTGGTAACCAGACCTTTACCAAAGTTGCAGGTAACAATGAAACTAGTTTGACCTTCACGCCAACAGATCTTGCGACAGCATACAATAGCAATAATGGCTTGCTTCCAACGGGTTCAGTAACAGTTAAGTAAAGTAAGGCGTTTATGAATCCTGTAACGAATGCGTCTGAAACATTAGAGTCAGCGACGACTACTAAAACAATTACTGGAGAAACAGTAGCACCAACGATTACTGCTAAATTTGAAGTTTATGATGAAGCAACTAGCGCTTGGGTGGAAGCACCTAAGAATGCAGATGGCAAGAGTAAGGTCTATGCTGGAGATAAATTCCGTGTTACCGTTACAACTGCTGATAACAGTGGTAAGGTAAAAAATATTGAGGCATGGAATAATCCTACAAATGAAGATTCAAGCTATGTAACGACGAATCTCATCCCTAGTCCATATGCAACAGGTGGTCTAGCAAAACAATTGACTAATACAGTTACTAATGCTTCTGCTTCTCAACCAGATGTTCGTCAATTGACAGAAGAAGGAACGTATAATCCTACTCAAGAATATAGAGCGGCCAATAAATGGACACGTTATGCGAGAGCACGTGATTTATCGAATAATACTTCTTACGTTGAGTTTGGAATTCAACAATCACCTTTAAAAGAGAAGTTCCCAGGAAGTCAGCCAACAGATGCGATTTCAGTGGCGAATCCAAACTCATTGACAAGTGCTGATCGTGATAAGATTCTTGCGGCAGTTAAGACAGCTAATCCAGAAACAGCTAACCGTATTAGTAACTACAGTATTGCCAACAACGGTACTGTAACCATTACTTATAAAGATGGTACATCGAATGCAGTATCTCCTAAGATTAAGCCACAAGCTCCACAAATCGCAGATGATCAAGTAACGAATACAGGTGGCCTTCCAAATAAAGGAATTACAGTAACAGACGTCACACCAGGAGCTACAGTTACATTGACTGTTGGTAACCAAACTTTTACAAAGGTTGCAGGTGACAATGATACTAGTCTAACCTTCACACCAGCTGAACTTGAGTCAGCGTATAACAGCAATAATGGATTACTTCCAACGGGTTCAGTGACAGTTAAACAAAGTAAGACGTTTACTAATCCTGTAACCAATGCGTCTGAAACATTAGAGTCAGCGACTACTAATAAAACAATTACTGGAGAAACAGTAGCGCCAACGATTACTGCTAAGGTAGAAGTTTATGATGAAACAACCAATGGTTGGGTAGAAGCACCTAAGAATTCAGATGGTAAGAGTAAGATTTATGCTGGAGATAAATTCCGTGTGACAGTAACAACTGCTGATAACAGTGGTAAGGTAAAAAATATTGAGGCATGGAATAATGCTACGAATGAAAATTCAAGCTATGTAACGACAAATCTCATCCCTAGTCCATATGCAACAGGTGGTCTTGCAAAACAACTGACTAATACAGTCACTGATGCTTCTGACAGTCAACCAGATGTTCGTCAATTGACAGAAGAAGGAACGTACAATCCTACTCAAACATACAATGCTGGCAATAAATGGACACGTTATGCAAGGACTCGTGACTTATCGAATAATACTGCTTATACTGAGTTTGGGCTTCAACAAGCACCGTTAAGTGAGAAATTCCCAGGGCAGGTGCCGGCAACAGTACAAGTAAGCAATACAACAACCCTATCTCCAGAAGATAAACAAAAGATTCTTGAGGCGGTGAAAGCAGCTAATCCAAAAGATGCAAACCGTATTAAAGATGGAGATGAAGGATATAGAATATCAGACGATGGCACTGTAACAATCACTTATAAAGATGGAACGCAGAATACAGTGAAACCACCAGTATCGGATTCGGAAGCGTCTCAATCTGCCTCTGCCTCAGCATCGACAAGTGCGAGCCAATCAGCAAGTACCTCAGCTAGCCAGTCAGC
>NZ_AEDU01000030.1 GCF_000148525.1 Streptococcus mitis SK564
CAACAGATGTTAAAGTAGGTAAAGATGGTACCACAACAGTAACCTTCCCAGATGGCACCACAGCTGTAATCCCAGCTGATAAAGCAGTTACATCTGCTGAACAAGGTTCACATGCAGTAGTACCAGCTGGTAAAGCAGTTACATCTACTGAACAAGGCTCACATGCAGCAACACCAGCTAAGAAAGCAGGAGCTAAAGAATTGCCAAATACAGGTACAGCAGATTCTACTGTAGCTATGGTAGCAGCTGCCGCAAGTGCCTTACTTGGTCTTGGTCTTGCAGGCCGTCGTCGTAAAGAAGACGAAGAAGCTTAATTGGTAGATTGTTTGATAAACATCAGATGCTAAATCCGATTTTCAAAGCTTAAACAAGTACCTCTCATAAGAAAATCTCCTAGCAGGAAAGCCTGCTAGGGGATTTTTGCATTTCAGGAAGTTGAAGGCTGACTGTAAGCGCGTCATAATATAGTGGAGTGAAATAAGATGTGAAGAAATAGATTAGGAAATTCAAATTAATTTCTAGGAATATTTTAGTATGCACAATGTAGTATTCTAGATTCAATATGATATATTTTAGGAGTCATGGTGTACTATTATAGTTTCAATATACTATAATTTCTAAAAATATTTTCAAAGCCAAAGTGTACTACTACTGTTTCAATTTTTAATATGTTTCGTTATTATATGATTTTAAAGCCGTCATATTGACATACAATTTAATTTTTACTATAATTCTTGCAGGAGGATATATCTAATGAAGACAATAAAAAAATTGATGCAAATTGCATTAGCAGTCTTTTTCTTTGGTTTGCTAGCGACCAGTGCAGTATTGGCGGATGATGCTGATTCAGAAGGTTGGCAATTTGTCCAAGAAAATGGTAGAACCTACTACAAGAAGGGGGAACTCAAAGAAACCTACTGGCGAGTGATTGATGGTAAGTACTATTATTTTGATCCTTTATCTGGAGAGATGGTTGTCGGCTGGCAATATATACCTGCTCCACACGAAGGGGTTACGATTGGTTCTTCTATAAGGCAAGATGTTGCTTTTAGACCAGATTGGTTTTACTTTGGTCAAGATGGGGTACTACAAGAATTTGTTGGCAAGCAAGTTTTAGAAGCAAAAACAGCTACAAATGTCAACAAGCATCATGGGGAACAATATAATAGTCCAGCAGAGAAACGAGTCTATTATTTTGAAGATCAACGTAGTTATCACACCTTAAAAACTGGTTGGATTTATGATGAGGGGCACTGGTATTATTTACTGAAGGATGGTGGTTTTGATTCTCGCATCAACCGATTGACTGTTGGGGAGCTAGCACGTGGTTGGGTTAAGGATTTTCCTCTTACATATGATGAAGATAAGCTAAAAGCTGCTCCATGGTATTATCTAGATCCAACAACTGGTATTATGCAAACTGGTTGGCAATATCTTGGTAACAAGTGGTACTATCTCCGTTCATCAGGAGCAATGTCAACTGGTTGGTATCAGGAAGGCTCAACTTGGTATTATCTAGATGCTGAAAATGGTGATATGAAAACGGGCTGGCAATACCTTGGTAACAAGTGGTACTATCTTCGTTCATCAGGAGCAATGGCAACTGGTTGGTTCCAGGTCGGTAGTAAATGGTACTATGCTTATAGCTCAGGTGCTTTAGCAGTGAATACCACTGTAGATGGCTATTCTGTCAATTATAATGGCGAATGGATTCAATAATGAAAGAAGCGATTGTGAAGGAAACAATCGCTTTTTTTGTGAAAATATAATAAAATAGATAGGAGAGAATAAATACTTGTAGGAAAAAATAATACTCTTCGAAAATCAAATTCAAACCACGTCAGCGTCGCCTTACCGTACTCAAGTACAGCCTGCGGCTAGCTTCCTAGTTTGCTTTTTGATTTTCATTGAGTATGAGACGGCTTTTTCGTCTAGTAAAAGGATAACATGACAAAAAAGGTTGGTGTCGGTCAGGCACATAGTAAGATTATTTTAATAGGGGAGCATGCGGTCGTTTACGGCTATCCTGCTATTTCCTTGCCTCTTTTGGAGGTGGAGGTGACTTGTAAAGTAGTTCCTGCAGAAAGTCCTTGGCGCCTCTATGAGGAGGATACCTTGTCCATGGCAGTTTATGCTTCTCTGGAGTATTTGAATATCAAAGAAGCCTGCATTCGTTGTGAGATTGATTCGGCTATCCCTGAAAAACGGGGAATGGGTTCGTCAGCTGCTATCAGCATAGCGGCCATTCGTGCGGTTTTTGACTACTATGAGGCAGAACTGCCTCGTGATGTACTAGAAATCTTGGTCAATCGGGCTGAGATGATTGCCCATATGAATCCAAGTGGTTTGGATGCTAAAACCTGTCTCAGTGACCAACCTATTCGCTTTATTAAGAATGTAGGATTTACAGAGCTTGAGATGGATTTATCTGCCTATTTGGTCATTGCAGATACGGGCGTTTATGGTCACACTCGTGAAGCCATCCAAGTGGTTCAAAATAAGGGCAAGGATGCCCTACCGTTTTTGCATGCCTTGGGAGAATTAACCCAGCAAGCAGAGGATGAGATTTCACGAAAAGATGCTGAAGGACTGGGACAAATCCTTAGTCAAGCGCATTTACATTTAAAAGAAATTGGTGTTAGTAGCCCTGAGGCCGACCATCTGGTAGAAACGGCTCTTAGCCATGGCGCTCTGGGTTCCAAGATGAGCGGTGGTGGACTAGGAGGCTGTATCATAGCCTTGGCAGACAATTTGACTCAAGCTCAAAAACTAGCAGAAAGATTAGAAGAGAAAGGAGCTGTTCAGACATGGATCGAGAGCCTGTAACAGTACGTTCTTACGCAAATATTGCCATTATCAAATATTGGGGAAAGAAAAAAGAAAAAGAGATGGTGCCTGCTACTAGCAGTATTTCTCTGACTTTGGAAAATATGTACACGGAGACGACTTTGTCATCTCTACCGACGGATGCGACAGCTGATGCCTTTTATATCAATGATCAGCTACAAAATGAGGCGGAGCATGCTAAGATGAGCAAGATTATTGACCGTTACCGCCCAGCTGGTGGGGGCTTTGTCCGTATTGATACTCAGAACAATATGCCTACGGCAGCGGGTCTGTCCTCAAGTTCTAGTGGTTTGTCTGCTTTGGTCAAGGCTTGTAATGCTTATTTTCAGCTTGGATTGACTCGGAGCCAGTTGGCACAGGAGGCTAAGTTTGCCTCTGGCTCTTCCTCTCGGAGTTTTTATGGACCACTAGGTGCCTGGGATAAGGATAGTGGGGAAATTTATCCTGTAGAGACAGACTTGAAACTAGCTATGATCATGTTGGTGCTAGAGGATAAGAAAAAACCAATCTCTAGCCGTGACGGGATGAAACTTTGTGTGGAAACTTCGACGACCTTTGATGACTGGGTGCGTCAGTCTGAGAAGGACTATCAGGATATGCTGGTTTACCTCAAAGAAAATGATTTTGTCAAGGTTGGGGAATTAACGGAGAAAAATGCCCTTGCTATGCACGCTACGACCAAAACAGCATCACCAGCCTTTTCTTATCTGACGGATGCAAGCTATGAAGCCATGGACTTTGTCCGCCAGCTTCGTGAGCAAGGGGAAGCCTGCTACTTTACCATGGATGCCGGTCCCAATGTCAAAGTTCTTTGTCAAGAGAAAGACTTGGAGCATTTATCAGAAATTTGCGGTCAGCGTTATCGCTTGATTGTGTCAAAAACAAAGGATTTGAGTCAAGATGATTGCTGTTAAAACTTGCGGGAAACTCTATTGGGCAGGCGAATATGCTATTTTAGAGCCAGGGCAGTTAGCCTTGATAAATGATATTCCCATCTATATGAGGGCTGAGATTGCTTTTTATGAACACTACCGTATCTATTCAGATATGTTTGATTTTGCAGTGGACTTGACACCAAATCCTGACTATAGCTTGATTCAAGAAACGATTGCTTTAGTAGAAGATTTCCTCGTTTATCGTGGGCAGACCTTGCAACCTTTTTCGTTGGAAATCCGTGGAAAAATGGAACGGGAAGGGAAAAAGTTTGGTCTAGGTTCTAGCGGTAGCGTCGTTGTCTTGGTTGTCAAGGCTTTGCTGGCTCTGTATGATGTTTCTGTTGATCAGGAGCTCTTGTTCAAGCTGGCTAGCGCGGTCTTGCTCAAGCGCGGAGACAATGGTTCTATGGGGGACATTGCCTGTATTGTGGCAGAGGAATTGGTTCTCTACCAGTCATTTGATCGCCAGCAGGTGGCTGCTTGGTTGGAAGAAGAAAAGTTGGCGACAGTTTTGGAACGTGATTGGGGCTTTTCTATCTCACAAGTGAAACCTGCACTAGAATGTGATTTCCTAGTTGGATGGACTAAGGAAGTGGCTGTATCTAGTGATATGGTCAAGCAAATCAATCAAAATATCAATCAAAATTTTTTAACTTCCTCAAAAGAAACGGTGGCTTCTTTGGTAGAAGCCTTGGAGCAGGGGAAAGCAGAAAAAATTATCAAGCAAGTAGAAGTAGCCAGCAAGCTTTTAGAAGGCTTGAGCACAGATATTTACACGCCTTCGCTCAGACAGTTGAAAGAAAGCAGTCAAGATTTGCAAGCTGTTGCTAAGAGTAGCGGCGCTGGTGGTGGTGATTGTGGTATTGCCTTGAGTTTTGATGAGCAATCAACTGAAACCCTAAAAAACCGCTGGACCGATCTGGGGATTGAGCTCTTATATCAAGAAAGGATAGGACATGACGACAAATCGTAAGGATGAGCACATCCGCTATGCCCTTGAGCAGAAAAGTTCCTATAATAGCTTTGATGAGGTGGAGTTGATTCATTCTTCCTTGCCTCTTTACGATCTGGATGAAATCGATCTGTCGACAGAATTTGCTGGTCGAAAGTGGGATTTTCCTTTTTATATCAATGCCATGACGGGTGGAAGCGGTAAGGGAAGAGAAATCAATCAAAAGTTGGCTCAGGTGGCGGACGCCTGTGGGATTTTGTTTGTGACGGGATCTTATAGCGCAGCCCTCAAGGATCCAACAGATGCCTCGTTTTCTGTCAAGTCTAGCCATCCAAATCTCCTTCTTGGAACCAATATTGGATTGGACAAGCCTGTTGAGTTGGGACTTCGGACTGTAGAAGAGATGAATCCTCTTCTCCTGCAGGTGCATGTCAATGTCATGCAGGAGTTGCTCATGCCCGAGGGAGAAAGAAAGTTCAGAAGCTGGCAATCGCATCTAGCAGACTATAGCAAGCAAATCCCTGTTCCGATTGTCCTAAAGGAAGTTGGCTTTGGAATGGATGTGAAAACCATTGAAAGAGCCTATGAATTGGGCGTTCGAACCTTTGACCTGTCAGGTCGTGGTGGCACCAGCTTTGCTTATATCGAAAACCGTCGCAGTGGTCAGCGTGATTACCTCAATCAATGGGGGCAGTCCACCATGCAGGCCCTTATCAATGCCCAAGACTGGAAAGACAAGGCTGAACTCTTGGTCAGTGGAGGTGTTCGGAATCCGCTGGATATGATTAAGTGCCTGGTCTTTGGTGCCAAAGCTGTAGGACTGTCACGAACAGTTCTAGAATTGGTTGAAATCTATTCAGTCGAAGAAGTGATTGATACTGTCCAAGGCTGGAAAGACGATTTACGCTTAATCATGTGTGCTCTTAATTGTGCCACCATAGCAGATCTGCAAAAAGTAGACTATCTTCTTTATGGAAAATTAAAAGAAGCAAAAAATCAGATGAAAAAGGCGTAATCACCGCCTTTTTTCCATCTTCAGACCGAGGTGGCTTTTTTGAAGTGTGATAAAATAAAAGAGAGAGGATCAACCTATGAGAAAATTTAAAATCTTTTTATTTATCGAAGCCTGTCTGTTGACAGGAGCTCTGATTTTGATGGTATCAGAGCATTTTTCGCGTTTTCTGCTGATTTTATTCCTCTTTTTGCTTTTGATTCGCTATTACACTGGTAAAGAGGGCAATAACCTCCTTTTGGTGGTGGCAACCATTCTCTTCTTTTTCATCGTCATGCTCAATCCTTTTGTGATTCTAGCTATTTTTGTTGCGGTCATCTATAGCCTCTTTCTTCTTTATCCGATGATGAACCAGGAAAAAGAGCAGACAAATTTGGTTTTTGAAGAGGTTGTGACGGTTAAGAAGGAGAAAAATCGTTGGTTTGGAAATCTCCATCATTTTTCAAGCTACCAGACTTGCCAGTTTGATGATATCAATCTCTTTCGCCTTATGGGTAAGGATACCATTCATCTGGAGAGGGTTATCCTAACCAATCATGACAATGTCATTATCCTCAGAAAGATGATAGGCACGACTAAAATCATTGTTCCTGTAGATGTGGAAGTCAGTCTTAGCGTTAACTGTCTCTATGGTGATTTGAATTTTTTCAACCAGCCCAAGCGAGCCCTCCGTAATGAACACTATCATCAAGAAACAAAAGACTATCTCAAGAGTAACAAGAGTGTCAAGATTTTCTTGACCACTATGATTGGCGATGTGGAGGTGGTTAGAGGATGAAAAAACAAGCCTATGTAATGATTGCTCTCACCTCCATCCTGTTTGTCTTGTTTTTCTCCCACAGCTTGCTGGAAATCCTTAACTTTGACTGGTCTATTTTCTTGCACGATGTCGAAAAAACAGAAAAATTTGTCTTTTTGTTGTTGGTATTCAGCATGTCCATAACCTGTCTTTTAGCCCTGTTTTGGCGAGGAATCGAAGAGCTTTCTCTAAGAAAAATGCAGGCTAATCTCAAGCGTTTATTGGCAGGGCAAGAAGTAGTTCAGGTTGTAGATCCAGATTTGGATGCCAGTTTCAAGTCCTTATCAGGTAAACTTAACCTTTTGACAGAAGCGCTTCAAAAAGCTGAAAATCACAGTCTTGCTCAGGAAGAGAAAATCATCGAGAAAGAACGGAAGCGGATTGCTAGGGATTTGCACGATACAGTCAGTCAGGAGTTGTTTGCGGCCCACATGATTTTATCGGGTATCAGTCAGCAAGCTTTGAAATTGGATAGAGAAAAGATGCAGACCCAGTTGCAGAGTGTCACAGCTATTTTAGAAACAGCCCAGAAGGATTTGCGGGTTTTGCTCTTGCATTTGCGACCAGTTGAACTGGAGCAGAAGAGTCTGGTTGAGGGAATCCAAATCCTCTTAAAAGAGCTTGAGGACAAAAGTGATCTCAAGGTTAGTTTCAAGCAAAACGTGACGAAATTGCCTAAGAAAATCGAGGAGCATATCTTCCGTATCCTGCAAGAGTTGATTAGCAATACCCTCCGCCATGCCCAGGCATCTTGTTTGGATGTCTATCTCTATCAGACAGATGTTGAATTGCAGCTGAAGGTGGTGGACAATGGAATTGGTTTTCAGTTGGGGAGTTTAGATGACCTGAGTTATGGACTCCGCAATATCAAGGAGCGGGTTGAAGATATGGCAGGGACAGTTCAGTTATTAACAGCTCCCAAGCAAGGGCTGGCAGTTGATATCCGTATTCCCCTCCTCGATAAGGAATGATAAAGGAGTAAAGATGAAAATTTTACTAGTAGATGACCATGAAATGGTCCGATTGGGCTTGAAAAGCTACTTTGACCTCCAAGACGATGTAGAAGTTGTGGGCGAGGCGACAAACGGATCTCAAGGAATTGACTTGGCCTTGGAACTGCGTCCAGATGTCATTGTCATGGATATCGTCATGCCTGAGATGAATGGGATTGATGCGACCTTGGCCATCCTCAAAGAATGGCCTGAATCCAAGATTTTGATTGTGACTTCTTATTTGGACAATGAAAAAATCATGCCGGTTTTGAATGCTGGTGCCAAAGGCTATATGCTCAAGACTTCTAGTGCAGGCGAACTGCTCCATGCCGTCCGTAAGGTGGCTGCTGGCGAGTTGGCCATTGAGCAAGAGGTCAGCAAGAAGGTCGAATACCACCGCAATCACATAGAACTACATGAGGACCTGACTGCGCGTGAACGAGATGTACTTCAACTCATCGCCAAGGGCTACGAAAATCAGCGCATCGCAGATGAACTTTTTATCTCACTCAAGACGGTCAAGACCCATGTGTCCAATATCCTAGCCAAACTTGAAGTCAGTGATCGTACCCAGGCAGCGGTCTATGCCTTTCAGCACCATTTGGTAGGGCATGAGGAGTTTTAGATGAGCCTAACAGATTTACTTGAGGAGCTAGAAGCAGCAAAAGATCCTAAAAAAGCAGGGCCTATGGAGGCCTATATGCGTCATCAATTTTCCTTTCTAGGCGTTGCGGCGCCAGAAAGAAATAAACTCTATAAAAAATACTTTCCAGAAGCGAAAAAAACAAAGATTATTGATTGGGATTTTGTAGATACTTGCTGGGAAAAAGAGTCTAGAGAATACCAGTATGTGGTTGCCAATTATTTGAAAGCCATGCAGTCTTATATAAAGGACAGCGATTTGCCTAAGCTAGAGCAGTTGGTTGTTACCAAGTCTTGGTGGGATACGGTGGATATCCTAGATCGAGTAGTAGGGAGTTTGGTGTATGAGAAGCAGGAACTGGAAAAAATAATCCTCCAATGGAGCCTGTCAGACAATATCTGGTTGAGACGCGTCGCTATTGACCACCAGTTGTTAAGAAAAGAGAAGACCAATGTTCAATTGCTGGAAAAGATTCTGCTTCATAATTTGAATCAAACAGAATTCTTTATCAATAAAGCCATTGGCTGGGCTCTGAGAGACTACTCCAAAACGAATCCAGCTTGGGTAGCATGCTTCATTGAGAAGAACAAGGAAAGAATGGCTGAACTTAGTATCAAAGAAGCAAGCAAGTACCTATCCCATCATTGAAAAGCGCGTTCATTACTTGAAAAAAGTCGCTCATTTATGTTATAATAGACTGTATTTAAAAAATTTTAAGGAGAAATGACAGAATGTCTGTATCATTTGAAAACAAAGAAACAAACCGTGGTGTCTTGACTTTCACTATCTCTCAAGACCAAATCAAACCAGAATTGGACCGTGTCTTCAACTCAGTGAAGAAATCTCTTAATGTTCCAGGTTTCCGTAAAGGTCACCTTCCACGTCCTATCTTCGACAAAAAATTTGGTGAAGAGTCACTTTACCAAGACGTTATGAACGCTCTTTTGCCAAACGCTTATGAAGCAGCTGTAAAAGAAGCTGGTCTTGAAGTGGTTGCTCAACCAAAAATTGATGTAAGTTCAATGGAAAAAGGTCAAGACTGGGTTATCACAGCTGAAGTCGTGACAAAACCTGAAGTAAAATTGGGTGACTACAAAAACCTTGAAGTATCAGTAGATGTTGAAAAAGAAGTAACTGATGCTGACGTTGAAGAGCGTATCGAACGCGAACGCAACAACTTGGCTGAATTGGTTATCAAAGAAGCTGCTGCTGAAAACGGCGACACTGTTGTCATCGACTTCGTTGGTTCTATCGACGGTGTTGAATTTGATGGCGGAAAAGGTGAAAACTTCTCACTTGGACTTGGTTCAGGTCAATTCATACCTGGTTTCGAAGACCAATTGGTAGGTCACTCAGCTGGCGAAACTGTTGATGTTATCGTAACATTCCCAGAAGACTACCAAGCAGAAGACCTTGCAGGTAAAGAAGCTAAATTCGTGACAACTATCCACGAAGTAAAAGCAAAAGAAGTTCCAGCTCTTGACGATGAGCTTGCAAAAGACATCGATGAAGAAGTTGAAACACTTGCTGAATTGAAAGAAAAATACCGTAAAGAATTGGCTGCTGCTAAAGAAGAAGCTTACAAAGATGCAGTTGAAGGTGCAGCAATTGATAAAGCTGTAGAAAACGCTGAAATCGTAGAACTTCCAGAAGAAATGATCCACGAAGAAGTTCACCGTTCAGTAAATGAATTCCTTGGAAACTTGCAACGTCAAGGTATCAACCCTGACATGTACTTCCAAATCACTGGAACTACTCAAGAAGACCTTCACAATCAATATCAAGCAGAAGCTGAGTCACGTACTAAGACTAACCTTGTTATCGAAGCAGTTGCCAAAGCTGAAGGATTTGACGCTTCAGAAGAAGAAATCCAAAAAGAAGTTGAGCAATTGGCAGCAGACTACAACATGGAAGTTGCACAAGTACAAAGCTTGCTTTCAGCTGATATGTTGAAACACGATATCACAATCAAAAAAGCTGTTGAATTGATTACAAGCACAGCAACAGTTAAATAATCTTAATAAACAAAAATCCCACCTGACTAGGTGGGTTTTCTTATGCACTATTTTCCAAAAATCTCTTTGAGATCTGCGTCTGTAATCCCAATCATGGCGGGGATGCTGTCCCAGTTTTCTTCTGTCAGGATGTAGGATTGTTCAGAGGTACTTGATGTGGCAGTTTCAGAGATAGATTGTTTATCTTCTTCAATATTTTCAATTAAATCACTGAAGCGTTCAATCAGATAGGTTTTTCGGGCAGTTCCGATGTGTTGGGTGGCATAATCGAAGGCCTGTAATTCACCTAGTAAGATAAGCTTGCTTTTGGCGCGTGTAATGGCTGTGTAGATGAGATTGCGCTCCAACATACGTCGGCTAGCACTGGTAATCGGTAGGATGACAACAGGGAACTCACTTCCCTGTGATTTATGGATGCTCATGGCATAGGCCAGGCGAATCTTGTACCATTCGTTACGTGGGTAAGAGACCTCGTTGCCATCAAAATCAATGACAATCTCGTCTTGTTTCGACTCGGTGTATTTACCAGGAATCAGGTCTGTGATGGCTCCTAAATCTCCATTAAAGACATTGATTTCAGCATCGTTGACCAAATGAATGACCTTGTCTCCCTTACGATAGTGGCACTGGGGAGCTTCAAAACTGAGTTGATCTTTTTGTGGTGGGTTTAGCAGGTCTTGCATGAGCTGATTGATAGCATCAATCCCTGCAGTTCCTCGGTACATAGGAGCCAGAACTTGGATATCACGGGCAGGGATACCACTTCTGAGGGCAGCGCCTAAGATTTTTTCAATCGTAGCTGGAATATGGCCACTAGCAATTTCAAAGTAGGAACGGTCAGCTTTTTTCTGGGTGAAATCAGCTGGCAAGATGCCCTGTCGAATTTGACTAGCTAGGGTAACGATGGTTGATTCTTCGCTTTGCCGGTAAATTTTTTCCAAGCGAGTCTGAGGAATCAGGGGAATATGAAGCAGATCCGCTAGAACCTGTCCAGGGCTGACAGACGGTAGCTGATCGCTATCTCCCACGATGAGAATTTTACTGTTAGAAGAGATGTTGGAGAAGAGTTGATTGGCCAGCCAAGTATCCACCATAGAAAATTCATCTACGATGATAAAGTCGGCATCCAGATAATCTTCCAGATGACTGGTATCATCGTCACCTGTCATTCCCAAGTGGCGGTGTATGGTCGCACTAGGCAAACCTGTCAATTCATTCATGCGCCGAGCGGCTCGTCCAGTTGGAGCAGCAAGAAGAATAGGTAAGTTACTTTTTTTCCTGAGGTCAAGTCCTTCTAAGAGGGCATAAACAGCGATGATACCATTGATAACCGTTGTCTTACCAGTACCTGGGCCACCTGTCAGAATAAAGACCTTGTTCTGGATAGCATCACAGATAGCTTGTTTTTGAATGCTATCATACTCAATTCCCAGCTCCTCCTCGATAGTAGTGATATGTTTTTGAATGGTTTCTAAATCCTGGCTCTTCTGTTTTCCTTTTTCAAGGATACGAACTAAGTGGCTGCGGATACCTTCCTCAGCGAAAAAGAGGCTGTTGTCAAAAATTTTGGTATCAATCTGCTGAACCTTGTCTTCTTCAATGAGGTAGGAGAGTTCTTGGGCTACTTGACTGGGGTCTAGTTCCACGGGGCGAGAAGACTCAAGGAGAGTAAGGGTTTGTTCTAGCAAATCCCGTGCTTCAACATAGGTGTCCCCTGTTTCCATACAGGCCTGAAAAAGACTATGTACTAGACCGGCGCGGAAGCGTTCAGGAGCCTGACTTTCGATGCCTAGTTCCTCCGCTAATTGGTCAGCAATAGTAAAGCCCAAACCCTTGATATCCTCGACCAACTGGTAGGGATAATTTTCAACCACATCAAGGGTTTCTTCCTTGTAAAAGTCTTGAATCTGAAAGGCTAGTTTGTTGGGAATGCCGTAGTTGGCTAGTTTGGCTAAAACCATCTCCGTTCCGTAGTTGAGACGGAGAGTGGAGACGAAAGCCTCGCGATTTTTGGCAGAGAGCCCTGAGATGCCTTCTAGCTTTTCTGGGTGTTGCAGAATTTCGTCAATGGTATTGTCGCCATAGGTGTCGACGATTTTCTGAGCTGTCTTGAGACCAATTCCCTTGAAATGGCTACTTGAAAAGTACTTGACCAAGCCCTTGCTAGTTGGTTTTGAGCGTTCATATCGGCTGATTTGCAGTTGTTCCCCATACTTGGAGTGCTGGACAATTTGTCCCCAAAAAGTATAGTCTTCTCCCTCAATCACATCAGCCATGGTGCCCGTGATAATGATTTCAAAATCATCAAAATCTTCTGCGTCCGTATCTTCGATTTCTAGGAGGAGGATGCGATAAAAATTGCTGGGATTTTCAAAAATAATCCGTTCAATGGTTCCTGAAAAATAAACTTCCATAAGATTCCTTTGCATAAATAGGTGAGAGTTAATACTCTTCGAAAATCTCTTCAAACCACGTCAGCTTCGCCTTGCCGTATATATGTTACTGACTTCGTCAGTTCTATCTACAACCTCAAAGCAGTGCTTTGAGCAACCTGCGGCTAGCTTCCTAGTTTGCTCTTTGATTTTCATTGAGTATAACTTTGTTTCTATCTTAATCAAACTGGATAGTGAATAATCATATTCTCACGATAGAAGAAGAGGCTGAGATTGGTGATTCTCGGCCTCTTAGGTCTCTTAAAATGTTCCGATACGGGTGATTGGCCAGAAGCGGAATTTAGCTTCCCCTGTGATATCTTTTGCTTTGAAGGTACCTACGTGACGGCTGTCGCTCGAAACCAGGCGGTCGTCTCCGAGGAGAAGGTATTCTCCTTCTGGAACAGTAAAGCTAAAGTTGGTGTTATAGTTGACATCAACTGTGAAGGCTTGAGCTTTTTGAGCGATACTTCTAAAGAAGGTGCCTTTATTTCCTTCAAATCCCTTGCCTGAGTAAGTGCTTTGGAGTTTGTCATCCTTGAAACGTTTGATGTAGTCAGCTAGGTAAGGCTCATCCGTCTCTTTATCATTGATGTAAAGTTTATCATTTTCGTAACGGATGGTATCGCCAGGCATTCCGATGACACGTTTGACAATGTCCTTATTGCCATCTTCCTCATGGGCAACCACGATATCAAAACGGTCAATAGGGAGGTGTTTGACAACAAAGAGAATTTCGCTATCCGCTAGGGTCGGATCCATGGAATGTCCTTCTACGCGGACATTGCTCCAAAAAAAGATCCGACTTAAAGCTAGTAATGACAGAATTAAGAGGAACAATCCCCACTCTTTTAAGAAATTTTTAAATGAATTCATAACTTACCTTTCTAAGCGTTTTTTCGCTTTTTCAGTATTTTTAAAGTGCAGTTTGGCGCAGAAGTTGAGTCCCTGCATACCATAGGCTTGTAAAATCTGGCTAGCTACCTTATCAGAAGCCGTTCCAGCCCCACTTGGAAGTTGATAACCCAGTTCTCGTCCTAGATTTTCTAGATTTTCCAGAAAGAGATCACGCGCAATGATAGAAGAAACTGCGACAGCCAAGTATTTGCCCTCAGCCTTTTCTTCTAAGCTGATAGGATTGCTGAAACGATTGACCTCTTGTGCCAAGTACTTGTCATAATTTTTAGCACTGGTAAAGGCATCAATCACAATTTTCTCAGGCTGAGCACCTTTTTGAAGGAGGAGATAGATAGCCTGGTTATGGAGGGCAACCTTAACCGAAACAGCGTTGTAGCGGTCTCCGATGACCTCGTTGTACTTGCTAGGTGAGAGAAGCAGTGCCTGGTGCTGGATTTTTTCCTTGAGAATAGGAGCAATCTGACGAATCTTTTGGTCGGTCAGAGTCTTAGAATCCCCCACACCGAGTTTTCGTAAAAAGTCGTGCTGGTCAGGTGTGACAAAGGAAGCCACAACTGCAAGTCCACCAAAGTAGGAACCATTTCCTACCTCATCTGTCCCAATCAAAGGGAGATTTTGTCCGCTGGTTTGCTCTACAGCTTGATAGCCAAAGAAACGAGCGTATTTCTCAGCCCCTTCACCCTGAAGTAAGACCTTTCCAGAAGTATAGATAGAAACCGTTGCTTGGGGTAGCCTCAAAAAGTAGCGGATATAGGGATTCTTGCTGGGAGCCAGACTGGTTTGATAGTGTTCAAGAAAAGCCTGAATCTCCTTTTCACTTGGTGTGAGTGTTATACTTGCCATAGTTTCTATTGTACCATAAAAGCAGGCAAATTTGTAAAAACTGACAAAATTAGCGAATTTTGGTATAATATCGTGAGGTGAATTTTATGGCAAATCTAAATCGATTCAAATTTACATTCGGGAAAAAATCATTAACTTTGACAAGCGAGCATGATAACCTTTTTATGGAGGAAATCGCCAAGGTTGCGACAGAAAAATACCAAGCAATTAAAGAACAAATGCCTAGTGCAGACGATGAAACAATCGCTCTTTTGTTGGCAGTCAACTGTTTATCAACTCAGCTCAGCCGTGAGATTGAATTTGATGATAAGGAGCAAGAATTAGAAGAACTCCGTCACAAGCTTGTGACTTGCAAGCAAGAACAGAGCAAGATTGAGGATTCCTTATGATTTCACTCCTTCTTCTATTGGTCTTGGCTTGGGGATTTTATATCGGCTATCGGAGAGGCCTGCTCTTACAGGTTTATTACCTGATTTCAGCCATGGCATCGGCTTTTGTGGCCGGCCAGTTTTACAAGGGAATTGGAGAGCAATTTCATTTGCTGCTCCCTTATGCAAATCCGCAGGAAGGTCAGGGAACTTTCTTTTTCCCATCGGATCAACTTTTCCAGTTGGATAAGGTCTTTTACGCAGGTATCGGCTACTTGCTTGTATTTGGGATTGTCTATAGCATCGGTCGTTTACTTGGTCTCTTGTTACACTTAATTCCTAGTAAAAAACTGGGTGGCAAGTTGTTCCAAGTTTCAGCAGGGATCTTGTCCATGTTGGTGACCTTATTTGTCTTGCAAATGGCCTTGACCATACTAGCAACCATTCCCATGGCAGCTATACAAAATCCTCTTGAAAAGAGTATCGTCGCAAAACACATCATCCAGAGCATACCAGTAACAACTAGTTGGCTCAAACAAATCTGGGTGACAAATTTAATCGGATAAAAAGGGCAGGAGTTTTCCTAGCCCTTTGTTTACAGATTTGACTCGAATCTATCAGAATATAAAAAGCTACCACACCTAGACATTCAAAGACAAGGAAATAAAGATGAATAAGAAAATATTAGAAACATTAGAGTTCAATAAGGTCAAGGCCTTGTTTGAACCCCATTTGTTGACCGAGCAGGGCTTGGAGCAATTGAGACAGCTGGCTCCGACTGCTAAAGCAGATAAAATCAAACAGGCTTTTGCTGAGATGAAGGAGATGCAGGCTCTTTTCGTAGAGCAACCGCATTTTACTATTCTCGCAACTAAGGAAATTGCAGGAGTCTGCAAGCGGTTGGAGATGGGAGCAGACCTCAATATCGAGGAGTTCCTCCTCTTGAAGCGCGTGCTTCTTTCTAGCAGAGAACTGCAAAGTTTTTATGCCAATCTGGAAAATGTCAGCTTGGAAGAATTAGCCCTTTGGTTTGAGAAATTACACGATTTTCCGCAATTACAAGGAAATCTTCAGGCCTTTAATGATGCAGGTTTCATTGAAAATTTTGCCAGTGAAGAATTGGCGCGCATCCGTCGAAAAATCCATGACAGCGAGAGTCAGGTCCGCGATGTCTTGCAAGATTTGCTCAAACAAAAAGCGCAGATGTTGACAGAAGGGATTGTTGCCAGCAGAAATGGTCGTCAGGTTCTACCTGTCAAAAACACCTACCGCAATAAGATTGCAGGTGTCGTTCATGATATTTCTGCCAGCGGAAATACCGTCTATATCGAACCTCGTGAGGTGGTCAAACTGAGCGAAGAAATTGCTAGTCTGCGAGCAGATGAGCGCTATGAAATGCTTCGCATTCTCCAAGAAATCTCGGAGCGTGTCCGCCCTCATGCGGCTGAGATTGCTAATGACGCTTGGATTATCGGTCATCTGGACTTGATTCGTGCTAAGGTTCGCTTTATCCAAGAAAGGCAAGCAGTCGTTCCTCAGCTATCAGAAAATCAGGAGATTCAACTGCTCCATGTTTGCCATCCTTTGGTCAAAAATGCCGTTGCAAATGATGTCCATTTTGGACAAGATTTAACAGCTATTGTCATTACAGGTCCCAATACAGGTGGGAAGACTATCATGCTTAAAACTCTGGGCTTGACGCAGGTTATGGCTCAGTCTGGTTTGCCGATTTTAGCAGATAAGGGAAGTTGTGTTGGTATTTTTGAAGAAATCTTTGCAGATATTGGAGATGAGCAATCTATTGAGCAGAGTTTGTCTACCTTCTCTAGCCATATGACCAATATTGTGGATATTCTTGGCAAGGTCAACCAGCATTCGCTCTTGCTCTTGGATGAGTTGGGGGCTGGTACAGATCCCCAAGAGGGAGCTGCCCTTGCCATGGCCATTCTGGAGGACCTTCGCCTGCGTCAAGTCAAGACTATGGCGACCACCCACTATCCGGAACTCAAGGCCTACGGTATTGAGACAGCCTTTGTGCAAAATGCCAGCATGGAGTTTGATACTGCAACTCTTCGCCCGACCTATCGCTTTATGCAGGGAGTTCCTGGCCGAAGTAATGCCTTTGAAATTGCTAAACGTTTAGGACTATCTGAAGTTATCGTAGGGGATGCCAGTCAGCAGGTCGATCAGGACAATGATGTCAATCGGATTATTGAGCAACTGGAAGAGCAGACGCTGGAAAGTCGTAAACGCTTGGACAATATCCGTGAGGTGGAGCAAGAAAATCTCAAGATGAATCGTGCGCTCAAAAAACTTTACAACGAGCTCAATCGTGCAAAGGAAACCGAGCTCAACAAGGCGCGTGAACAGGCTGCTGAGATTGTGGACATGGCTCTGAGTGAAAGTGACCAGATTCTTAAAAATCTCCATAGTAAATCTCAACTCAAACCCCACGAAATCATTGAAGCCAAGGCCAAGCTGAAAAAATTGGCTCCTGAAAAAGTGGACTTGTCTAAAAACAAGGTCCTTCAAAAGGCCAAGAAAAAACGAGCTCCAAAGGTGGGAGATGATATCGTGGTTCTCAGTTATGGACAGCGTGGTACCTTGACCAGTCAACTCAAGGACGGCCGCTGGGAAGCCCAAGTTGGTTTAATCAAGATGACCTTGGAAGAGAAAGAGTTTGACCTTGTTCAAGCCCAGCAAGAAAAACCAGTCAAGAAGAAACAGGTCAATGTTGTGAAACGAACTTCTGGTCGTGGCCCACAAGCCAGACTGGACCTTCGAGGTAAACGCTATGAAGAAGCCATGAATGAGCTAGATACCTTCATCGACCAAGCCTTGCTTAACAATATGGCCCAAGTTGATATCATTCATGGTATCGGAACAGGTGTTATCCGTGAAGGAGTTACCAAATACCTACAAAGAAATAAACATGTCAAGAGTTTCGGCTATGCCCCACAAAATGCTGGAGGCAGTGGTGCGACTATTGTCACTTTTAAAGGATAAGAAGTATTTCGGAATTCATAAAGTAAAAACTGTTGAACTAATTTTTACTAATAAACACATTGACAAAAGCCAACATTTTTTGTAAAATAAGAATCAATTAAATACCAACACCGAATGAAGTTTAATAGAAGTGGGGAATCGTTTGATTTTCCATGACTGTAAATGGACGGAACTCTGGAGAGACCGTAAAGGCACCGAAGGGGCAAGGCAGGCAACTGCTCAAACTCTCAGGTAAAAGGACAGAGCTAGGATAGACCGCTTTTTAGCATTTATCTAAGCATTCCAGAGTACATGTATCTTGCATGTGCTCTTTCTTTTGGGGTTGAAAAGATAGGAGAAGGAAATGTTAGAATTGCTTAAATCAATCGATGCTTTTGCTTGGGGCCCACCCCTCTTGATTTTATTAGTCGGAACAGGGATTTACCTAACTATTCGGCTAGGACTCTTGCAGGTTTTACGTTTGCCCAAGGCCTTCCAGCTTATTTTTACCAAGGATAAGGGGCATGGCGATGTATCCAGCTTTGCGGCCTTGTGTACAGCACTCGCAGCGACAGTTGGTACGGGAAATATTATCGGAGTCGCGACGGCTATCAAGGTCGGTGGCCCAGGAGCCCTCTTTTGGATGTGGATGGCTGCTTTCTTTGGGATGGCTACCAAGTATGCGGAAGGACTCTTGGCTATCAAATACCGTACCAAGGATGACCATGGTGCAGTGGCGGGAGGTCCGATGCATTATATCCTTCTAGGGATGGGAGAAAAGTGGCGACCACTTGCCATCTTCTTTGCCCTAGCAGGTGTTCTAGTAGCTTTGTTGGGAATCGGAACCTTCACTCAAGTCAACTCGATTACAGAATCTATCCAAAATACGACGACTATTTCACCAGCCATCACAGCTCTTGTGTTGTCCGTATTTGTAGCGATTGCAGTCTTTGGTGGACTCAAGTCCATTTCAAAGGTTTCAACTACTGTTGTTCCTTTTATGGCTATCATTTATATTTTGGGAACTCTTACAGTTATTTTCTTTAATATCGAAAAAATCCCTGCCACAATCGCTTTAATCTTGACATCGGCTTTTAGTCCAGTTGCTGCGGTAGGTGGATTTGCCGGTGCTAGCATTCGGATGGCTATTCAAAATGGTGTTGCGCGTGGTGTGTTCTCAAACGAATCTGGTCTGGGTTCTGCTCCCATTGCAGCTGCTGCAGCTAAGACAAATGAACCAGTAGAGCAAGGTTTGATTTCCATGACAGGAACCTTTATTGATACCCTCATTATCTGTACTCTGACTGGTTTGACTATCTTGGTAACTGGGGTTTGGAGTGGTGATTTAAATGGGGTTGCCTTGACTCAGTCAGCCTTCTCAACAGTCTTTTCACACTTTGGACCTGCCCTTTTGACCATCTTCCTTGTACTTTTTGCCTTCACGACGATTCTAGGTTGGAACTATTACGGAGAACGTTGTTTCGAGTTCCTCTTTGGGGTTCGCTTTATCTGGCTCTACCGTGTGGTTTTTGTGCTCATGGTCTTGCTGGGAGGATTTATCGAGTTGGATATGGTCTGGATTATCGCAGATATTGTCAATGCCTTGATGGCACTACCAAACTTGATTGCTCTCTTAGTTTTATCGCCAGTCGTTATTGCTGAGACTAAAAAGTATTTTGACAAATAATGAAATCACACAGCTCGTGTGATTTTTTTGCCTATAAATGATTTTTATCAAGCTGATATATAATATATATTATGCAAGTGATTGGAAGTGTGATAAACTAATATACAACGAAAATCTTATGAGAGAATAAAGATTTGTCTTAGATAAGCTTAGGAATCAGGATTTTATAAGATTTTCCAATAATATTAGTGTCAATAACAAGAAAAGAGGTATCTTATGACAACATTTACAATCCATACAGTAGAATCAGCACCAGCAGAAGTGAAAGAAATTCTTGAAACAGTAGAAAAAGACAACAATGGCTATATCCCCAACCTAATCGGTCTTTTGGCCAATGCCCCGACTGCTTTAGAAGCCTACCGAACTGTCGCATCTATCAATCGTCGCAACAGCCTGACACCCGTTGAGCGTGAAGTGGTGCAAATCACGGCAGCCGTTACCAATGGTTGTGCTTTCTGCGTCGCAGGTCACACAGCCTTTTCCATCAAACAAATCCAGATGAATGATGACTTGATTCAAGCCCTTCGCAATCGTACTCCAATTGAAACAGATCCTAAATTGGACACCCTAGCTAAGTTTACCTTGGCAGTTATCAATACCAAGGGTCGTGTAGGAGATGAAGCCTTGGCTGAGTTTTTAGAAGCTGGCTACACGCAACAAAATGCCTTGGATGTGGTTCTTGGTGTCAGCCTAGCAAGCCTTTGTAACTATGCCAACAACCTAGCCAATACCCCAATTAACCCAGAATTGCAACCTTATGCTTAATTCATATCTGAGTAAAATGAAGTCGGAAATAATCGGACTTCGTTTTTTAATCCCTCATTTAAGCTCTTTTATGCTATACTAATAATAACATGATTATTGGAGGTTAGGATGAAAAAACTCCCCTTAGTATTTTCAGGTTGTTTGCTAGGTTTAGCAGGAGCTGGAAATCTTATTTTAGATACGTTACCGGTTCTGTCCCATCTATTGAGTCTGACAGGTTTGATTTTGTGGATTTACTTTCTGCTTCTGCATCTCTTTAATTGGAAGGAAACCAAGCAAGAATTGACCAAGCCCCCTCTTTTGTCAGGAATGGCGACCTTTCCCATGGCTGGGATGATTTTATCGACTTATGTCTTTCGCGTCTTCTCTCATCTTCCTCTGGTAGCGCAAGGAATCTGGTGGTTTTCATTTCTTTTGGATTTGGCCTTGATTGCTGGTTTCACCATCAAATTTGCCTGTCCGGATCGGAGGGTTCATGCTACTCCAAGCTGGACGGTTCTCTATGTAGGGATAGCAGTGGCAGCCTTGACCTATCCTCTCGTAGGCATCATCGAAATTGCCTATGCGACCTTGAGTTTTGGTTTTCTCCTAACCTTCTATCTCTATCCGCTTATTTATAGCGATTTAAAGAAACATCCACTCCCACTAGCCATGCTTGGACAAGAAGGAATCTATTGCGCTCCTTTCTCATTGCTTTTGGCTTCTCTGGTTCGGGTTGGAGGAGTTAGTCTACCGACTTGGGTCTTGATTCTCATGCTCTTGGCCTCCCAATCCTTCTTTTTCTTTGTTTTGACTCGCCTGCCCAATATTTTAAAACAAGGTTTTCAACCAGCCTTCTCAGCTCTCACCTTCCCGACCATTATCACAGCTACTTCGCTTAAGATGGCTCAGGGAATCTTGAAACTTCCATTTCTGAATTATTTGGTAGTGGCTGAAACTGCTATTTGTTTAATTATTTTATTCTTTGTATTAGGCGCTTATCTGAATTGGTTACGAAAAAAGGTCTAGCTAGAAATAGCTAAACCTTATTTTTTATGGTTTGATAACTTCAGCTCCACCCATATATGGACGAAGCGCTTCTGGAATGGTCACAGAACCATCTGCATTTTGGTAGTTTTCAAGAATAGCAGCCACTGTACGTCCAACTGCAAGTCCAGAACCATTCAAGGTATGGAGCAATTTCACCTTGCCATCTGCTTCATCACGGTAACGGATTTGGGCACGACGGGCTTGGAAATCTTCTGTGTTTGAACAGCTTGAGATTTCACGGTAGGTATTTTGTGCTGGAATCCACACTTCCAAGTCGTAAGTTTTGGCAGCTGAGAAGCCCATATCTCCAGTAGAGAGAGCAACGACACGGTATGGAAGGTTAAGTTTTTGAAGGATATTTTCAGCGTTGGCTGTCATTTTTTCCAATTCTTCGTAAGATTCTTCTGGCTTGGCAAATTTAACCATTTCAACCTTGTGGAATTGGTGCAAACGAATCAAGCCACGAGTATCACGACCAGCTGAACCAGCCTCAGAACGGAATGAAGGGCTCATAGCAGTGAAGTAGATTGGCAGGTCTTTACCGTCCAAGATTTCATCACGGTAGTAGTTTGTTAGAGGAACTTCAGCTGTAGGAATAAGGACGTAATTGCTGTCGCTGAGTTCAAAAGTATCTTCCTTGAATTTTGGATATTGCCCAGTACCAAACATAGAGTCGTGGTTAACCATGTATGGTGTGATGACTTCCGTATAGCCTTCCTTGCCATGCTCATCCAACATAAAGTTGTAGATAGCACGTTCCAAACGAGCACCGAGGCCTTTATAGAAGAGGAAGCGAGCGCCTGTTACCTTACCACCGCGTTCCCAATCAAGGATACCAAGGTCTTCACCAAGATCCCAGTGAGCTTTTGGCTCAAAGTCAAACTCGCGTGGAGTACCCCAACGGCGAACTTCCACATTGTCATCTTCGTCAGCTCCAACAGGAACGCTGTCAGCTGGAATATTTGGAAGAGTAGTGGTAAATTCTGTCAATTTAGCATCGATTTCTGCCAATTCAGCATCCAAGGATTTTACTTCAGCAGATAGGGTTTGCATGGCAGCAATCTTGTCATCTGCATTTTCCTTGTTGCGCTTAGCTTGGGCAATCTCAGCTGAAACTGTGTTACGTTCAGCCTTGAGAGTTTCAACCTTGACTAAAATGTCACGACGTTTAGCATCGATTTCTTTCATCTCATTCAAGACAGCAGCATCTACACCACGTGTAGCCAATTTTTCTGCGACAGCATCAAAGTCTGTACGAATACGTTTGATATCTAACATAAGAACTCCTTTATGAAAAAAGCACACCTGACAAAGCGTTGGAGTGGCAGGGCCACGGTTCCATCCAACTTCACAGGTGTGCACTTGATTGTGTATGTAATTGTTACTAACGGTAGAATTTCACCTATCCCTCCTATCTGCTCGCAGCACCCGCAGACTTTCTGAAAGAAGAAGATAACCTACTTATCCGTTGCTATGATTATACTAAAGTTTCTACTTTTTTGCAAATAGATTTTTAAATTTTTGACCAATGGTCTGAATCAGGGTCGGAAGTTTGACGACCTTGTCATTGCCCAGTTTTTCGCGAGCAATTTTAAGAATGGCACCTGAGTCTTTTGAAGCAAAGAGGAATTTTCCTTTGTCTGTAAAGACTTCGAAGTGGCGACTGATTTTTCGTCCAGTGACATTGGCTCCAATCTGGTTGATATGGCTCCAAGGAATCTGGATAAATTGCTCGACATTGACGTCTGGGTAAAATTCCAGAGCCTGATCTCCGACAAGGAATTTCCCAACTTTCCCAGCGATAGAGAGGTAGGAAGTGCCTGTCGTGCTGAGAAGCACTGTTTTGTTAAGCGATTGGGCCATGGTTAGTCTTCCTTACTTTCGCCGAAAAAGGCATTGTAGAGGGCTTTAATTGCTGCTTTCTCTTGGTCTTTATTGACAACAAACATGATAGAAACTTCACTAGAACCTTGAGACATCATCTGGATGTTGATCTTATTTTCAGATAAAGCGCGTGTCGCAGTAGCAGTTACTCCGATATGGCTCTTCATCTTTTCTCCAACAATCATAATGATAGAAAGGTCGTGTTCGATTTCTGCATGGTCTACTTCAGCCTTTTGAACCAACTGACGAAGGATTTCTTCTTCCTTGATAGGAGTTAGTTCGCGAGAACGGAGGATGATTGAAAGATCGTCGATACCTGTTGGCATATGTTCCCAACCGATGTTAAGATCTTCAAGGATTTGAAGAACCTTGCGTCCAAATCCAACCTCACGGTTCATGAGGTATTTCGACATGTTGATGCTGACAAAGCCTGAGTCACCAGCAATTCCCACAACTGGAAATTCATCACTACTGTGTTTAAGAACGATACGAGTACCTGGATGGTCAGGGTTGTTGGTATTCTTGATAACGAGAGGAATTTTTCCTCGGTAGGCAGGAAGAAGCGCTTCGTCATGAAGGACTGAGAAGCCTGCATAGGCTAACTCACGCATTTCACGGTAGGTCAACTCAGGGATTGAGTGTGGTTGGTGGATAATACCAGGGTGGGCTGCAAAGATACCATCAACGTCTGTAAAGTTTTCATAGAGGTCTGCCTTAACACCGGCAGCAATGATAGAACCTGTAATGTCTGATCCTCCACGTGAGAAGGTACAGATTTGATTTTCCTTGGTAACCCCAAAGAAACCAGGAATGACAAGGACTTCATTTGCATTCGTCAATTCCTCAATCTTGTCATAACTTGATGGAATGATGCGAGCGTGACCAGGTTCACTTGTGACCACAATACCAGCTTCTCTAGGGTGCACATAGCGTGCATCAATCCCATTTTGATTAAAGTAGGCTGCGATCAATTTAGCATTGTTATTTTCACCTGCTGCTAGGAAAGTATCGTAGAGAAATTCATTTTCTTCAATAGGAAGAGTGGCTAAGGCACGAATGCTTTTAGAGATTTTTTCTAAAACAGCAGGTTTAAGACCTAGTTCACTAACCATGGCAGCATAGCGGTCGATAATCCAGTTTTGGCTCTTGCTAATATCGTTACCAGCAACATAGTCGCGGTAGTATTTAATCAAGGCATCCGTAACCTTAGTATCTTCAGCATTGCGTTTACCAGGCGCAGAAACGACTACAAAACGGCGTTCAGGATCGCTTTTTACGATGTTTAAAACTTTTTCTAATTGACTAGCAGAGGCAAGAGAGCTACCTCCAAATTTAACAACTTTCATAAGAACTCCTAAAGTAAGTATTTTATACGATTATAGCAGAAAGAAAGGCTTTTTTCAATGAAGAAAATAAGCTGCTTTCTAGGATAAAGCGAGCCTTTCTAATCGGCTGAGACACTTTCAGTTGATTTTTTCTTGCTTTCAACTCCTAAAAAAGATATACTTTGACAATAAAATAATTTAAATTGCTTATAAAATAAAAAGGAGTCCTAATGGAACACATTATTTATCAGCTTGATGAGGACTTGGCAATCCTTACCTTGAATCGTCCTGAGGTCGCGAATGGTTTTCATATCCCTATGTGTGAGGAGATTTTAGAAGTGCTGACTTTGGCAGAGAAGGATCCTGCTGTGCATTTTATCTTGATTAATGCTAATGGAAAAGTTTTCTCAGTTGGGGGAGATTTGGTAGAGATGAAGCGGGCAGTAGATGAGGATGATATTCCATCATTGACGAAAATCGCAGAGTTGGTAAATGCTATTTCTTATAAAATCAAGCAAATAGCCAAACCTGTCTTGATGGAGGTTGATGGGGCTGTTGCAGGTGCCGCAGCGAATATGGCTGTTGCTGCGGATTTCTGTCTGGCAACGGATAAGGCTAAGTTTATTCAAGCCTTTGTTGGCGTTGGCTTGGCTCCAGATGCAGGGGGAATTCATCTCTTGAGCCGCAGTATCGGTGTGACGCGTGCAACTCAATTAGCCATGACAGGTGAGGCTTTGACCGCAGAAAAAGCCCTAGAATGGGGGCTAGTTTACCGTGTTTCCGAAGCTGATAAACTTGAAAAGACGAGAGAACAGCTTCTTAAAAAATTAAGACGTGGTTCAAGTAATTCCTATGCAGCCATCAAGAAGTTGGTTTGGGAGAGCCAATTTAAAGACTGGCAGGATTATGCTACTTTAGAACTGAACCTACAGGAATCCTTAGCTCAAACAGAGGATTTCAAAGAAGGAGTGCGAGCTCATTCGGAGAGAAGAAGACCGAAATTTACTGGAAAATAAAAAAATACTTGCACTGTTCTTTGAAGTTTGATATAATTTTTTTGTCAAATGTTTTGATTGTGAAAGCTTTTTGAAAAGGAGGGAAAAGAGATTGGACTACCAACGAATTAATGAATATTTAACATCTATATTTAACAACGTCCTCGTCATTGAGGAAGTTAGCTTGAGGGGTAGTCGTTTCAAGGATATCTCCATCAAAGAAGTACATACAATCGATGTAATTGGAAAATTCCCAGATGTGACGCCAAGTCAAGTGTCGAAAGAGTTGATGGTGACTCTTGGGACGGTTACGACGAGTTTGAATAATCTTGAACGAAAGGGTTACATTGAACGCATTCGCTCAGAGCAGGATCGTCGTGTGGTGCATCTACATTTGACAAAGAAGGGTCGCTTGGTTCATAGACTACATAAACGCTTCCATAAGGCAATGGTCGAAAATATTATCGACGGTATGAGCAAGGAAGAAACTGAGGTTATGGGCAAAGGTTTGACGAAACTTTATCAATTTTTGGAGGATTTGAAATAATGGCTTTTGCAAAAATAAGCCAGGTTGCTCATTATGTACCAGAGCAAGTGGTTACAAATCACGACTTGGCTCAGATTATGGATACCAATGATGAGTGGATTTCAAGTCGGACGGGAATACGACAAAGGCATATTTCAAGAACAGAATCTACTAGTGATTTGGCTACAGAGGTTGCTAAGAAACTGATGGAAAAAGCTGGAATCACAGGAGAGGAGTTGGATTTTATCATCCTAGCTACCATTACTCCTGATTCGATGATGCCCTCTACAGCTGCTCGTATCCAAGCTAATATTGGTGCTAATAAGGCCTTTGCTTTTGATCTAACAGCTGCTTGCAGTGGATTTGTATTTGCTTTGTCAACAGCTGAAAAGTTTATCGCTTCTGGTCGCTTTCAAAAAGGTTTGGTGATTGGTAGTGAAACCCTCTCTAAAGCAGTCGATTGGTCGGACCGATCAACAGCTGTTTTGTTTGGAGATGGTGCTGGTGGTGTCTTGCTAGAAGCTAGCGAGAAAGAGCATTTCTTGGCTGAGAGTCTCAATAGCGATGGAAGTCGCAGCGAGTGTCTAACGTACGGACATTCAAGCTTGCATTCTCCATTTTCAGATCAAGAAAATGCAGATTCATTTTTGAAGATGGATGGACGCGCAGTTTTTGATTTTGCCATTCGGGATGTAGCCAAGTCTATCAAACAGACTATTGAAGAATCTCCTGTAGAGGCGACAGACTTGGATTATCTACTACTTCATCAGGCTAATGACCGTATCTTGGATAAAATGGCTAAAAAAATTGGTGTCGAACGAGACAAACTTCCAGCCAATATGATGGAATATGGCAATACCAGTGCAGCCAGTATCCCGATTTTACTTTCAGAGTGTGTAGAACAAGGCCTCATCCATTTAGATGGTAGTCAGACTGTTCTGCTATCAGGCTTCGGTGGAGGCTTGACCTGGGGCACGCTCATTCTTACAATTTAGGTAATCATGTGGTGAACACATTGTTATAAAAAACTATTTATTTTAAAGGAGTCCTATCATGGCAGTATTTGAAAAAGTACAAGAAATTATCGTTGAAGAACTTGGAAAAGACGCATCAGAAGTAACACTTGAATCAACTTTTGATGATTTGGACGCAGATTCATTGGACTTGTTCCAAGTAATCTCAGAAATCGAAGATGCTTTTGATATCCAAATCGAAGCAGAAGATGACTTGAAAACAGTTGGTGACTTGGTTGCCTACGTTGAAGAGCAAACAAAATAAGCAGAATATAAGATAGAAGGAGTAGGGAAACCCGCTCCCTCTTGTTTAGGCAATAGTTTGATTTTCAAATTATGACAGTATCGAACTATTACGTAAGCAAGAAACGATGGAGGCACTATGAAAACGCGTATTACAGAATTATTGAACATTGATTATCCTATCTTTCAAGGAGGAATGGCTTGGGTTGCTGATGGTGATTTGGCAGGGGCTGTTTCCAAGGCTGGCGGCCTAGGCATTATCGGTGGGGGGAATGCCCCTAAAGAAGTTGTCAAGGCAAATATTGATAAAATCAAATCATTGACTGATAAACCCTTCGGTGTCAACATCATGCTCTTGTCTCCCTTTGTGGAAGATATTGTAGATCTCGTTATCGAGGAAGGTGTTAAGGTAGTGACAACAGGCGCAGGAAATCCTAGAAAATACATGGAACGCTTCCATGAAGCTGGGATTACAGTCATTCCTGTTGTACCAAGTGTTGCCCTAGCTAAACGCATGGAAAAAATCGGTGCGGATGCTGTTATTGCAGAAGGAATGGAGGCTGGGGGACACATTGGCAAATTAACAACCATGACCTTGGTGCGTCAGGTTGCTGCGGCTGTATCTATTCCTGTTATTGCTGCAGGAGGAATTGCGGATGGTGAAGGTGCTGCGGCTGGATTTATGCTAGGTGCAGAGGCTGTTCAGGTTGGAACTCGCTTTGTCGTTGCCAAAGAGTCTAATGCCCATCCAAATTATAAGGCGAAAATTTTAAAAGCTAGGGATATTGATACTACGATTTCAGCACAACACTTTGGCCATGCTGTTCGAGCTATTAAAAATCAGTTGACTCGTGATTTTGAAAAAGCTGAGAAAGATGCCTTTAAACAAGAAAATCCTGATTTGGAAATTTTTGAACAAATGGGAGCAGGTGCACTAGCCAAAGCAGTTGTTCACGGTGATGTGGATGGCGGATCTATCATGGCAGGTCAGATTGCAGGGCTTGTTTCCAAAGAAGAAACAGCTGAAGAAATCCTAAAAGATTTGTATTACGGAGCAGCAAAGAAAATTCAAGAAGAAGCCTCTCGTTGGGCAGGAGTTGTAAGAAATGACTAAAACAGCCTTTTTATTTGCTGGCCAAGGTGCCCAGTGTCTAGGTATGGGACGAGATCTCTATGATCAGTATCCGATTGTCAGAGAAACGATTGATCAAGCGAGTCAGGTACTTGGTTATGATTTACGTCATCTCATTGATAGGGAAGAAGCAAAACTCAATCAGACCCGCTATACGCAACCTGCCATTCTAGCGACTTCGGTTGCTATCTATCGTTTATTACAAGAAAAGGGCTATCAGCCTGATATGGTTGCTGGTTTGTCTCTTGGAGAATACTCTGCCTTGGTGGCCAGCGATGCCTTGGATTTTGAAGAAGCGGTGGCCTTGGTCGCTAAGCGTGGAGCCTATATGGAAGAAGCGGCTCCTGCTGGCTCTGGTAAGATGGTAGCAGTTCTCAATACGCCAGTAGAGGTCATTGAAGAAGCCTGTCAAAAAGCTTCTGAACTTGGAGTGGTTACCCCAGCCAACTATAACACACCTGCACAAATCGTGATTGGTGGAGAAGTGGTTGCAGTTGATCGAGCTGTTGAACTCTTGCAGGAGGCAGGTGCTAAACGCTTGATTCCTCTCAAGGTTTCAGGTCCTTTTCATACCGCTCTCCTTGAACCTGCTAGCCAGAAACTAGCTGAAACTCTAGCTCAGGTAAGTTTTTCAGATTTCACTTGTCCCCTAGTCGGCAATACAGAAGCTGCAGTTATGAAAAAAGAAGACATTGCTCAACTTTTGACGCGTCAGGTCAAGGAGCCAGTTCGTTTCTATGAAAGTATTGGGGTCATGCAAGAAGCAGGCATAACCAACTTTATCGAGATTGGTCCGGGGAAAGTCTTGTCAGGCTTTGTGAAAAAAATTGATAAGACAGCTAAATTAGCCAATGTTGAAGATCAGGCTAGCTTGGAAGACTTGCTAGAAAACAAGTAATCCCTTCTCCCATAAATACAAGAGGAAACAGGAGAAAAGAATGCAACTAAAAAATAAAAATATCTTTATTACAGGTTCGAGTCGTGGAATTGGTCTTGCTATTGCCCACAAGTTTGCTCAAGCAGGAGCTAATATCGTACTAAATAGTCGTGGGCCTATCTCTGAAGAATTACTCGTTGAGTTTTCAGACTATGGTGTCAAGGTGGTTCCTATATCAGGAGACGTGTCAGATTTTGTAGACGCTAAACGTATGGTTGATCAAGCTATTGCAGAGCTGGGTTCAGTAGATGTTTTGGTTAACAATGCAGGAATTACCCAAGATACCCTGATGCTCAAGATGACAGAAGCGGATTTTGAAAAAGTGCTCAAGGTTAACTTGACTGGTGCCTTTAACATGACACAATCAGTCTTGAAACCGATGATAAAAGCTAGAGAAGGTGCTATCATTAATATGTCTAGTGTTGTTGGTTTGATGGGAAATATCGGTCAAGCTAACTATGCAGCTTCTAAGGCTGGTTTGATTGGTTTTACCAAGTCTGTGGCGCGTGAAGTGGCCAATCGCAATATCAGGGTTAATGCTATTGCACCTGGAATGATTGAGTCCGATATGACAGCTGTTCTATCAGACAAGGTAAAAGATGCCATGCTGGCACAAATTCCTATGAAAGAATTTGGGCAGGCAGAGCAGGTTGCAGATTTGACAGTATTTTTAGCAGGCCAAGATTATCTAACTGGTCAAGTGGTTGCCATTGATGGTGGCTTAAGTATGTAGCAGAAGCTAGAGGTAAAAAAGATGAAACTAAATCGCGTAGTAGTAACAGGTTATGGAGTAACATCTCCAATCGGAAATACACCAGAAGAATTTTGGAATAGTTTGACAACTGGAAAAATCGGAATTGGTAAAATTACAAAATTTGACCATAGTGACTTTGATGTGCATAATGCAGCAGAAATCCAAGATTTTCCTTTTGATAAATACTTTGTTAAGAAAGATACCAATCGTTTTGATAACTACTCTTTGTATGCCTTGTACGCAGCCCAAGAAGCTGTCAATCATGCCAATTTGGATGTAGAGGCTCTTGATAAAGATCGTTTTGGTGTTATTGTGGCCTCTGGTATTGGTGGAATCAAAGAAATTGAAGATCAAGTACTTCGCCTAAATGACAAAGGGCCAAAACGTGTGAAACCATTGACCCTTCCGAAAGCCTTGCCAAATATGGCTTCAGGAAATGTTGCTATGCGTTTTGGAGCAAACGGTGTTTGTAAATCCATCAATACTGCCTGCGCTTCATCAAATGACGCGATTGGGGATGCCTTCCGCTCAATTAAGTTTGGTTTCCAAGATGTTATGTTGGTAGGTGGTTCAGAAGCCTCTATTACACCTTTTGCTATTGCTGGTTTCCAAGCCCTGACAGCTCTCTCAACTACAGAGGACCCAACTCGTGCTTCCATTCCATTTGATAAGGACCGTAATGGTTTTGTCATGGGTGAAGGTTCTGGGATGTTGGTTCTTGAAAGCCTTGAACACGCTGAAAAACGTGGGGCAACTATCCTTGCTGAAGTGGTTGGTTATGGACATACCTGTGATGCCTACCACATGACTTCACCACATCCAGAAGGTCAGGGAGCTATCAAGGCCATCAAACTAGCCTTGGAAGAAGCTGAGATTTCCCCAGAGCAAGTAGCCTATGTTAATGCTCACGGAACGTCAACTCCTGCTAATGAAAAAGGAGAAAGTGGTGCGATCGTAGCTGTTCTTGGTAAGGAAGTGCCTGTATCATCAACCAAGTCTTTCACAGGACATTTGCTGGGTGCTGCGGGTGCAGTAGAAGCTATCGTAACAATCGAGGCTATGCGTCATAACTTTGTACCAATGACAGCTGGAACAAGTGAAGTATCAGATTATATCGAAGCCAATGTCGTCTATGGACAAGCCTTGGAGCAAGAAATTCCATACGCTATTTCAAATACCTTTGGTTTTGGTGGCCACAATGCAGTTCTTGCTTTCAAACGTTGGGAGAATAAGTAAGTATGAATTTAAACGATATTAAAGACTTGATGGCCCAATTTGACCAATCAAGTTTAAGAGAATTTTCTTATAAGAATGGGACGGATGAGTTACAGTTTAGCAAGAATGAAGCGAGACTGGTGTCTGAAGTTGCTCCAGCGCCTGTTCTAGCAACACCAAGTCCAGTAGCCCCTTCATCTGCTTCAACAGAAACTGTAGTGGAAGAAACTTCGGCGCCAGTAGAAGCAAGTGTGGCTGCTGAGGGAGATGTTGTAGAGAGCCCACTTGTTGGGGTGGCTTACTTGACTGCTGGTCCAGATAAACCTGCCTTCGTTTCAGTTGGTGATAGTGTTAAAAAAGGCCAAACATTAGTTATTATCGAAGCCATGAAAGTCATGAATGAAATTCCAGCACCTAAGGATGGTGTGGTAACGGAAATTCTCGTTTCTAACGAAGAAATGGTTGAGTTTGGTAAAGGATTGGTACGTATCAAATGATTGATATTCAAGGAATCAAAGAAGCTCTACCTCACCGTTATCCTATGATCCTAGTAGATCGTGTGTTGGAAGTGAGCGAAGATACCATTGTTGCCATCAAAAATGTGACCATTAACGAGCCCTTCTTTAACGGTCATTTTCCTCAATATCCAGTCATGCCAGGTGTTCTGATCATGGAAGCATTGGCGCAAACAGCTGGTGTTTTGGAGCTATCAAAACCTGAAAATAAAGGGAAACTGGTCTTTTACGCTGGTATGGATAAGGTCAAATTCAAGAAGCAAGTTGTACCAGGTGATCAATTAGTTATGACGGCAACGTTTGTAAAACGTCGCGGTACCATTGCCGTGGTTGAAGCAAAGGCTGAAGTGGATGGCAAACTTGCGGCCAGTGGTATTCTTACCTTTGCAATAGGGAACTAAGGAGGTTCTCCATGTTTCGAAAAATTTTAATTGCCAATCGTGGTGAAATTGCGGTTCGTATTATCCGTGCGGCGCGTGAATTGGGCATTTCGACGGTGGCAGTTTATTCAACTGCTGATAAGGAAGCCCTTCATACGCTTTTAGCAGATGAAGCAGTTTGTATTGGCCCTGGCAAGGCAACAGAGTCTTATCTTAATATTAATGCGGTTCTATCAGCTGCAGTTTTGACTGAGGCAGAAGCCATTCACCCAGGTTTTGGATTTCTCAGTGAAAATTCCAAATTTGCTACCATGTGTGAAGAGGTGGGAATCAAGTTTATCGGTCCATCTGGCCATGCTATGGATATGATGGGGGATAAGATCAATGCGCGCGCTCAGATGATCAAAGCAGGCGTGCCTGTCATTCCAGGTTCAGATGGAGAAGTGCATAACTCTGAAGAAGCTTTGATTGTTGCTGAAAAAATTGGCTATCCTGTTATGCTCAAGGCTTCAGCAGGTGGAGGTGGTAAAGGGATTCGTAAGGTTGAAAAACCAGAAGAGCTCGTTTCAGCCTTTGAAACTGCCTCTAGTGAGGCCAAGGCCAATTATGGCAATGGTGCCATGTACATTGAACGGGTTATCTATCCAGCTCGTCACATTGAGGTTCAAATTCTAGGAGATGAGCATGGACATGTGATTCACTTGGGGGAACGGGATTGTTCTCTTCAACGGAATAACCAAAAGGTTTTGGAAGAAAGTCCTTCGATTGCAATCGGAAAAACGTTGCGCAATGAAATTGGTTCTGCTGCTGTTCGAGCTGCAGAGTCTGTTGGCTATGAGAATGCAGGGACCATTGAGTTTCTGCTTGATGAAGCAAGTAGTAACTTCTACTTCATGGAAATGAATACTCGTGTACAAGTAGAACATCCAGTAACAGAGTTTGTTTCAGGTGTGGATATCGTTAAGGAACAGATTCGCATTGCGGCAGGTCAGCCTCTGTCTGTTAAGCAAGAAGATATCGTCCTACGCGGTCATGCCATCGAGTGTCGGATCAATGCAGAAAATCCAGCCTTTAACTTTGCTCCAAGTCCAGGTAAGATTACTAATCTCTATCTGCCAAGTGGTGGAGTTGGCTTGCGAGTGGATTCAGCAGTTTATCCAGGTTATACCATTCCGCCTTATTATGATAGTATGATCGCAAAAATCATCGTACACGGCGAAAATCGTTTTGACGCCTTGATGAAAATGCAACGTGCCCTCTATGAATTAGAGATTGAAGGGGTGCAGACCAATGCAGATTTCCAGCTTGACCTCATTTCAGATCGCAATGTCATTGCTGGAGATTACGATACTTCCTTCTTGATGGAAACCTTCTTACCCAAATATCAAGAAAAAGAATAAAATGACTTCAAGAGTTTAAACCGAAAAGGGGAATCAATGGCTCTATTTAGTAAAAAAGATAAGTATATTCGAATCAATCCCAATCGTTCGGTTAGGGAAAAGCCTCAAGCCAAGCCAGAGGTTCCAGATGAATTATTTTCTAAGTGTCCAGGATGTAAGCATACCATCTATCAGAAGGATCTGGGAAGTGAGCGTATCTGTCCGCACTGTAGCTATACCTTTCGTATTTCTGCCCAAGAACGCTTGGCTTTGACGATTGATATGGGAACCTTTAAGGAATTGTTTACAGGGATTGAAAGTAAGGATCCCTTGCATTTCCCTGGTTATCAAAAGAAACTAGCAGCTATGCGTGAAAAAACAGGGCTGGATGAAGCTGTTGTGACAGGAACTGCTCTTATTAAAGGTCAGACTGTGGCTCTTGGGATTATGGATTCCAACTTTATCATGGCTTCTATGGGTACGGTTGTAGGTGAAAAAATCACTCGCTTATTTGAGTATGCAACTGTCGAAAAATTGCCAGTTGTCCTCTTCACTGCCTCTGGTGGAGCCCGTATGCAGGAAGGAATCATGAGTCTCATGCAAATGGCCAAGATTTCTGCAGCAGTTAAACGCCATTCAAATGCTGGTCTCTTTTATCTGACCATTTTGACAGATCCAACGACAGGTGGTGTGACAGCTTCTTTCGCTATGGAAGGCGATATCATTCTGGCTGAACCACAGAGTTTGGTCGGTTTTGCTGGGCGTCGTGTGATTGAAAACACGGTTCGTGAAAGCTTGCCTGAGGGGTTCCAAAAGGCAGAATTCCTATTGGAACATGGATTTGTGGATGCTATTGTCAAAAGAAGAGACTTGCCAGATACGATTGCTAGCCTAGTCAGATTGCATGGAGGGAGTCCTAGATGAATATTGCAAAAATAGTCAGAGAAGCGCGTGAGCAGAGTCGTTTGACAAGCTTGGACTTTGCGACAGGTATTTTTGATGACTTTATCCAATTACATGGTGACCGTTCTTTTCGAGATGATGGTGCAGTTGTTGGTGGTATCGGCTGGCTTGGAGACCAAGCTGTAACAGTGGTTGGTATACAAAAAGGCAAGAGTTTACAAGATAATCTCAAGCGGAATTTTGGTCAACCACATCCAGAAGGCTACCGCAAGGCCCTACGGTTGATGAAACAGGCTGAAAAATTTGGCCGTCCAGTTGTGACCTTTATCAATACTGCAGGTGCCTATCCTGGTGTCGGAGCGGAAGAACGTGGACAGGGGGAAGCTATCGCTCGCAATCTCATGGAAATGAGTGACCTGAAAGTTCCGATTATTGCTATCATTATCGGTGAAGGTGGTTCTGGTGGGGCTCTGGCTCTGGCAGTCGCAGACCGTGTCTGGATGCTGGAAAATTCTATCTATGCCATTCTCAGTCCAGAAGGTTTTGCTTCCATTCTATGGAAGGACGGCACTCGTGCCATGGAAGCGGCAGAACTGATGAAAATCACTTCGCATGAACTGTTAGAAATGGACGTGGTGGATAAGGTGATTTCTGAAGCAGGGCTTTCTAGCAAAGAATTAATTAAGAATGTCAAAAAAGAACTACAAGATGAGCTAGCTAGACTTTCACAAAAATCGTTAGAAGCGTTGTTGGAAGAGCGTTATCAACGATTTAGAAAATACTAATATAAAAACNNGNCNACGTACG
>NZ_AEDU01000029.1 GCF_000148525.1 Streptococcus mitis SK564
ATCATGGTATTATCTTGATACTGCTGGAGCTATGAAGACAGGTTGGTTTACAGTTTCTGGTAAATGGTACTATACCTATAATTCAGGAGATTTATTAGTAAACACCACTACACCCGATGGCTATCGAGTCAATGCTAACGGTGAGTGGGTAGGATAGGTATCCATTAGCTAAATCTAATCATTCTGAACTAAAAAATCTTCTTACATATGTAGGAAGATTTTTTAGATTCTCAAAACTAGTTTAAAAGACTACGCTATTTAAACCAATTTTGAGAATGGATATATAAGGATATTCAGAAATCTAGTTGGTCAACTTTTGTATTTTGAATATACCTTAGATGGTGACGATGTCTTGGTATATCTGATACTCACTTACATATTCTAACTTATTTTAACTAAGATAAAACTGTAGTGGTGAATTTGCTACAAATAGTGTAGAGGCGTTATTTGAAAAATATACAAAAAAGGAACTCCAATTTACATTTGAGTTCCTCTTACTTTTAATTGTCCGAATCAATATTCTTATTTCAAAAAAAGGTAGTGATTCGGCTGATTTTTATTGCAATGTAGTGAAATTTGAAATTTCAAGAATCGCTTTAAATCAAGGTTTCTACCGTATATTGACGTGTAGTGAATCCCTATTTCACTTCTGTAAAACTAAATAAGGGAAACTTTTGATATTCTGGTTCGATTTTTGCTTATTTTTTATGAAAGTTTACCTTATTTTGATGAAATTGATTAAAATTAGTTGAAATTTTATGTTTTGAAAACTTATGAAAACGTTGATTTTAAAGCACTTTGAAATTAGATGAAATAAGTGGTGCCCCAACCAGGTCTTAAGAAAGCTCGTAAAGCATCACAATTCTCAAAACGTTAATCAATACGATTATATCAACGTTTCAAAGCACTTTGCAAAAATTTTGCAAAGTGCTTTTTTGTCGATTTTTGAGCTCAAATAGCTTTGTGATAACCTTCTGATAACCTCTTCTAAATTTTTAAAATCATGATTTATTTTGCTTTATTGAGATAGTCTGCAAATTTGTCAATAGAGTTTTTCTCACCAGTTTTTGTGGTGTGAGTATAGACATCTAATGTCACCTGACTGCTTGCGTGGCCAAGTCGTTTTGATGTATTAGAAGGGTCGATTCCAATTTCAGACATAAGTGTTGCATGTGTATGTCTGAACCCATGTGGGCTAATTGGTTTTAATTTATGCTTTTTAATGATTCGATTCAGTACGTTATTAATGTAGTCAGCATGAAGGGGCTCAATTTTGTCATTGCTTGATATGTAAGAGAACATATATTCGTTACTAATATTCAGCTTTGTAAGAGGCAACTGAGATTGTTCTTTTAGATAGAAATTTCTCCATTGTTTAATAATATCGATTGTCTCATCATCAAGATAGATTGTACGAACTGAAGATTCATTCTTTGTACTCTTTTCAATCGCTTTACCGTCAATTCTTCCTAGACTTTTATCTATGTTCAATAGATTGCTGTCAAAGTTAATATCAGCCCATTTTAAAGCGTATAACTCCCCTTTTCGTAGTCCACTAAATGCAAGCAGTCTAAATAAAGCAAAATGTTTAAATGGCTCAGTTTCTTTCACTATATCAAGGAAATGATGTAATTCCTCCAGAGACCAAAAATTATCTGATCTAGTTTTTTTGATTTTAGGCATGATAACATTCTTCATTGGATTTCGATCAATGTAGTTCATGTTGATTGCAAAATCAAAAATTTTTGAGGTATAGGATTTTATCTGTTTGATATTTTTGAAAGTCTGAGATTTTTGTGTAATAAAGTTTTGACAGTCTAAAGGACTGATTTGGTCAATAAATTTATCGCCAAATATTGGTAGAATATGTATTCGATAGATATTCTTAGTTTGGGAAGAAGTTGTTTCTTCAACGGTACCAACATAGGCATTAAACCATTCTTGATAAAGTTCTTTATAAGTGACTTTGGGGTTAGGTTTGTCGGTACTTACTGTGGGGGCAACGACACCAGCTTCTAAACGAGCTTCGTACAATTTTGCCTCTTTTTTGGTTTTGAACCCTCTCTTTAAGTGCCTTTTTTTCTTTCCATAAGCATCTAAGCCAATGTAAAAGCTGACATAGTATAGGATTCCTTTTTTTGTTTTGTATTTGTGTATAGACATTTTTTCTCCGTATCTAAGTTTTCGGAGCTTATGTAATTGAGAAATGAGTGTCTATCTATTTTTTCTATCTTCTTGGCGGATAGCGTATTCGTCTGTTTTAATCCAGCTCTGCCAAACTTTAGAATCTTTATTTTGGTGATTCATATAATCTATAAACTCAGACATAAAACGTTTGTTTTTCTCAGCTAGATATTCTGAGAATATATGACGAAATTCATCTGAAAAACTATCATCAAGTGGTAGTGTTAATGCCCTTTCGCCAAATTCGATGCTCTTCTTTAACTTCTCCATATCGCTTTTAAAAGGTGTCACAGAACCAATTTTAGATGTTTTGAAACTATCTGTAACAATTTTAAGATTTGATGGAGCGTGTGGGTTGCTATCAAGTCCCATAATGTAAGCGACGGAAACATTAAAGTATTTTGCCAATTTTTCAGCATTATCTTTTTTAGGTTTGCGGATTCCTTGATTGTATCCAGAAAGTGTAGGATAGGCTATATTTGTAGCTTCGCTAATTTCTGTCAATTTTTTTCCGCTATTTTCTATCAGTTTAGTAATATGATTCGTCATAAGAACCTCCTTTTTATCATTATAACACATTTTATTCTTTTTGAATAAAAAAGCTTGACAAAAATTCAAAAAGGATATATAATTCAAAATGAATAACAAATTAAATGGTTTCGGAGCTTATTTAATTTAGAAACGAGGTGTGAATTTATGTCGGAAACTACTTTAGTTGTCCAGCTTCCTAAAGAATTAGAGAAGCAATTACGTGCTCACTATGATGAGATGATTTCAAATGCTGTAGCAAGAGTATTTGAAGATAAAGAACTTTATAAACCTATGGTTCGTATGTCAGGTTTGTCTAGGTGGTTAGATGTATCTACGACAACAATCCAAAAATGGACGAAAGAAGGAATGCCAACCATGGTGATTGATGGAGTGACTTTATACGATAAAAGAGCAGTAACACGATGGTTGAAGCAATATGAAAGATAGGTACTCGTATGAATGGTGTTCAGTGGATCAAGATAACAACAGATATATTTGATGATGAAAAAATTCAGCTAATAGAATCAATGCCAGAAGGAGATACTCTTATTGTAATATGGTTTAAAATTCTGGTGCTTGCAGGAAAGCAAAATAATAGTGGCATATTAAGTCTAGGGAACAAGGTTTATTACACAGAAGAGATGCTTTCAACAGTGTTTAGGCGAAAGGCTACATCTGTAAAATTAGCTCTCAGCATGTTTGAAGAATTTGGCATGATAGAAATCATAGATGGCGCTATTACCATTCCAAAATGGGAGAAACATCAGAATATAGATGGACTAGAAAAGATTAGAAAACAAACTAGGTAACGTGTTGCTCGTCATAGACAAAAACAAAAAGCACTAATTACAGGCGAGCCACAACTCGTTTTAGACTGTAACGTTACAGTAACGGATGAAAATGATAATGTAACGCAAGAGATTAAGAACAAGAGTAAGAATAAGAAAGAGATTGAGAATATACTGGATAATAGTTCTAGAAAGCCTGAAACTTATATTCCACCCAAATATTATTCTTTGTTAGAATCCATTTCTTATAAGTACAATGATAGATTTTTGTATCCTAACAATTACACTTTAACACATGCTCAGAAGATGAAGATAGGCGAGTATTTGGCTAGTGGGTATGTAACTAGTGATGAAGTCATTAGCATGATTGAACGGATTCCTGAGGATGCGACGTCTCCTTTGGCGTATTTATTTAAGTCTATGGAGAATTTAAAGCAGGAACGTATGCTGGAGTGCAAAGCTATTGCCCATGAAAATGCCCGAAAGAAGTATATGATAAATGAGTAGATATAGGACTGTTCTAAAGAAATGTTACATCACTGAGGAGCAAAATGAAATAGTGAATAACTTGATTGAAATGACAAATCATCTAAGTTTTTCCTCTTATGCCAGAAAAATGTTATTTAAGAGCTCGCCTATTTATCTTCAATTTGATTTTGAATCTTATCATGACTTTATATTTCAAGTTAGAAGAATTATCAATAACTTACGTCAGTTAGAAAGAATAGCAGAACAAAGTGAGGATTTGGATAATGTAAGGATATTTCACTACTGCGTTGAGCTGATGATAGAATATGAAAAGAAGACAAGTAAACAAGTGAAAGAACTTGTAAAACGACTAAATAAGAAAACGAGGTGATAGGACCATGAGAATAAAATCTGTGTTGAAACAGGTGTTTTTGACGGAAGAAGAAAATAAAAAATTAAATGATTGTATGAGGAAGGAAAATATTCGTAATTTTTCTGAGTTTGCTAGACAAAAATTAATACGAACAGATTTGAACATCCAAAAAGTCTCTTTTGAAGGTTTAGTTCCTTTAACAGAAGAGTTGGAACAAGTCGGAAAGAATATCAATTCTATAGCCCGTCTTGCAACTGTAGTTGGGAGAATAAGCTATGAAAACAAAATGGATATGTCTATTTTGATGCAAAAAATAGTTGATGTGATGGAGGAAAAAGATGTTTATTTTCAAAAGTAATATGGATAAGGATTTTGATCAGATATGTGAATACATATTGAAATTAAAGCGAGCAGAATTATTTCTTCATGGAATTAAACAACAAGATAAAACGAAGGCTCGTTTGTATCATGCGATGCTGGAATACTATGATGCTAACCATAAAAAAGAAAGACATATGAGAATTTTAAAATAAGGAAACGCTGTTAAAAATTTTGCAGCGTTTTTTATATATCTTCTTAAAATATTTGTACACACAAATGACAGTCAAATTGATTTTTGGGATTATTTTATCGAGAAGGAAAGATTTCTCATAAGATGACTTTGCGAGCTCAGAGTCTGTATACACACACTCCCAAAATCATCCTAAAATTTGTATACACAAAGTGTATGTACTTTTTGGGATGATTTGAATTTTGGGGAATCCCCAAACCCCTGATGGAATTATACGAGATAGGAAAAGAAAGTGGTATAATAAACATACGATAGTAACTGTAATATGTTCTGTTCAAATAAATGAATTATATCTAAATTTTAATTTTGAAAAGAAGGGAATAAAATGACTTTTGATAATTTAGTACATCAGATTAATGGACTTGCTGAAACACAGAGAGATCGAGGGACATATTTTGAATATTTGGCTCGTGCCTATTTTCAAAATGAACCAACATACCAGAATGAGTTTAAGAATGTATGGATGCTAGCAGATGTTCCAGAGGAATTTGGAATACCTAAAGTTGATCTTGGAGTAGACTTAGTTGCTGAAAAATTTACTGGTGAATTAGTAGCGATTCAGGCAAAATTCTATAATCATAGTATTCAAAAATCTAATATTGATTCTTTTTTAGGGGAACTTGGAAAAGATTATTACGAATCAGGTATTATTGTTGCTTCAACAGATAAATGGGGCAAGAATGCTGAAAAAGCTTTAGCAGATCGTAGCGATGTTATTCGTATTGGGCTTTCAGATTTAAGAAATTCTCAGATTGATTGGTCAAAATTTTCTTTTGAATCACCAGAAGTAGTAGCTGTAAAAGCTAAAAAGAAGTTAAGATATTATCAAGAAAGTGCAATTCAGTCTGCATTGAATCATTTTACAGAAAATGATCGTGGACAACTTATAATGGCGCCTGGAACGGGTAAGACTTTTACGAGTTTAAAAATTGCTGAAGCAATGGCAAGAGATGCCTCTAAGGAACAATATACTATTCTTTATCTAGTACCTAGTATTCAACTACTTACGCAAACCTTGAGAGGGTGGAACAATGATACAGAAATGACAATGTCTTCTATGGCAGTTACTAGTGATAGAAATGCTAGTCGTGGCAGTGTCAAGCAAGATGAGTCCAATCTAACAATTAAAGCTAGTGATATTGGTTATCCAGCAACAACCTCGTCAAAAAAAGTTGTTGAAAACTACTTAGAATTAATGACAAGACCCAAAAAAGAACTGTTAGTGGTTTTTGGAACTTATCAGTCAATAGATGTTCTTGGTGAAGCACAAAAAGAGGGTTTTCCAGAGTTTGATTTAATTATCGCAGATGAGGCACACCGTACCACTGGTGCAAAAGCTTTTGGAGATGAAGCATCATCGTTTACGAAGGTACATAGTGATCTAAATGTTAAGGGGATAAAACGTCTTTATCAAACAGCAACACCAAAATTATATGGAATTGAGGCTAAGAAAAAAGCAGAAGAAAATTCAAGCGTTATTTCTAGTATGGATGATGAAAATCTATATGGTAGTGTATTCTATCGTTTAGGTTTTGGAGATGCTATTAGTCAAGATATCCTAACGGATTATAAACTAATGGTTTTGGCTGTTGACGAAACAGTGGTTCAGAAAGATATGCAAAAAGCTCTTGCTGATTCAGAGAATGGTCTGAATATTGATGATGTGGGGCGTATCATTGGTGTTTGGAATGGAATGATTAAACGAGAAAGTTTTGCAGATAAAGTTTCTGGCGAACCAATGCAAAGAGCTATAGCCTTTTCTCGGACTATCGAAGATAGTAAAAGGCTATCAACTCAGTTTGAAAATGTTGTTAATGAATACCTTAATAGTGATGAAGGCTACTCCGTAAATGTTCGTCACGTAGATGGCAGTATGAACGCCCTCGAAAAAAATGAAGCATTAGATTGGTTAGCTAGTGATGATATTCCTGAAGATTCAGCTCGTATTTTGTCAAATGTTCGCTTCCTAACAGAAGGAATTGATGTTCCTAATCTTGATGCTATTATCTTCCTGTCTCCTCGAAAATCACAGGTAGATATTGTTCAGGCTGTCGGACGAATCATCCGTAAATTTGAAGGAAAAGAATATGGCTACATTATTCTACCAATTGTAGTTCCAGCAGGTGAGACACCAGAAACAATTCTCGATAACAATAAAACATACGATGTTATTTGGCAGGTGTTAAACGCTCTGCGTTCAGTAGATGAACGTTTTGAAGCTACAGTTAATAAACTAGAATTAAACAAACAAAAACCCAAAAATATCCAAGTTATTGGGGTTGGTGGTGCACCAGATGATCCTAATTTCAATGATAGTTATGTGAAAGAGCCAATAGTTGCTTATCAAACAGAACTTGAACTTGAATGGGAAACTGTCGAGGGTGCAATTTATGGTAAGATTGTTCAAAAAGTGGGGGACAGGCGTTACTTAGAAGACTGGTCAAAAGATGTAGCTGATATTGCTAGACGTCACATTCAAGGAATTGAGTTCATCTTAGAACAAAATCCTGATAGTAAATCTGCTTTTGATAAATTCCTTCATAGCTTACAACACAATATCAATGAATCAATTGACCAAAGTCAAGCGATTGAGATGTTGGCGCAACACTTAATTACTTTACCAATTTTTGATGCTCTCTTTGGAGAATACAGTTTTGTTAAGAACAATCCAGTAAGTTCTGCCATGGAACAAATTGTAGAGGAACTATCACAATTTGGTTTTGAAAAAGAGCAGAAAGAATTGCAACCATTTTATGATTCAGTTCGTCTACGTGCAGAGGGAATTGATAACGCTCAAGCTAAGCAGAAAATCATTATTACTCTGTATGATAAATTCTTTTCTACTGGCTTTAAATCAACCACAGAAAGATTAGGTATTGTCTTTACTCCTGTAGAAGTTGTAGATTTTATTGTCAAATCGGTCGATGTAGTTTTGAGAAAGCATTTTGGTAAGACTTTAGCGAGTGAAAATGTTCATATTTTGGATCCATTTACTGGAACTGGAACATTTATCACTAGAACATTGCATTACTTGAAGTCATTGATGGATAGTGGTGAAATTACCTTTGATGATATTCTAAGAAAATATACACAAGAATTGCATGCGAATGAGATTGTTCTTTTAAGCTATTACATTGCTGCCATTAATATTGAAGCTGTATTTGATGAAATTAATGGCGATGAACCGTATACACCATTTGAAGGAATTGTATTAACAGATACCTTTGAATCAACAGAACTAGAGGATACTTTGGATGATTCCTTCTTTGGTACCAATGATAAGCGGCTCAAGAGACAACAAGAACAGCCCATTACAGCCATTATTGGGAATCCGCCGTATTCTAAAGGTCAAGGGTCAGAAAGCGATAATAATCAAAATATACATTATCCAAAGCTTGAAGAGAATATTAGAAGAACATACGTTGCGAAATCAAAAGCTAATGCCCAAAATGCTACAATGGACAGTTATGTAAAAGCGGTAAGATGGGCAACAGATAGGTTGACAAACCAAGGAATCATCTCATTTGTATCTAATGGAAGTTTTTTAGACAGTAGTAGTGCTGATGGACTAAGAGCAAGCCTTTACGATGAATTTAACCATCTATATATATTCAACATGAGAGGAAATGCATTAGGGCAAGGAGAAATTCGTAAAAAAGAAGGGGGTAATGTTTTTGGTGGAGGTACTAGAACAACAGTTGCCATCTCTATCCTAGTCAAAGATGGTTCGGACAGCCATGAGTTGCATTACCATGATATTGGAGATTACCTCTCTCAAAAAGAAAAGCTAGCAATTATTTCTGATTTTGGAGATATTTCAAGTATCGATTGTCAGGATATTACACCTGATGAAAACAATGATTGGCTCAATCAGCGAGATAAAAACTTTAATAATTATAGAAGTTTAGTATCAAGCGAAAATGGTGTATTTGTTTTTAGTGCAACAGGTATTGTCACAAGTCGTGATCCATGGGTATATTCGTTTAGTAGAGAGAATTCACTTTTTAATGCAAAGAGATTGATAGATAATTACAATAATGAAATTGAGAAGTTGAAAACAATTCCTGAAGAATTTAGAAAATCATCGTTAAACTACGATCCTAAAGTATTGAATTGGAGTGAAGGTCTCAAAAAAGATGCCTTTAGATTAAAAACTATAGATTATGTCTCAGAAACGAGGGTTATTTCTTACAGACCATTTGTGAAAAAACATCTATACTTTGGAAAAGAACTATTGCATAGACCCTCTAAATATTATAGACAATTTGGGGAAAATAACTTGACTATTGTCACGATTGGTAATGGCTCGAACAAAGACTTCAGCGTTCTTGTAACTAAGTTTATTCCTGATTATCAATTTATGATGAATGGTCAAGGATTCATGCGCTACGACAACGAAGTAGACGAAACGTCATTGTTCCAAAATAACGATAACATGAGTCAAGATTTTGCTGATAAGCTAGAATTAAATCTTGATGAAACATTTGCTTATGTATATGGATTACTCAATTCTCGAGAATATCAGGAGAAGTACGCTAATGATTTGAAGAAAGATCTCGCAAGAATTCCTATTGTAAAAAATAAGGAGAGGTATGTTAAAGTTGGTCAGGAATTGATGGATTTACATCTTAACTATGAAGAAGTTCCTGTCTACGATGGAGTTGAAATTACGATAGCAGAGAAACCAAGTTACAAAGTAACCAAGATGAGATTCGCTAAAAAACGTGATGAAAAGGGAAAATCAGTAAATGATCTATCTACAATCATATTTAACAGCGCCATCACCATTAGTAATATCCCCGAAAAGGCATATGAGTATGTTGTGAATGGACGATCAGCTATTGAATGGATAATAGATCAGTATCAAGTTAAAACTGATAGAAAATCTGGAATTACAGATGATCCAAATGATTATAGTGATGATGAAAAGTATATCTTCAATTTGCTGTTGAGAATTATCAATGTATCTGTACAAACGGTTGACTTAATTAATAGCTTACCTAAATTTGAAGTGGAGGACTAAGAACATGGATTTCTTTTACGACAAAGAAAAAGATTATGAGAAAATCGAATTGCATTATCTATCTAATACAATTTCCTACGGTATAGAGAAAAATAAAGATGGAAATTCTTTTTTCTATGATTCTAATGGAAAACTGGAACATCCTGACTCTCAAGAGGAACAGCAAAAAGTCTTTACCAAAATTGACTTTCAACGTATGATTAGTGGAAAAATTCACAGAATAGTTTACGGTGAAAAATATTCAAACATTGTTTTTCTAGCAGGCGCAGGAGCATCAGTGACACAAGATTTAAATCCAAATTTTGGAAAGACAGTAAAAATGATTGCTGATGATGTCTTTTCAAAGCTAGATAAATCAGATGGATTATATACACTAAAGGAATTGGCTAGTCAATGTAGATACAAAGATGGGAATATATTAGATAAAGAATCTGAGGAAACCGAGACATATAAATTGGCAGACAGTTTTAACCTAGAGGATTTCTTATCAACACTATTCCATTATCGACCATATGTACCGGATACAGATAAAGATAAATTTAATAATAGTATCAAAAAGATTTTACAGCTAATTAAAGAAAATACAAACTATTCATATGACAGTAAGGAATTGAAACACGGTAAGTTATTAAACTTTTTGTCAAGTATATCAGGTAAGGATGGAAATAAGTTTTCGGTTATTACGACAAATTATGATGTTTTAATCGAAGAAGCTGCGGCGGAAAATAATTTTGTTATTTTTGATGGTTTTAATTTCACTCCAATACCGAAGTTTGATAGCAGTATGTTTGAATGGAATCTTATAAAGGAGGTTCAGAATATCAACACCAGAGAGGTTGAATATAAGGATAAGATATTCAATCTTTTAAAGATACATGGTTCACTTACCTGGGAAAAGCAAGATGATGGAACTATTTTGAGAAAAAATAAAGATAGTATCATAGATACAGACAAAATGGTAATGGTTTTTCCAAGTTCTGATAAATATGCTCAAAGTTACCAAGAACCATATTTTGAACTCTTTACAAAATTCCAAGATCTTATAAAGCGTCCAAACACTTTGTTGATTTCATCTGGATTCAGTTTCGCAGACGTCCATATTTCCAAAATGATTACACAAGCATTAAAAAATAACAATAGTCTTAAGATATTGGTTACTGACTTTAATATAGACCCTAATAGAGAGTGGAACAAGGAAAATAATAGTTATGATGTGATTAAAGAATCGGATTCTAGATACAATTATAACTGGGCAGAACTTGTACATTTAATGGATCAAGGTTATCCAATTTCATTTTTAAAGGCAACGATGAATGATAATTTAGTTGATTATTTGAATGGAAGGTACTTTACAGATGAAAATTGATAGTTTTTATACGGTAGCTGATAAAAGTAATTACTATCTTGGAATGATTTCTCAGGTCAATCGTTCATACTCAACAATTCAAATTGAGAACTTATCTTTATTCTCATATAGGAAGTTAAAGAAAGATATACTTTCACCTAATACGATTAATTACTATGTTTTGATTGATTCAAATAATGGGTTATTCTTTGGAGAAATATTTCAGTCTAAGCTTCCAAATTCAGATAGTGTTCACGAAATGTTAACTAGTGGGTTACAAGAGAAAATATTTCCTGAAATCAGTATAGATATTCTTGGGTATATACCACTAGGTGAAAAGTATTTTAAACTGAATGGGACAAACACGGTTGGTATCACTGATAAGGTATATATGGCTAATGAAAAAGTTGTAGATATTTTTATAAAATCAATAGAAGTTAATCCAGATAGCGAAAATCAACTATCAACATTTGCTAATTTAGCGTTCAGCTCACAGAATTACCCCATAAGATTGCAACCTAAAACTTTGTTTAATAGACATTTAATGACTATTGGAACTACTAATAGTGGCAAATCTACATCAGCTTTGAGCATTTTGGATAAACTAATCAATGATGGTATAAGAACTTTAATAATAGATCCAACAGGGGAGTATTCAGACTCATTTACAGACGATGAAGTAGATAAATACATACTTGGACAAACTGCTTTCTTACCTTTATCACAAATGTCAATTAATCAATGGTCAATTCTATTTGAGACAAATGATGGAACACAACCAGCAGTATTGGCCGAAGCTATACGTTCTTTACGATACCAATATAAGAAGGATAATGATGGAATATATCATAAAATAGGAAGATCTGTTAGTGCTGTAGAAGTAGATCTTTCTAGTCTTACGGATGAAGATAAGAATTTTAATATTAATCTTTTATCTGCACAAATAGCTGTTGAAACAACTAAACAAAATAAAAAGGGAGAATTTGAGTCGGATTTATTCAACTTCAATGTGAATCAGTACCTCATTCAAAAGGTCAATTATAAGTTGAATAACACATCGCTTGTAAATTTTTTCACTTCTGATGGTCAAAGTCTTATTGATATTATCGATTCATTTTCAGCGGGAGAAACAAAAAAATCATTATATATAGATGTTTCTCAAATTGGAACAACTGATGGCATTGGTGGGATGATTATTGATCTCGTTTCAAATCATTTAGTAAATTTAAGTTCGACATCAATAAAACCATTTGTTATGTTTATTGATGAAGTTCATAGATATACAAAAGGTATTAATAATGACGGATTTACATTTTATACAGGATTAAATAGCATTGCTCGTGAGGGTAGAAAGAAAGGTATATTTCTGTTTTTGACAACTCAGAATCCAAATGATGTTGATAAAATATTGTTAGGGCAAGTTGGCACTTTATTAGTTCATAGGCTAACTTCACCAGATGAAATAAAAGCTATTCAAAATCATCTGATGGAGAATCAAATCAATCAAATTAAAAAATTAAATACTGGTGAAGCAGTTCTGACTAGTATTAATTTGCTTAAAAATTTATATATACAAGTTGAAAAGTGTAATCGCCCTCATCATAATGAAACACCTAGCCTATTATCTTAAGAAAAACAGATTTAGTAAGTAATACAGAATAATCATCATTATTTAACCAAAAATTAGGAGAAAATAAATGAAATATGATTTTAATTACTGGCAATTTTCGCCAGAAAATCAATATTTGGATAGGAAATCAGCTAGGAAAAAACCATCGGAATTGTTAAAGCATCTGATTGCCTTTGCTAATGCTGACGGAGGTCAGTTGATTATCGGGATTGAAGATGAAAAGCAGGATAATATTATCACTGGTTTCAAGGATAGGAAAGCCTATCCAATTGATGATTTCAAAAAGATAGACCGAGAGATGCGGGATACACCGTTGGACTTGTCTTTTGAGGAAATACCTGTGGTTAATCATAAGGGAGAAGACGACCTGATTTTGGTTATCTCAGTTGAATTATCATCGAACCGAGTGATTGCTGCTCCAAATGATGAAGTTTATCTACGACAGGGAGATGAATCAGTCAAGTTGAGTTATGAGCAACGTATACAACTTAGTTATGATAAGGGACAGCGTTTCTTTGAAGATGAAATCATTGAAGATGCCACATTAGATGATATTGATGAACTATTGGTTCAGGATTTTAAGGACCATTTTGATATTTCAGAACGTTCAACTGAGGAGGTATTAAAGGCAAGACGGTTTCTTATCAATGGTAAATTAACAAAGGCAGCTATTCTTATCTTTGGTAAGTATCCTTCAGCATTTTTCCCTCAAGCACGTGTTCGTTTTCAACGATTTGATGGGGTAGATGTAGGTACAGGAAGTGAATTTAATGTTATTAAGGAAGTAACATTTGATGATGCATTGCCTAAATTAATTGTTAAAGTTAGAGATTTTATTCGAACCCAGCTACGAGAGTTTCAGTATTTAGATAGTGATGGTAGATTTCAGATACTTCCAGAATATCCTGAATTTGCTTGGTTTGAAGGAATTGTAAATGCAGTAACCCACAGGAATTATTCAGTATACGGAGATCATATCAGGGTATTGATGTTTGATAATCGTCTAGAGATTCATAGCCCAGGAAAACTACCGAATATTGTAACTGTTGAGAATATAAGACATGAACGTTTTTCTAGAAATCCGCGTATAGCTCGTACCTTAACTGAATTTGGATGGGTCCGAGAAATGAATGAGGGAGTAAAACGAATCTATTCTGAAATGGAATCTGCTTTTCTCCATGAACCGTGTTACTCTGAACCAGGTAACAAAGTAGTTTTAACATTAGAAAACAGTATTACAAGTAGAACATTGAGAACACGTGATTCTTTGGAAAGTAAACTTAGAGATTATAGTGATTTAAGTGTTGATGAAAAACTATTGATACAGTATATGTACAATACAGCAGAACCTATGACAACTAAAAAAGTAGCAGAATTCTTAGGTAGGAGTGTTTCTTACTCGTCGAAATTATTGAAAACGTTGAGAGCAAAAGGTATTTTAACATGGTATGGGACAAGTACGAAAGATCGCAGTCAATACTATAAATTAGAAATGAAATAAAAACGAAGAAAAACGAAGAAAACATAGTTACTAATTAGTGAATTTATAAAGTAATCTTACTTTTAAATTCATGAAGTTCATTCGCTTTATAATTTTGCAATTCAATTGTTTGTATGGGAATGTGATTTTTATTATACATCATTTCACAACAAGTAACGAAACGAAGAAAAACGAAGAAAAACGAAGAAAAACGAAGAAAAATAAATCGTTGTTTCTCAACTACATAAGCTCCGAAAACTAAAAAAGTGATAACCCTTTGATAACCTCTTGATTTTTAAAAGGGTTATATATGTAAAGATTGAATATTTATCTCTTGAAATTACTTGATTTTAGTGATAATTTACCATAAATATCATGATGTAGAAAAAACCAGGTCTTAAGAAAGCTCGTAAAGCATCACAATTTTCAAAACGTTAATCAATACGATTATATCAACGTTTCAAAGCACTCAAGAGTTTACCTCATGGGTGCTTTTTTCGTGTTTTTTTAAAAAGTTTACCTCAAAGTTCACCTTATTTTTACCTTATTGTTTTAGAGACTTTAAAGCAAATTCACCAACGGCCATAGGAACTACATTAGAAGTATTGACATAAATCCTATGTGTTAGTGTTTTATAGATTCCATAGTTTAATCCAGTTTTAGCCATTTTATTTTCTCCTTTATTTTATTATTTCTTGAGTATTAGTTTCTCAGCAAAAACGTTGAGAGCAGGTACGACAGAATTTACATTCAGCGAAATATCTGATAGGAAAATGGGGTTGACTGCTTCAACAAGAGTATCTTCTGGAAAGACAGTGGTAGAAGCAGGTGTAATAACGTGGAAGGCACCATGGGTTTCACTATTTAGAATATGTCGTTGGTACTTTCCTTCTTTACCAAAGACATAACGAGGAGTGTTTCCTAATTTTTTGTAGTAAGCTAGGCCGATAAATTCTGGTTTCATTTTTAAAGTTTCTGGGATCATAAGTTGTTTCCTTTCTGATTGTAAAATAAAAAGAGTTAAGCTGGTAGCTTCACTCTTGAGTAGTAGTGAGTAGAAAGTTTACGTTTAAACATTCTAGTAGAGAATTCCACTTCAGCATGAGAAAATCCTGTGATGAGTGATTTCTTTGCTAAAGAATCTAAATCATTCAAAGCTTGAGTATATAGCTTTGCGATTAGCTTATCAGATGAACTGAAGATTCTATAAGTAAATGTGTAATTATCGTAAAGTCTTTGACATTGTAGTGCGAAAAAAAGTTTGTCATAGTATCCTCCTTTATTATAAAAATGAAAAAGCTACTAAGTAAAAAGAAGACTTAGTAGCTTGAGAGTGAGTCTACCTGATAAGGATAGACAGCAGTAAAGAAAAGTTATTTGGTTGAAGGCTTCCTCCTTCACGGTGGCAACGTTTAGCAAGCTGCTTTGCATGAATTACCATCGCTCTCCCAGCCAAGCTCAATAGGTAGTCACAATCTTGCCCTTAAGATTCTCTTACGCCCTTTGGCGAAGCCAGTTCACTTTACTATCCGGAAAAGTGCGAAAGTCCGAAATTCGTGGAAGCCCGCAAAAATGTTTTATATCTACACTTCAACCATTTAGGGACTTGACTTTTCTTTCCAAAACAATTACAATAAAGGTACGAAGTTTAGTGTAGTTTTGGCAATCAGTCCTCTGGTTGTCATACGCACTTTTTATTAAATTTTCAAAGATCATGATGCTGGAAGTTAAGCGTTATTATTTTTACAAAATATATAACTATCAGCTATATTTATATTATATAACCAATGGCTATATCTATCAAGAGATATTTGAAAAATTTCTTTAAAAATTTTAAGAGGAATAGAATGGAATTTTCGGAACGCTTAAAAACTCTAAGAAAACAAGCACAATTAACCCAAGTTGATGTTGCTGAAAAACTAGGAATTTCACAACCTGCTTACGCTTCATGGGAACGTGGGATTAAAAAACCAACGCAAGAAAATCTAGTTAAAATCGCACAGATTTTGAACGTGTCAGTAGATTACTTAGTTGGTAATTCAGATTATACAGAGGATAAATTAGATAATATTGAGTTACTTTTTCGTATGAACTCAAAAGGATTGACCGATGAGGAAAAAGAAATCTTTAAAAAAGAATTGATTGAGTTTATGAAAGAGCGAAAGAAATTATTCAATGGAAAAGAATAGTATATAAATAGAATTGCGGCCTTCAGTTTTGAATCGTTTAATCACTTTATTATATTAGTAGGAAAAAAGTATGGGATTAAAAACAAAATTATTTACATCACAACATTCATTTGAAAAGTTTATCGATGGAGTTCTTTTGAATGAAATGAATGAAAGGTTAGATAGAAACATTGTCAGAGATAATATAGTTTTGGACAAATATAGCAAAATTCTTTTTGATGCATATATGGAAGATGGATGTTATATTCAAAATATTGAAATTAATGGTCCAGTTCTTGTTTCTTATAAAATTGTTTCATCGTTGTCAGTTTTAAGAAAGACGATCGCGCAATATAAACAAAAAATTTCAATTCATGAAAATCTATTATTCATAATTTATGGTATATCAGAGGAAGATATTCGAGATAATATTGAACGAATAGACAATGTATATTTTTTTGCAGATGAGACAATAGAAGGATGGATAAATAAATATCCAATTGATTATATTAAGTCACAAACTTTAGATAGACTCTATAATAATGTACAAGTCAATCAGATTGACATAGACGACTTTATAAATTATAACACGTATGTTATTACAAAATTAAAAAATGATATTCGTACGGGTGATTTCGCAATTGTTTTAGGTGCGGGAGTCTCTTCTGATTATGGTGCGGTTTCATGGGATAAACTTATACTCTCATTTGAGAAAGACATAAATAAATTAATTCCATTGAATTTTGACAGACAAATAAAAAGAAAAATAGGATCTACTGACTTAATTCATGCACAATTATATAAGGATCTGCTACCGAGTGATAAATTTTATAAGAGAATCTATGCGAGCTTATACGATAAATTTTTACCGAAACTATTAAAGAAGGACACCACACTTTATGAATTAGGAAGATTATTGGAACGATACTCAAAAAAGAGAAATATTAAAGTATTAACTTATAATTACGATGATTTTTACGAGCAGTATTTGGATAAATTTTTTAAGAATATTAAATATAAAGTTTTTTATACACCGGAGGAATCCCTACAAGATTCCATTCCAATTTATCATATCCATGGATACTTACCTTATAGTAAACCTATAAATCAAAGCTACAAAGATTCAATTAAGCTAACAGAGGATGATTATAATTTTTTATATAATAGTCCATATTCATGGCAAATTGAAACACAATTAGAAACGTTTAGAAAAAATAATTGTCTTTTTGTTGGTTGTAGCTTAACCGATCCTAATATTAGAAGATTATTAAAGCTTGCTTTAGAATCCAAAAAGAGGCATTATACAATAATGAGAATTGGAAAGATGAGTCCATTCGAACTTGTGATAATTTCACATCATTTTTCTAAAATGGGAGTAAATATTATTTGGACTAAAGATTTTAAAGATTTTCCAGAACTATTGAAAAAAATTTAGAATAAAAAGTGGATAAGTTTCCACTTTTTTATCCCCTACAAACTCAACCAAAAAGGCTGAGTTTTGAGATATAGACTAGAGAGGAGGAGTTTTTCTTATGAATGAACATTATATGAAAGTAAGCAGAATCGCTAAACAATTATTATATAAATATCTAAAAAGAAATAATATTTCTATATTAAACTGCTATTTTAGTTCTTTTTTTCAGTACTACATAGAAATAAACAAAATTAGAGTATTCTCTCATCACTTTTCTAATCACAAGATAGAAGGTTTAACAATAATTGATGATTATGGAATAAGTTTTTCATATGAAAGAGATAATTCAAAAGAAAAACAAAATTTCACCTTATGTCATAATTGATTACAAAAGAAAATTTAAAAGTAAGATAAAAATTTCCTAAAAGTAGTGTACTTATATTTATTTTTTTAAAATCTTAATAACTTAAGATTCAATAAAATACTATTCTAAAGCCATTTTATAAGTATATAAAAACTAGCTTTCACAAACCATCCTTGAAAAAAGCTCGTAAAGCTAGCCAATTTTCAAAACGTTAATCAGTACGATTATATCAATGTTTCAAAGCACTCAAGAGTCATCTCTTGGGTGTTTTTTTTGTTTTGCTTAAAAATTTAAATACTATGGGAAACAGCAGGATATCAGTGCTTCTCAGAGTTTTCATTATGTAGTCTTCAATATCTAAATTTCAGATGTCAACATCGCTAATAAAGTTTATCTGTTTTTTTTGGTGCACCAAAAATGGTGCGTTTCTATTTTTTTTGCTATAATAGAAATAAATAAAAGGAGGGCTCTCATGATTGGAGAAAATATAAAAACATTACGTAAAACACATGATCTCACCCAACCTGAATTCGCAAAGATTATTGGTATCTCTCGAAATAGTTTGAGCCGTTATGAGAATGGGATAAGTTCGGTTTCGACAGAATTAGTAGATCGCATCTGCAAAAAATTTAATGTTTCCTATCTCGATATCGTAGGGGAGGAAAAAATGCTCACACCAGTAGAAGATTATCAGTTAACATTAAAAATAGAATTGATAAAGGAACGAGGAGCGAATATCTTAGCACAACTTTATCGTTTTCAAGATGAACAAGGAATTGAATTTGATGATAGTGCTAATCCTTGGGTTCTAATGAGCGATGATCTTTCTGATTTGATTAACACGAAGATTTATCTTGTTGCTACTTTTGATGAAGTAGAGCGATATAATGGCTATTTGGATGGCATTGAACGTATGCTAGAACAAGCTAGTCATCTAGTGGTGGCTTAATGAAATTAGATAAATTTAGTCAGGATGATTTTATTAAAGCCTCTAATCGACTCGTTCGTTCTTTAACTCGTGGAAAAACAACTTCATCTCAGCCCAAGGCTATTTTGCTTGGTGGGCAGAGTGGTGCTGGTAAGACAACGATTCATCGTATTAAACAAAGGGAATTTCAGGGAAATGTCATTATCATTGATGGAGATAGTTATCGCTCTTTTCACCCGAACTACCTTGGTCTACAGGAAAAGTATGGTAAAGATAGTGTGGATTATACAAAAGCATTCGCGGGCCAAATGGTTGAATATCTTGTAGATGAGTTGAGTAAGCAAGGTTATCATTTATTAATCGAGGGTACCTTGAGAACAACCGAAGTCCCTCGGAAAACAGCACAATTATTGACAAATAGAGGCTATCAAGTCTCACTTGCACTGATTGCGACTAAGCCAGAATTGTCCTATCTCAGTACTTTGATACGTTATGAGGAGCTCTACGCCATAGATCCTAGTCAAGCTAGAGCGACTCCTAAAGCACACCATGATGGAATTGTAGAACATTTGGTTAATAACTTACGGGAGTTAGAAAAGGATAAACTTTTTAGACAAATTCAAATTTATCAAAGAGATCAATCGTGTGTTTATGATTCGCAAGTAGACGAAACCTCAGCAGCAGAAGTTTTACACGAATGCCTATTTGGAAAATGGAACACGGTTGAAAAAGAGATGTTGAAGGTAGGGCAGGAACGGTTGAGGGAGTTAGGTGATAATTGATAAGTGACGAAGGGGTAATTTATGAGTACACTAAAAAAAGTAATATATTTCGATGAATTGACAGCAATAGATTTTTACAGAAGCTAATGATTTATTGTCCAGAGAAATCAAAATTGTATTAATTGATGAATGTGATAAAGTAAATGCTGCTTTATACAATGTTTTAAATGTTTGATGAGGGAGAGTTGGAAGCTATAAATTACTTGGTAGATGTTTCTATAGGGTAAAATTCACACCATTTAACTGAAACTTATTCAAATTAGTTGTAAATTTATTTTCAGGAAACCCTGGGAAACGTTGATTTTAAAGGAATGATGACACTTGTTAAAATAAAAATGTATCAAACTAGGCTTGAAAAAGGCTCGTAAAGCATTACAGTTCTCAAAACATTAATCAATACGATACTATCAACGTTTCAAAGCACTCAAGAGTTTACCTTATGGGTGCTTTTTTCGTGTTTTTTTGAAAAGTTCACCTCAAAGTTTACCTTATTTTCATCTTATTGTTTTAGAGACTTTAAGGCAAATTCACCGACTACCATAGGAACTACATTAGAAGTATTGACATAAATCTGTGTTGTACCTGTATCACTGTGTGTTAGGGCTTCGGAAATGGCTTCTAAGTTCATTCCTGCCTGTTTAGCGAGCGTTGCTCCCGTATGACGTAGTTTGTGTGGTGTAGCGTGTGCCAGCTCTTTATGTCGCTTTCTAATGATTTTTATTTTATTGTTTAGATAGTCAGCATGTAAAGGCTTATTGATGTTTCCTTTTGTGTCGATATATGTAAAAACAAATTGTTCTGGATTACTGATGATGCCAAACTTTGCTAGTTCATATTTTTGTTGCTCTTTCTAAGAGGTAAGAAGCTGAAGTAAGTCATTATTAATAGAGAAAAATAGGATAGCAAAAGCTCTATTTCAGGAGAAAATGAAGCAAATATTTCCATAATAAAACGCATACTATCAAGTTTTTCATACCTGATAGTATGCGTTTTTAGGATTTTAAATCCTGATTGCTTGGTCTTTTTTTCATTATAGTTCCGTTTGATTTATAGTTTCATTAATTCTATGGAGATTCATCATTTTGAGTAATAATAGTACTTCCAGAAGTTAAAGATTCCATTTTATCTTTCAAGTGTCCGTATTATATAGTGTGTTCTAAATTCGCTATATCTTGTTAGGGTTTGGATAGAATCATTGATAACAGACTGTTGCAAATCTAGTTAGCTGTATGATTTATGATTATTTATTTTTCTAGTAACCAATCTATGATATTTTTCTTCTCAATACCATTGTAATTTGCTGTTGGTTGAATCGTATCCATTGTCAATAGATATTTGGGGAATTGATCTTTAATGGCTTCTAGTGGTCTGAGTTCTCTTTCTAGTGTTTCTGGAGCAAGTGTTGTTTCACTGACCTGATAATAAGCGTAGTGACCAAGATCAGTTACAACAACAAAATCAACCTCATACTTATCTAAGTTACCAACATATACTTGTGAATATCTACGTCTCAATTCCAAATATACCATATTTTCCAAGATATGCCCAATGTCTTCTTTGTGGTCTGGTAATAAGAGATGTCGTAAACCTAAATCAACGGGATAATATTTTTCTAAGCGTCGCAATAATGCTCGACCTTTTACATCAAAACGTGGAACGGAATAAAAAAGTAAACTATCTGTCAAAGTTGTCAAATAATTTTCCAAAGTATTATGGGAGATTGAAACATTTTGGCTAACTAGGGTATTGCGAATCTTATTTGTTGATATTAAGCTACCTGTACTACTGAGAAGGGTTCGGACAATGCGTTCAATAATAGTAGGATTTGGATTTCCCAATCTAGTGACAATATCATTTAACAGTATGGAGTTATATATTCCTCTTAGATAATCAATTTTTTCAGCGTAAGATGATGTTTGCAATAAGTAAGGGAAAGCACTAAAGAGATATTTGTTAAAAATTTCTGTTGTATTCAGATTCTCTGTGAGAGATTGACCTGATAGGTATTCTTCAAATGACAATGGAAGAACTTCTATCTCAACATACCGACCGGTCAAGTTTGTAGCTAATTGGCTACTCATAAAGTAGGCGTTGGATCCAGTCAAATAGAGGTCAACATTTGGTAGGATAAATAGACTATCTGCTACCAGTTCAAATTTTTCAACATGTTGAATTTCATCTAAAAAGATATAGTATGTTTTCTCGCTAACTAATTGATCTTTTATATAAGCGAATAATGTTTGAAAATGTCGCAGTTCATAATAACTCAGATCTTCAAAATTGATGGATATGATTTGATCCTCGTCTACCCCAGTTGCTAGTAACTCCTCTTTATAGAGTTGAAAAAGCACAGATTTACCAGCTCGTCTAACTCCGCTCACAACTTTGATGATTTGGCGATCACGATGTCTTCTTAAAAAGTCTAAATAATGTGGTCTTTTGATATAGTTCATAATAGATACCTCAAAGATAGTATAATACAAATAGAAATTATTTTCAAATATTTAGAAATAATATTTAATTTGTTCGATTATTTCTAAATATTTGAAAATAATATTTTTGTGCAATCAAAAAATAGTCCATTTTGGTATGGCATGATAGTAAATCTTGTGAGGTTTTGTAGCAAGTATTCAAATAAAAAGCGCATACTATCAGGAATAAAAAACTTGATAGTATACGTTTCATCCTAGAAATATTTACGGGCTGTTTTTCTGAAACTGACTTTTTAAGAAGTTACCTTATCAGCAATTTCAAATAAGTTTATGGAGCTATTTTTGGAAAAACTGTAGACTGTCAAAGCTTACCACAGTCCGTAGTATTTCAATAATTCAGATTGCTTACATTTTATTTTGATAAGTTTTACGGTAATCTCCAGGAGAAAGTCCAGTCCTTTGTTTAAAAATTTTAGTAAAGTAAGAATAATTATCATACCCTACTTGACAAGATACTTGTGATATCGAGATATTTGTTTGAGATAGGAGAGATTTAGCAGCATTAATGCGCTTATCCGTTATATATTTAACAAGAGTTTCTCCAGTTTCTTTTTTAAAAATTCTAGCTAAATGATCTGCACTGAGATAAACCATATCTGCTAATATAGAACGATTTATATCCTCATAGTAGTGATGATCTATGTATTCGACAATACGTTGAATACTATTTTTCTGGTTTTCAATGTTTGTTGCAAATTTCTTAGCATGTGACCAATAATAATCAAAGTAATCCTGAAAAGATTCAATTGAATGAAAGCGTCGTTGGAATAAGAAATCATGAGTGCTATTTTGGAACAATTTATGTGCCGAGATTCCATTTTGATCTAGATATATTCCTATTTGTTGAGTCCAATCTAGTAAAATTTGTTGTAGTGTGAAAGTAGGAATTTGAGAATTATAAGTAAGTGAATTAATTTTTTCTCTTAATTCGTATTCACTTAAGGTATCTAAAAACGTAATTGAAAGAGTTTCTGTTTTAAAGGAAGTTGGAAAACTATGTGGAACACATGTAATAGTATTCCAATAAGAAACATATTGTTCATTATAAGTGTAGAGTTCTTTGGTATGAAATAAAATATCGGATATTTTATGGCAACTCTTATATATAATGTTTGAGTATTTACTAAAGTTATTAGAAATTTGAGAATGAATCTCATATGCCAATTTGTCACTACGTTTGGATGAGTCTACTCTAAAGAGACAAACATATTGATCAACCTGGCTTTCCATCTTGAATAGACTTATCAGCTTATAAGAAGGTTGTGAAATTCTTTGAAGTTCTCTTTTTAGTTGAGAAGTCCATGATGGAGTTTCTGCAGAATAATCTTCTTCATTAAGATTGATTGTTAAAACTGCAAGAAAAAAATACTGGTGTTTTTGAAGAATAAAATCTTGTTTGCTTGCTATTATTTCTAGCTCATCAATGCGAGAAATTTGAGGTTTTCTAAGGTAATCATACCAGAAATTATCTTCTATTTGTAAAAGCGAATCATTTTTTCCATTTAAGTTATGATTCTCAATTTTACTAATGGCTTTTTGAATAATAAATTCTAATTTTTCAAAGTTAATGGGTTTTAGATAGTATTCGAAGCTTTGCAATTCAATTGCTTTTTGAGCATAGTTGAAGTCGGCGTAATTGGTTAAAAAAATTGTTTTTATATCATATTTTTCATTTCTAATCCACGATAAGAGTTCGAGGCCACTACCTTGAGGCATTTCTATATCGCTTATCATGAGATCAATAGGATTCTCTCTAATAATATTTTGAGCTTGAGTGAGGCTATAGGCAACATAAACAGTGTCAATGTGTAGTTTAGCCCAATTTATTTTCTCTCGTAAAGCTTCAATGATAAAACGATCGTCATCAACTAATAAGATGTTCATTATAACCTCCATCTATAATCTTGTATGGAATAAGTAAAAGAATTTTAGCCCCACCTTCTTCATTATTTTCAAATGCAATACTATAGTCATTAGGATAGAGAAGATTTAAACGTTCGATGGTGTTTGTGATCCCAATATGATGTCCATCTTCTGTTATTAGAGACTGTTTCTGATTTAGTTTTGATAAAATTTCTTCAGAGAAACCTGGACCATTATCCTCGATACAAATCTGAATATAATCTGAGTTCTCAGTTTTTACTTTTTTTATTGATAGCAAAATTGTAAATAAATCCTGAAATGAAAAACCATGTTTGATTGTATTTTCAATAAATGTTTGTAAAAGTAACGATGGAACAAGAGTATTTTGTAGCTCAGAATTGTAGTCTAGTGAAAAGTAGATACTATTTCCATATCGAATTCGTTGTATTTCTAAATAATCTTTAATATGCTGAACTTCATCTTTAAGTTCTGAAAAATCTTGATTAGCCATAAATAAATGACGGAGATAATTTGAAGTTAGGATAGTTAACTCTTCAATTTCCTTGTAGTTTTTTGTTTGAAGCATACTATGAATCATTGATAACATATTTAAGTAGAAATGTGGACGGATTTGGTTCTTTAGATAATTAAGTTCAATCTTCTTAAGTTCTAGTTGTGAATGGTATTCCCTTATTTTTAATTCTTGCATGTCAAATATTACTTTATTAAGTTTATCATTTGCCTTATCAATTTCTAGTATACCTTCAGATATAAAAAATTCAGAAGGGGGGATGGAGTCCCCGAGTTGAGAGAGTCGTTCAGTGAGTCTTGTTATAGGTTTAATCATCCACTGACGAATATACAGGATAATGATGATTGATAAAATTGTGATAATGATAGGAACGGCTGATAAAAATACTTCTAAGAGTGTGATATTTCTAAAGACTTCGGCATAATCGACTAAAACATAAATATCGAAAGGTAAATGCGTTTTTTCATTTTGGGCATGAATTAGGTAATTAGCGGACGGTATATTGTTAGGCTCTTTTAGGGAGAGTTTGCCATTATTACCAATATTAAGTTTATTGAGAGGTTTTAGGATATCTTCTGAAGATATGACGGCATAAATGATTTTTCCTTCGTAATGAACAGATTTAACTAAGTATTCACTGTTTTTAGTAGTTACATTTTTCCATTTACGGTCACTTATATCACTACGCAATGATTTTAGATTTGATTTTAACAGTAGATAATCTTCATATGGAATATAAAGATTGGAGACATTTATAAAATGATCAGTACTATCGGTTTCTAATAAGAATGTCATATGAGTTTCATTTTGATATTCAAACTCTGTAAAGCTAGTTTGAACTTTTTTAAGATTTTCTTGATACTCAAGAAACGTTTGTACATGATTTAATTTCTCTAAAGATTCATTATGCGTTATTGTTGAGTACATAAAGCGTTCTACAGAATGTAATTTTTCATTAACAGAGTCAGCATAAATTTCAATTGAACTACGTAGGTGTACTATATTTTGGTTTTTAATAAAATTTCTGGTTATGTTACTCATAGCAATATTGATTAAAATATTTATCAATAGTAGTACAAGTAGGAGTTTAAAGAAAAAATGAATGGAATGTTTTTTTGATAAGTCGTGATTTAATTTCATATACTATTCTCCTACTAAAATTATAGCACTTTGAAAATACGATATCATGTAACAAAACAGATATGTTTTATCAAGATGTCGGAAAAGTAATAGTTTTTAAAATTAAAAAACTGAAAAATTGATAAACCTAGTCCAAAAAGTTCTATTAAGGGAATTCTATATGGTGTAAAATAATCGTAGAAAATCAGATGGGAGGAAAAACATGAAAGTAGCATCTCAACTTCATAAAATAAAATTAAAGCATAGTATTCCGTTATATATATTACTTTTTCCTTCAATATTGCTATTAATTTTATTTTCCTATATTCCCATGTTGGGACTAATTATTGCATTTAAAGACTATTCACCAGCCAATGGTATCTTTGCTAGTCAGTGGGTAGGATTTAAGTACTTTACTCAATTTTTCTCATCATTCCAATTCGGGACAACTATGTTCAATACATTAAAAATTTCACTTTATAGTATTGTAGTAGGATTCCCCTTACCTATTATACTAGCTATAATTAGTAATCAGTTAAGAGTTGGGAAGTTTAGAAAAATATTTCAAGTGACAACTTACTTACCCCATTTTATCTCTACAATGGTTATGTGTGGGATGATCATCTTATTTTTATCTCCTACTAGTGGTTTGTTAGCGAATGTATTTAAGTCTGTTGGAATCACTATTCCAGATTTTTTATCAAAACCTAGTCATTTTGCAGGTGTTTATGTTTGGAGTGATGTATGGCAACATATTGGTTGGGATAGTATTATTTATCTGGCGGCGCTTTCTGCAATTGATCCTACATATTATGAGGCTGCAACTATGGATGGTGCCTCTAGGTTACAAAAAATTCGGCATATAGAATTACCATTACTTTTGCCAACTGCTATGATTTTGCTAATATTAAGAGCAGGTAGTTTATTAAGTGTAGGGTTTGAGAAAGTGTTACTATTACAGAATCCTCTTAATTTAGCAGGAAGTGAGATAATTTCGACCTATGTTTATAAAGTTGGTATGGTGAACTTTCAGTATAGTTATTCGACAGCTATAGGGTTATTTAACACCGTAGTCAATCTAATAATTTTGTTATCTGTTAACTGGTTCTCAAAAAGATATACTAGAACGGGTCTTTTTTAAAGGAAGGAGTGCTTAAAGTGAGATGGTTTCATAAATCAAGAAAAACAAACTCTGAATTATTATTTGATATAGTTACCTATGGTTTAGCAATTTTCCTTATCCTGTTAATTGTTTATCCGTTATGGTTTGTAGTGATTGCATCTTTTAGTAATCCTTCAGATGTTGCAAATGGAAAGGTATGGTTTATTCCTAGAGAATGGAAATTAGATGGATATTTACGTCTTATTCAACAACCTTTATTCTTACGTAGCTATCTAAATACCATTTTATATACTGTTGTTGGTACCTTAGTTGCTTTAGTAGTCAATATTCCAGCTGGTTATGCTTTATCTAGAAAAGAATTGGTTGGTAGAAAGTGGATGAGTATTCTATACATAATCCCTATGTTTGTATCAGGTGGCTTGATTCCTACCTACTTAACAGTAAAGAATGTAGGCTTGATTGATACATTTTGGGTAATGGTAATACCTTTTGCAGTTTCATCATACAATATTATTGTTGCTAGAACTTTCTTTAATAATAGTATTCCAGACGGGATGTGGGAGGCTGCGCAAATTGATGGCTGTGGTACAATTCGTTATTTTATTAAAATAGTTGTTCCTTTATCAAAAGCTATTATAGCAGTTATTGGACTTTGGACTGCAGTTGGTATTTGGAATTCGTGGTTTAATGCTTTAATTTATTTAACGAATGAAAATTTACAGCCATTGCAATTAATTTTACGACGTTTACTAATTAGTAATCAAATGTTACAATCGCAAGCAACAGGAGAAGTGGCATCAGATCTTCGTATCAAAGCCGATATGATGAAATATGCAGCAATTGTTATTTCAACCGCTCCGATAATGTTGCTATATCCCTTTGTTCAAAAATACTTTAATCAAGGCGTAATGATTGGCGCCTTGAAAGAATAGGAGAAAAACATGAAAAATAAATCATTTACATATTTGTTCTTAGGAACAGTTACACTTGCTGGCTTAACAGCCTGTGCAAATTCTAGTAATGCGAATAAGGACGATAAGTCTGGAGAAGATTCTTATAAAATCACAACTGTTCGTTGGTCTGACTGGGGAGAAGATTATCATAAAGGTTTTCTAACAGATTCTGCCAAGGAAGCAGGTATTGATGTTAAATGGGATACACTTGTAGCCGCAGATTGGGCAGATAAGAAATCTGTTTTGGTTGCTAGCGGAGATTTACCAGATGCATTTTTGGGTTCAAATGCATTTACAGATTCAGAAATTGCTCAGAACCAATCTTTGTTTATTCCATTGGAAGATTTAATCAAGGAAAACATGCCAAATTTAACTAAGGCTATGGAGAAAGAACCTAAGATTAAAGCTATGATTACTTCACCAGATGGTCATATCTACAGTCTACCTAAAAAATTACCGATGCGTCCTACTGTAGCTAATCAGCTATTTATTAATAAAAAGTGGCTGGATAATTTAGGATTAAAGGTTCCAGAAACTTATGATGATTTAGTAAAAGTACTACAAGAATTTAAGGATAAAGATGCGAACGGAAATGGAGACGCTTCTGATGAAATTCCATTCGGAGCAGGAAACTTTGATCCGACATTCTCATATATTCTTCCGTTCAATAATCGTTTAGGGGCAGATAATACATATGAAATGTCTGTAAAAGATGGGAAACCAGTCTACCTTCGTACAGAGGAAAGTTATAAACAAGGGATTGCAGCAATGCACGAAGCTTATAAAAAAGGTTTGATTGATCCGGAAATCTTTACAGAAGATACATCTATGAGTGTAGCAAAACGTATGGATAAGGGAGTATCTAGAGTAGGTGTTTCTAGTGGTTGGACAGCAGATGCAACGTTTGGCTTACATTCAAGTGAGTATATCGCTCTACCTGCTTTAAAAGGTATGGATGGTAAACAATATGTCTTTTCTGATCCAGATCATTACAACTATGGTCGAAATGAAATTTTGATTACAAATAAGAGCAAAAACCCTGCTAAATTATTGAAATGGTTGGATAAATTATATACAGATGAAGCAAGTATTCAGAATTTCTATGGATCATTTGGAATAGCTACTGAAAAGAATGGTGATAAGTTTAAAGTGTTACCTCCTAAAGATGGTAAATCAGCTGATGAATGGGCATGGATTAATTCACTTCGAGATTTTGGTCCTAAATACGTAAGCGATGATATCAATAGTCGCGTAGAAATCGATCAAACACAAGGTGATGGATTGAAATTGAAGATGGACCAAGATTTGAAACAATTTGCGTTGCCAGCTTACCCTAATGTGATTTATTCACAAGAAGAACTTAACAAATTATCATCAATCTATGTGAGTATTGAATCTTATGTCAAACAACAAGCATCTAAATGGGTAGTTGAAGGTGGCATAGAAAAAGAATGGGACTCATACAAAGAAACTCTTAAGAATATGGGATTGGACGAATTTATGAAGATTCAACAGGAAGCATATAATCGTTACCAAAAAGAAGTAAAAGAGTAATACTTTATATGAACTCTTGGTTGTATAAACAAGGGACTAGCTAATTACAGGAAGCGAGACTGATAACATCAGATTATCTCGCTTCCTTTATTCTAATTTTTAAAGAAATGTGGAAATGTTTTTTAAATAATTTAGGTAATATTTTTGTACAACTGACATTATAAAATATAGAGTTAAGGCAATCGATTTTATGGAGATATCTATTATGCAAAAATTATTTTCATTAGATGGAAAAATGGTTAGAATTTTAACTTTTTTGACAGATTTAATTATTTTAAATACTCTATTTATTGTGAGTTGTATTCCAATAGTTACAATTGGGGCATCACTAACTTCTCTTACGACAATGTGGTATCGTATTTTAAAAGGTAAAGATACCGATATTGCTTATCATTATTTTCGGATCTTTAGACAAAATTTTAAACAATCAACTTTTATTTGGTTGTTTATCCTCCTAATAGAATTACTTTTATATGTGAACTATTGTCTTTGGGGCTATTCAAGTTTACTTTCAGAGTATAGTTTATTGTTAGTGTTGCCCTTTTTATTTGTTATAATACTTTTTATGAGTGTTGTTTTTCCCTATATTGGTCTATTTAAAGATAATCTAAAAAATAGTATTGTAAATAGCGTATTAATTTGTATTTTAAATCCAATACAAGCTATCATGTTGGTTTTATTTAATATTTCTGTACTGTATATGAGTTTTAGTAGTCCAGAACGAGTTTTAACAGCTATTTACGTATTTACATTTGGGGGATTTGCTTTTTGCGGATTGATGAATGTAACGATAACAAATAAAATGTTTGATAAGATAAAGAAATTTACTAAAAGGAGGGAAACAAATTGAAAATTTTTAAGGGAGAGTTTTATCGAATCTCTGTATTAACAGACAAGCTAGTAAGGTTAGAATACTCTCAAACTGGAAGTTTTGAGGATAGAACTACACAACTTATCTATAATAGAGAGTTTGGCCAAGTTTCGTTAGATTATATCGAGACATCAAACGTACTAGATATTATGACGGACTATTTTCATTTGCATTTTAATAAAGGAGAATTTAACGCCGAAAATTTATTTATAGAATTAAAAGGAAATTTTGCCGTATATGGTAGTCGCTGGTATTTTGGTGAATCTATTGAAACGTTAAAAGGAACAGCTCGGACTCTGGATAAGGCAGATGGAGCAATCTCGTTAGAAGATGGAATTATTAGCAGAAATGGTATAGCCTTATTGGATGATTCTCAAGGATTTATTTGGGATGAACAGTCTGGTTATATTGAGAGAGAAAATCAAATTGACCTGTATTTCTTTGCCTATGGGCATGATTATAGAGGAGCAATCAGAGACTTTTACCATTTGACTGGTTCAACACCCTTATTGCCAAGATATGCTTTAGGAAATTGGTGGAGTAGGTATTGGCCTTATACGTCGGATGAATACTTGGATTTAATAGACAGATTTGAAACAGGGAAAATTCCATTATCTATCGGTGTTTTAGATATGGATTGGCATATAACTGACATTCCAGCTCGTTTTGGAAGTGGGTGGACAGGATATAGTTGGAATAGAAACTTAATACCTAATCCAGAACAGTTATTGCAACAACTTCATGATAGAAAGTTAAAACTCTCCTTAAATGTCCATCCTGCTGATGGTATACGGGCTTATGAAGAAGCTTATCCTCGAGTCGCCAAACGATTGGGGTTAAATATAGAACTAGAAGAACCTGCCATTTTTGATTTTTTTAATCCCTCTTTTAGGGAATCCTACTTTAAAGATGTTCATTATGAGCTAGAAAAGCAAGGAGTAGATTTTTGGTGGATTGACTGGCAACAAGGGACACAAGGCATGTTGGATCCACTGTGGCTTTTAAACCATTATCACTATCAGGATAGTTGTAAAAATGTAGAAGGTGGTTTGATTTTATCAAGATATGCAGGGCCGGGTAGTCACCGATACCCTGTTGGTTTTTCAGGAGATACCATTATTAGTTGGAATTCCTTAAGATTTCAACCTTATTTTACAGCGACAGCATCAAATATCGGCTATAGTTGGTGGAGCCATGATATCGGTGGACACATGCTGGGGGATTATGATGAAGAGCTACAAACTAGATGGCTACAGTTTGGCGTTTTTAGTCCGATAACTCGATTACATAGTTCTAGAAGTCCCTTTAATAGTAAAGAACCTTGGTTTTTTTCAGAAACAACATCTAAGATTATGAAGAAATACCTTCGTTTGAGACATCAGATGATTCCATATCTATATACCATGAATGTAAAGACACATGAGGAAGGTGCCCCATTAATCAGCCCAATGTATTATTTCTACCCAGAGAATGATGAGAGTTATAATGTTCCAAATCAATACTTTTTTGGAACAGAACTGATGGTGGCTCCCATTGTAGAAAAGATGGATTTGGCATTCCAATCTGCAAAAGTAGATGTATGGTTCCCTGAAGGTGAATGGTATGACTTCTTTTCAGAGAAAAAATATACAGGTGGTGTGAAGTTGAGTGTTTATAGAGACATTTCGACTATACCTGTGTTTGCAAAAAGTGGTGCAATCATTCCCTTGGTTGGTTCTGAGATAGATATGGGTGTTGATTTACCTGAAGTTGTAGATTGGTATGTATTCCCAGGCAAGCAACATTCTTTTGAAATGATTGAAGTTCAAAATGGTCAAAGATATAAAACAAGATTATCAATCGACTGGGAAATGGGGATGGTAGAGTTAGCATTACAAGGCGATTCTAGTATCGTTCCAAGCAATAGAAGGCATAGAATTCATTTTAAAGGAACGAATGTGTCTATAATTGAATTGCCAAATAAGAATGATACAGCTAGATTTGAATTGAAAGATAATAAAAGGACACCCCTAAATGATGAAGTTTTTAGACTACTAAAGACGGCTTCTCTTCCATATGAATTAAAAGATAGATTGTTAAATCAATTCATCAATGCCAAAAATTCTCATGACTTAATGAATATCTTGCATCATCAGGATAAGGAATTGAGAGGGCGTTTGTTGGAAATGATATTTACTAGCGAAAACTAATTGAGACATTTTGTACACAATTTCTATTCTTTAATTGCTAATTATTTATTTTTTAATGTGTAATAGTTTTACATCTCTATGCTTATTGACTTGTATTTTAGTAATTACAAGTTTGGCATAGGGATGTTTTTATGATTTTAAAGACTTTTTGCCCAGCCTCTTTTTTAAACTAAACAAGAGAAATTTTTCAAAGTAACTTCCACTTGCCTGACCGAAGTGGAAGTTAGTTTGAAATGAATTTTTATGGTGGAATTAAGTATGAGAGGTTAGATTTTTCAGAAAATTTTCTAAAATAGACAGGATTTGTTTGACATTTGTTTGAAAATTCTGTAAAATGAATTATTATATCGTTAAAGGAGAATATATATGGAAAAACAGAAAACATTTTTTGGACATCCTATGGGCTTGTCCACCCTCTTCTTTACAGAGATGTGGGAGCGCTTTTCTTACTATGGGATGCGAGCTATCCTACTTTACTATATGTACTATAGTGTACAAGATGGTGGGTTGGGGATGGATAAGACCACAGCTGCATCGGTTATGGCGATTTATGGCTCGCTGGTATTTTTATCCTCGGTTGTCGGTGGTTTTGTCAGTGACCGTATTTTAGGAAGCCGTAAGACCGTCTTTTACGGTGGGATTCTGATTATGCTAGGGCATATTGCTTTGGCAACACCTTTTGGACAAGTGGCTCTCTATCTTTCTATTGCCTTGATTATCTTTGGTACTGGATTTTTAAAACCTAATATCTCAGATATGGTTGGGGGAATTTATGAGAAAGAGGATGATAGACGGGATGCAGGATTTAGTATCTTTGTCTTTGGTATTAACTTAGGTGCCTTCGTTGCCCCTTATCTAGTGGGTTATCTAGGTCAGGAAGTCAATTTCCATCTAGGTTTCTCATTAGCTGCTGTTGGGATGTTCTTTGGTCTTGTGAAATATGTTTTAGATGGGAAGAAATACCTGCCTGAATCAAGTCTTTACCCCACTGATCCACTTTCACAGAAGGAGCAGCATACCTTGATTAAACGCTTGCTAATTACACTTGTCATGGTTATTCTTGTGGTTATAGGTTTAGTCTTTACTCACCAGTTTAATGTGGATATGATTGTTAATATCTTTACAGTGATTGCTGTAATTATTCCAATCTACTATTTCTTTAAGATTTTATCTAGTCAGAAAATAACTGCCACTGAGAGATCCCGAGTATTTGCCTACATTCCTCTATTTATCGCTGGAGTACTCTTCTGGTCTATTGAGGAACAGGGTTCTGTTGTTCTCGCTCTATTTGCGGATGATCAAACTCAACTTTACTTTAATGTATTTGGGAATCAGATTCATTTTCCATCTAGCTTTTTCCAAAGTATCAATCCACTTTTCATTATGATTTATGTGCCGATTTTTGCATGGTTGTGGGGGAAAATGGGTAAAAAGCAACCGTCCTCTTCTAAGAAATTTGCTTACGGTTTATTAGCAGCAGGTTTATCCTTCTTGTGGATGATGTTACCAGGGATGCTCTTTGGGACAGATGTTAAGGTCAGTCCTTTCTGGTTGATTATGAGTTGGGCTATTGTGATTGTGGGGGAGATGTTGATTTCGCCTATTGGTCTATCAGTCACTAATAAGCTAGCACCAAAGTCCTTCCAAGCACAAATGATGTCTATCTGGTTCTTGAGTGATGCTGCTGCCCAAGCCATCAATGCTCAAATTGTAAAATTTTATACAAGCGAAACTGAAGTGGCTTACTATGGAATTGTTGGAGGAATTACGATTGTATTCAGTATTATCTTACTCTTATACGTTCCACGTATTGAAAAACTAATGTCTGGTATCAAATAGAGAAAAACTGGAATTTCTGTAGGGATTCTAAAAGTTAGATCAATTATTTATTCAAAGGATTTAGTTCTGTATTGCATAGAGCTAAGTCCTTTTTGTTTGATTAAAACTCACAATGTTTCTGATTTTCCTAGTAGACATTTGTACACTTTTCTATTTAATACTCAATGAAAATTAAAGAGCAAATTAGGAAACTAGCCGCAGGTTGCTCAAAACACTGTTTTGAGGTTGTAGATGAAACTGACGAAGTCAGCTCAAAACACTGTTTTGAGGTTGTAGATGAAACTGACGAAGTCAGTAACCATACATATGGCAAGGCGACGTTGACGCGGTTTGAAGAGATTTTCGAAGAGTATAAGTCAAAGCTAATCAAAAAATCTCACTATTCATTAGGTTAAAGGAGACCTGATCAAAGTGAGATTGTAAAATTATAGTAGATTTTGTATTGCCTCTTCAATTTGTTTTAGGTCTGTTTTTGAAGAGAAGCGTTCAAAGACCTGCCCATCACGACCGATGAGAAATTTAGCGAAATTCCATTCGATTCGTTTTCCTAGTGGACCAGATTTCTGGTCTTTCAACCAAACATAGAGGGGATCTGCCTCCTTACCGTTGACCTTGATCTTGGCAAAACGTGGGAAAGTGGTTTGATAATGTAGGCTACAGAAGGCGTTGATTTCCTCTGCATTACCTGGTGCTTGTCCCATAAACTGATTGCAAGGGAAGTCTAAAATCTCAAAACCTTGTTCTTGATAACGATCATAGAGTTCTTGAAGTCCATGGTACTGGGGCGTTAAACCACATCCGGTAGCAGTATTAACAACCAAGAGAACCTTACCACGATAGGCATTTAGTGGAGTTTCTTGCTTGTCTTGGTTTAAGACTGAAAAATCGTATAGTGAGGTCATTGATTGCTTTTCTCCTTCTGTTTGGTATTTTTAGGAGTCTTCTCCTCCTGTAGTGATAGAAATCCGTAGGTCAGGGTTCCGAAAATACTACCGATAATCAAGCCATACATCAGGAAAGGAACACTTTTATCGAATTGCATGAGCAACTTCCCAAAATCTGAAAAGGACATCTGCTGAACGAAGACTTTATGAAAGATGAGCAGGGTAAAGAGGCCAATCTGAAGACCGATAAACACAATCCAGCTTCGGAATTTGATTTGGGCTTTGCTGTAGGTTTTGAGGATGATTTCTGACTTGTCATCTTTTTCCAGATGGAGTTCTTTGACGGCTCTTTGAGTTTTTAAAGTAATGAAAAAAATGAGTCCAGAGTAAACGTAGGGCATAGCATAGCGAACGGCTTCTATGAAGCGTCCAAATAATAGATAAAACAAGAAGAGAAAGAAGGAAGAATAAACGATTTGGACCATGGAACGGGCACAAGCCTTGTAGATAATCTCTTGTCGGCATTCATCAAAAGGGCCCTGAATGTGAAAGAGATTTCGAAGTAGGCGAGTGGTGAAGTCTTCTTTTTTCATACTAGTAACCTCCTAAATGAGCAGTTTTACTGACTTTCTTTTACGAATTGATAGAGATAATAAAGATAAGTGATAGAAGAAAGGCTAGCGATAGTGAACAGTAAATAATATTTCCAATTGCTTGAGATGACCATCAGTTGTGGCAAAGATATAATCATAAAGCACAGTGCTAAGTTGAGTATGCGCGTTTTTTGGGAGTCAATCTTTAGATAAGTTAGTCCTTTGTTGAGGGCTGGAATAAAGACTAGAAGGAGGAGTATCTCGCTGATTGGCAAGTTCCCTGAAATGATGATGAAGATGAGCAGTGAAGCAAACAAAAGATGATAGGTCAGTAAAGTTAGTAATGATTTCATAGGGCACCTCCTACTCCTCATCTTGATCTTTCTTAGCTTTTGCAATGCGAAGTGAGTCGACAATATGCATCATCATTCCGAAAAAGAAAGCTCCCAGTATAGTTTTAAAAATATGTTTTGTATTTAGAAGAGAACTGATAAAATTTGGATTTTCACTTGTTAGGGTATCAATGAGTGGAATTATAAAAAATATCATTGTTCCATAAATCGAACCTGCTTTCAGACCAGGATAACGTAACTGTTTCTTTTCTTTTTTCATGAGTTTCCTCCTAATCATTATCCTGATTTTTCTTGGCTTTTGCAATGCGACGGGAGATGAGAATCTGTATAACCACTCCAAAGAAGACAGACTGGAGGATACTTGAAAAAATATTTTTAAAAGCGAGAAGAGACTGAAGATAGTCCTGGCTCTCATCTAGCAGTATATGGAGAAGAGGGGTTATAAAAAACATCCATAGACCAAAGAACAAACCTGCTTTCAGACCAGGGTAATGTAGTTGCTTGCTTTCTTTCTCACTCAGCATATCTGGATCAATAGCTGTAATCCCTGTTTTTTTGGTTTGGGAGAGCACATAGAAAGCAGAAATCATCGAAATGCCGAATACCACAATAGGATAGCCGATAGCGACAATTTGCGGGTATTTATAAGCGAGGACAAAGGGGATGAGATTTCCAAACGTCATCAGATAAAAGAGGATGATAAAAACTTGATTGCCGATACGATCAGCCTCGCGTCGTTTGTGTTCATCAAGTGGTCCTGAAATGCCATAAATGCGTTTGATAAGTTTTTCAGTGAAGGTTTCTTTTTTCATGAGTTGGCTCCTTTTTTAAAAATTATCCTCCCAAAAGAGACTGTTGAGGTCAGTTTGGAGGCTACGAGCGAGATTGAGACAGAGTTCCAGGGTTGGATTGTACTTGTCGTTTTCAATCATATTGATGGTTTGTCTCGAGACACCGATATCCTTGGCGAGCTCGAGCTGGGAAATGCCTAGTTCCTTGCGAAATTCTTTCACACGATTCATCTGTTCTCCTTTCTGATTTGTGTCGTATATATTTGACCATATTATATTATTCTATAGAGCGATTGTCAAGCATATTTGACATATTTCTTAAAGAAATCTTACTTGTTTTTGGCCTATTTGTCTGACTAGTGCAAGCTAGTCAGATTTGTGGTAAAATAGATAAGATATGACAAAAGAATTTCATCATGTAACGGTCTTACTCCATGAGACGATTGATATGCTCGACGTAAAGCCTGACGGTATCTACGTTGATGCGACTTTGGGTGGAGCAGGCCACAGCGAATATTTATTAAGTAAATTAAGTGAAAAAGGCCATCTCTATGCCTTTGATCAGGACCAGAATGCCATTGACAATGCGCAAAAACGTTTGGCACCCTATATCGAAAAAGGGATGGTAACCTTTATCAAGGATAACTTCCGTCATTTACAGGCACGTTTGCGCGAAGCTGGTGTTCAGGAAATTGATGGAATTTGTTATGACTTGGGAGTGTCTAGTCCTCAATTGGACCAGCGTGAGCGTGGTTTTTCTTATAAAAAGGATGCGCCACTGGACATGCGGATGAATCAGGATGCTAGTCTGACAGCCTATGAAGTGGTGAACAATTATGACTATCATGACTTGGTTCGTATTTTCTTCAAGTATGGCGAGGATAAATTTTCTAAACAGATTGCCCGCAAGATTGAACAAGCGCGTGATCTGAAACCTATCGAGACTACGACTGAATTGGCAGAAATTATCAAGTCGGCCAAGCCTGCCAAGGAGCTCAAGAAGAAGGGTCATCCTGCTAAGCAGATTTTCCAGGCTATTCGAATTGAAGTCAATGATGAACTGGGAGCGGCAGATGAGTCCATCCAGCAGGCTATGGATATGTTGGCTCTGGATGGTAGGATTTCAGTGATTACCTTTCATTCCTTGGAAGACCGTTTGACCAAGCAATTGTTCAAGGAAGCTTCAACGGTTGAAGTTCCAAAAGGCTTACCCTTCATCCCAGATGATCTCAAGCCCAAGATGGAATTGGTGTCCCGTAAGCCAATCTTGCCAAGTGCAGAAGAATTAGAAGCCAATAACCGCTCGCACTCAGCCAAGTTGCGCGTGGCCAGAAAAATTCACAAGTAAGAGGAAAAAGATGGCAGAAAGAATAGAAAAAACAGGTCAAATACTACAGATGCAACTTAAACGGTTTTCGCGTGTGGAAAAAGCTTTTTACTTTTCCATTGCTATAACCACTCTTATTGTAGCCATTAGTATTATTTTTATGCAGACCAAGCTTTTGCAAGTACAGAATGATTTGACAAAAATCAATGCGCAGATAGAGGAAAAGAAGACCGAATTGGACGATGCCAAGCAAGAGGTCAATGAACTATTACGTGCAGAACGTTTGAAAGAAATTGCCAATTCACACGATTTGCAATTAAACAATGAAAATATTCGAATAGCGGAGTAAGATATGAAGTGGACAAAAAGAGTAATCCGTTATGCGACGAAAAATCGGAAATCGCCGGCTGAAAACAGACGCAGAGTTGGAAAAAGTCTGAGTTTATTATCTGTCTTTGTTTTTGCCGTTTTTTTAGTCAATTTTGCGGTCATTATTGGGACGGGCACTCGCTTTGGAACAGATTTAGCGAAGGAAGCTAAGAAGGTTCATCAAACCACCCGTATAGTTCCTGCCAAACGTGGGACTATTTATGACCGAAATGGAGTCCCAATTGCTGAGGATGCAACCTCCTATAATGTCTATGCGGTTATTGATGAGAACTATAAGTCAGCAACGGGTAAGATTCTTTACGTAGAAAAAACACAATTTAACAAGGTTGCAGAGGTCTTTCATAAGTATCTGGACATGGAAGAATCTTATGTAAGAGAGCAACTCTCGCAACCTAATCTCAAGCAAGTTTCCTTTGGAGCAAAGGGCAATGGGATTACCTATGCCAATATGATGGCTATTAAAAAGGATTTGAAAGACGCTAGTGTTGAAGGAATTGACTTCACAACTAGCCCTAATAGAAGCTATCCAAATGGACAATTCGCTTCTAGTTTTATTGGTTTGGCCCAACTCCATGAAAATGAGGATGGTAGCAAGAGTTTGCTGGGAACTTCTGGGATGGAGAGTTCCTTGAACAGTATTCTTGCAGGGAAAGACGGTATTATTACCTATGAAAAAGATCGTCTGGGTAATATTGTCCCTGGAACAGAACAAGTTTCCCAACAAACGGTAGATGGCAAGGATGTTTATACAACATTGTCTAGTCCGCTACAATCTTTCATGGAAACTCAGATGGATGCCTTTCTAGAAAAAGTAAAAGGTAAGTATATGACCGCGACCTTGGTCAGTGCAAAGACCGGTGAAATCCTCGCTACCACCCAACGACCTACCTTTAATGCAGATACTAAAGAAGGAATCACTGAGGACTTTGTTTGGCGTGATATTCTTTATCAAAGTAACTATGAACCAGGATCAGCCATGAAGGTTATGACGTTAGCTTCTTCTATTGATAATAATACCTTCCCAAGTGGAGAATACTTCAATAGCAGTGAATTCAAAATAGCGGATGCGACGACTCGAGATTGGGATGTTAATGAAGGTTTGACTACTGGTGGGATGATGACTTTCTTACAAGGTTTCGCTCACTCCAGTAATGTTGGAATGAGTCTACTTGAACAAAAAATGGGAGATGCTACTTGGTTGGATTATCTAAAACGCTTTAAATTTGGGGTTCCAACTCGCTTTGGCTTGACAGATGAATACGCTGGTCAACTTCCAGCTGATAATATTGTTAGTATTGCTCAAAGCTCATTTGGGCAAGGAATTTCAGTGACACAAACACAAATGCTTCGTGCCTTTACAGCTATTGCTAATGATGGAGTTATGCTGGAGCCAAAATTTATAAGTGCTATTTATGATACTAACAATCAGTCTGTACGTAAGTCACAAAAAGAAATAGTAGGAAATCCTGTTTCCAAAGAGGCAGCAAGCACAACTCGAAATCACATGATCTTAGTTGGGACGGACCCTCTATATGGAACTATGTATAATCACTACACAGGAAAGCCAATTATAACAGTTCCTGGACAAAATGTAGCAGTTAAATCCGGTACGGCTCAAATCGCTGATGAGAAAAATGGAGGATACTTGGTTGGTTCTACCAATTATATTTTCTCAGCTGTGACTATGAATCCTGCTGAAAATCCTGATTTTATCTTGTATGTAACGGTTCAACAGCCTGAGCATTATTCAGGTATCCAGTTGGGAGAATTTGCCACCCCAATCTTGGAGCGGGCTTCAGCTATGAAAGAATCTCTCAATCTTCAATCTCCAGCCAAAAATTTAGATAAAGTTACGACAGAATCTTCTTATGCAATGCCTAGCATCAAGGATATTTCACCTGGTGAGTTGGCGGAAGCCTTACGCCGAAATATTGTGCAACCAATCGTTGTAGGTACTGGAACAAAGATTAAAGAGACTTCTGTAGAAGAAGGGACCAATCTTGCACCAAACCAACAAGTTCTCCTTTTATCGGATAAGGTAGAAGAAATTCCAGACATGTATGGCTGGAAAAAAGAGACTGCCGAGACCTTTGCTAAATGGTTGGATATTGAACTGGAATTTGAAGGTTCAGGTTCCGTTGTTCAGAAGCAAGATGTTCGGACTAATACAGCTATCAAAAACATTAAAAAAATTAAATTAACTTTAGGAGACTAATATGTTTATTTCTATTAGTGCTGGAATTGTGACATTTTTACTAACTTTAGTAGGAATTCCGGCCTTTATCCAATTTTATAGAAAGGCGCAAATTACAGGCCAGCAGATGCATGAGGATGTTAAACAGCACCAGGCAAAAGCTGGGACTCCTACAATGGGGGGACTTGTTTTCCTCATTGCTGCAGTTGTGGTGAGTTTCCTCGTCGCTCTTTTTTCGAAACAATTGACCAATAATGTTGGTATGATTTTGTTTATTTTGGTCTTGTATGGCTTGGTTGGTTTTTTAGATGACTTTCTCAAGGTCTTCCGAAAGATCAATGAGGGGCTAAACCCCAAACAGAAATTGGCTCTTCAGCTGCTAGGTGGCGTCATTTTCTACCTTTTTTATGAGCGTGGGGGCGATATGCTTTCAGTCTTTGGTTACCAAGTGCATCTAGGGATTTTCTATATTCTTTTCGCCCTTTTCTGGCTAGTTGGTTTTTCAAACGCAGTCAACTTGACTGACGGCATTGACGGTCTGGCTAGTATTTCAGTCGTGATTAGTTTGTCTGCCTATGGAGTTATTGCCTATGTGCAAGGTCAGATGGATATTCTTCTAGTGATTCTTGCCATGATTGGTGGTTTGCTTGGTTTCTTTGTCTTTAACCATAAGCCTGCTAAGGTCTTTATGGGGGATGTGGGAAGTTTAGCTCTCGGTGGAATGCTGGCAGCTATCTCTATGGCCCTCCACCAAGAATGGACTCTCTTGATTATCGGAATTGTTTATGTTTTTGAAACAACTTCAGTCATGATGCAAGTCAGTTATTTCAAAATGACTGGTGGCAAACGTATTTTCCGCATGACGCCTGTGCATCACCATTTTGAGCTTGGAGGATTGTCTGGTAAAGGAAATCCATGGAGCGAGTGGAAGGTTGACTTCTTCTTTTGGGGAGTGGGACTTCTAGCAAGTCTCTTGACCCTAGCAATTTTGTATTTGATGTAAGAATGGCACCCTGATGTTTCAGGGTGTTTTTGCTTTTTAAAAAATATTGGTCAATTAAAGTCAAATCCCTTGACCTTTTCTGACTAATGTAGTATATTATGAACGTAAGGTAAATGAAAGCCTTACTCGAACACTTATACTCAATGAAAATCAAAGAGCAAACTAGGAAGCTAGCCGCAGGTTTTCAAAACACTGTTTTGAGGTTGCAGATAGAGCTGACGTGGTTTGAAGAGATTTTCGAAGAGTATTATTTAAAGTAAAATAGAAAGAGGTGTGTCTATGTTTAATCTAGAAATCTTCAGAAGTAAAGATAGTCTACTCCTGCTTGAAAAAGAAAAACCAGAAATAGTACCTAGAGTAGCCATTTAGCTAGTCTAAATTTTTTAAAACAAAGGTCAAAGATAGTCAATGTCAGTGATCATAACTAAGTAAACAAAAAGAGGTAAAGAATATGAACAACAACTTTAATAATTTTAACAACATGGATGATCTATTTAACCAATTGATGGGTGGTATGCGAGGATACAGTTCTGAAAATCGTCGTTACTTGATTAATGGACGTGAAGTCACACCTGAGGAATTTGCTCACTATCGTGCAACTGGTCAATTACCAGGAAATGTAGAAGTTGATGGCAAAATGCCACAACAGGCTTCAGGTATGAAACAAGATGGTGTCCTTGCTAAACTAGGGCGAAACTTGACAGCAGAAGCTCGCGAGGGCAAGCTGGATCCTGTTATCGGACGAAACAAGGAAATTCAAGAAACATCTGAGATCCTCTCACGTCGTACCAAGAACAATCCTGTTCTGGTCGGAGATGCAGGTGTTGGTAAGACAGCTGTTGTCGAAGGTCTTGCTCAAGCAATTGTGAACGGCGATGTTCCAGCTGCTATTAAGAATAAGGAAATTATTTCCATTGATATTTCAGGTCTTGAGGCTGGGACTCAATACCGTGGTAGTTTTGAAGAAAACGTTCAAAATTTAGTCAATGAAGTGAAAGAAGCAGGGAATATTATCCTCTTCTTTGATGAAATTCACCAAATTCTCGGTGCTGGTAGCACTGGTGGAGATAGTGGATCTAAGGGACTTGCAGACATTCTCAAGCCAGCCCTCTCTCGTGGTGAATTGACAGTGATTGGGGCAACAACTCAAGACGAATACCGTAACACCATCTTGAAGAATGCAGCTCTTGCTCGTCGTTTCAACGAAGTGAAAGTAAATGCTCCTTCAGCAGAGGATACCTTTAAAATCCTTCAAGGAATTCGTGACCTTTATCAACAACACCACAATGTCATCTTGCCAGACGAGGTTTTGAAAGCAGCAGTGGATTATTCTGTTCAGTATATTCCTCAACGTAGTTTGCCCGATAAGGCTATCGACCTTGTAGATGTAACGGCAGCTCACTTGGCAGCTCAGCATCCAGTAACAGATGTTCATGCTGTTGAACGTGAAATTGAGGTAGAAAAAGACAAGCAAGAAAAAGCTGTTGAGGCAGAAGATTTTGAAGCAGCTCTAAACTATAAAACACGCATTGCAGAATTGGAAAAGAAAATCGAAAACCACACAGAAGATATGAAAGTGACTGCAAGTGTCAACGATGTGGCTGAATCTGTAGAACGAATGACGGGTATCCCAGTATCACAAATGGGAGCATCAGACATCGAACGTTTGAAAGATATGGCTCATCGTCTGCAAGATAAGGTAATCGGCCAAGACAAGGCGGTAGAAGCTGTAGCTCGCGCTATCCGTCGTAACCGTGCTGGTTTTGATGAAGGCAATCGCCCAATCGGTAGTTTCCTCTTTGTAGGACCTACTGGGGTTGGTAAGACGGAGCTTGCTAAGCAATTGGCGCTCGATATGTTTGGAACCAAGGATGCGATCATCCGTTTGGACATGTCAGAATACAGCGACCGCACAGCCGTATCTAAATTGATTGGTACAACTGCAGGTTATGTTGGTTACGATGACAATAGCAATACCTTAACAGAACGTGTTCGTCGCAATCCATACTCAATCGTACTTTTGGATGAGATTGAAAAGGCTGACCCTCAAGTCATCACCCTTCTCCTCCAAGTTTTGGACGATGGTCGTTTGACAGATGGTCAAGGTAACACTGTCAACTTCAAGAATACGGTGATTATCGCAACTTCAAACGCAGGCTTTGGTTACGAAGCTAACTTGACAGAAGATGCGGATAAACCAGAATTGATGGATCGTTTGAAACCATTCTTCCGTCCAGAATTCCTCAACCGCTTTAACGCAGTCATTGAGTTTTCACACTTGACTAAGGAAGACCTTTCTAAGATTGTGGATTTAATGTTGGCTGAAGTCAACCAAACCTTGGCTAAGAAAGACATTGATTTGATAGTCAGTCAAGCGGCTAAGGACTATATTACAGAAGAAGGTTATGATGAAGTCATGGGTGTTCGTCCTCTCCGTCGCGTGGTTGAACAAGAAATTCGGGATAAGGTGACAGACTTCCATTTGGATCACCTAGATGCCAAACACCTAGAAGCTGACATGGAAGATGGTGGTTTAGTTATTCGTGAAAAAGCCTAAGACAAAATTTTGAGAATAAAAAAAGAAGGAGCCAGCTGAAAAAACTGGTTCCTTTTGTGTCTAAATCACATGGCGCTCAAAGGCATCATCTGAGATTCCTTGTTCCAAGATGAGTTTCGCCCATTCTTTAGCAGAGAAGAGGCTGTGATCCTTGTAGTTTCCACAAGATTCGATGGTTGTTCCAGGGACATCTTCCCAAGTAGTAGTTTCAGCGATTTCCTTGAGCGAATCCTTGATAACTGTCGCAATCTCAGCGCTGGTATGACGCCCCCACATAATCATGTGGAAGCCTGTACGGCAGCCAAATGGTGAACAGTCAATCATGCCGTCGATGCGAGTACGGATGAGTTTAGCTAAGAGGTGCTCAATGGTGTGAAGTCCAGCAGTAGGGATCGAGTCTTCGTTTGGTTGCACCAAGCGAATATCATAATTGGAGATGATGTCTCCTTTTGGTCCCGTTTCTTCCCCAATCAAGCGAACATAGGGAGCTTTAACAATAGTGTGGTCAAGTTCAAAACTTTCAACAATAACTTCTTTTGACATGGTAAATCCTTTCAGTTTTCTCTCTTCATTATAACATAAAGCTGGCTCCTTAGGCAGAGAGAAAACCTCTCCGAGAGTGGAGAGGTTCAAATCGTTACTTACGATACAAGCGGTCGTATTGGTAGTAAGGGTCAAAGGTAACGTTGATACCCAATTTGCGAAGGACATTCTTATCTTCATCAGTCAAGATGATGGTTGAGTGGGCTTCGCTTCCTTTGAGGTTGCCGAGCTCTTCCATAGCACGAGCAGCATCAGGATTTTCTGTAGCTGTGATAGCAAGTGCAATCAGGATTTCATTTGAATGCAGACGTGGATTGCGGCTACCTAGATGATCGATTTTAAGACCTTGGATTGGCTTAACAACTTCAGGTTCGATTAGTTTTACTTCTTTAGCGATGTCAGCTGATTTCTTGATGGCGTTGATCAAGGCAGCGGCTGTTGGACCAAAGAGTTCTGAGTTCTTACCAGTCACGATTTCCCCATTTGGCAATTCAAGGGCTAGGGCAGGGCCACCAGTTTCTTCTGCCTTTTGACGAGCAACGACAGCAACCTTCCGGTCTGCAGGTGTGATACCGAGGTCGTTCATGAGCAACTCAATTTTCTTAACAGCAGCTTCACCAACTTTTTCAGCTTTAAAGTCAAGAACAGTTTGATAGTAACGTCGGATGATTTCTTGTTTAGAAGCTTCGATAGCAGCTTCATCATCTGTAATAGCGAAGCCAACCATGTTGACACCCATGTCTGTCGGTGAAGCGTATGGAGATTCACCAAGGATACGTTCTAACATGCGTTTGAGAACTGGGAAAATTTCAATATCACGGTTGTAGTTGACAGTAGTTTCTCCATAGGTTTGAAGATGGAAAGGGTCAATCATGTTGACATCGTCAAGGTCAGCTGTGGCAGCCTCGTAGGCCAAATTGACTGGGTGATGAAGGGGAAGATTCCAAACGGGGAAGGTTTCAAATTTAGCGTAGCCAGACTTGATACCATTGATTTGGTCGTGGTACATATTTGACATACAGGTTGCCAATTTTCCAGAACCAGGTCCAGGAGCAGTTACGACAATCAAGTTACGACTGGTTTTGATGTAGTCATTTTTTCCCATACCTTCTGGAGAAATGATATGATCCATATCCGTCGGATATCCTTTGATTGGATAATGAAGATAAGAATCAATTCCGTTTTTCTCAAGTTGGTTGCGGAAGGCATCTGCAGCTGGTTGGCCAGCGTACTGTGTGATGACCACTGAGCCAACAAAAATTCCCAATTCATTGAATTTATCAATCAAGCGAAGAACTTCTTGGTCATAAGAAATGCCCAAGTCACCACGTGCTTTAGAATGTTCGATGTTGCTAGCATTAATGGCAATCACAACCTCAACTTGCTCTTTCAATTCTTGTAAGAGCTTGATTTTGTTGTCAGGCTCATAACCAGGAAGAACACGAGCGGCGTGGAAATCTTCTAACATTTTGCCACCAAACTCTAAGTAGAGCTTGCCGTCAAATTGGTTAATGCGCTCCAAAATGTGGTCGCGCTGTAGATTCAAATATTGTTCAGAACTAAAAGCTTGTTTTTTCATTTTTTTACCTCTGACCTCTATTATAATAAAAAATTGGAAGTTAGGAAACTATGGAGTTAAAAAAGGAATCAAAAAGATTAGGCAAACGCTTGCATAAAATTCTAAAAAGGGCTATCATAGACTATAGATTATTAAAATAATGAGGTAAGAAGATGCAAGAAAAATGGTGGCACAATGCCGTTGTCTATCAAGTGTATCCTAAGAGCTTTATGGATAGCAACGGAGATGGAATTGGTGATTTGCCAGGAATTACCAGTAAGTTAGACTATCTAGCCAAGCTGGGGATTACAGCGATTTGGCTTTCTCCCGTTTATGACAGTCCTATGGATGATAATGGCTATGATATTGCTGATTATCAAGCGATTGCAGCTATTTTTGGGACTATGGAGGACATGGATCAACTAATCGCGGAAGCTAAGAAGCGTGATATTCGTATCATCATGGACTTGGTGGTCAATCATACATCCGATGAACATGCTTGGTTTGTCGAGGCCTGTGAAAATCCTGACAGCCCTGAACGTGACTACTATATTTGGCGGGATGAACCCAACGACCTAGATTCTATCTTTAGTGGGTCTGCTTGGGAATATGATGAAAAGTCGGGTCAGTACTATCTCCACTTTTTCAGTAAGAAACAGCCGGATCTCAACTGGGGAAATGAAAAACTTCGTCAGAAAATTTATGAGATGATGAACTTCTGGATTGATAAAGGCATTGGTGGTTTCCGCATGGATGTCATTGACATGATTGGGAAAATTCCTGACGAGAAGGTAGTCAATAATGGTCCCATGCTCCACCCCTATCTCAAGGAGATGAACAGAGCCACCTTTGGAGATCATGAACTCTTGACAGTAGGGGAAACATGGGGAGCAACGCCAGAAATTGCTAAGCTCTACTCGGATCCAAAAGGGCAAGAGTTGTCTATGGTCTTCCAGTTTGAACACATCTGTCTTCAGTATCAGGAAGGGCAACCTAAATGGCATTATCAAAAAGAGCTGAATATCGCTAAGTTAAAAGAAATCTTCAACAAATGGCAGACAGAGTTAGGAGTTGAGGATGGTTGGAATTCCCTCTTCTGGAACAATCATGACCTTCCTCGTATCGTCTCAATCTGGGGAAATGACCAAGAATACCGCGAAAAATCTGCCAAAGCCTTTGCCATCTTGCTTCATCTCATGAGAGGAACTCCTTATATCTACCAAGGTGAGGAGATTGGTATGACCAACTATCCGTTTGAAACGCTGGATCAAGTAGAAGATATTGAATCCCTCAACTATGCGCGTGAGGCTCTTGAAAAAGACGTTCCGATGGAAGAAATCATGGACAGTATCCGTGTCATTGGACGTGATAATGCCCGTACCCCTATGCAATGGGACGAGAGCAAAAATGCTGGTTTCTCAACAGGTCAACCTTGGTTGGCAGTCAATCCAAATTATCAAGGAATCAACGTTCAAGAAGCGCTGGCAAATCCAGATTCTATTTTCTATACCTATCAGAAACTGGTTCAAATCCGTAAGGAGAATAGCTGGCTGATTCGAGCTGACTTTGAACTCTTGGAAACAACTGACAAGGTCTTCGCCTATATCCGTAAAGATGGGGACCGTCATTTCCTAGTTGCGGCTAACTTGTCCAATGAAGAGCAAGACTTGGACGTAGAAGGAAACGTCAAATCTGTTTTGATTGAAAACACCCCGGCTCAAGAAGCCTTTAAAAAACAAGTCTTGACTCCATGGGATGCCTTCTGTGTGGAATTACTATAAATATTTTTTACAGAAAAATTTAAAATTGAAATCGTATAAAAACAAGGGAGGACTGTATGAAAGACAGAAATCCTTTGTTTTTTTATGACTAAGATTTATAAACTTTCATTCTCAAAATTCAATTAACTTTACAAATTTCCACTATTTTGGTAAAATAAACTTATGTTACAAAAACTAACATAAAGGAGAAAGAAGATGACTACAAAAAAGCGTGTCCTTAGTGCAGGCCTGACTTTTGCGGCTGCCTTGCTTTTAGCTGCTTGCGGACAATCTGGTTCAGATACAAAAACTTACTCATCAACCTTTAGTGGAAATCCAACTACATTTAACTATTTATTAGACTACTACGCTGATAATACAGCTATTATTACCAACCTAGTTGATGGTTTGCTTGAAAATGACAACCACGGAAACCTAGTTCCATCTTTGGCAGAAGACTGGTCTGTTTCAAGCGACGGCCTGACTTATACCTATAAATTGAGAAAAGATGCCAAATGGTTCACGGCTGACGGTGAAGAGTACGCCCCAGTCAAGGCACAAGATTTTGTGACAGGGATTAAGTACGCAGTGGACAATAAATCACAGGCCATTGACTTGATTCAAAACTCGATCAAGGGCTTGAATGATTATATTACAGGAGCGGATTCTGACTTTTCTAAGGTTGGGGTGAAGGCCATTGACGACCAGACTGTTGAGTATACTTTGGCACGCCCAGAACCTTACTGGAACTCAAAAACAACAAACAGTATTCTTTTCCCAGTAAACGAAGAGTTTCTAAATTCAAAAGGGAAAGATTTTGGTACCCTATCTCCAGATAGTATTCTTTACAGCGGACCTTATTTGTTAAAAGATTTCACATCAAAATCATCGATTGAGTATGTGAAAAATCCGCATTACTACGATCATGACAAAGTATCAATTGAACATGTGAAATTGGCTTACTTTGATGGCTCAGACCAAGAATTGACCATCCGTAACTTTGAAAGTGGAGCCTATTCGATCGCTGGGGTTTATCCAAATAGTTCTAACTTTGCTAAGACCAAGGAAAAATATAAGGATAATATCGTCTATAGCTTGCAGGACAAGACTTCTTGGTATTTCAATTTTAACGTCAACCGTAAGGCTTATAACCATACGTCTAAAACGACAGATGAGCAGAAGAAGTCAACTGAGACAGCTGTCTTGAACAAAAAATTCCGTCAAGCGGTGAACTTTGCCTTGGATCGCACAGCCTATTCTGCCCAGTCAAATGGGGAAGAAGCGGCAAGCAAGACCCTTCGTAATACTCTAGTGCCTCCTACATTTGTCCAAGTGGGAGACAAGACCTTTGGAGAAGTAGTCGCTTCTGAATTGGTCAACTATGGCACAGAATGGTCAGGTATTAACTTGGCAGATGCTCAGGATGCCTACTTTAACAAAGAAAAAGCCCAAGCAAAATTTGCGGAAGCTAAAAAAGAATTGGCAAGTCAAGGTGTGACCTTCCCTATTCACTTGGATGTGGCGGTTGATCAGACGAATAAAAATGCTGTGACAGGTATGAACTCTGTTAAACAGACTCTTGAATCAGTTTTGGGTGCTGATAATATTGTCATTGATGTTCAGCAACTGTCAACAGATGATTTTAATAACGTAGCCTTCTTAGCACCAACGCCAGCTGATCGAGACTACGATTTGAACTTTGATGGCTGGGTAGGTGATTACCAAGATCCATCAACTTATCTCAATCCTTTCAATGCAGAGGATGGATTCTACCTCAAGATTTTTGGTCTAGATGCCAAGGAAGATAAAGCAAAAATTGCTAGCTTAGGTTTGGATACTTACACTAAAATGCTTAAGGAAGCGGATAGTGAAAACAAAGATGTAGCGAAGCGTTATGAAAAATACGCTGAAGCTCAAGCTTGGATGATCGATAGCTCTCTCATTATGTCAGCTATGTCAAATGGTGGGACAGCTTTTGTAACTAAAGTGACACCATTTACAAGAGGTTATTCATTGGTTGGTATCAAGGGTGATGGAAATAATTATAAGTACATGAAACTGCAAAAAGATACAGTTACGACTAAACAGTATGAAGAAGCCAAGACTAAATGGGAGCAAGAGAGCAAAAAAGCAATTGAAAAAGCTCAAAAAGAAGCAGAAAAGCATGTTAAATAATAACGAGCAGTTCTATTGGATGGTTTTTATAAAGCCATCTTGATAGGGCTGTTTTTTGTATATTGCAGTTCATACTCTTCGAAAATTTTTCCAAAGCGCATCAGCTCTATCTGCAACCTTAAAACAGTGTTTTGAGCAACATGAAGCTAGCTTCCTAGTTTCTTCTTTTATTTTCATTGAGTATCAGACTTTTGTGTGATTATACTTTTTTATTTATAGAAAAGAGTTTAGAAACACTGATATATGATGTTGATATCAAATAATACTACTACAAAAATACTATAGTACTTCTACTTTCGAGTAGGAATTAAAATTTTATGAGACACGAAAAACCTGGATCAAAGATTATCTATAAAAGTGTTAATTGTAGAATTTATATTAAAAAAGTGATATAATAGGACTATTAAATATATAGGTGATAATCATGAGTAGACGTTTTAAAAAATCACGCTCACATAAAACAAAACAGAATATTAACATATTCTTGTTGCTTGTTTATTCATTGCTGAGCGGGTTTTTATTGTTCTTAATCTTTAAGTATAATATGCTTGCTTTTAGAAACTTGAATGTTGTAGTTGCAGTTTTTACCTTTATGGTTGCTATTAGTGCTACACTACTAATAATCTATAGAAAAGCCGAAAAGTTCACGATTTTCTTTTTGACACTAGCTGTTTTAGTGAGTTCGGTTTCTTTGTTTGCTCTGCAACAATTTGTGGGATTCACAAGTCATATTAATGCAACTTCAAATTATTCAGAGTATTCTCTCAGCGTCGTTGTTTTAAAGGATAGTGATATCAATCATGTTACCCAATTATCTAGTGTTATGGGGCCAACAGGTACGGATAATGAGAATATTCAAAAGCTAATCTCTGATATTAAGACGAGTCAAAATAAGGATTTGACGGTTGAAAAAAGTAATTCTTACTTATCAACTTATAAAAGTTTGATTTCTGGAGAGGCCAAAGCCATTGTCTTAAATAGTGTATTTGAGAATATTATTGAGGCAGAGTATCCGGATTATGCTTCTAAAATCAAGAAAATTTACACTAAAAAAATGACTAAAGAGGTTGAGACTCCTAAGGTATCTAAAGATCGCTTTTTCAATATCTATGTCAGTGGGATTGATACTTACGGTGCCATTAGTTCAGTTTCTCGCTCAGATGTCAATATTCTAATGACGGTCAATAGGGATACGAAGAGAATCCTTCTTACAACAACTCCTCGAGATTCATATGTTCCTATTGCTGATGGTGGAAATAATCAAAAGGATAAATTAACTCATGCTGGTATATACGGAGTTGATTCATCCATTCACACCCTAGAGAATCTCTATGGTGTAGATATTAATTATTATGTTCGTTTGAATTTTACCTCATTTTTGAAATTGATTGACCTGTTGGGTGGAGTAGATGTTTATAATGAACAAGAGTTTTCATTACAAAATGGGAAGGTTCATTTCCCCGTTGGGAATGTTCACCTTGATTCCGAACAGGCTCTTGGTTTTGTTCGTGAACGGTACTCATTAGCAGATGGAGATCGTGACCGTGGTCGAAACCAACAAAAGGTTATTGTAGCAATTATTCAGAAGTTGACTTCAACCGAGGCCTTAAAAAACTACAGCAATATCCTTCAAGGATTACAGGATTCCCTTCAAACAAATATGCCGATTGAGACTATGATGGATCTAGTGAATACTCAATTGGAAAGTGGAGGTAATTATAAAGTAAATTCTCAAGATTTAAAAGGGACAGGTCGAATGGATCTTCCTTCCTATGCAATGCCAGACAGTAGTCTCTATATGATGGAAATCGATGACAGTAGTCTAGCTACAGTCAAGGCAGCTATACAGGATGTGATGGAGGGTAGATGAAATGATAGACATCCATTCGCATATCGTTTTTGATGTAGATGATGGGCCAAAGTCGATAGAGGATAGCAAGGCACTTTTAAGAGAAGCTTATAATCAAGGGGTTCGAATGATTGTGTCTACTTCACATCGTCGAAAAGGAATGTTTGAAACTCCAGAAGAAAAAATTGCAACAAATTTTATTAAGGTTCGTGAAATTGCAAAAGAAGTAGCAGATGATTTAGTCATTGCTTATGGCGCAGAGATATACTATACTTCGGATGTTCTAGAAAAGCTAGAAAAAAAAGAAATTCCTACCCTTAATGATAGCCGTTATGCTTTGATTGAGTTTAGCATGCACACTCCCTATCGTGAGATTCATACGGGATTGAGTAATATTTTGATGTTGGGAATCACACCAGTAATTGCTCATATTGAACGTTATGATGCTTTAGAGAATAATGAAAAACGCGTTCGCGAACTGATTGATATGGGTTGCTATACTCAGATAAATAGTTATCATGTTTTAAAACCTAAGCTCTTTGGTGAAAGATATAAATTTATGAAAAAGAGAGCTCGGTATTTTTTGGAACGTGATTTAGTTCATGTAGTTGCAAGTGACATGCATAATTTAGACAGTAGACCTCCATATATGGAACAGGCATACGATATCATTGCTAAGAAATATGGAGCGAAAAAAGCGAAAGAACTTTTTGTAGAAAATCCCAGAAAAATTATAATGGATCAATTAATTTAGGAGAAAATATGAAAGATCAAAACACTTTGGAAATCGATGTATTTCAACTATTTAGAGCTTTATGGAAAAGAAAGTTAGTCATTTTATTAGTGGCAATTATAACTTCTTCAGTTGCTTTTGCCTACAGTACTTTTGTTATCAAACCTGAGTTTACCAGTACGACTCGGATTTATGTAGTTAACCGTAATCAAGGAGAGAAGTCTGGTTTAACCAATCAAGACTTGCAGGCAGGATCATACTTGGTTAAAGACTATCGTGAAATTATCCTATCGCAGGATGTTTTGGAGAAAGTTGTTTCTGATTTGAAACTAGATTTGACGCCAAAAGGTTTGGCTAATAAAATTAAAGTGACAGTACCAGTTGATACCCGTATTGTGTCTATTTCAGTTAATAATCGAGTTCCTGAAGAGGCAAGCCGTATTGCTAACTCTTTGAGAGAAGTAGCTGCTCAAAAAATTATCAGTATTACTCGTGTTTCAGATGTAACAACCCTTGAGGAGGCACGACCAGCGATATCACCGTCTTCGCCAAATATTCGTCGTAATACTGTGATTGGAGCAGGACTTGGAGCAGGCTTAGTGATTGTAGTAGTGCTATTAATTGAACTATTTGATGACCGTGTAAAACGTCCAGAAGATATAGAAGATGTTATGGAGATTCCACTCCTTGGAATTATTCCAAATCTGGATAAAGTAAAGTAAGGGAGAAGAGATGGCAAAGTTAGAACTATCACAACAGAAACTTAACTCTGTAAAAAAAGCAGAAGAGTACTATAATGCTTTACGAACAAATGTACAATTGAGCGGCAATGACTTGAAGGTTATTGTGGTCACCTCAGTTGATTCTAGTGAAGGAAAATCTACAACTTCTACTAATATTGCTTGGGCTTTTGCACGTGCAGGCTATAAGACTCTTTTGATTGATGCAGATATCCGGAACTCAGTTATGTCAGGAGTATTTAAGTCAAGAGAAAGAATTACAGGCTTGACAGACTATCTGGCTGGAACTCAGGATTTGTCAAATGGACTTTGTGAGACAAATGTTGACAATTTATTTGTCATCGAGTCAGGAGTGTCTTCTCCTAATCCAACAGCTCTTCTTCAAAGTGACAACTTTGGAATTGTGATTGAAACCTTACGTAAATATTTCGACTATATTATCGTTGATACGGCACCAATTGGAGTTGTAATTGATGCAGCTATTATTGTGCAAAAATGCGATGCATCCATTTTAGTTGTAGAATCAGGAGCTGCAAAACGAAGAGAAGTACAAAAAGCTAAAAGCCAGTTAGAACAAGCAGGAAAACCATTTTTAGGTGTTGTTCTCAATAAATTTGATGTTCAACGTGAAAAATATGGTTCTTACGGTGGTTATGGTAATTATGGTAAAAAATAACCTGGGGAAGATTTTATGGATGAAAAAGGATTGAAAATTTTTCTGGCAGTATTACAGAGTATTATTGTCATTTTATTGGTTTATTTTCTTAGCTTTGTTAGAGAGACAGAAATTGAACGTTCTTCGATGGTTATACTATACCTTCTCCACTTTTTTGTATTTTATTTTAGTTCCTATGGTAACAATTTTTTTAAAAGAGGGTACCTAGTTGAGTTTAATAGTACTATAAGATATATTTTTTTCTTTGCAATAGCTATAAGTGTATTAAACTTTTTTATAGAGGAACGGTTTAGTATCTCTAGAAGAGGAATGGTATACTTCTTAACTTTAGAAGGAATATCCTTATACTTGTTGAATTTCTTAATAAAGAAATATTGGAAGCATGTGTTTTTTAATCTAAAAAATAGCAAGAAAATTTTACTGTTAACAGTAACGAAAAATATAGAAAAAGTTCTTGATAAATTGCTAGAATCTGATGAACTTTCATGGAAATTGGTAGCAGTAAGTGTTTTGGATAAATCTGACTTTCAACATGATAAAATACCTGTAATTGAAAAGGAAAAAATTATTGAATTTGCAACGCATGAAGTTGTGGATGAGGTGTTTGTCAACCTTCCAGGAGAGAGCTACGATATTGGAGAAATTATCTCTAGGTTTGAGACAATGGGGGTAGATGTAACTGTAAATCTTAATGCATTTGATAAGAATTTGGGTCGCAATAAACAAATTCATGAGATGGTAGGATTGAATGTAGTTACTTTCTCTACAAATTTTTATAAAACTAGTCATGTGATTTCAAAGAGAATTCTCGATATTTGTGGTGCCACTATTGGCCTTATTCTTTTTGGTATAGCTAGTCTAGTTTTAGTTCCATTGATTCGTAAAGATGGCGGACCAGCTATTTTTGCTCAAACTCGTATAGGGAAAAATGGTCGACATTTTACCTTTTATAAATTCCGTTCGATGCGGATCGATGCTGAAGCTATCAAAGAACAGTTGATGGATCAAAATACGATGCAAGGTGGTATGTTTAAGATGGACAATGATCCTCGTGTTACAAAAATTGGTCGCTTTATTCGTAAAACCAGTTTGGATGAATTGCCACAATTTTGGAATGTCTTTATAGGAGATATGAGTTTAGTGGGGACGCGTCCACCGACAGTAGACGAGTATGATCAGTATACTCCAGAACAGAAACGTCGACTCAGCTTTAAACCTGGTATTACAGGTTTATGGCAGGTTAGTGGCCGTAGTAAAATAACCGATTTTGACGATGTTGTAAAATTAGATGTGGCTTATATTGATAATTGGACAATCTGGAAAGATATTGAAATTTTGTTAAAAACTGTTAAAGTTGTATTTATGAGAGATGGAGCAAAGTAAGGAATGAGGGATAGAATCCAAATTTTAGGCGTAACAATTGATCCGCTTACGATGAATGAAACGATAGATATTGTAGAACAAAATGTATTAGAAAAAAGACCACTACACTTGATGGGGGTGAATGCTGATAAAATTAATCAGTGTCATACAGATGAGAAAATCAAAAAAATCGTTAATGAATCAGGAATCATTAATGCGGATGGAGCCTCAGTTGTTCTTGCAAGTAAGTTTTTAGGAACGCCTGTTCCTGAACGAGTAGCGGGTATTGATTTGATGCAATGTCTTTTAGAGTTGTCGAATAAAAAAGGATATTCAGTTTACTTTTTTGGAGCAAAAGAAGAAGTTTTGCAAGATATGCTTAAAGTATTTAAGATAGATTATCCAAATTTGATAGTTATTGGGCACAGGAATGGCTATTTTTCTGAAAATGATGAGAAAGATATTCAAGAAGATATTCGTGAAAAGACCCCTGATTTTGTGTTTGTTGGTATTACGTCTCCTAAAAAAGAATATATTATCCAAAAATTTATGGATAACGGTGTCAATTCGGTGTTTATGGGAGTTGGCGGTAGTTTTGATGTATTGTCTGGACATATTCAACGAGCTCCTCTTTGGATGCAAAAATCAAATCTAGAGTGGTTATTCCGTGTAGCTAATGAGCCTAAACGTCTCTTTAAACGTTATTTTGTAGGGAATATTACATTCATAAGAAAAGTTTTAAAAGCAAAAAGAGGTATTAAATATTGAACCAGACAGAGATGATTCACTTAATTCAAAAAGTTGAATTAGATGCTATAAAAGAGTTTAAAAAAATCTGTGAAGAGAATGGTATAGATTTTTTCCTCCGTGGTGGTAGTGTACTTGGTGCAGTCAAATACGACGGCTTTATTCCATGGGATGATGATATGGATATCGCTGTCCCTCGTGAATCATATGATAAGCTGCCAAGTATTTTTAAAGATAGAATTATCGCAGGCAAATATCAGGTTCTTGCTTATCAATATTGCGACACTTTACATTGCTACTTTCCTCGATTATTCCTTTTAGAAGATGAAAGAATACGTTTGGGTTTGCCCCGAAATACTAATTTAGGATTGCATTTGATTGATATCATTCCTTTGGACGGTGCTCCAAATCATTCGGTTCTAAGAAAGATTTACTTTGGTAAAGTATACTGGTATCGTTTTTTAGCAAGTTTAGGCACAACTTATGTTGGTGACCATGTGGATATGCATTCCGCTAAGCAAAAACTAATTATTGGTTTCTTTAAAAAACTAGGATTTGCAAAACTATTTCCTCAGAATTCTGTATATAGACGTTTGGATAATCTCTATAAAAAGTATGATTGGAAAAAGCAGCAGTATGCTGGGACTATCAATGCTTCTTTATTTGCTAAAGAAGTTATGCCGGTAGGGATTTGGGGAGAAGGAGTAGAGAAGTCTTTTGAGGATACCTCCTTTAAAGTTCCAACGGAGTATGACCGCTACCTTAAAAGACTTTACGGAGAAAACTATCTTCACGAAGAGCCTAGTGATGATGAAAAGAAATCGCATTTAGGAGGACACTAATTTGTTTTGTTATATTATTTTGCATTACAAAGTCTTAGAAGAAACTATTTCTTGTGTTAAATCTATAAAAGAAGGTAATTCTAATGCAAAGCAAATCGTTATTATTGATAATTTCTCTAATAATGGTACTGGTGAAAAACTACAAGAGCTTTATGAATCAGATTCAGAAATTGATGTTTTGATTAACCATGAAAATGCTGGTTTTGCTCGTGGAAATAATGTAGCTTATCAATTTGCTAAGGAAAAGTATAACCCCAATTTCATGGTTATCATGAATAACGATATTGAGATAGAAACAGAAGATTTTGAAAAAATCGTGACAGATATCTATCGTGAGGAAAAATTCCATTTGCTCGGGCCAGATATCTTCTCAACTACTTACCAACTTCACCAAAATCCAAAACGGTTGACACATTATACTTATGAAGAAGTTAAAGCTCTAAATGAAAAATTTAAAAAAGGGAGCCAAGTTAGTATAGCTTTAAAAATCAAATGTTGGTTGAAAGCTAGTAAAGTTCTTCGAACAGCAATCTATCAAAATAGACGTAAAAAAGGCTCAGTGGACTATAGAAAACAGGTAGAAAACCCAATTCTTCATGGTTCCTTTATCGTATATTCGAGAGATTTTATCGAAAAAGAGGAGTATGCTTTTAACCCTAATACCTTCTTTTACTATGAAACAGAGATATTAGATTACGAAGCTGAATTAAAAGGATACAAGAGAATTTATACACCGAAGATTAAAGTATTGCACCATCAAAATGTTGCAACAAACCAGGTTTATACAAACTTAGTAGAAAAAACCTTATTTTCAAACAAATGCAACTTTGAATCCACTAGTTATTTTTTAACTTTAATGGAGAAAAATAAAATTAGTCGGTAATTATTAAAAGTGAATAAAAAAATGATGAAAAAAATTTTATATGTGACAAATGTTGATTGGAATTGGATAAAACAGCGTCCACAATTTATTGCAGAAAGCTTATCTAATTTTTATGAGATACTAGTTCTGTATCGCTATTGGTATAATAGAAAAGGGTTGACTGAGGATAGAAATACTAATATTACAAATATATCACGTATTTATGCCCTACCTTTTGTTAATAGGTCACCTAAACTAAAGCAACTGAATGATAAAATTGTTGCTTGGAATATTCGAAGAAAAGTTAAGGCTTTTAAACCAGAATATGTATATTTGACAAATCCAATGCAGTTTGCCTCTCTTGTAGACAATTCAGAACAAAAAATAATATATGATTGTATGGATTATCATGTGGCTTTTATAGAAGATAGAGAAGAACGCCAGCGATTAAAGGATTTAGAAGAGAAACTGGTCAATAGAGCTAATTTAATCTTGGTTTCGAGTGAGAAATTAAGAGAAAATATTATTTCTGATTATAACTTGGAAGAACAGGTTGATAAAATAGTGGTTGTTAGAAATGGTTATAATGGTAAAATTTTAAGCATTCCTACTCAGCATAAAAAGAATAACCAAAAGCTTGTACTTGCATATGTTGGAACTATCAGTCATTGGTTTGATTTTGATATCATTTTACGAAGTTTAGAAGATTTTGATAATATTGAATATAAGTTGATTGGTCCGATTAGCAAAGCTGTTATTCCTGAACATGATAGAATTCATTATTTAGGAAGTGTACCACACGAGAAGATTTATCAGTATATTGAGAATGCAGATGTTCTTATTATGCCGTTTCAAATTAATGATATTGTTGAAGCAGTGGATCCGGTTAAGTTGTATGAATATATTAACTTTAACAAAAATATACTTACGGTATGTTATAAGGAAATTCTGAGATTTGAACCATTTGTATACATGTATTCAAATTATTCAGATTACCAAATGAATCTGGTGCAATTGATTGAAAATAATAATTTGAAATATGACAGTATAGCTAGAGAAGATTTTTTGAAAAGTAATACTTGGGAAAAAAGAGCGGAGATGATTCATCAGCTGATTAATCAATTGTAGTTTTTTTGTGGAGAGATGAATGAAGAGACAGAAGTTTGAATTTATAGAGATTCTATACTATTTTACAGTGATGCTATCAGTGGGAATGTTTCTTATGTTTTCCCTCAACTTATATTGGCATAGAAACTTATTAACTATTTTATCTATTGCACTCTTATTTTTAATGATTCCTATACTGATTGTTAATGCTAAAAGAATTTCTAAATCTGCTTTTATCTATGGAACTTTTTTATCTATATGTATTATATATGAGATATTAAGAGCTAAAACTCTTTATAATTACAGTGTGAGTAATATTTTTTTGGCATCCCGGCAATATATATGGATTTTTCTATTTTTTGTATTGATTTACCTTTTTAAAAACAAACAAGAAAACATGAGAAAAATTTTAGATAATACACTCAATATTTTTATGTTTTCTCTTGGGATTAGAGCATTCACTTGGTTTTTATATACATTATTTCAAGTTGAACTATTCCCAGCTATTTTAAGAGAATTCGGAGATTTGTGGTATCGAAATGAATTTTCGGTACGAATAGATGGAACGCCATTAATTATAATAGGTTTGCTAATTTCCACTTTTTTCTATTTTAAATTTGGAAATAGGAAATACTTTTATTATTTGTTCTTGATATTAATGTATATAACATTTGTAAATCAGACAAGAATGCTACTGGTTTCTGTTTTGATTTCAATTTTTCTCATGTTTGTATATTCTAGAAGAACTTCTAGATTGCTCACCACTTTAAGTTTTATAACTGTAATTATATTATTCGTTTATGGAGGTGGATTGGATTATATTAAAGCATATTTAAATATCGACACTGGATCATTTGATATGGGGTTAGGATTTAGATACTGGGAGTTGAAATACTATCTTGGTTTATTAGCTAATGATGTATGGAAACTTGGGGTTGGAATTCTAACATCAAGCAACATAAATAGTAATTTTATTTTGGCTGGACCAGGTGCCGTTAAGATGTATCTAGATGATTTAGGTTTTTTAGAGTTATTCGTTCAATTTGGTGTAGCTGCAATTTTTATGTATGGTTATATATTTTATAAGATAATTAATTTAATTCTAAGAATGTCAAATGATGAATATAGAGTTGACCGAGCCTTTTTTATTGCACTCTTAACTAATTTAATAATTACTTCAATTTCTTTAAATATCTTTGGAGCGCAGAGAAGTTTCTCATTGGCAATTGTTCTTGCATTAATATTCTACTATGACTATAGGCTAAAAAATGACATAGAAAATTAGGTGTATAATGGATAAAGTATGTATAGTTATTCTCAATTATAATAATTATGAAGATACGATTGAATGTGTACAAAGTTTGAGAAGTACTATAAATTCAAATGAGTATGACATCGTGATTGTAGATAATAATTCGGTTAATGATAGTGTCAAAGAGTTATCTAGGGCGCTATCCCCTATTAAGATTATTACTAGTTTAGAAAATAGAGGATATGCGAATGGAAACAATATTGGAATAAAGTATGCTGAGGATAATGGATATGATTACATTTGTATATTAAACAACGATACACTAATTGAAGTTGATTTTTTGGAATCGTGTAAACGAGAACTAGAAGATAATTCCTCTGTTGCTTTTGTTAGTCCAGTGTTAGTTGAATATAAAAATAATAACTTGGTACAATCTACAGGTGGTGATATTTTTATTAATAGAGGAATTGTAACTTTAAAAAATCATGGTGCTCAGAGGGACAAACTTTCTTCTAAAATCGAAAGTGACTATATTGGGGGAGCGTGTTTGATGTTCAAAACCTCTATATTGAAAGTTATTGGATATATACCTGAAAGCTATTTTCTATTTTATGAAGAAACTGAATGGTGTTATAGAGCTAAAAAATTAGGCTATAAGAATATATGTCTTACTCAAAGTTATGTTTATCATAAAGGTTCGGTCTCTATAAAATCGGTCAATGGACTTCAAGAATATTTAATGACGAGAAATAGAGTTGTATTTGTTCGTAGAAATGTAAATAGTAAACTAAGGTATACTGTTTTCTTGATCTATTTATTCATGCAACAACTTTATCATTGTTTATCGAGAAGGGATTGTTCTAAAAGAAAGTATAAATATTATTTAGATGGTGTATTTAATAGAATTGATCCATCCTACCCATTTATTTTCATAAACGAATAAGTTACTGCTTATAACTGTAGATGTACTAAGATAATTAGATTAAATAATCAAAGAGAGTGGTCATTATAGGATCATAATTTAAAATAGTTAGGTGAAACATAGAAGTGTTTGATATATCTCAAATAAAAACAAAAATAGTTGCATTTGATTTTTTTGATACTGTTGTACATAGGAATTGTCATCCTGAGCAAACTTTGTATCAGTGGGCTAAGGAAATGGCTTTGGAGCTGAATTTTGATGTATCTCCTGCAATATTATACAAGATCAGAAAAAGTGTCGAAAACAATAAAGAGTTAGGCACTGAAGAAATGTGTTATCTAGATCTTTTGTCTGGAATATATAATGAAATTAAAGATAAGATAAAAAATACATCGAAAGAAGAGTTTATTCATAGAGCTAAAATTCTAGAGTTAAAAATTGAATTGCAACATATTTACTTGGATTCGGAAATTAAAGAAGTTTTAAAAAAATTGAAAAGTGATTCGAAACAGATTATCTTAGTTTCGGATTTTTATACTGATAAGGAATTAATAGAAACTATATTAAAAAAATTTGAAATTTTTGATTATTTCTCTTCTATCTATATTTCGAGTGAGAAAGCTTGCCGTAAATCCACAGGAAATTTATATAAGTTAATTTTAAACGAATTAGGCTTAAATCCTAAAGAAATTACCATGATAGGAGATAATTATAAATCTGATTATGAAGTGCCACGTTCTCTAGGATTAAATGCTATTTATAGACAACACATAGATAAAAATCAAACAGTGTCAGAAAAAGAGTTGGTAAGACTATATAATCAAATTTTATTTTCTAACAGTAAAAAAGCACCGTTTAATATTTTTTTAGCTGACATCGTATTCTTTATTTCGAAATTGCATAAAAAGATGATTCAAGATGATGTTCAAATAGCACTCTTTTGCTCACGAGAAGGACAGTTATTGAAAAGACTTTTTGATATATATCAAGATACTTTTTTTGGGAAAAATCAAAAGATTTGTACAGAATATTTTTATGTTTCTAGACGATCGACATTATATTCTTCTTTTACTTCTTTAGATAATGAAGAGTTTGAGACGATTTTTCGTCAATATAAAAAAATTACATTACAAAATTTCTTGTTAAATTTAAACTTTTCTGATAATGAAATCATATTGATTTGTCAAGATTTAAAAGAGAAACCAACATATGTATTAACAGTAGACGATCATTTATTAGAGAAACTCAAAAAACATCCTCAGTTCATTACGAAGTTCAATAAAGAGAAAAAAGACAGTCAATTACTACGTGATTATATAGAGCATTTAACTAAAAACCAAAATGAAGTATATTTAGTCGATGTGGGTTGGAAAGGAACGATACAAGATAGTATCAAAAAGGCTCTTCCAGACAAGAGAATAGTAGGTTATTATCTGGGATTGATACTCAATGCTTACTCAGTAGAAAATAAAATGGATAAAACTGGTTTATTGTTTTCTGATTATCCAAGTAAATCGAAATTTTATGATATTGTGAGTAGAAATTTTGGTTTTTATGAAGATATTTTTGTAGCAGATCATGGTCCAGTTTTGAAATATAAAAGAGAGAGTGAGGTTATTCCCATTCTTGACGATGATAAGAAACATGTGAGTATTTATCAGGCAGTTAAAGATTATCAAGAAGAGTTAATATTAGGATTTTCAGAAATTTTGGAAGTTTATAAGAAAATGAAGTTTCTCCCTTTTGAACAAAAAAATCTGTGGCTAATGATATCGCTAAAAAAAGAATGTATTTATATACCTAAGTTACAATCATTTTCTGAATCTTTAAAAGAAAAAGTTGTTGAAAATTTTGGTGAGATAGTAACTCTTAAAACTACGAAAAAATCTATAAAAACGTTATTAAGAGAGAAAAGCGATTTACTTTGGGTTGATTTCGTTTATAGATTGTTTGGTGGTGTCAATTTCCTATTTATTCCAGAATTATATACAAGAGTTATATTTTTATTGAAATATTTAGATTTGAAATTGAGGTTGAAAAATTATGGGGAATAAATCCATAAAGTGGAATGCATTATTAAATATTGTCCTGACGCTATCAAATATCATTTTCCCATTAATCACTTTTCCTTATATATCTAGAATATTGAATCCAACTGGTATAGGTTTAACTTCATTTTTTAGTTCAATAGGGAATTATGGTATTTTACTTGCTTCTATGGGAATTTCAACTTATGGTATCAAAGCAGTAGCAAGTGTTAGAGATGATAGAGATAAGTTGTCAAAGGTAGTACAGGAGTTAATGATTATAAACGTTGCTATGTCTATAATAACAACTGTAATACTATTATTTATGACTATATTTATAACACAATTGAATAGAGAATTTTCACTCCTATTGATCACATGTGGGACTATTTTATCTTCTCCTTTCGCCTTAAATTGGTTGTATAGTGGAATGGAAGAATATACTTATATTACTACCCGGTCAGTAGTGTTTAAAATTCTATCATTAATATTGATTTTTCTACTTGTGAAAAGGCCAGAGGATTATATTGTTTTTGCTAGTATTTCATTGTTTTCTTCTCTAAGTTCAAATATCTTAAATCTATGGCATAGCCGACATTTCATTAATATTAAATTATATAAAAATTTACAATTTAAACATCATTTTAAACCAATGTGGTATTTATTTGCATCATTACTTGCAGTAAATATTTATACTAATTTAGATACAGTGATGCTCGGTTTTATTAATGGTAATGAGGATGTGGGATACTATTCTGTGGCATCAAAGGTTAAGTGGATTTTGCTTTCTCTTATTACATCTATTAGTGCAGTTTTGCTACCGAGACTTTCATTTTATATTAGTAAAAATGACACCTCGAATTTTAGAAAAATATTAAAGGAGTCATCTGCGGTTATATTTTTTATTGCGATTCCATTGATGGTATTCTTTATTGTAGAGGCGAAAGATAGTATCTTATTACTAGGAGGAAGTCAGTATCTTCCTGCGACTTTAGCGATGCAAATACTTATGCCAATTTTACTTATTTCTGGTTTCTCGAATATTACAGGAAATCAAATATTGATTCCAATGAATAGAGAAAAATATTTTATGGTTGCAGTAACGATTGGTGCTGTGATTAATCTTATTTTGAACCTACTGTTAATGCCTAAGTTTGGAATTATTGGTGCTTCTGTCGCAACTCTTTTTGCGGAATTGTCGCAGATGACGGTACAATTACATTTTTCAAAAGAATATTTAGTATCAAATATATCGATAAAGAGTTTGGTTAATGTGATAATTGCAACAGTTGTTTCTACAGTACCACTAATCATTTTGAATCAGCTGATAACGATAACTATACCATTTTATTCTCTAATGCTAGAAGGTTTTGCTTTCTTTTCATTATATTTAGTAATTCTGCTTTTATTAAAGGAGGAAGTGACGATTCAATTATTTTCTCTTCTTGCAAAGAAGAAGTAAATTGGTCAGAAATTGAAATGTATAAACAAATAAAGAATTTAATTATTGATTTAGGAGGAAATCATGAAGATAATGCTAGTTTTTGGTACACGTCCAGAAGCGATAAAAATGTGTCCATTAGTGAATGAGTTGAAAAAACAGGCAGATATGGAAACAGTTGTTTGTGTAACTGGTCAACACAAGGAGATGGTTAGCCCTGTTTTGGAATTGTTTGGAGTTCAACCAGACTATGATTTAGAAATAATGAAAGCTAATCAAACCTTGTTCTCTATAACAACAAGTATTTTAGAAAAAATTAAACCTGTTTTAGAAGAAGAACAACCAGATATTGTTCTAGTTCATGGTGACACTACTACAACATATGCAGCAGCTTTGGCAGCATTTTATCTTGGAATTAAGGTTGGCCATGTTGAAGCTGGGTTACGAACTTACAACCTGCAAAGTCCCTTCCCAGAAGAATTTAATAGACAATCGACTTCTATTATTGCAAATTATCATTTTGCTCCAACTGAATTGGCTAAAGAAAATCTTTTAAAAGAGGGTAGAGAGAATGTTTATGTAACTGGAAATACAGTTATTGATGCACTTACAACTACAGTACAAAAGGATTATACACACCCTGATTTAGATTTAAACGTTGACACTCGTCTTATTCTACTGACTGCTCATAGACGTGAAAATCTCGGAGAACCTATGAAACACATGTTTAGAGCTGTTAAACGAGTTTTAAATGAATATGACGATGTTAAGGTAATTTATCCAATTCATAAGAATCCCTTGGTGCGTGAAACAGCTGCGGAAATTTTTGGAGATACAGAACGTATTCAGATTATTGAACCTTTGGATGTTCTTGATTTTCATAATTTCATGAATCATAGTTACATGATTTTAACTGATTCAGGAGGAGTTCAGGAAGAGGCTCCTTCTTTAGGAAAACCTGTATTGGTCATGCGAGATACGACAGAAAGACCTGAAGGAGTAGCTGCCGGAACGTTGAAATTGGTTGGAACTGATGAGGAGACTATTTATCAAAACTTTAAGATGCTTTTAAACGATTCCGAAGAATATAAAAAAATGAGTCAAGCTAGTAATCCTTATGGAAATGGTGATGCTAGTAAACAGATTGTTCGTATTTTACGCGGAATTTAAGTGAGACCAAATAAAGTAATAAAAAGTACTATCTTATAAAAGGTATTGATCTTGTAGCTGATTCGGGAACATGTTTATATTCTTTGACTCGAGCTACATTAAAATAACTTATGCTGATTTATGATAGATCGATAATTTGATACTACTTTGGATATTGATGTTAGCAGTGATTAGGGATGTTTTGATTAATTCAACTTTTCAGAATTCACCTTGCTTTCTAGATTTTCTTCTGATTTTTATCATTACTTCAGTAAGTTAAATCGTCTATTTACTAGAGTTAAAACTTTTAAAAAAGCCATTGATTGTTAAATCATGTTTTAGATATGGTCAAACATAAATTTAGGAGGGGTTAGTTTGAAGATTGTAATTCCAAGAATTATTCATAACAAAGAGCAACTGACCTGGGATTGGTCCGGGACAATAACTAATATAAAAAAATATTTAGGGAAATACGAGATTGTTGAGGAACAGAATATTTTCTATACTTTTAGAATGAATGTGCACAAAGTGCTTGTTCGTTTAGGTATTAGAAAATCTGATATGAACATGACGTATATAAAATATGCTGAAAATCAAGTTCATCTATCGCCAGAGGATATTTGCCTCACGTTTGATGAATTTCCTTTATCTTTTTCTGATAATCCAATTTATGTCTATCAAGACTTGAATCTTCATTATTTGATAGAGAGTTCTCAAAACAATAGTCAATCGTTCAAATATAGTGGTTTTCAAAACGTCCCGGCTGATATTCTAGATAGACGAATGAGAAAACAGGAAATATTTTATAATCAAGCTACTGGAATATTTACTATGAGTAAATGGTTTTCAGAATACTTGATAGCTCAACAAGGGCTTCCAGTTGAAAAAGTTCATTATGTGGGGGCAGGAACAAATATGAATAATCTATCTCTTGACCACTCTCATAAGGAACGCAATAAGTTTTTATTTATTGGTAAAGATTTTTTTCGTAAAGGAGGAGATCTTGTTTATAACGCTTTTGTCTATTTGCAAAATAATCTCATGCCGGAGGCAGAGTTGTACATTATAGGTCCTTCAGATGTTCCGATGGAATTTAACAATCCGAATGTTTATTTTTTAGGTAATCTACCAGCTGATAAGGTACAATGTTATTATAATCTTTGTGATGTATTTGTTTTACCTTCTAGATTTGAGGCATTTGGAATTGTATTTGTTGAATCTCTTTGCTATGGTTTACCATGTATCGGTCGTGATTTAATGGAAATGCCAAACCTAATTCAAAATAATGAAACTGGATTATTATTACCTGTTGAAGAGGAAAATCCACAGGTTTTAGCTGACATAATGTATAATTTGATAAAAGATGAAAACTTTTTTAAAAATGTTCAGACTAAACAAGATTATTATAAAGCAGAATATTCGTGGGACACGGTTGCTAAAAGAATGATTTCAATTATGAAGCAAGATATGAACAACAATCTATAAGTGAAAAATTAAAATATATTCTAGTTTAACGGTCTATTCCTACTAACAGTAATATTGAGAGACATTTTAAAAATACAAGTTATACGTATAGTGACTTCTCCTAATTCTGACAAGGTGAAAAGATTATTTAAAACCTAATTTAAAAGATTAGACGAAGCTAAATTCAGCTTATTGAATAAAAATAATTTGGTCTAGAGATTTTCTTGTCAGTCTTATTCATTTTTGCCGAACCTTGTGAGTTGTTTGCAACTACCAGAATACACAAAGAACAGAATCTCTTAGCATCATTGAATAGAACAATATCTGCATAAATTTCAGATATAACTAGTGGTGCAGAAGGTGGATTTTTGAAAATAAGAATTCTTTGTAGAGCTATTTTACTAGCTGGTGAAGAATTGTTTTTCAATTTTTCGTACAGATTACAATAATGTTATGGTGGGTTTAAATTTCTTTGTTGGTTGTGTTTGATGAATAGAGATGCACGTATCGAAATTCAAGATAGTGGTGATATCACTTGCTTAATCTCTTCTCCAGTATTTGTAGTAGAATTAAGTGTTCTTGATTAAAATAAAGAACACAACACTTTTTATTCAGTGTTGTGTATTGGGTGAAACGAAAGGAACGATTGTACTTATGAAAGGTATTATTCTAGCAGGTGGTTCGGGGACACGTTTATATCCTTTGACTCGCGCTGCATCAAAACAGCTTATGCCGGTTTATGATAAACCGATGATTTACTACCCACTTTCAACATTGATGTTGGCTGGGATTAGGGATATTTTGATTATTTCCACTCCACAGGATTTGCATCGATTCAAAGAGCTTCTTCAAGATGGCTCTGAGTTTGGGATTCAATTGTCTTATGCAGAGCAACCAAGTCCAGATGGTTTGGCACAAGCCTTTATTATTGGTGAAGAATTTATTGGTGATGATAGCGTTGCTCTGATCTTAGGTGACAATATCTATCACGGTCCTGGTCTTTCTAAGATGTTACAAAAGGCAGCAAGCAAGGATTCAGGAGCGACTGTCTTTGGCTATCACGTGAAGGATCCAGAACGCTTTGGTGTTGTTGAGTTTGACAAAGACATGAACGCCATTTCTATCGAAGAAAAGCCAGAACATCCTCGTTCAAATTATGCAGTTACAGGCCTCTATTTCTACGATAATGATGTAGTAGAGATTGCCAAAAATATAAAACCAAGCCCGCGTGGTGAATTGGAAATTACAGATGTCAACAAGGCTTACCTAGATCGTGGAGATTTATCGGTTGAGGTTATGGGACGTGGATTTGCTTGGTTGGATACTGGCACTCATGAAAGTTTACTAGAGGCTTCACAGTACATCGAAACAGTCCAACGGATGCAAAATGTTCAGGTAGCAAACTTAGAAGAAATTGCTTACCGTATGGGCTATATCAGTCGCGAAGATGTATTGGCCTTAGCCCAGCCACTTAAGAAAAATGAATACGGGCAGTATCTGCTCCGTTTGATTGGAGAAGCATAGATGACAGATAATTTTTTCGGAAAGACGCTTGCAGCACGCAAGGTTGATGCAATTCCAGGTATGTTGGAGTTTGATATCCCTGTTCATGGTGATAATCGTGGCTGGTTTAAAGAAAATTTCCAAAAGGAAAAAATGCTCCCACTTGGATTTCCAGAGTCTTTCTTTGCAGAAGGAAAGTTGCAAAACAATGTATCCTTCTCACGTAAACAGGTTCTCCGTGGCCTCCACGCAGAACCTTGGGATAAGTACATCTCTGTAGCAGATGGTGGGAAAGTTCTGGGTTCTTGGGTTGATCTACGCGAGGGCGAAACTTTCGGAAATACCTATCAAACAGTAATTGATGCAAGTAAGGGAATCTTTGTTCCTAGAGGTGTGGCCAATGGTTTCCAAGTCCTATCAGATACAGTTTCTTATAGTTATCTGGTCAATGATTACTGGGCTCTTGAACTCAAACCCAAGTATGCCTTTGTAAACTATGCTGATCCAAGTCTTGGCATCGAATGGGAAAATCTTGCAGAAGCAGAGGTTTCAGAAGCAGATAAAAATCATCCACTACTTAAGGATGTAAAACCTTTGAAAAAAGAAGATTTGTAAAAAGGAAAGAATATGACTGAATACAAAAAAATTATCGTGACAGGTGGAGCTGGTTTTATCGGTTCCAACTTTGTCCACTATGTTTACAAGAATTTTCCAGATGTTCATGTGACAGTATTAGACAAATTGACTTATGCTGGGAACCGCGCTAATATTGAGGAAATTTTAGGTGATCGTGTTGAGTTAGTTGTTGGGGACATTGCGGATGCAGAGTTGGTAGACAAGTTGGCAGCTCAAGCAGATGCTATTGTTCACTATGCTGCTGAGAGTCACAATGATAATTCACTCAATGATCCATCGCCATTTATTCATACTAACTTTATCGGAACCTATACTCTTTTGGAAGCTACACGTAAATACGATATTCGTTTCCACCATGTATCGACAGATGAAGTTTATGGGGATCTCCCTCTACGCGAAGATTTGCCAGGTCATGGTGAAGGACCAGGTGAGAAATTTACTGCTGAAACAAAATACAACCCAAGTTCTCCGTACTCATCAACCAAGGCTGCCTCAGACTTGATTGTCAAAGCCTGGGTGCGTTCTTTTGGAGTCAAAGCAACGATTTCCAACTGTTCAAATAACTACGGTCCTTATCAACACATTGAAAAATTTATCCCACGTCAGATTACCAACATCCTAAGTGGAATTAAGCCAAAACTTTACGGTGAAGGAAAGAACGTTCGTGATTGGATTCATACCAATGACCATTCTTCAGGTGTTTGGACAATCTTAACAAAAGGTCAAATCGGTGAAACCTACTTGATTGGGGCTGATGGCGAGAAGAACAACAAGGAAGTTTTGGAACTTATCCTTAAGGAAATGGGACAAGCTGCGGATGCCTATGATCATGTGACTGACCGTGCAGGACATGACCTTCGTTATGCGATTGATGCCAGTAAACTCCGTGATGAATTAGGTTGGAGACCAGAATTTACTAACTTTGAAGCTGGACTCAAGGAAACAATCAAGTGGTATGCAGATAATCAAGAATGGTGGAAAGCAGAGAAAGAAGCTGTTGAAGCCAATTATGCTAAGACTCAGGAGATTATTACAGTATAAAAAGCAGGAAATCGCTGCTTTTTATTGCTATATTGGGAAGAGTTGCAAATTAGAAAGGTATAGATATGATTTTAATTACAGGAGCAAATGGTCAATTAGGAACTGAACTTCGTTATTTATTGGATGAGCGTAATGAAGAATACGTAGCAGTAGATGTGGCTGAGATGGACATTACCAATGCAGAAATGGTTGAGAAGGTTTTTGAAGAGGTGAAACCAACTTTAGTCTACCACTGTGCAGCCTACACCGCTGTTGATGCAGCAGAGGATGAAGGGAAAGAATTGGATTTTGCCATCAATGTGACGGGGACGGAAAATGTCGCAAAAGCATCTGAAAAGCATGGTGCGACTTTAGTTTATATTTCTACTGACTATGTCTTTGACGGTAAGAAACCAGTTGGACAAGAGTGGGAAGTTGATGACCGACCAGATCCACAGACAGAATATGGACGCACTAAGCGTATGGGAGAAGAGTTAGTTGAGAAGCATGTATCTAATTTCTATATTATCCGTACTGCCTGGGTATTTGGAAATTATGGCAAAAACTTCGTTTTTACCATGCAAAATCTTGCGAAAAATCATAAGACTTTAACAGTTGTAAATGACCAGCACGGTCGTCCGACTTGGACTCGTACCTTGGCTGAGTTCATGACCTACCTAGCTGCAAACCGCAAGGAATTTGGTTATTATCATTTGTCAAATGATGCGACAGAAGACACGACTTGGTATGATTTTGCAGTTGAAATTTTGAAAGATACAGATGTGGAAATCAAGCCAGTAGATTCCAGTCAATTTCCAGCAAAAGCTAAACGTCCGCTAAACTCAACGATGAGCCTGACTAAAGCTAAAGCTACTGGATTTGTTATTCCAACTTGGCAAGATGCCTTGAAAGAATTTTACAAACAAGAAGTGAGATAAGTAGTAGAATGATTTTCTAGTCTAATAAAAGAGGCAGATAAACTCCAAAGGAGCATAAGATGTACGATTATCTTGTTGTCGGTGCTGGTCTCTTTGGTGCAGTCTTTGCCCATGAAGCAGCCTTAAAAGGAAAAAAAGTAAAAGTCATTGAAAAACGAAATCATATCGCGGGTAATATCTATACTCGTGAAGAGGAAGGGATTCAAGTTCATCAGTATGGTGCTCATATTTTCCATACTTCTGACAAGGAGATTTGGGATTATGTAAATCAGTTTGCAGAGTTTAACCGTTATACCAATTCTCCTGTTGCAAATTATAAGGGAGAGATTTATAACCTTCCATTCAATATGAATACCTTTAATAAACTTTGGGGAGTTGTAACGCCAGCAGAAGCACAAGCCAAGATTGATGAGCAACGTGCTGTTTTAAATGGCAAAACTCCTGAAAATTTGGAAGAACAGGCGATCTCTCTTGTAGGCACAGACATCTACGAAAAATTAATCAAAGATTATACAGAGAAACAGTGGGGCAAGCCAACTACAGAACTTCCAGCTTTTATCATTCGCCGTTTGCCAGTACGCCTGACCTATGATAACAACTATTTTAATGATACCTATCAAGGGATTCCAATTGGTGGTTATACTCAAATAGTTGAAAAAATGTTGGATCATGAAAACATTGATGTAGAAACAAATGTTGATTTCTTTGCCAATAAAGAGCAATATCTGAAAGATTTTCCTAAGATTGTCTTTACGGGGATGATTGATGAGTTCTTCGACTATGAGTTGGGAGAACTAGAGTACCGTAGTCTTCGTTTTGAAAACGAGACCTTGGATATGGAAAATTACCAAGGAAATGCAGTTGTGAACTATACAGATGCAGATACCCCATATACTCGCATTATTGAACACAAACATTTTGAGTTTGGAAATCAAGAAAAGACGATCATTACTAAAGAATATTCTAAAACATGGGAAAAAGGTGATGAGCCTTATTATCCAGTTAATAATGATCGTAATAATCATTTATATAAATCATATAAAAAATTGGCTGATGAGCAAGGGAAGGTTATTTTTGGTGGCCGTTTAGGACATTATCGTTATTACGATATGCACCAAGTAATTGGAGCAGCCTTGCAGTGTGTGAGAAATGAGTTAGATTAATACTCAATGAAAATCAAAGAGCAAACTAGGAAGCTAGCCGCAGGCTGTACTTGAGTACGGTAAGGCGACGCTGACACGGTTTGAAGAGATTCTCGAAGAGTATAGACAAGTAAAACTGACTACCAGTTATTATTTATAATAGTATAAAAAATTCCTTGACTACCTAATGTAGTTGAGGTTTTTTGATATTATTCATATTTTCGCAGAGTTGTTGTTTAAAAAATAAGTTTCTAAAATTCAGAAAATTCTATTGACAGGACTTGAAAAAGAGTCTATAATGAATAAAAAAACAAAGGAGAAGACTATGAAAACAAGAAAAGTATTGGCTCTTGCGGGAGTAACCTTATTAGCAGCTGGTGTTTTAGCTGCTTGTTCTGGGGGTTCAGGTGCTCAAGGTGAAAAAACCTTTGCCTTTACCTACGAGACACATCCAGATAATCTCAACTATTTGACAACTGGTAAGGCAGCAACTTCTGAGATTACTAGTAATGTGATCGATGGATTACTTGAAAATGATAAATACGGGAACCTTATTCCCTCAATGGCAGAAGACTGGTCGGTCTCTAAGGATGGCTTGACTTATACTTATAAGATTCGTCAGGATGCCAAGTGGTATACATCTGAGGGAGAAGAGTACGCTCCTGTTAAGGCTCAGGACTTTGTAACAGGACTTAAATATGCAACAGATAAGAAAGCAGAAGCCCTTTACTTGGTACAGGATTCAATCAAAGGTCTGGATGCCTATGCCAAAGGTGAAATCACAGACTTTGCTCAAGTCGGGATTAAAGCCCTTGACGATCAGACAGTCCAATACACCTTGAACAAACCTGAAACTTTTTGGAATTCTAAAACAACCATGGGTGTGCTTGCGCCAGTCAATGAAGAGTTTTTGAATTCAAAAGGGGATGATTTTGCCAAAGCTACGGATCCAAGTAGTCTCTTGTATAACGGCCCTTATTTGTTGAAATCCATTGTAACTAAATCCTCTGTTGAATTTGCGAAAAATCCGAACTACTGGGATAAAGACAATGTGCATATTGACAAGGTCAAATTGTCATTCTGGGATGGGCAAGATACCAGCAAACCAGCAGAAAACTTTAAAGATGGTAGCCTTACAGCAGCTCGTCTTTATCCAACAAGTGCAAGTTTCGCAGAGCTTGAGAAGAGTATGAAAGACAATATTGTCTATACTCAACAAGACTCTACGACTTATTTAGTAGGAACAAATATTGACCGTCAATCTTATAAACACACATCTAAGACTAGCGACGAACAAAAGACATCTACTAAAAAAGCTCTCTTAAACAAGGATTTCCGTCAGGCTATTGCCTTTGGTTTTGACCGTACAGCTTATGCTTCTCAGTTGAATGGAGAAACTGGAGCAAGCAAAATCTTGCGTAATCTCTTTGTGCCACCAACATTTGTTCAAGCAGATGGGAAGAACTTTGGCGATATAGTCAAAGAAAAATTAGTGACTTATGGGGATGAATGGAAGGATGTCAATCTTGCAGATTCACAAGATGGTCTTTACAATCCAGAAAAAGCTAAAGCAGAATTTGCCAAAGCCAAATCAGCCCTACAAGCTGAGGGAGTACAATTCCCAATTCACCTAGATATGCCTGTTGACCAGACAGCAACTACAAAAGTTCAACGTGTCCAATCTATGAAACAATCCTTGGAAGCAACTTTAGGAACTGATAATGTCGTTATTGATATCCAACAATTGCAAAAAGATGAATTGCTTAATGTAACTCTATTTGCCGAAAATGCTGCTGGCGAAGACTGGGATTTATCAGATAATGTCGGTTGGGGTCCAGACTTTGCCGATCCATCAACCTACCTTGATATTATCAAACCTTCTGTAGGAGAAAGTACTAAAACATATTTAGGATTTGACTCAGGGGAAGATAATGTAGCTGCTAAAAAAGTAGGTCTATATGACTACGAAAAATTGGTTACTGAAGCTGGTGATGAGACTACAGATGTTGCTAAACGATATGATAAATACGCAGCAGCCCAAGCTTGGTTGACAGATAGTGCCTTGATCATCCCAACAACTTCTAAAACTGGTCGTCCAATCTTGTCTAAGATGGTACCATTTACAATACCATTTGCATTGTCAGGAAATAAAGGTACAAGTGACCCAGTCTTGTATAAATACCTTGAACTTCAAGACAAGGCAGTTACTGCAGATGAATATCAAAAAGCTCAAGAAAAATGGATGAAAGAAAAAGCAGAATCCAATAAAAAAGCGCAAGAAGAACTCGCAAAACATGTGAAATAAGATAAAAAGAGACTGAGCAAAAAGTCTTTAAAAGCAAAACGCATATTGTCAGGTGATGAAAGCCTTGATCGTATGCGTTTTATTGTGGGGAAATGTACTTGATCTCTGTATTTCATTTTGAAAATGACAAAATCCTGAGTTTAGAGTTCTCAGGATTTTTTCGTTTACTGTTGTGGTTGCTGTTGAACTTGTGGATTTTGTGGCGTTGGTTGTACTGGTTGTGTCGGTTGAACAGCTTGTCCTTGATTAGGATCAGTTGCTGGAGCATTATTGGGTTGTTGACCAACCGTAGTACTTGCCTGTGTAGTTGAACTTTCAGCTGTTGAGGATTGTTGAGTAGAGGGTTCAGTCCATATTGGGCGAGCTCCATTTTTGAATACAAATTCCCCGTTTCTGAAAAGTCCGTCTGGCATCGTCCAGTCTTCTGGATGAGTATCTTCTGATAGATACGTTATCATTGAGCGATAAACTTTAGCTGCAACTAGGAAACCATCTCCAACGATAGGAGTTAAACGATTCGAATAACCTGTCCATACAGCCATAGAATACTTACGAGTATAACCAACAAACATTTCATCTGGAGCTACATAGCCAGTGTTCTTGATGTGTTTTTCAATTTCATCATCTGTGTAGTTAGAAGTACCTGTCTTACCAGCTTGCGCTAACCATGGGAGATAGGCTCCACGACCAGTTCCGTATGCCAAGACAGTTTTCATCATTTCGGTCATCATGTAAGCAGTTGTTTCTTTCATGGCTCTTGTGCCAGGGTCAGAAAATTCTTTTTCGCTACCATCGCTAAAGACAACTTTATTGATGTACATTGGTTTGTGGTAAATACCACCATTTGCGAATGCGGCATAGGCGGTAGCCATTTTTTCACTACTTGCCCCGTACTGTTTACTAGATTCGGTAGTATTACTTGAAATAGCATTTGAGTAGTGAATACTTGGATAGTCAATTCCTAAACCATTTAGGAAGTTTTTGGCTCTATCTAAACCAACCTTGTTTAGTGTCTCAACGGCAGGTACGTTACGAGATTGTTGAAGGGCATATTGCAGAGTAATATTACCAAAATATGCTCGATCCCAGTTGTAGACAGGTGTGCTTGTTCCCGGATAGTTATAAGGAATATCATTAACCATAGTTGCAGTGGAATCATATACACCGTATTCTATGGCGGGTGCATAATCGGTGATTGGTTTCATTGTTGAACCCCAGTCACGATTGGTTTCCACAGCTTGGTTGGTACCAAATGAAACGTTACTTGCTTGGTGACGAGCTCCAAGTTGGGCGATGACTTTACCATTGGAAACATCTACGACCGTAGATGCGACTTGCAAATCATCGTCAGGGTAAGAGACGTATTGATCGGAGTTGTAGATATCCCACAGACGTTTTTGAGCCTCTTGATCTACATTTGTGTAAACATCCATCCCAGTAGTTAGAAGGTTATAGCCAGTTTCTTGTTCTACTTGGTCGATAACCTCTTTGAGATAATTGTCCATATATGCTGGGTAGCTATTGACTGATTTCAAACTTTGGAGTCCATCAGTAATAGGAGTATTGATAGCCTTCTCATACTGTTCGGCAGAAATGTAGCCTTGACCTTTCATCTCTGAAAGTACCAAGTTACGACGGTCAAGGGCAGCTTCTGGATGAGAATAGGGATCGTATTGATTCGGAGCCTGTGGCATTCCTGCTAGTAGGGCAAGTTGAGGTAGTGATAGTTCTCGCAAATCTTTGCCGTAATAGTTTTGGGCAGCCGTTTGCATTCCATAGTTTCCGTTAGACATGTAAACTTTATTCACGTAGTAGGTCAGAATTTCTTGTTTTGTGGTTTTTTGCTCTAATTGAACAGCCAACCAAGCTTCCTGGGCTTTACGTGAAATAGTCTGATCAGAAGTGGAAGTTGAGAAATAGGTCAACTTAATTAATTGTTGGGTAAGGGTTGATCCTCCCTGGAGGGAGTTGTTTTGTAAGTTACGTAAAAAAGCTCCTATAATTCGGATGGTATCGACACCGCGATGATCGAAAAAACGATGGTCTTCAATCGATACGATAGCCTTGACCAAATCAGTAGGAATTTCGTTGGCCTGAGCGTTTACTCGGCGTTCAGAGCCCAAGTCGGCAATGAGTTCGTTTTTACTATCGAAAATCTTACTAGACGTGGTTGCGACTAATTTGCTCTCAGATAGGGCTGGGGCTTTGCTGACGTAATAGAGAAATATGCCTCCTCCCAGCATAACTGCTGTGATAAATAAAGTTAAGAAGCAGATACTCACATACTTAGCTATTCGCAGGATAGTTTGTTTGTTCATCTTGTTTTACCACCTAATAAATGTTCTTTGATAACATTGAGATAGGGAATTTGAGGGAAGGCACCGGCCTTGATTTCATATCCATATTCTCGAATATATCCAAGTGGCATTGATTTTTGTCCCTTATCTTGATGATAGAAGCGAATTAAATCAAGTGCCGGCAATAAGTAGGTTTCTTGCTGAGAAGAAAAGTGAAGAAGGACAAAGCAGATTCCTTGTTGGGCAAGGACTTGTTCCATATGCTGAATCTGATGTGGATGAAAATTTTTCATCGGAATCGCACGTTTTTGTTTTGTTTCCTTGGCTTCAAAGTCGATGTAATATCCATTATAAACGCCAGAATAGTCCGTCGTTGAAGCTTGTCGAAAATAGGCTTCAACAATCTTGGCACGACTTCGTTGTGGATAGTCCACTCGTACGATTTGAATAGGGGTTGGTTTCTTATGTATAACAGCCAAGCCCTGAGACAAATAGTAGTCGTTGGTAGCATTGATCATCTTTTCAAAAGACATTCCTCGATTTGCGAAATTTTTGGGTTGAGAAAGAGGTGATTGTCTTTTTTGTGATGAAATTTTATGAGGATAGTTGACCATAATTCTCCTTATTGGTACAATAACATCACTCTATTATATCATAAATTTACACAGAAAGGGTTAAAAATGACTACAGCTTTGGTTTTAGGCTATTCTGCTTTTGATTTGGGTTTGTTTTCTGACAAGGATCCTCGTCTTAAATTGATTAAAAAAGCGATACGTAGGGATTTAGAAGCTATGGCAGCAGATGGGGTGACTTGGCTTGTATTTACAGGGACTTTGGGTTTTGAATATTGGGTTTTAGAGGTTGCTCAGGAAATGAAGACCGAATACGGTTTCCAGTTGGCCACCATTTTTGCTTTTGAAACCCATGGGGAAAATTGGAATGAAGGCAATCAGATGAAACTGAGTCGTTTTAAGCAGGTAGACTTTGTCAAATATGCCTATCCTCGCTATGAACACAAGGGGCAGTTAAGAGATTACCAGCAGTTTTTACTGGAAAATACGAACAGTTCCTATCTTTTTTATGATGAAGAAAATGAAACGAAACTAGCTTATTTTTACCAAAAGATGAAAAATCAAGAGGACTATTTTATAAAGAGATTAACATTTGATCAATTAAATGAACTTGCTGAAAATTTTTCCGAAAATTGAAGCTTTGACCTTGATTTTTGTTTGCCTTTTTTTATATAATAATACTAGCAAGCGAGAATGGAGAGAGACATGGCAAGTATTATTTTTTCAGCGAAAGATATTTTTGAACAAGAGTTTGGACGTGAAGTCCGTGGCTATAGCAAGGTAGAAGTTGATGAGTTTTTAGACGATGTCATTAAGGATTATGAAACCTATGCTGCCTTGGTCAAGTCACTTCGTCAGGAAATTGCGGATTTGAAGGAAGAATTAACTCGTAAACCGCAAGTGAGTTCGGCTCCAAGTCCTAGTCACCCAGATCCAATTGATGTGGCTGCTTCATCTTCTATGACGAATTTTGATATTTTGAAACGCTTGAATCGTCTTGAAAAAGAAGTATTCGGTAAACAAATTTTAGACAATACTGATTTGTAATTCAGGTCTTGTTACATGCAATTTTTGGATAATCGCGTGAGGAGAATTGCTTCTCATGAGGAAAGTCCATGCTAGCACAGGCTGTGATGCCTGTAGTGTTTGTGCTAGGCGAAACCATAAGCCTAGGGACGAGAAATCGTTACGGCAGTTGAAATGGCTAAGTCCTTGGATAGGCCAGAGTAGGCTTGAAAGTGCCACAGTGACGGAGTCTTTCTGGAAACGGAGAGAGTGGAACGCGGTAAACCCCTCAAGCTAGCAACCCAAATTTTGGTCGGGGCATGGAGTACGCGGAAACGAACGTAGTATTCTGACTGCTATCAGCTAGAGCTGTTAGTGGTAGACAGATGATTATCGAAGGAAGTGGTCCTAGTCACTTCTGGAACAAAACATGGCTTATAGAAAATTGCATATAGGTTGGGGCTGAGAAATTTTCTCAACCTCATTTTTTAAAGTGGACATATAGAAAGGTCTTGCAAGACTGTAAAATGAAAAAAGAATTTAATTTAATTGCAACTGTGGCAGCAGGTCTTGAAGCTGTTGTGGGACGAGAAGTGCGAGAGTTGGGCTACGATTGTCAGGTTGAAAATGGGCGTGTTCGTTTTCAAGGAGACGCGAGAGCCATCATCGAAACCAACCTCTGGCTTCGGGCAGCAGACCGTATCAAAATTATCGTAGGAGCTTTCCCAGCTAAGACTTTTGAAGACTTGTTTCAGGGAGTTTTCGCTTTAGATTGGGAAAATTATTTACCACTTGGAGCTCGGTTCCCGATTTCAAAAGCCAAATGTGTTAAGTCCAAACTTCACAATGAACCCAGTGTTCAGGCTATTTCTAAGAAAGCTGTTGTCAAGAAATTGCAGAAACACTATGCTCGCTCAGAAGGGGTTCCTTTGATGGAGAATGGCTCAGAGTTTAAGATTGAGATCTCTATTCTCAAAGATGTGGCAACTGTCATGATTGATACGACAGGGTCTAGCCTCTTTAAACGTGGTTATCGTACCGAAAAAGGGGGAGCCCCTATCAAGGAAAACATGGCGGCAGCTATTTTACAACTTTCTAACTGGTATCCAGACAAGCCTTTGATTGATCCAACCTGTGGTTCGGGTACTTTCTGTATCGAGGCGGTTATGATTGCTCGAAAGATGGCTCCAGGTCTACGTCGCTCTTTTGCATTTGAGGAGTGGAACTGGATTAGCGATCGCTTGATTCAGGAAGTGCGTACAGAAGCGGCTAAAAAAGTGGATCGTGAGCTGGAACTGGATATCATGGGCTGTGATATTGATGCTCGTATGGTGGAAATTGCTAAAGCTAATGCTCAGGCAGCTGGTGTTGCAGGAGACATTACTTTTAAGCAGATGCGCGTGCAGGATTTACGTTCTGATAAAATCAATGGTGTGATTATCTCCAATCCGCCTTATGGAGAACGTTTATCAGATGATGCAGGAGTTACCAAGCTCTATGCTGAGATGGGGCAAGTATTTGCACCACTGAAAACTTGGAGTAAGTTTATCCTAACTAGTGATGAAGCATTTGAAAGTAAGTATGGTAGTCAGGCGGATAAGAAACGTAAGTTATACAACGGAACCTTGAAAGTGGATCTGTATCAATATTTTGGTCAGCGTGTTAAACGCCAAGAGGTAAAATAGAAAGGTTATACTCATGAGTAAGAAAAGACGGAATCGTCATAAAAAAGAAGGTCAAGAACCGCGATTTGATTTTGATGAAGCAAAAGAGTTAACAGTTGGTCAAGCTATTCGTAAAAATGAAGAAGTGGAAGCAGGAGTCTTGCCTGAAGATTCCATTTTGGACAAGTATGTCAAGCAACACAAAGATGAAATCGAAGCAGATAAGTTTGCGACTCGTCAATACAAAAAAGAGGAGTTAGTCGAAAAAGAAGAGGTAGCTGTTACCTCGACTCTTGATGATTTGCTTCAAGAGATTCGTGAGGCAACAGAAGATGAGTCCTCAGTAGCAGAAGATGACTTGAGTCAGTTCGATGATTTAGAATTCATACGCGATTCAGAAGTTCCCCCTGTCGAAGAATTTGAGACTGAAGAAGTACCATTGTTTGAAGGGGAAGAAGTTTCAACACTTTCTCGAGTTCCGGATAGTGAAGATGAAAAAAATAAGAAGAAATGGGTGATTTATGGGATTCTAGTAACCTTAGCGCTTCTTATCCTTGGAACTGCTTATTATGTTTACCGTCAAGTGAATCGCTCAACACAGGAAATCCAAAATGCTCAATCATCGTCTAGTGAGCAGAATATTCAGCCGATTTTAGAAGATTTCAATAGCCAATACGATGCCTTCTACACAGATAGCAATAAAACAGCTTTGAAGAATAGCCAGTTTGATAAACTGAGTCAACTGAAGACCTTGCTTGATAAGTTGGAAGGTAGTCGCGAACATGCACTTGCTAAATCTAAATATGATAGTCTAACAACGCAAATCAAGGCCATTCAAGATGTCAATGCACAATTTGAAAAACCAGCTATTGTTGATGGTATTCTGGATACCAATGCCAAAGCCAAATCGGATGCTAAATTTACGGATATTAAAACTGGAAATACGGAGCTTGATAAAGTGCTAGATAAGGCTATCAGCCTTGGTAAGAGCCAGCAAACAAGTGCTTCCAGCTCAAGTTCAAGTCAAACTAGCAGTTCAAGCTCTAGCCAAGCAAGCTCCAATACGACTAGTGAGACAAAACCAAGTAGTTCAAATGAGACTAGAAGTAGTCGCAGTGAAGTCAATATGGGTCTCTCGAGTGCAGGGGTTGCTGTTCAAAGAAGTGCTAGTCGTGTTGCCTATAATCAGTCTGCTATTGATGATAGTAACAACTCTGCCTGGGATTTTGCGGATGGTGTCTTAGAACAAATTTTAGCGACTTCACGTTCGCGTGGCTATATCACTGGTAACCAATATATCCTTGAACGTGTCAATATCGTTAATGGCAATGGTTATTACAACCTCTATAAGCCAGATGGAACCTATCTCTTTACCCTTAACTGTAAGACAGGATATTTTGTTGGAAATGGTTCTGGACATGCGGATGCCTTGGACTTCTAAGTAGCCGTTACAAAATTCTTTCTTTTCAAAAGTAAAAATGATAAAATAAAACAAATTAAATAAGAGGAGTGTCAAATGACAAAAGCTAACTTTGGTGTCGTAGGTATGGCCGTAATGGGTCGTAACCTTGCCCTTAATATTGAATCTCGTGGTTACACAGTTGCTATCTACAACCGTAGTAAAGAAAAAACTGAAGATGTAATTGCTTGCCATCCTGAAAAGAACTTTGTACCAAGCTATGACGTTGAAAGTTTTGTAAACTCAATCGAAAAACCTCGTCGTATTATGCTCATGGTTCAAGCTGGACCTGGTACAGATGCTACAATTCAAGCCCTTCTTCCACACCTTGACAAGGGTGATATCTTGATTGACGGTGGAAACACTTTCTACAAAGATACAATCCGTCGTAATGAAGAATTGGCAAACTCAGGTATCAACTTTATTGGTACTGGGGTTTCTGGTGGTGAAAAAGGTGCCCTTGAAGGTCCGTCTATCATGCCTGGTGGACAAAAAGAGGCCTACGAATTGGTTGCGGATGTTCTTGAAGAAATCTCAGCTAAAGCACCAGAAGATGGCAAACCATGTGTGACTTACATCGGTCCTGATGGAGCTGGTCACTATGTGAAAATGGTTCACAACGGTATCGAGTACGGTGATATGCAATTAATCGCAGAAAGCTATGATCTTATGCAACACTTGCTCGGTCTTTCTGCTGAAGATATGGCTGAAATCTTTACTGAGTGGAACAAGGGTGAATTGGACAGCTACTTGATTGAAATCACAGCTGATATCTTGAGCCGTAAAGACGACGAAGGTCAAGACGGACCAATCGTAGACTACATCCTTGATGCTGCAGGTAACAAGGGAACTGGTAAATGGACTAGCCAATCATCACTTGACCTTGGTGTGCCATTGTCACTAATTACTGAGTCAGTATTTGCACGTTACATCTCTACTTATAAAGAAGAACGTGTACATGCTAGCAAGGTTCTTCCAAAACCAGCTGACTTCAAATTTGAAGGAGACAAGGCTGAGTTGATTGAAAAGATCCGTCAAGCCCTTTACTTCTCAAAAATCATTTCATACGCACAAGGTTTTGCGCAATTGCGTGTAGCTTCTAAAGAAAACAACTGGAACTTGCCATTTGCAGACATCGCATCTATCTGGCGTGATGGCTGTATCATCCGTTCTCGTTTCTTGCAAAAGATTACAGATGCTTACAACCGTGATGCAGACCTTGCTAACCTTCTTTTGGATGAGTACTTCTTGGATGTTACTGCTAAGTATCAACAAGCAGTGCGTGATATCGTAGCTCTTGCTGTTCAAGCTGGTGTGCCAGTGCCAACTTTCTCAGCAGCTATTACTTACTTTGATAGCTACCGTTCAGCTGACCTTCCGGCTAACTTGATCCAAGCGCAACGTGACTACTTTGGTGCCCACACTTACCAACGTAAAGACAAAGAAGGAACATTCCACTACTCTTGGTATGACGAAAAATAAGTAGGTCTGCCATGGGGAAACGGATTTTATTACTTGAGAAAGAACGAAATCTAGCTCATTTTTTAAGTTTGGAACTCCAAAAAGAGCAATACCGAGTTGATCAGGTTGAGGAGGGGCAAAAAGCCCTCTCCACGGCTCTTCAGACAGACTATGACTTGATTTTATTGAATGCTCGTCTGGGGGATATGACAGCCCAGGATTTTGCAGAGAAGCTGAGTCGGACTAAGCCAGCTTCAGTGATAATGGTCTTGGACCATCGTGAAGAATTGCAAGATCAGATTGAAACAATCCAACACTTTGCCGTTTCTTACATCTATAAGCCAGTTATTATTGAGAATCTGGTAGCTCGTATTTCAGCGATTTTCCGAGGTCGGGACTTTATCGATCAACACTGCAGTCAGATGAAGGTTCCAACGTCTTACCGCAATCTGCGTATGGATGTAGAACATCATACTGTTTATCGTGGCGAGGAGATGATTGCTCTGACGCGACGTGAGTATGACCTTTTGGCTACTCTTATGGGAAGCAAGAAAGTTCTGACTCGTGAGCAGTTGTTGGAAAGTGTCTGGAAGTATGAAAGTGCGACCGAAACGAATATCGTGGATGTCTACATCCGTTATCTACGTAGCAAGCTTGATGTAAAAGGTCAAAAAAGCTACATTAAAACCGTGCGTGGTGTCGGTTACACCATGCAAGAATAGAAAAGCAGTTGCAGTTTTTGTAACTGCTGCTTGAGCTCTATACTATCTGTAGTGGGAATTCCTGAATAACAGATAGTATGGGGCTTTTTTTGATGAGGTATAAATGCAGGTCCCTAGACGGCGTGTAATGCTTCAAAGAGATGGTCAGAGAGAATGATTTCTTATTGACCATAGTTTATACTCAATGAAAATGAAAGAGCAAACTAGGAAGCTAGCTGCAGGTTGCTCAAAACACTAGTTTTGAAGATGCAGATGAAAGCTGACGTGGTTTGAAGAGATTTTCGAAGAGTATTGGTATCTGATAAGCTTTACTTTCATAGTTTTCTACTTTTTGACGGTCAAAAGGGAAGAGCTAGCTGTAGGTGAAATCAATATATTCTTCATAAGTATTCAAAAAATAGCATTTATCATAGTTTTGAAGAAAAGGGGGATTTTATTTTTATTGCAATATTATAATATGGTGAATGGTTTAAATCCTGAAATATTCTGAAAATACTGGAAAAAAATAAAAAATAATTAATATAATTGACAAATCTGCTTATATAAATTATAATGTTGAGTGTATGTGTATTACATGCTATTTTTAGGAATCAAAAGGAGAAAATGTAGTGTATTTTAATCGTAAAAATGCAGAGCAAAAGAACTGGAGAATGATCAAAAAAGGAAAGCACTTCCTATTCGGTTGTTCTCTTGTTTTTGCGGTCGGAGCTAGCTTAGCTACTCAAGTGGTTCACGCAAACACAGCAGAAACTACTGTACCAAACAACTCGACTACTGGGGATGTTAACCCTACACCGAACGGAGATGGCAAGACTTATGAGGCACCTGCTGCTGTAGCAGAAATCAAGCCAGAAGTTACTACAACACCAGCTGTAACAGCAAAACTTGATGGAGAAACTGCAAAAGAAGTTAAAGCTTTAGATAAAACTAAACTTGAAAACTACATTGCAGAAATCGAAGCAAAATTAGCTAACGGAACGTATGATAACAAAACAGAAGAGAGTGTTGCGGTATTAAAAGCTGACTTAGAAGCTGCAAAAGCTACATTAGCAAACGCAACAACTCAAGATGAAATCACAAAAGCTTACAATAAACTTGTAACTACAGCTAACACTAAATTAAAAAATAAACCTGTAGATAAAAAAGAAACACCAGCAGTAGACACTACTAACGGAAAAGAAACTGTAGGTAAAAAAGCAGAAAATACTGAGAAAAAATCAGAATCTAACTCAATCGAAAACACAGGATCTAACGACCCACGTAACGGTAAAGCATTAGATAAAAACAATGCTTTTAGAGCGGAAGTTGCCTATTCAGAAGGTACAAATGCAGCCGCAAATGGTCATAGTGATGCCTATATCCTTAATGATGTTAATAGATACACGTCTACAGATGACGCTGTTAATGTAGTTTCTAAAGTTACAAATTATAAAGTTAAATATAATAAAGACAATAGTGGGAAGATTACTTCATTAGATTGGCTTGTCTTTTATAATGATCATGCAGAAAATCTAGCTAATGTGTATAATACAGATGGAGGAGATGTATATCGAAACTTCATCCAAATTCCTGCAGAAGTTAATATGCCAAAGGCTATTACACGTGCAAAATATGCGAGCCCAATCAACGGTAAATTAAATCCTAAAACTAAAAGACTCGAACGTATAAAACCTGATGGTTCAGCGTTGAGTAGTTCTGTAACATTTGAAAATCCATCACCAAATACAGCTGCTGGATTACCAAGAGCTCAGAAAGATACCTTTGCTTTGGCTTCTGGTTGGGAAAGTGATATCTATGGTCGTGCTATAGAAAAACTTGCCGGTCAGGAGGACAGATATTTCAAGAGTGCGGCGTCTGATTCTTCTCCGAAAACTAAAGAGTTATTGAATAATGCTGTCTTGAATGACAAACGTTTGATTGTGGATCGTTCGACTACAGGTGGTGATGGGTATGATGCCTATGCATGGAGTTTTAGAACTGAAGTCCCTAAAACAACAACTAACGAACAGATAAAAGATATGAAGGTTGTGTTTGGTATGATGCGTAGCGCCACTGCTGGTGCCAATGCAGGTTTCGCCAACATTGCAACTAACCCTATAAAGATGTGGAAGTCTGATGTTTACACACCAACAGCGAAAGATCAAACTGTAAAAGTTGGTCAAAAACCAGATGCGACAAAATCAATTGGAAACTTAGACACTCTTCCAAAAGGAACAACAGTTAAGTACAAGGATGCAGTAGATACACAAACTCCAGGTGAAAAACGAGCAACAGCAGTTGTAACTTACCCGGATACATCTACAAAAGAAGTTCCTGTAAAAGTAATTGTTGAAAAAGAAGCAGTAGCACCAGCTAAGCCAGTTATCACGACAAGTCTAACAGGTAAAGCTAACACTAAAACTCCGGTTGAAGTGAAAGCAGAAGCGGGGTCTACAGTTTCTCTGTTCGCCAAAGATGGCACTAAACTTGGAACAGCCGTTGCGAATGCCCAAGGTGTGGCAAGCATCACTCCAACAGTAAACATTCCAACCGGTATTATAGCAGCGACAGCTACTAAAAATGGTAAAACATCAGAAGTAAGTGATCCTGTAGAAGCAACTCCAGCGCCAGTTACTCCACAACCAGAAACACCGAAACCAAGCACGCCAGCACCAGGTGCAGCGACTAATAAACCAGCGGCAGATGCAGCGACTAGCGGTCCAGAAATTGTCAATGATTTGGCAGGTAAAGCAAGTACGCCAGCTGATGTGACTATCAAAGCACCAGCAGGTTCAACTGTTAAGCTTTACAACAAAGATGGCGTTGTGATTGGTGAAGCTGTAGCTAACGACCAAGGTGTAGCCACTGTTCACCCTACAAACAGCCTTCCAGAAGGAGAGATTACAGCTACTTCAACACCAGCAGGTGGAACAGAGTCATCTAAGAGTGCACCGATTACAGTTACAAAAACACCATTGGCTGAAGGAGGAAAAAGCGAAAAAACTAATGGTCATGTGAAACTTACATTGTTTAAGAACCTTGTAACAGTTTATCCTGGAGATGAGATTGATGTTGACGTTTGGGCAATTGCGGATCCTTCTCTTGAGCAATTCGCTGCTCCTCAAAATGCAACAGGGGTCACAGGAGTGTATCCACAGGGTTACTTCTTCCAAACAGCAGGTGGAAGAACCTTTAAAGAACAACATAATAAATACAAGGGTACAGTTGCCGAGACACAAAAGGCAGGCACTGTAGATGTTGGATTCGTTGCTCGTGGTAAAAAGGGAGGCTCAGTTGGAGATGTTCTTAGAGTTGTTGTTCTTGAGTCAGCTAAGAAGTATGAACCAGTTGCAGGTACAAAAGTAGATGTTGCAGATCCTAACAAGGTTTCTGAAGATGAAAAGAACAAGATCATCGACTCTGTTAAAACTGCGAACCCAAATCTTCCAGCAAATGCGACATACAGTGTAGATGAAAAGGGTAACCTTACTATCACTTATCCTGATGGATCAAAAGATAAGATTGCAGCAGCATATCTAGTTAACCCAACAACTCCTGCACGTGACAACGTAGCACCAACAGTAAGTATTCCATACTCAGATCCAGCTCCAAACAAAAAAGAAGTTTATCTTTATACTGGAGAAGAAGCTGATGTTGATATTACCTTTAACGACGATTCTGGAAAAATTAAATCAGCTTCACTTAAAAAAGGTGGAAATATTGCCCTAAATAACGTTGATGGGAACCCAGAAAAACAAGATAATGAATGGGGCTACACTGTAACAGCGATCAATTCTGAAACAAATACCCCAGCAAAAATCAAAGTAACAGGACAAGTTTCTGGTATTGCTGAAAATAGATTACCAAAAACAGAATCAGATTCATTAGAACTTGTAACTCGTTATGCAGCTGCAACTGATACAGATGGGGCAGAGATTACTAATAAGGCAACCAAAACTAAAAATAATGGAGAAATTGTTGGTACATATCTAACCGACACAGGTGCAGTAACTTTCGTATTAAAAGCTCAAACTAAGAAATATGATATTAAGGTTCCAGAGGAAAAACTTCCTGTAGCGGATGCTAACAATGTTACTGATAAAGAGTTTGAAAAAATTAAAGAGAAAGTTAAAGTTGAATATTCTCAAAACAATCCAGATGCACGTTTAGCTGACAAAAAAGGTCAAGAAGTAGAAGATGCTTCAAAAGTTGTTGATAAAGTAGAAAAAGATGGAAACAATCTTGTTGTAACCTATAAAGATGGTTCTAAAGATACAAAACCATTGACTGATTTTGCACGTACGAATGTTACACCAACAGTAGAAGTACCATACTCAAATGCTGCTAAACGTCAGATCTACGTTTATACAGGTGAAAAGACTGATTTAACATTCACAGGTAAAGACGAAACTGAAGTTAAAGACTTATACCTACGTGGACCTGTAAATACTACATCGGATAATGCGGCAAGTTATGGATTAACAACAGGTAAAGTTGAAAATGGTGCGGTAACTGGCGAAGGAACAGTCTCTGCTGATAAGAGAACAGCTACTATCAAGATGACTGGTACTACAAACCTTAACGCTGGTCAGAAGTGGACAAGTTTCATTGAGGCTAAAGATAGCGATAATGCTAAATCAATGACAGGTGTAAACTATAATGTTGAAAATGATGATGACGCAGCACGTCAACAAAAACCAGGATATGTTCAATTCATCGTTAAATCTCAAACGGATAAGTACGATATCAAGACACCAACTGAAAAAGTTGCTGTAACAGATCCAGCAAACGTAACAGAAGCTGACTTAGCTAAAATCAAAGAAAAACTGCAACTTGAGTACAAGCAGGATAACGACGACGCGAATATTGCAAAAAATACTGCAGTTGATAAAAATGGTAAGATTAAATCAGTAGCAAAAGATAACGCTGGAAATCTTGTAGTAACATATACAGATGATTCTACAGATACAAAACCATTGTCAGAATTTGTAACTAAAAAACCAACAGATGCAGATAAGAACACACCAACAGCTAAACCACAAACTGTTAAAGTTGGTGACAAACCAAAAGCAGAAGATTCAATTGGAAATGTAAAAGATCTTCCTAAGGGTACAAAAGTAGCCTTCAAAGATCCAGTAGATACAGCAACACCAGGTGAAAAAGATGCGACAGTAGTTGTAACATACCCAGATGGATCTAAAGAAGAAGTTCCAGTTAAGGTAACGGTTAAAGATCCAAGTTCACCTGAAGATCCAACAACTAAGGATACAGACGGCGATGGCTTGACTGATAAGGAAGAAGCAGAGAAAGGCACAGACCCTACTAAAGCTGATACAGATGGCGATGGCGTCACTGATAAAGAAGAAGTAGAGAAAGGCACAGATCCAAAAGATCCTAACTCTAAACCAGAATCTAAACCAGAAGATCCAACAACTAAGGATACAGATGGCGATGGCTTGACTGATAAGGAAGAAGCAGAGAAAGGAACGGATCCTACTAAAGCTGATACAGATGGCGATGGCGTCACTGATAAAGAAGAAGTAGAAAAAGGTACAGATCCAAAAAATCCTAACTCTAAACCAGAATCTCC
>NZ_AEDU01000028.1 GCF_000148525.1 Streptococcus mitis SK564
GCCGCAGTAGATGCAGCATTGGCAGACAAAGAAGCGGCAATCGACGCCAACGCTAAACTTTCAGAAGCAGAAAAATCAGCAGCCAAAGCAGCAGCTAAGAAAGCAGCTGAAGATGCGAAGAAAGCTATTGACTCAGCTACAACTCAAGCAGAAGTAGATGCAAACGTAACGAAAGGTACGGACTCTATCTCATCAGTTGCGGAAGTTGGAAAAGATAATGCCAAAGCCGCAGTAGATGCAGCATTAGCAGACAAAGAAGCGGCAATCGACGCCAACGATAAACTTTCAGAATCAGAAAAATCAGCATCCAAAGCCGCAGCTAAGCAAGCAGCGGACGATGCCAAGAAAGCAATCGATGCAGCTACAACTCAAGCAGAAGTAGATAGAATTCTTCGTAATGACATTTACAAAGATGATGCAGCAATTAATGAAGTGGAAGCATTTGACTTATCATCTCTATTAGTCAATGGATTCGTCTCTGTTAAACAAGGAGAAACTTTAACAGATCAAGAAGTACTATCTAAAGTAAACTTACCGAAGGATGTAGAGGTTATTAAAGTTGAAAAACCTACAACATCAGCTTTAGGTAGACTAGTAGCTAAAGTAACACTTAAGTTATCAGATGGCAGTGTAGAAGAAATCAACGTACCTGTTGAAGTTGTTGCTCCACAAAATCATGGAAATGAAGGAAATGGAGCAAATAACGGAGCTACTAACACTGAAGCGAAAGTAAATAAAGCTAAGTTAGAAGCTGCTATCCATCAATTAGATGAATTTAAGTTTGATGCAGATACTGCAAAAGAAGCGAATGAATTATCAGCAGATGCTAAGAAAGTATTTGCCAATGCAGCCGCAACTCAAGCAGAAGTGGATGCAATGGTTAAACGTATCGAAGACTTCATGGAGAAAGTTGCTCCATCAACTGATCATGCAACTCCAGGTAATGACCAAGCTGCTCAAAAACCAGCTGTAGCTCCAGCTACTACTCAAGCAGCAGCTAATGTTGGTCAAACAGCATCAGCACAAGTAAATGCACGTAAAGTAGCTAAAGAGTTGCCAAATACAGGTACAGCAGATTCTACTGTAGCTATGGTAGCAGCTGCTGCAAGTGCCTTACTTGGTCTCGGTCTTGCAGGCCGTCGTCGTAAAGAAGACGAAGAAGCTTAATTGGTAGATTGTTTGATTATTAGATAATGAATCTGATTTTCAGAGCTTAAACAAGTATCTCTCATAAGAAAATCTCCTAGCAGGAAAGTCTGCTAGGAGATTTTTGATACAGGTAAATTGATCAGTGAATCTAAATCCTAAATTTCATGAGGTATTGAGTGGTTTAGGTCAACTTGATTTCAAAATTTTTAGGTTTAGGAATAACTATTCATATATAGATAGGTAATTCTTCAAAGATGGTAGTCATATAGAGGACGATAGTTGTTAAGTAATGTTTTAATTGATAATAGTTGCTATTTGATGATGTTTTATGTCAAAGTAAATAGATAAGATTTTTATTTTTGACAAATGAGAACATATGATGTAATGATTTTTAGGGAAAAGCTATTTGGAAAAAGAACTTACTCAAATAACAATTCAGGATCAAAAACTGACAGTTGAGGAGCAGAGTGGATAAATTAACTTTACTACTGTATAATGGATTTATCACTAAAAACGCTCCATGCCATATTTTACATAGCATTAGTCTTCTAAAAATGGACAGAAATCATTGTAAAGGCTATCAAAAAGAAGTATAATGAGTGAAAGAAATTTCGGAGGTGAAAGATGCTAGAAGTAAGAAGTCTAGAGAAAAGTTTTGGATCCAAGCAAGTTTTGTTTGGTATTGACTTTCAAGCGCGACCAGGTCGTATTTTGGGATTAGTCGGGAAAAACGGTGCTGGGAAGACAACGATTTTCCACAGTATTTTGAAGTTTTTAGAATACCAAGGAGAAATCAGTCTGGATAGTCAGGATATTCGTCAGGAGACCTATGCTCGGATTGGCTATCTGCCTGAAGAGCGTAGTCTCATGCCTAAATTGACAGTCCTTGAGCAAGTTCGTTACTTGTCGACTCTAAAAGGTATGGATGCCAAGGAGGTCAAGGAAAAACTCCCTCAATGGATGAAGAGGTTGGAAGTGAAAGGGAAGCTGACAGATAAAATTAAGAGTCTGTCAAAAGGAAATCAGCAGAAGATTCAGCTCATTATTACTCTGATTCATGAACCAGACTTGATTATCTTGGATGAGCCTTTCAGTGGATTGGACCCGGTCAATACAGAATTGCTCAAGCAAGTCATTTTTCAAGAAAAAGAACGTGGGGCAACCATCATCTTTTCTGACCATGTCATGACCAACGTCGAGGAGCTTTGTGACGATATTCTCATGATCCGAGATGGCCGTGTGGTCTTGCATGGACCAGTTCAGGATGTCCGAAATCAATATGGGAAAACGCGTCTCTTTGTTTCAAGTGAACGAAGCAAGGAAGAATTGGAAAAACTTCCTCATGTTAAACAGGTGAGCTTGACCAAACAAGGTAGTTGGAAATTGATCTTGGAGGATGAGAGCGCTGGAAGAGAACTCTTCCCAATCTTGACTCAAGGGCAATATATCGCAACCTTTGACCAGCAAGCGCCAACAATCGATGAGATCTTTAAATTAGAATCAGGGGTGGAAGTATGAGAAATATGTGGGTTGTAATCAAGGAAACCTATCTTCGACATGTCAAATCGTGGAGTTTCTTCTTTATGGTGATTTCGCCGTTCCTCTTTTTAGGAATCTCTGTAGGCATTGCCTATCTCCAAGGTTCTTCAATGGCTAAAAATGATAAAGTGGCAGTAGTGACAACAGTGCCATCTGTAGCAGAAGGACTGAAGAATGTAAATGGTGTTAACTTTGACTATAAAGACGAAGCAAGTGCCAAAGAAGCGATTAAAGATGAAAAATTAAAAGGGTATCTGACTATTGATCAAGAAGATAGTGTTTTAAAGGCAGTTTATCATGGCGAAACGTCGCTTGAAAATGGAATTAAATTTGCAGTTACAGGTACACTCAATGAACTACAAAATCAGCTTAATCGTTCAACTGCTTCCTTGTCTCAAGAGCAGGAAAAACGCTTAGCGCAGACAATTCAATTCACAGAAAAGATTGATGAAGCCAAGGAAAATAAAAAGTTTATTCAAACAATGGCAGCAGGCGCCTTAGGATTCTTTCTTTATATGATCCTGATTACCTATGCGGGTGTGACGGCTCAGGAAGTTGCCAGTGAGAAAGGCACCAAAATTATGGAAGTCGTCTTTTCTAGCATAAGGGCTAGTCACTATTTCTATGCGCGGATGATGGCTCTATTTCTAGTGATTTTAACGCATATCGGGATTTATGTTGTAGGTGGTCTGGCAGCCATTTTGCTCTTTAAAGATTTGCCATTCTTGGCTCAGTCTGGTATTTTGGATCACTTGGGAGATGCTTTCTCACTGAATACCTTGTTCTTTATTTTGGTCAGTCTCTTTATGTATGTAGTCTTGGCAGCCTTTCTAGGTTCTATGGTTTCTCGTCCGGAGGACGCAGGAAAAGCCTTGTCGCCTTTGATGATTTTGATTATGGGTGGTTTTTTTGGAGTGACAGCTCTAGGTGCAGCTGGTGACAATCTCATCTTGAAGATTGGTTCTTATATTCCCTTTATTTCGACCTTTTTTATGCCATTTAGAACCATTAATGGCTATGCAGGGGGAGTAGAAGCATGGATTTCACTTGCTATTACAGTGATTTTTGCGGTGCTAGCAACAGGATTTATCGGACGCATGTATGCTAGTCTCGTTCTGCAAACAGATGATTTAGGAATCTGGAAAACCTTTAGACGTGCCTTATCTTATAAATAGAAGAGCCTCGCGAAAGCGAGGTTTTTTAGAGATAAAAAGAGTGGAATTTAGAAAAATATTTTTCATATCTATTGACTTTTAGGGGTGAAATTTGGTATTATAGTAGGCGGTATTGTTTACCCCATTTGAAAGGCCCCGGAACCTTCCAAATACTTTTCGATGGGAAGGAACACCCATCACCGTAAACAAAAATCGAACTATATATAGGAGAAATCATGAACAAAACAACATTTATGGCTAAACCAGGCCAAGTTGAACGTAAATGGTACGTAGTTGACGCAACTGATGTACCACTTGGACGTCTTTCTGCAGTAGTTGCTAGCGTACTTCGCGGAAAAAACAAACCAACATTTACACCACACACTGATACAGGTGACTTTGTGATTGTTATCAATGCTGAAAAAGTTAAATTGACTGGTAAAAAAGCAACTGATAAAATCTACTACACTCACTCAAACCACCCAGGTGGATTGAAACAAATCTCTGCAGGTGAACTTCGTTCTAAAAATGCAGTACGTTTGATCGAGAAATCAGTTAAAGGTATGCTTCCACACAATACTCTTGGACGCGCTCAAGGTATGAAGTTGAAAGTATTTGTTGGAGCTGAGCACACTCACGCTGCACAACAACCAGAAGTTCTTGACATTTCAGGACTTATCTAAGGAAAGGAACAATAAAGTATGTCACAAGCACAATATGCAGGTACTGGACGTCGTAAAAACGCTGTTGCACGCGTTCGCCTTGTTCCAGGAACTGGTAAAATCACTGTTAACAAAAAAGATGTTGAAGAGTACATCCCACACGCTGACCTTCGTCTTGTAATCAACCAACCATTCGCAGTTACTTCAACTGCAGGTTCATACGACGTTTTCGTTAACGTTGTAGGTGGTGGATACGCTGGTCAATCAGGAGCTATCCGTCACGGTATCGCTCGTGCCCTTCTTCAAGTAGACCCAGACTTCCGCGATTCATTGAAACGCGCAGGACTTCTTACACGTGACTCACGTAAAGTTGAACGTAAGAAACCAGGTCTTAAGAAAGCTCGTAAAGCATCACAATTCTCAAAACGTTAATCAATACGATTATATCAACGTTTCAAAGCACCCAAAAGTTTACCTTATGGGTGTTTTTTTCGTCTTTTTTTAAAAAATTCACCTCAAAGTTCACCTTATTTTTACCTTATTGTTTTAGAGACTTTAAAGCAAATTCACCAACGGTCATAGGAACAACGTTAGAAGTATTGACATAAATTTGAGTTGTACCTGTATCGCTGTGTGTTAGTGCTTCAGAAATAGCTTCTAAGCTCATTCCTGCTTGTTTAGCCAGCGTTGCTCCTGTATGTCGCAGTTTATGTGGTGTAGCGTGTGCTAGTTCTTTATGTCGCTTTCTAATACTTTTCATTTTATTGTTCAGATAGTCAGCATGTAAAGGCTTGTTGATGTTTCCTTTTGTGTCGATATATGTAAAAACAAATTGTTCTGGATTACTGATGATGCCGAACTTTGCTAATTCATATCTTTGTTGTTCTTTCCAATTTTTGAGCAATTGGAGTAAGTCACCTGAAACAGAAAAGACAGTTTTCTTGTTGCTTTTTGTTGATTTTACTTCTCCATATCTATCTAATGCTTGGAGTAATTGAATTTGCGATTTATCAAAGTCAATATGTTTCCATTGTAGCGCATAGGATTCAGACTTTCTATCCCCTAAAAAGAATGTGAGATAGAATAGGACATAATCTTTGAGTGAAATCTTTTCGTCCTCTAAATCTTTTTGAAAGGCTAAGAACCAGTCTTGTAGTTGCTCGTGTGTCAGATATAAATCTTCCTCTCTCTTGGACTCATCAAGTTGAATCTTTTTAGTGGCTTTTATTCTTCTTAATATTTTGGCAACTTTATTAGCTTCTATATATTCAAGTTCTTCTGCCCAATCAAAAATAGAAATCACATAGCTACGTAAAGATTTAAAGTTCGCATATTCGTTAGCTTTTGCTGTCATAAGGTTTAAAATAACCTGCTTGTTTTGATTTAGAAACTGTATTGTATAATTTCCAAGAAGTGGCAATATATGTCTTTCGAAACAAGTTTTAGTATTAGAGATAGTTGACTTACTTGGTGGTTTAACAGTAGATGTTGTTTGTCCTGATTTGTAGGAATCCCACCAAATATTATGATAGAAGTCTGAGAAAAGGATTTCTCCTTTACCTAATCCAGTAAATTCATTATCTTCAATTTGATTTAACTTGGTAAGCAAGTCTATTTCTGCTTGTCTTGCCTCCTTTCTTGTTTTGAATCGTTTATCGTAATAGTTGTTGTTGACGATGCCAAGTGGCATTCGTGCATCTATTGGAATGTAGATTTTTAAACGATAAGTACCATTTTGTGTTTTAGTGATAGTCATGATATTCTCCTTGTGTATCGAACCAGAAAATATCATGACTATTATAAAACAAAAATCTTGATATTTCTAGTTATGTAAGTTTAGCCATTGATCGATAGCGTCTTTATGGAATCGAATCGTTTTACCGATTTTGATTTTGGGTAAGCCTTTTACAATCCAAGAATCCAGTGTATTATTTGATATACCTAAATAGTTACAAGCTTGTTGTTTGTTCAAATAGGGACTATCGATACCGCTCTTGTCTAATTGCTCTCTGATTTCTTTCTTTATAAGATTAGAGAGTAAAAGTTGAATTTGATGAATTTGTTCATCTGGTAAGATTACTTGCATAGCTTTTCCTCCGTTATACTTCTATTAAAGTAGAGTCTGATATGATGTCTCTAGTTTTATTAGGAGTATTCGTCAAGGGAGCTTTTGATGAAGTTATTTTGCTTTTATCTGTACTATACCTTCGTGAATCTAAATACTTGGCAAAAAAGTAAGTTTTATCTACGATAAGTCTTAATAAGGTCGGATTTTCTTCTCTCGCATACCTAACCAGATGATTAAATTCAGTGAAATTATTCTTGTCTATCACGTCAATAATAGTTGATAGAAAATCATCGTTGTTATGGTTTATGAGGAATTTATCCAATTCAAATCCGCATCCAATTTCTATATCTTTGATATCGTACGGACTTTTCTCAGGATTCTCCGCATGGACAAAGTAGTCATACATCCCTTTTGGAGACATAATAGGTTCTACATGAGCAGGTCCCTTTAATTTATCCTTGATGAGTTCAGATACTTGAGAATAACTTTTGAGTGAATCGAAGAAAAAGGCGCCATGCTTATGAGCTTTTTTAAGTTCCCCTGTTCTTCTATTAACGTCTTTATCGTGCCAAGGGGATAAGATAAAGGGAATATGAAGGTCTTCAAGGATTTCTAAATAGTTTTCTGGGGCGCTCTCTCTGTAGAAAAGAAAAGCCCACTTGTTGGAACGTTGTTCTTTTGACATATACAACATACCTCGCTTTCAAATTGTATTTCTATCTATAAGGAGATTTAGAAGGGTTCTTTCGGAAGGTGGAAGACGCTTTTTTGATATTTCTGTGATTATTGATTATTGGACTAACGGGGTCGTAGTAACCCGTTAGTCCATATACCAAGCAGACGGGCGCTAGGTGGCGCTTACTTCGTGCGCCATAGCGCCCGTCCTATTATTTACGTCTTGTTCCGATAAAGTAGAAGTCCATGCCCTTTCTTTCAGGTCTTGAAAAATAATAGTCAGGATTGCGACTAGAAATTTCTTCACTGATGATTGTTTCCAAATCTTTTAGAATTCTAATGGCTTGTTGCGATTTGGGGACAGGAATAATCAATGTTGTGCTTTCCTCTCGTATATCTACAAGCACTTTCTGAATCGCTTTATTGAACTGTTTGTTGATAGGGTTGTATCTCTTTGTGTTTCCTTGCTCGCTTGTGCTTACAGTTTCTGAGTACTCTCTTTGAATCAGAAATAGACGAAGAGAAAAGGTCTGTGTAATGGACTTAAAGAGGTTTGATATTTTATCTTCTCTGTGGCGTATCTTAATTTCATAGCCAACTAATCCAAGTAATAAGAGAAGGGACAATAAAGAAATAGATGAGCTGATAAAGTGAAGCAAGCGCAGGAAATCAAACAGAGATGTGAAATAGATACTGTTTTCCAAGGGATTCATTCCAAGCCTCAATAAGATTGAAATAAACATAGATAGGATTCCCATTATAAAAAAGGTAGTTGCTGGATGAATGGTTTTTTGAAAATTCGTTTTTCTCATAGTCTATAAAATTCCTTTCTTGGTGTAATAGGTGGGACAGAGGAGGGGGAAAACTTGATAAGGATGTTCGTTATCAATAATCTGTATAAGTCCTGTTCCTTTGCCTATCGGAATAACGATGCCCTCAGGGTCGAGGTCGGGAAACAAAAACTGTGTGGTCTTTTTATTAATGTTTCCAATCTGTATCAGAACATTCAATTGTTCCCGAACGGATACGGGGATAGTTGTATGGTCAAAGCGTTGACTGACTAGAAGTAAATGAACACGTGTAGCTCGTCCCAGTAGTGCGATTTGAGACAATAAAGAGAAGAAAGAATCTTTGATGGTTCTGTTGACTCCTTCTGACAAGGCTAGTACTTCATCAATAACAATGGTTAGATGTTTAAATTCATGACGTGGATTTTCAAACAAGATGGCTTGCCTTTTATGAATGATGGTCATACACTTGCTCAGGTTTTCATTAATTTCTGAAACAAAATCAGATTTAGAGCGGTTTTCATGGGGGTGAATAACGGGAGTTTGGTGTTCTCTTGCCCAGCGTGATGGTGTATCAAACTTAGGGTCAATAATAATTAGGTCAGAAATGTTTTTCAGGACACTAAGTAGATAAGTCAAAGCGTAACTTTTCCCACTACCGGAATTACCAGCAATAGCCAAAGAAGTTACCTTATCATAGTTAATGGCTAGATTTTTCATGATAGGAATATTATTACCCTTTAGAGACGAGGTAAATATCTCAAGGTCTGGAATGACCAAGCGCTCCGAAACTCCTTTTTTCCATGGAAAGAATAAGCCACGCTGAACATGAATATCCTCTGACTTTAAGGCGATAAAGTAAGCAGAGTTTTGTTTCAATAGCGTATATTGAGGATAGAGGGAGGCGTTTGCGATTAGAAAAATCTTCTGATACAAGTCATCATCAATGATAAAGCCACATGGTAGACGAGGGACAAAGATAAAGCCGTCTTCTCGGACAAGAATGTTAAAAGAGTTGGTGTAGGATGTTTCACCCTGTAATACAGAGCCCAAACCCATATTTAGGCTCTGTAACAGGTATTGTTCCAACTCTCTTTGTGTGAGAGTTGAAACCATTAGTTCACCTCTTTCAATCCGTCAGCTTTGAAGTAGACATTGTAGTTAACTTCGCATGCCATTAGACCTTCAAATGAAACCAGAGATAGGTAGTCTGGCAGTTCAGGTGCTTCTGTAAATTTCACTTGAAAAGGCGGAAGTCCTTTTTGTCCGAACCAAGCCTTATAAGCGACAATTTCCCCTGTTGGTTTGTTGTTTTCGTACTTTTGTTGGGGTTCGAGTTCGTCACTCAGTAAGTAGATAGGAGCGTTGAGGTCAACGTATTGTTGAGCGATATGGTTTGAGTAACCGCCTTTTCGGTGTTGTGGTTTGATTTTCATATGGATATACCTTTCTATATGAAGCTTAAAAACTAAGAAGAGACAAGCTCGGTTTGAGGTCATGAGCTGGACTTTTAAAACTACCTCCTAATTAATGGACAAAATTAAGGGTAGTTGAACCATTTTTGAGCAAAAAAGGCCTAATTTTTTTGTTCAATTATTCTGTGAGTCTTTCTTTTATATAAGACATTATTTTCGGTATCTTACGTTGGATTTTACGATAGTCCTCATTTAATCTTCTACCCATTTCTCTGAAAGAAAGTTTCTTGTAGTTTATATAGGTTTCCCCCCTATACGTATATTCATATTCTTCAAATGAATGGCAAAGTAAGATAATGTCTCTGTCAAGTTCATCTAATTCAGATAGAACCTTTTTTAATCTTGGCAATTGAGCTAAGGTAAATTCTTCATCTTCTGTCTGAATGAGAAAGTCAAGAGGATTAGGGGAATCATCTATAAACAAGTCAAGTGGAGTTGTTTCGTTATTTGTTCTTCCATTGTTTATTTTGGAGTTTAGACTTATTTCTTTACGACGACATTGGCGAGCATAACTATTTTCATGTCTATCACTCTCATTTAGCCATTCAAGCCAGAAAGATTGCTCTTCTGGAGTTAGAGATTTAACGAGTTTTTCATTTAATTTCTTTTTAGAAATTTCTTCATATATATTATTCATGTTGGTTCCTTTCTGTCCTTAGGACGGAAAGAAACTTCAATGAGCCATACTGAATACCGATAGATGTGAAAAGGGCACACCAAATAAACGGATAAACAGATATATGCAGAACTCGACCGTTATCGTCTGAGTTTTCATATTCGTTTCAATCCGTCCATTTGATGGCCATCAATTAGGACTAATATTATTATTCTGAAGAAAACGCTTGTGAAATTTGATATAATAGAATCAAATATACATTTGCCTTATCTTCAAACTTTATTATGAAGTAGATGGAGTTACTTGTAAATGTAGATAAAGTAGATAAAGTTATCAAATAAAGTAAGAGGAGTTAAAAAATGTCATCTAACGTTCCACGCCTAACAGGAGGGATACTCTTTGGGCTTATTCTTGAAGCTAGAAATACTAGAAGAAGAGTACGTAGTACAAGAGTACGTGGTGTTGTAACTGATAAAAGTGATGGTTTAAATGAAGATGATATGATGTTATCGTTCATCGAGAACTTTACAGGGGAATCCCTTTTAAAAGTTAAAGGGACATCATTTAAAAAGAATGTATCTGAATATAAAAAATGTGTGATATCTGCTACATCATATTTGATCTTTGACGACCAAACTTTTATTGATTCTTTTGAAACCTCAGTTAAGCAAAATAAAAAAGACACACTTGAGAGTATGTCTGCTTTTATAAGTAATAAGTTTTCAGAGCAAAAATTGGAATGGTTTGCTTCTGCTATTATAGAAACAATCTGTAATGATGAAACAATTGATATTTCGGAACGATTTAAGATTTCTGTTAATAATACTGTATCTAAGTCAGAATTATTAAGTATTACAACAGTAGAAATTGAGCCATTCTTGTTAGATGTGATGAGATATATATTTGTAAATAAAATTGATAATACACTCGGTAAAGAAACATTTGAGGAATGGTATTCTCAAAATGGAGAAAATACGCCATGGAAATTCAGAAACTCAGAACTGGGAAAGTCTTTGCCTAATTTAGAAATAACTCGTTATAACCCAAGTGTGGAAGAGTTGAATGAACAAACTGCTGGAATAGTGGAACAAGAGCATGTTGAAGAATCAGATACTGAGAACGAAGAAGAGAAAAAATTTAATACTGAAGGTGAAGAATCTATGAAACAACAAGTATTGAATAATCCAAAAATCATAACTCAGTATGCTAACAAAATTTATAACATAGAACATGTAGAAAATTTAAATTAAGGAGAATACATTGACAAACTCACTAAAAAGGCAGGATAATTTGCCCTCAGAATTTCCCCAACAACCACTACAACAAAATGCGGACAGAATTTATAATATTGAGCAAGCAAACAGTGTAAATCATATCGTTAATGTTACACCTATACGGCAGATACTCTCTTCCAATGAATATTATAACCTATTTATAATTTACAATGAGAAGTATGAAGAGAACTCGTTTAGTTTAAACAATGATAGGGTTTTTCAATACACAAATTCAGCAATTAGTCAAAAGTTCAATCAATTCACTTTAGAAGATATTGATGAAATAATGAGTTTGCCAGCTTTATTCCTTCCAGAATATAGTGAGGCGAACCAAGAGATAAAAACTGGATTTTTTGGAAAATTAGTAGATATAGATAAAAGAGCTGGATATATAAAATTTGATTTTCAGAAAGAATGTGAAATTGATTTAAATCTGATCGAACTTCATCAATCAGAATTAAAAATAGAAGATTGGGAATTAAGTAGGACTCACTGGGCAATTAAAAGAGCCAATTTAAAGAACATTTTAAAAGGCTTTGGTAATGGCAACGAAACAGAGTAAAGAAGTAAAAATTCAACGTGAAGTTGAAGAGTGGCAACGTCTTACGGCATGGAGTTTGTGACACAAAATGAAAGTGTCAATCCAAAGATTGACAAAGCCTTATCAAAAGCTAGAACGAACTTATAAGATGTCAATAATGCGGTAGGACGTTATGAAGAGGTCGTCAATCTCGTCAAATTTGGTAAAGACGAAATGAAATTAGATGGATTATTTATTGAGGTAATAGCGATACCTGCATTTAACATCATAGAAGCGTGTGTGTGGCGGAATAAGTGAAAACTATAGTCTGGTAGTCCTAAAGCAGATAGACGCTTTTTAAGAGTTGCTCTTTCATTTCTATCGCACATATAATTCCCGTATATGGTTGGGAATATGAGTGAAGATTTTCTGTTTCGTTCGCTTTTTTGTCTAATCTATCGATTTTAAAAATTTATAATAAAGAATTACTGAAATCAAAATCTTTTTGTCCCAGTCTCTTATGTTGTTTAATAGAGTTGCTATTGCATCAATTATATCTGTTTTTGTGGTTCTGGTATTTGTTCAAGTTGAGTGATAATATAGCGAATTGAATTTCGAGAGTTTTTACTCAGTTAATTTTATTTTTAGCCCATGTTAAAAATAAAATTAACGTGTATTAAAAATAAAATTAACATTGGTTAATTTTTCTTGACTTAAAATTTAAAAATGATATACTATGTTTATGGAGAGATAACAATTTATAAAATGTACTACTCTATTCTACTAGATAATGCTTGAATAAAACTTTTTATAACAACGGCTAGCAAAGTTATAGTTTTATATCTATTAGAAAATAAATATGTAAGGAAATTTATATGAAAAAAAGAACAGTATTATCATTAACTACAGCTGCGGTTATATTAGCAGCATATGTCCCTAATGAACCAATTCTAGCAAATACACCTAGTTCGGAAGTGATCAAAGAAACTAAAGTTGGAAGTATTATTAAACAAAATAATATCAAATATAAGGTTCTAACTGTAGAAGGCAACATAGGAACTGTTCAAGTGGGTAATGGAGTGACTCCTGTACAGTTTGAAGCTGGTCAAGATGGAAAATCATTCACGATTCCTACAAAAATCACAGTAGGTGATAAAGTATTTACCGTTACTGAAGTAGCTAGTGAAGCTTTTAGTTATTATCCAGATGAAACAGGTAGAATTATCTACTATCCTAGCTCTATTACTATTCCATCAAGCATAAAAAAAATACAAAAAAACGGCTTCCATGGAAGTAAAGCTAAAACTATTATTTTTGAGAATGGCAGTCAGCTGGAGAAAATTGAAGATAAAGCTTTTAATTTTTCTGAATTAGAAGAGATTGAATTGCCTGCATCTCTAGAATATATTGGGACAAGTGCATTTTCTTTTAGTCAAAAATTGAAAAAGCTAACCTTTTCCTCAAGTTCAAAATTAGAATTAATATCACATGAGGCTTTTGCTAATTTATCAAATTTAGAGAAACTAACATTACCAAAATCGGTTAAAACATTAGGAAGTAATCTATTTAAAAATACTACTAGCTTAAAACATGTTGATGTTGAAGAAGGAAATGAATCGTTTGCCTCAATTGATGGTGTTTTGTTTTCAAAAGATAAAACCAAATTAATTTGTTATCCAAGTAAAAAAAATGACGAAAGTTATAAAACACCTAAGGAGACAAAAGAACTTACATCATATTCGTTTGATAAAAATTCTTATTTGAAAAGACTCGAATTGAACGATGGTTTAGAAAAAATCGGTACTTTTGCATTTGAAGATGCGATTAAACTTGAAGAAATTAGCTTACCAAATAGTTTAGAAACTATTGAACGTTTAGCATTTTATCGTAATTTAGAATTAAAAGAACTTATATTACCAGATAATGTTAAAAATTTTGGTAAACATGTCATGAACGGTTTACCAAAATTAAAAAGATTAACAATTGGTAATAATATCAACTCATTGCCGTCCTTCTTCCTAAGTGGCAGCTTAGATTCATTAAAGGAAATTCATATTAAAAATAAAAGTACAGAGTTTTCTGTGAAAAAAGATACATTTGCAATTCCTGAAACTGTTAAGTTCTATGTAACATCAGAACATATAAAAGATGTTCTTAAATCAAATTTATCTACTAGTAATGATATCATCGTTGAAAAAGTAGATAATATAAAACAAGAAACTAACGTAGATAAACCTAAAGAAGGAACAGGTAAAACTGAAACTGACGTAACTAAACCTAAAGAAGGAACAGGTAAAACTGAAACTGACGTAACTAAACCTAAAGAAGGAACAGGTAAAACTGAAACTGACGTAGCTAAACCTAAAGAAGGGAACAGATAAAACTGAAACTGACGTAGCTAAACCTAAAGAAGGGACAGGTAAAACTGAAACTGATGTAGCTAAACCTAAAGAAGGAACAGGTAAAACTGAAACTGATGTAGCTAAACCTAAAAAGAATTCTAATCAGGGAGTAGTTGGTTGGGTTAAAGACAAAGGCTTATGGTATTAT
>NZ_AEDU01000027.1 GCF_000148525.1 Streptococcus mitis SK564
GGCTAACCAAGGAAACTCATCCACACCAGGTAATGGTGGTAACCAAGCAGGTTCAGATAGTAGAGGGGATGCGGCTAGCCAAGGAGACAGACCAGCTCCATCTGGTGATGGTAGTCAAGGCGATGCAAATAACCAAGATCAGCCTACTACTCCAAGCACTCCAGCTCATTCAGGAGATTCGACGGGTCAAGCTACTGGTCCATCTGCTCAACAGAGGGGAACAGGAAATGCGACAGAAGTAGAGTCTCCACAAGGGCTATCTGGAAGTTCTGTGACGGCTCCAGCTCGTAGCCGTAGAAGTGTAGCTTTCGCTGGGGGCGCTCAATCGAGTCAAGAGAAACAGGTTGATAAATCAGTCTTAAGAGATTTGATTCAAGACTTGGAAACTCGTTTGAAAGACTTGGATGGTATTGATCAATCTGTCATCGACGATGCGAAGATTATTCTCGGAGAGGGTCAAGAAGCCCTTAGAAATGCTGACTTGACAGAGGCAGGATTGAGAGAGATTACTGCTAAGGTCAAAGAAGTACTCGAGTCCTTGAAAGGCAAGCAAGCGACTAAGGATGAAGAGGAAATGCAAGAAACAAGCAAAGAGCAAGGTCATCTTCCATACGGTACCATGATTGGTAGCCTGCTCGCCCTTCTTGGTCTCCTTCTCTTCCTCATCGCGCGTCGTAAGAAAGAGTCAGAACTCAAGAAATTGACTAAGGAATTGACTAAGGTTCTGCAAGAAAACGACCTTACAAATGTAGATGCGAAAGTCCTCGACCAAGCACGAGAAGCTCTCGCTCAAGCAGTTACCTTCCTAGCCAATGAGAAAGAGTCTGACCATACAGAAGATGAGTTGATTGATAAACTCAAAGCTATTCTTGCTCAGTTAGGATAAGCAAAGCTTAGACTAGTCGGAAACTAGCTAGAATAGTGATTGATAGAATGTTGGAAAAACTAAATTTGAGGTGAACATTCAGAAAATCTTTCTCTGATAAAACGCATAATATCAAGCTTTTTAAGGCAAGGTATTATGCGCTTTTATCATTTTGAAACTTTTTGTTCCATCCTTTTTGTGATATTTTTCTCTCATTTCACAAACATTTCATATTTGGATTTTATAATAAGCTATAGTCCAGTTTTTACTATACTTTGATATTCAAATATGTTATACTATGATTATCAAAGTAAATGAAAGGGGTTACGAATATGACGCCAGAAGAAATGTACTTGGCAGAGCGACTAGACGTACAGATAGCTCATTTTTTAAAGAAAAGCGTTCAACATCGTAGACGCTATAAGGTATTAAAAATAACAGAAATCGTGGCAGGTTTTCTCATAGCGGTCTTTTGTGCTATTCCTATGCCAGGTGATCGCTACCGTTTGATTTCGGTTGCCTTGTCCAGTCTAGGCTTGCTGTGTGAGGGGATTCTCAATTTGTATAATGCCAAGGAACACTGGATTTCTTACCAAAAAACTGCGCAACTCCTGGAGAGAGAAAAATTCCTTTATCAATGCCAAACGGAGAAATATGCAGGAAAAACCAAGGCTTTTGCCCTATTTGTCAAGACATGCGAAGGTCTTATCTCAGAGGAAATCAACCAGTGGGAAAGTATCCAGTCAAAAGAAGTGGCAGCTAGTGCAGAAGCTCCAGGGCAAAAAGAATAGGAGGTGGAGGAAATGTCTCAATCCAGCTACCTGTCGCCCTTGCTCTGGTTGAAAAAAGAAGCCGATAAAGAAGAGATGAGCGCGACTCAGTGCCAGATATTTTTCTTTTACTATCAACTATTTGAACTCTTATTTGCTAGAGAAAGCGACTTGAGAGACTTGTGTCTGGGAAGGCAAGGTTTTTATTTCTCGCAGTTAGAGAAAGATTTGCTTTCTGGAGTTTCCCACTTTCTAAAAAACTTGGAGGGAAAAGTAACTCTCAAGGCTAACCAAGAAGTATCAGCTCGCAAAGCTCTTTTTCTAGCCTTGACAACTAGCCAGTCAGATTGGCAATCTTTGGCTCCTGTTTTTGATTTTTATCAGACTATCGGGAGACTTGAAAGTCCTTCTCTCTTGAGTTCTCAGGACAGACAATATCTGATGTGGATTTACCAGTCAGCTTTGGAGAAGGATTATAGTGTCAAGGTAATTGGAGACAAGTATTTTGTATTGAAGAGACAAGATGCTACTAAATTGACAGCGCGCCAAACTCAAACTTTGGAAATTCTGAGTCAATCAGAAGACTTGGTCAATCCTGTCTATGTTACATTAGGAGAAAAGGGGGTGCTCTTACTTGATTAAGAGAGGAGATGTTGTAGCTCTTTATTTGCCTTTTCCGACTATTAGTAGCGATTTGGCTGTGAAGAATCATATGTATATCTGTATTGACAACAGCATGACTAAAAACAAAGAGTTGATTAAAAATCAGACCTTCAAACCAGCTCTCTTGACCAGACGTTTGGTCAAGAACTTTATGATAGAAGAGCCGGATTTAGCTCGTAATCCTTTTACAAGACCAACTTTGATTGACTTAGATAAGGTATTTATGTTGGATAATACGGTCATTCCGACTTCTTATCTAGCCAGACGGCGACGCAATGTCTCAGAAGAATTATACGAGGAAGTTTTGGATCACTTAGTCCAACCACAGCTGATTTCACTGAACAAGTCTGAGTTTATGCAACTCAATCCAGGAACTTATTAGGAGGTAGAAGATGGCAAATAAAGCAGTAAATGACTTTATACTAGCTATGGATTACGATAAAAAGAAACTCTTGACCCATCAGGGAGAGAGTATTGAAAATCGTTTCATCAAAGAGGGGAATCAGTTACCCGATGAGTTTGTTGTTATCGAAAGAAAGAAGCGGAGCCTGTCGACAAATACAAGTGATATTTCTGTAACAGCTACCAACGACAGTCGCCTCTATCCTGGAGCACTTCTCGTAGTGGATGAGACCTTGTTAGAGAATAATCCCACTCTTCTTGCGGTCGATCGTGCCCCAATGACTTATAGTATTGATTTGCCTGGTTTGGCAAGTAGTGATAGCTTTCTCCAAGTAGAGGATCCCAGCAATTCAAGTGTTCGCGGAGCGGTAAACGATTTGTTGGCTAAGTGGCATCAAGATTATGGTCAGGTCAATAATGTCCCAGCTAGAATGCAGTATGAAAAAATCACGGCTCACAGCATGGAACAACTCAAGGTCAAGTTTGGTTCTGACTTTGAAAAGACAGGGAATTCTCTTGATATTGATTTTAATTCTGTCCATTCGGGCGAAAAGCAGATTCAGATTGTTAATTTTAAGCAGATTTATTATACAGTCAGCGTAGATGCTGTTAAAAATCCAGGAGATGTGTTTCAAGATACTGTAACGGTAGAGGATTTGAGGCAGAGAGGAATTTCTGCAGAGCGTCCTTTGGTCTATATTTCGAGTGTTGCTTACGGGCGTCAGGTCTATCTCAAGTTGGAAACTACGAGTAAGAGTGATGAAGTAGAGGCTGCTTTTGAAGCTTTGATAAAAGGAGTCAAGGTAGCTCCTCAGACAGAGTGGAAACAGATTTTGGACAATACAGAAGTGAAGGCGGTTATTTTAGGGGGCGACCCGAGTTCGGGTGCCCGAGTTGTAACAGGCAAGGTGGATATGGTAGAGGACTTGATTCAAGAAGGCAGTCGCTTTACAGCCGATCATCCAGGTTTGCCGATTTCTTATACAACTTCTTTTTTACGGGACAATGTAGTTGCGACCTTTCAAAACAGTACAGACTATGTTGAGACTAAGGTGACAGCTTACAGAAACGGAGATTTACTCTTGGATCATAGTGGTGCCTATGTTGCCCAATATTACATTACTTGGGATGAATTATCCTATGATAATCAAGGTAAGGAAATCTTGACTGCTAAGGCTTGGGACAGAAATGGCCAGGATTTGACGGCTCACTTTACCACTAGTATTCCTTTAAAAGGGAATGTTCGCAATCTCTCTATCAAAATTAGAGAGTGTACCGGACTTGCCTGGGAATGGTGGCGTACGGTTTATGAAAAAACCGATTTGCCCCTAGTGCGTAAGCGGACGATTTCTATTTGGGGAACGACTCTCTATCCTCAGGTAGAGGATAAGGTAGAAAATGATTAGGGGGGAAGAATGTTTGCGACAAAAAGAGGCGATGATCTCTCTGCGAATATCTGAAAGTTTATCTCTTGCCTAGCGATTTCCATTGGAGCATGCTCGTGATGTTAAAATGAGTCTATCAAACAGGGGCTGTAAGAAAAAGTAAAAAGGGTAGTGAAACTCCTTGCTATACAGGGAATTAGCTACCTTTTACTTGTTTTAGAAGTGCCGTTGTACTAGTCTAACTTCAGTATCATGTGAAATCAAAAAGAGCATAAATTTCTGTTTCAAGAACACATAAATTATGGTTTTGTTTAGAAACTCTTCTATTGATTTCTTAGAATACAATAGCGCCTATGAGAACTGTTGAATTTCAAAGTATTTACTTGAACTATGATATGTCTGGAGTAGACTGTCAACAAAAGGTGCAGTATGATTGTTTTTGTCGCTTATATCTACAAACTCAAAACAGTAGTTTGAGCGGATTTTGTCAAAGTTTCTATTTGCAGATAATGGTCTAGTTTGTTTTTTGAATGTTGATAAGGATGGAAAGGCAAGGCAATCTTGGTAACCAAAGTGCAATCCTAGTTGGATTTACTGAATAAAATCCATTTCCTCTAGTGAAAATCGAAAAAACTTGTGTTATAATAAGAAAGATTAAAATGTGAAAAAAGGAGATTCCTAATGGGACGTAAATGGGCCAATATCGTAGCCAAGAAAACGGCTAAAGATGGAGCTAACTCTAAAGTATATGCAAAATTTGGTGTAGAAATCTATGTAGCAGCTAAAAAAGGTGATCCAGATCCAGAATCAAACTCAGCTTTGAAATTCGTTATCGACCGTGCTAAACAAGCCCAAGTGCCAAAACACGTTATCGATAAAGCTATTGATAAAGCTAAAGGAAACACAGATGAAACCTTTACAGAAGGCCGTTACGAAGGTTTTGGACCAAATGGTTCTATGTTGATTGTTGATACTTTGACTTCAAATGTCAACCGTACAGCGGCCAATGTCCGTGCAGCCTTTGGTAAAAACGGCGGAAACATGGGTGCTTCAGGTTCGGTTTCATACCTCTTTGACAATAAGGGTGTTATCGTATTTGCAGGTGAAGATGCAGATGCAGTCTTTGAGCAATTGCTAGAAGCAGATGTGGATGTGGACGATGTAGAAGCAGAAGAAGGAACAATCACTGTTTATACAGCGCCAACTGATCTTCACAAGGCTATCGTTGCCCTCCGTGAGTCAGGTGTCGAAGAATTCCAAGTTACTGAATTGGAAATGATTCCTCAGTCAGAAGTGGAATTGTCAGGTGATGACCTTGAAACTTTTGAAAAACTTTACAGCGTTCTTGAAGACGACGAAGACGTACAAAAGATTTATACAAACGTAGACGGGTTCTAATTTAACCTAGAGAACATGATCCTAAGTGAAAAAATCACTTGGGATTTTTTTGAATCAAGAAAATAGTTCTCTAGGGAACTTTTTCTTGACATCTCTCTTCAAAGTGGTAAAATAGTTCTCATGAAAACTTATTTAGTTCTTAGGGGAACTAAATGTGATGGTTAGAAAGGAGTTAGTATGGATAAACCGATGTTAGTCTTTAAGCGTTTTGGTCATCAGATTCACCTGATGGTACAAAAGGAAGCCAAACGTTGCGGCATTGAATTTATGGGTGGGCCTCAAGGTCAGGTTGTGCGTTTTTTGGATAATCGTGAGAAAAACCAAGACTTGGTCTTGATTAAAGATATCGAGCAGGAACTCAATATTAGCAAGTCTGTTGCTAGTAATTTGGTCAAGCGTATGGTGCAAAATGGTTTGGTGGAATTGGAGGCGAGTCCTAGCGATAAGCGGGCAAAATTTGTTCGTTTGACGGACAAAGCACGTTCTCAGATGCAACAGGTTAAGGCCTTTTTTGAACGCATAGACAAGCAGTTATTGGCAGGCGTAGATAAAGATGAATTACTGATCTTTGAGAAAGTCCTCAGTCAACTACAGGAAAATATCAAGGGAATAGGAGGAGAGAATGAAGAAATTAGCCAAACGAATTAGTGGAAAAGAATGGGGGATGATTTTACTAGCCATTCTCTTTACCTGCTTTTCGGTCTATCTGGAGTTGGAAGTGCCGACCTATATCTCTAAAATTACGGATTTGCTAGGAAGTCAAGGAACCAACTTGGATGAGTTATGGCAACCAGCAGGTATGATGGTGGGAATGTCCTTTCTGGCTTTCTTGTTCTCAGTTGCAGTTGGATTTTTTGCGTCCAGAGTAGCTGCTTCTTATACTAGTAGGCTGAGAAGTGATATTTTTAACCGAGTTTTAGACTACTCGCAGACAGAGATTAAGAAATTCTCTATTCCCAGTCTTCTAACTCGTACTACCAATGATATTACTCAGGTTCAGATGTTGATTACCATGGGCCTACAAGTGGTTACGCGTGGTCCGATCATGGCTATCTGGGCCATCGGGAAAATTTTAGGACATTCAGAATATTGGCTCTGGGCTGTGCTTGTGGCAGTGATTGTCAATGTTTTGATGACAACAGTTTTGATGACGCTAGCCTTTCCAAAACAGTCCTTGATTCAGGGGTTGACAGATAAACTGAACAGTATCACTCGTGAGAGTTTAACAGGTATTCGTGTCGTTCGTGCCTACAATGCAGAAGATTACCAAAATGACAAATTTGCAGCAGCAAATGATGAGCTGACACGTTTGAATTTATTTGTAAACCGTCTTATGGCCATTTTAAATCCCATCATGATGGGGATTTCAAGTGGTTTAAGTGTGGCAATTTACTGGATTGAGGCCTATGTAATCAACGATGCTACTCCAACAGCGCGTCTGCCTCTCTTTAGTGACATGGTTGTTTTCATGTCTTATGCCATGCAGGTTGTCATGGGCTTCCTTCTCATGGGAGCACTCTTCATCGTTCTTCCCCGAACCATGGTTTCTGCTAAGCGGATCAATCAGGTTTTAGATTCGCATTCCTCTATCCAAAATCCTGCTCAAGTGCAGCAGTCTGATGAAAACCTCAAAGGTCAGGTCGAATTTAAGGATGTAACCTTCCGCTATGCGGCAAATTCGGAGGCGGTTATCGAGCACGTTAGCTTTAGAGCAGAGGCTGGTCAAACAGTGGCCTTTATTGGGTCAACAGGTTCTGGTAAATCAACTCTGGTCAATCTGATTCCACGTTTCTACGATGTATCAGCAGGAGAAATTCTGGTGGATGGTGTCAATGTTCAAGACTATGACTTGGAAGACTTGCGCAACAAGGTTGGTTATATTCCTCAGAAAGCGGTTCTCTTTTCAGGTGATGTCAAGGGCAATTTAGATTTTGGACACAGTCAAGAAACACCGCTTAGTGAGCAGGCTATGTGGAAAGCTCTGGAATTGGCCCAGTCTAAGAACTTTATCGAAGACAAGGAAGCTGGCTTAGCGTCAGAAGTAGCCCAAGGAGGAACCAACTTCTCAGGTGGTCAAAGACAGCGTCTGGCTATTGCGCGTGCCTTGGCTAGGAAGCCAGAAATCCTCATCTTTGATGACTCCTTCTCAGCCTTGGATTACAAGACAGACCGAGTTCTACGCCAAGAGTTAGCTGAAAAAACTAAGTCTATGACCAAGCTCATTGTCGCACAGCGTATTTCAACGATTATGGATGCAGATTTGATTTTGGTCTTGGATCAAGGTAAAGTCGTGGGACAAGGCACCCACAAGGAACTTCTAGCTAATAACGAAGTTTACCAAGAAATTGCCTATTCACAACTATCGAAGGAGGAATTGGAACATGGAAAATAAGAAAATGTCTCTCTGGAAACAGAGTAAACCCTATCTTGCAGGCCTCCAGTTTGCCCTTCTGATAGCCTTTCTAGCAACAATCGTATCCAATATCATTACTGTATATGGTCCAACCCGTATCAAGGAAATGACCAATATCATTGCAAGTGGTCTGGAAACAAGTGTGGATGTCGCGGCGGTTGCAGCCATTGGTAGTTTTTTGGCCGTGATTTATGTGATTGGACTCCTTTCAAATTATTTGCAGGCCTTTCTGTTTACAACAGCCATTCAACGTTTTTCAGAGCGTTTGAGAAGAGCTATTGCAGAGAAAATTAATCGCCTACCATTGGGATATTTTGATGGACACTCTCAGGGGGATACTTTGTCTCGTGTAACCAATGACGTTGACACTGCAGCCCAGTCCCTTAATCAAAGTCTGGGGACAGTTCTTTCATCCACTTTATTAGTCGTGGCAGTCTTGGTGACCATGTTTGGAATGAACTGGATTTTAGCCTTGGTGACGGTTGTTTCAACTCTTATCGGTTTTGCTTTCGTGTCTGTCTTTATGGGCAAATCTCAGGGCTTCTTTAAGAGTCAGCAACAAGATTTGGCAGCTGTCAATGGCTATGTGGAAGAAATGTACTCTGGCCATAATGTGGTGACCAGTTACAATGCCATCGAGAGTACGAAAGAAGAGTTTGCGAAATTAAACCATCGTCTGTATGATAGTATCTGGAAGTCTCAATTTATTTCAGGGATTATGATGCCGATTATGATGTTTATTGGGAACTTTAGCTATGCCTTGGTGATTATCGTTGGTGCAGCCTTGGCTCTGAATGGGCAGATTAGTATCGGGATTATCGTTGCCTTTATGGCCTACGTTCGTATCTTTTCTCAGCCTCTTTCACAAATTGCCCAAGGGGTTACTAGTTTGCAGCAAGCTAGCGCAGCCATGGGACGTGTCTTTGAATTTCTAGCTGAAGAGGAGATGGAAGATGAATCCCATAAAGCAATCCAATTGAGCGATATGAAAGGTCAAGTAGTCTTTGATCGAGTCTCCTTTGGTTATACACCAGAGCGAACCATTATTCATGACTTTTCTGCGACCGCTCATGCAGGGCAAAAGGTTGCCATTGTCGGACCGACTGGGGCTGGTAAGACAACCATTGTCAATCTTTTGATGAAGTTCTATGAGATTGATAAGGGAAGTATCCGCATCGATGGTGTGAATACCAAGGAGATGAAGCGTTCGGAAGTACACGATGCCTTTTCAATGGTCTTGCAGGATACTTGGCTCTTTGAAGGAACCATTCGTGACAATCTCATCTATAATCAAACAGGTATTAGTGATGAGCGCGTGATTGAAGCCAGCAAGGCTGTGGGGATTCACCACTTTATCATGACCCTACCAGATGGTTACGATACCGTCTTGGACGACACGGTGACCTTGTCTGTCGGGCAAAAACAACTCTTGACTATCGCTCGTGCTTTGTTGAAACATGCACCGCTCTTGATTTTAGATGAGGCGACCTCTTCTGTTGATACACGGACGGAGGAATTGATTCAGAAAGCCATGGACCGTTTGATGGAGGGAAGAACTTCCTTTGTCATCGCCCACCGCTTGTCAACTATCCGAAATGCTGATCTTATTCTCGTCATGAAAGATGGCAATATCATCGAGCAAGGAAATCATGATGAGCTGATGGCGCAAGCTGGTTTCTACGCTGACCTCTATAACAGTCAGTTTACAGAAGACGAAGCAGAAGAATAAATCCAAAGAAGGCTTGACGGCCTTCTTTTTCTGCACTATACTAGAAGATAAGTGTTTCCCTGCAAGCAAAATTTGAGTAAGTAATGAGAAAATATATGAAAAATTATCAAGAATGGTATGACCATATTGCTGCTAATATTGAAAATAAGCCTATCTTTCTGAGATTGCTGAGAGCTTTCAATCGCTTCATGACAGTAGTTATGCCTATAGTTTATTTAATCTTGTTAACTACTACCTATCTCCAAGAAGGACTTGGGAAACAGGTCGGAATCTATTTGTTTATTCCTGCATCAGGTTTTGTGATTTTGTCCTTTCTTCGTAAGAAAATCAATGCCCCTAGGCCTTATGAGGGATGGGATATTAAACCCTTGCTTGACAGAGATAGTCCTGGTCAGTCTATGCCCAGTCGTCATGTCTTTTCAGCCACCATTATCTCCATGGCTTGCTTACATGCTAGTTTATCCGTAGGGGTTATCTTGTTGGTCTTGTCAGCTCTCCTCGGTCTAGTGAGAGTCTTAGGTGGCGTGCATTATCCTAAGGATGTAGTGGTTGGCTATATTTGTGGTCTTGTGTGGGGTGTGCTTTTCTTTCTATTTTGACCTGTAAGTTAAGGTAGCCTTACAACCACTTACGGGTCTAAAGTAACCACTTGCTTTTTTGCTCTTGTTTTCTTATTTTGGCTTTGATATAGTAGAGTCAGAAAGGAGATGGAATGAAGTTACGAATCGAAATTGACAGCAATTTAGAGGAAACTGAAATTGTCATCAAGGCAGCGGCTTTGACAGATGAGATTGCGGATTTACAGCGCCTCTTGCAAGAGTCCAAGTCTCCTCGTTTGATTTTTTACAAGGGGACGGGTGAATATTATCTGGACTTGTCGGAAATTCTCTTCTTTGAAACAGAGGGGAACAAGATTTATGCCCATACCCAGAAAGATGCCTACGAGGTTCGGCTTAAACTCTATGAGTTGGAGGCTATCCTTCCTCGCTATTTTAGTCGGGTATCCAAGTCGACTATTGCAAATATCCGTCAGGTTTACTCGGTGGACAAATCCTTTTCAGGAACGGGCACCATTTCCTTTTATCAGACCCACAAGGAGGTTCACGTGTCGCGGCACTATCAATCCCTCCTAAAAGAAAATCTAAGAAATATGAGGTAAGAAGATGAAAAAGAAAGTATTTGGTATTGTGTTGCTAGTATTGGCAGCTTTAGTATTATTACAGGGGAATTTTGGGATCCCTTCTCTTGGAGGGCAAATTTTGCCCTTGATTGGTATTGCTTTTTTTGCCTATCAATCAGTCGGAGCTTTGTTGCGTCGCCACTTAACTTCAGCCTCTTTTACAGCTCTAGTAGCCTTACTAATTGCCAACCACTTTTATGATATTTTACCGATTTCCAATCAGTCACTGTTCTGGGCTAGTATTTTAATCGTAATGGGTGTCAGCGCACTCACTCATTCTAACAGGACTTGGAATGGAAAAAAATGGTGGTATGATGGTGAAAAGACCATTCTTACAGATAAGGAAGTCGCTTTTGGGACTGGGACTTTCTACAAGCAAAACCAAGAATTGGTAGAAGACCAAGTAGAAGTTGGTTTTGGCAATGCTAAGATATATTATGACAATGCAGAGATTTTAGGAGATACTGCAACCCTGAAAGTAGAAGTTGGTTTTGGCAATGCAGTTATCTATGTTCCCCAACATTGGCGAGTGGATTTGAAGGTGGAAACTTTCTGTGGTGTAGCCAAGGCAGATACTTCTCTAGCTCCAACCAGTAAAACTTTGATTATCCGTGGAGATGTGGCTTTTGGAAAGTTGGGGATTGTCTACGTTAAATAAAAAAATCTTCCAATTCCCTTGCAAAAATGAAGAAAGTGTGATAACATAGTACGGTATGTGGTGCTAGCACATCCGCTATATTAGATCTAATAGGAGGAAAACACAATGGCTAAAGTATGTTACTTTACAGGTCGTAAGACTGTATCAGGAAACAACCGTTCACACGCGATGAACCAAACAAAACGTGCCGTAAAACCAAACCTTCAAAAAGTTACTGTTCTTATCGATGGTAAACCTAAAAAAGTTTGGGCTTCAGCTCGTGCTTTGAAATCAGGTAAAGTTGAACGCGTTTAATAATAAAAGTAAAGGAGACCTTAGGGTCTTTTTTCTTTTATTGTAGGAGTAGAATCATTTGAAAAATAGAGTAAATATCCGCTGATACAGTATTCTGCTTTTACACTTGGGCTGAAATATGATAAAATAGAGTATCAACTAGTTGAGGTAAAAAGGATGACTGTAAAAATTAATACAAAAGATGGTCAAATCGAACTAACAGATGAAGTGATTGCAACCGTCGTAGGTGGAGCAGCAACTGAGATTTTTGGTGTGGTCGGTATGGCTAGTAAAAATGCCCTCAAAGACAATTTCCAAGCCCTTCTAGGTAAGGAAAATTATTCCAAAGGTGTCGTCGTAAAGGCGGCCGAAGATGGCAGTATTGCAGTTGATGTATATACCGTGTTGAGCTACGGAACAAAGATTAGCGAAGTGTCAAAAAACATTCAAGAGCGTGTTCGTTTTAGCTTGGAAAACCAGCTTGGAATTACTGCTCAGACTGTAAATGTCTACATTCAAAATATCAAAGTTGTAGGAGAATAACCGTGTCAAAAATTACTACTAGCTTATTTCAAGAAATGGTGCAGGCTGCATCAACTCGCTTGAATAAGCAAGCTGAATATGTCAATTCATTAAACGTCTTCCCTGTTCCAGATGGAGATACTGGAACAAATATGGGAATGACCATTGAAAATGGTGCTAAAGAAGTTGCAGACAAGCCAGCTTCTACAGTTGGCGAGGTAGCGAGCATTCTTGCTAAAGGGCTTTTGATGGGTGCGCGTGGGAACTCAGGTGTTATTACGTCTCAGCTTTTCCGTGGATTTTCACAAGCCATTAAGAATAAAGACGAGTTAACAGGTCAAGATTTGGCTCTTGCCTTCCAATCAGGTGTAGAAGTTGCCTATAAGGCCGTTATGAAACCAGTTGAAGGAACAATTTTGACAGTTTCGCGTGGAGCTGCTATCGGTGCGAAGAAAAAAGCTGAGCAGACAGATGATGCTGTTGAAGTAATGCGTGCAGCTTTAGAAGGTGCTAAAACAGCTCTTGCTAAAACGCCAGACATGCTTCCGGTCTTGAAGGAAGTTGGAGTTGTGGACTCAGGTGGTCAAGGACTGGTCTTCATCTACGAAGGTTTCCTTTCAGCCCTTACTGGCGAATATATTGCATCTGAGGACTTTGTAGCGACTCCTGCTAATATGAGTGAAATGATCAATGCGGAGCATCATAAGTCTGTAGCTGGTCACGTAGCGACTGAGGATATCACATTTGGATACTGTACTGAAATTATGGTAGCTCTTAAGCAAGGTCCAACCTATTCCAAAGATTTTGACTACGACGAATTTCGTAACTACTTGAATGAGCTTGGAGACTCTCTCCTCGTTGTCAATGATGATGAAATTGTCAAAGTTCATGTCCATACAGAAGATCCAGGACTTGTTATGCAAGAAGGTCTCAAATATGGTAGCTTGGTCAAGGTAAAAGTTGACAATATGCGCAACCAACACGAAGCACAGGTTGAAAAAGAAGCTGCCCAAGTTAGCAAGCCAGCTGAAGAAAAAGAGTATGCTTTGATTGCTGTAGTGGCTGGTAAAGGTCTAGCAGATATCTTCCGTTCTCAAGGTGTGGATTATGTTATCGAAGGCGGTCAAACTATGAACCCTTCAACAGAAGACTTTGTCAAGGCTGTTGAACAGGTCAACGCTCGTAATATTATCTTCCTGCCAAACAACAAGAACATCTTCATGGCAGCTCAATCTGCAGCAGAAGTTTTGGAGCAACCAGCAGTAGTGGTAGAAGCTCGTACTCTTCCTCAAGGTTTGACAAGTCTTCTTGCCTTTGATCCAAGCAAGTCCATCGAAGAAAACCAAGAGCGTATGACAGCTGCTCTTAGCGATGTCGTTAGCGGAAGCGTCACAACAGCTGTTCGTGATACAACCATTGATGGCTTGGAAATCCATGAAAACGATAATTTAGGTATGGTGGATGGGAAAATTCTCGTGTCAAACCCTGACATGCACCAAACCTTGACAGAAACCTTGAAACATATGTTGGATGAAGATAGTGAAATCGTAACCTTCTATGTCGGTGAAGACGGGAGCGAAGAACTTGCTAATGAAATTGCTCAAGAAATCGAAGAAGAATTCGAAGACGTCGAAGTTGAGATTCACCAAGGTCAACAACCAGTTTACCCATACCTATTTAGTGTGGAATAAGATTAATGAAGAACTGAGAAATCAGTTCTTTTTTCTTTTTTAGTAAATGAAATCGGTATCTTTTTTATAAAAACAAAAATAACATTCATAAATAAACGTTAAAATAGAAAATTCAGAAAATTTCTTCTTTTCTCTTGAAAAATCTTGAAAAAATGGTATGATAGTAACAAGTTATTTTTAAGAGGAAAGAAAGGGGAACAATGGAGAAAATCAGTTTAGAATCTCCTAAGACGGGGTCGGACCTAGTTTTGGAAACACTTCGTGATTTAGGAATTGATACCATCTTTGGTTATCCTGGTGGTGCGGTCTTGCCTTTTTATGATGCGATATATAATTTTAAAGGCATTCGCCACATTCTAGGGCGCCATGAGCAAGGCTGTCTGCATGAAGCTGAAGGTTATGCCAAATCAACTGGAAAGTTGGGTGTTGCCGTAGTCACTAGCGGACCAGGAGCAACAAATGCCATTACAGGAATTGCAGATGCTATGAGCGATAGCGTTCCCCTTTTGGTCTTTACAGGTCAGGTGGCGCGAGTAGGGATTGGGAAAGATGCCTTTCAGGAGGCAGACATTGTGGGAATTACCATGCCAATCACTAAGTACAATTACCAAGTTCGAGAGACAGCTGATATTCCTCGTATCATTACAGAAGCTGTTCATATCGCAACTACAGGTCGACCAGGGCCAGTTGTCATTGACCTACCTAAAGATGTATCTGCTTTAGAAACGGACTTCATTTATTCATCAGAAGTGAACCTACCAAGCTATCAGCCAACTCTTGAGCCAAATGATATGCAAATCAAGAAAATCTTGAAGCAATTATCCAAGGCTAAAAAGCCAGTCTTGCTAGCTGGTGGTGGAATTAGTTATGCTGAAGCGGCTGCAGAATTAAATGAATTTGCAGAACGCTATCAAATTCCGGTGGTAACCAGTCTTTTGGGACAAGGAACGATTGCAACGAGTCATCCACTCTTCCTTGGAATGGGAGGCATGCACGGGTCATTCGCAGCTAATATTGCCATGACGGAAGCGGACTTTATGATTAGTATTGGTTGTCGTTTCGATGACCGTTTGACGGGGAATCCTAAGACCTTCGCTAAGAATGCTAAGGTTGCCCACATTGATATTGACCCAGCCGAGATTGGTAAGATTATCAGTGCAGATATTCCTGTAGTTGGAGATGCTAAGAAGGCCTTGCAAATGTTGTTGGCGGAACCAACAGTTCATAACAATACTGAGAAATGGATTGAAAAAGTCACTAAAGACAAGAACCGTGTTCGTTCTTATGATAAGAAAGAACGTGTGGTTCAACCTCAAGCCGTTATTGAACGCATTGGTGAGTTGACGAATGGTGATGCCATTGTAGTAACAGACGTTGGTCAACACCAAATGTGGACAGCCCAGTATTATCCCTACCAAAATGAACGTCAGTTAGTGACTTCAGGTGGTTTGGGAACGATGGGATTTGGAATTCCAGCAGCAATCGGGGCTAAAATTGCTAACCCAGATAAGGAAGTAGTCTTGTTTGTTGGGGATGGTGGTTTCCAAATGACTAACCAGGAATTGGCTATTTTGAACATTTACAAGGTGCCAATCAAGGTGGTTATGCTGAACAACCACTCACTTGGCATGGTTCGTCAGTGGCAGGAATCCTTCTATGAAGGTAGAACATCTGAGTCAGTCTTTGATACCCTTCCAGATTTCCAATTGATGGCACAAGCTTACGGTATTAAAAACTATAAATTTGACAATCCTGAGACCTTGGATCAAGACCTTGAAGTCATCACTGAGGGCGTTCCTATGCTAATCGAGGTAGATATTTCTCGTAAGGAACAGGTGCTACCAATGGTACCAGCTGGTAAGAGTAATCATGAGATGTTGGGGGTGAAGTTCCATGCGTAGAATGTTAACAGCAAAACTACAAAATCGATCAGGAGTCCTCAATCGCTTTACCGGTGTCCTGTCTCGTCGTCAGGTTAATATCGAAAGTATCTCTGTTGGAGCAACAGAAGATCCGAATGTATCGCGCATCACCATTATTATTGATGTAGCTTCACATGATGAAGTGGAGCAAATCATCAAGCAACTCAATCGTCAGATTGATGTGATTCGCATTCGTGATATTACAGACAAGCCTCATTTGGAGCGCGAGGTGATTTTGGTTAAGATGTCAGCGCCAGCTGAGAAGCGAGCTGAGATTCTAGCGATTATTCAACCTTTCCGTGCAACGGTGGTAGACGTAGCGCCAAGCTCGATTACCATTCAAATGACAGGAAATGCCGAAAAGAGTGAAGCTCTATTGCGAGTCATTCGACCATACGGTATTCGCAATATCGCGCGTACGGGTGCAACTGGATTTACCCGTGATTAAAAATCCAACTTAAATTTGTTAAACCAGCCTAAAAGGCAATAAATAATAGAAAAGAGAGAAAAACTATGGCAGTTCAAATGGAATACGAAAAAGATGTTAAAGTAGCAGCACTTGACGGTAAAAAAATCGCCGTTATCGGTTATGGTTCACAAGGACATGCGCATGCTCAAAACTTGCGTGATTCAGGTCGTGACGTTATTATCGGTGTACGTCCAGGTAAATCTTTTGATAAAGCAAAAGAAGATGGATTTGACACTTACACAGTAGCAGAAGCTACTAAATTGGCTGACGTTATCATGATTTTGGCACCAGACGAAATCCAACAAGAATTGTACGAAGCAGAAATCGCTCCAAACTTGGAAGCTGGAAACGCAGTTGGATTTGCTCATGGTTTCAACATCCACTTTGAATTTATCAAAGTTCCTGCGGATGTAGATGTTTTCATGTGTGCTCCTAAAGGACCAGGACACTTGGTACGTCGTACTTATGAAGAAGGATTTGGTGTTCCAGCTCTTTACGCAGTATATCAAGATGCAACAGGAAATGCTAAAAACATTGCTATGGACTGGTGTAAAGGTGTTGGAGCAGCTCGTGTAGGTCTTCTTGAAACAACATATAAAGAAGAAACTGAAGAAGATTTGTTTGGTGAACAAGCTGTACTTTGTGGTGGTTTGACTGCCCTTATCGAAGCAGGTTTCGAAGTCTTGACAGAAGCAGGTTACGCTCCAGAATTGGCTTACTTTGAAGTTCTTCACGAAATGAAATTGATCGTTGATTTGATCTACGAAGGTGGATTCAAGAAAATGCGTCAATCTATTTCAAACACTGCTGAATACGGTGACTATGTATCAGGTCCACGTGTAATCACTGAACAAGTTAAAGAAAATATGAAGGCTGTCTTGGCAGACATCCAAAATGGTAAATTTGCAAATGACTTTGTAAATGACTATAAAGCTGGACGTCCAAAATTGACTGCTTACCGTGAACAAGCAGCTAACCTTGAAATTGAAAAAGTTGGTGCAGAATTGCGTAAAGCAATGCCATTCGTTGGTAAAAACGACGATGATGCATTCAAAATCTATAACTAATTGATAGAAATTAAGGTGAAGGCGAGTTGGGGGACTAACTCGCTTTTATAATCAATTCATCTCTCTTTTAAGAGGATGGATTGTGATAGTATGAGATAGTTTAGGAGAAAATGATGTTAAGTTCAAAAGATATCATCAAGGCTCACAAGGTCTTGAATGGTGTGGTCGTTAATACACCGCTTGATTATGACCATTATTTATCGGAGAAGTATGATGCTAAGATTTATTTGAAAAAGGAAAATGCCCAACGTGTTCGCTCTTTTAAAATTCGTGGTGCCTATTATGCTATTTCTCAGCTCAGCAAGGAAGAGCGTGAGCGTGGGGTAGTCTGTGCCTCTGCGGGAAATCATGCGCAGGGAGTTGCCTATACTTGTAATGAGATGAAAATTCCTGCTACTATTTTTATGCCCATTACTACACCGCAACAAAAAATTGGGCAGGTTCGCTTTTTTGGTGGGGATTTCGTGACCATTAAACTAGTTGGAGATACCTTTGATGCCTCAGCTAAAGCAGCTCAAGAATTTACAGTCTCTGAAAATCGTACCTTTATTGATCCCTTTGATGATGCTCATGTTCAAGCTGGTCAAGGGACGGTTGCTTATGAGATTCTAGAAGAAGCTCGAAAAGAATCGATTGATTTTGATGCTGTCTTGGTCCCTGTTGGTGGTGGTCTCATTGCCGGGGTTTCTACCTATATCAAGGAAACAAGTCCAGAAATTGAAGTCATTGGGGTAGAGGCTAATGGAGCACGTTCCATGAAGGCTGCCTTTGAAGCTGGTGGGCCTGTTAAACTCAAGGAAATTGACAAATTTGCGGATGGGATTGCTGTGCAAAAGGTAGGGCAGTTGACCTATGAAGCAACTCGTCAACATGTTCAAACCTTAGTAGGTGTCGATGAGGGATTGATTTCTGAAACCTTGATTGACCTTTACTCTAAGCAAGGGATTGTAGCAGAGCCTGCTGGCGCAGCTAGTATCGCCTCTTTAGAAGTTTTAGCTGAATATATCAAGGGGAAAACCATTTGTTGTATCATTTCTGGAGGAAATAATGATATCAACCGTATGCCAGAAATGGAAGAACGTGCCTTGATTTATGATGGAATCAAGCATTACTTTGTGGTCAATTTTCCACAGCGTCCGGGGGCTTTGCGTGAGTTTGTAAATGATATCCTGGGGCCAAATGATGATATCACACGTTTTGAGTATATCAAACGAGCTAGCAAGGGAACAGGGCCTGTATTGATTGGGATCGCTTTGGCAGATAAGCATGATTATGCAGGATTGATTCGTCGAATGGAAGGTTTTGATCCAGCTTATATTAACTTAAATGGTAATGAAACGCTCTATAATATGCTTGTCTGAGGACTAATAAAAAAATATCATATTATTTGCACAACTGATGTATAGGTGTTATAATGAGGGTGAAGAAAGGGGGCGATTCCTATGGACTTAGGAAATCTATCGTGCTATTTCTACTACAACTCACTATAGCACCTATTATTTTTGATTCTGTTTATATTGAGGCGACAGAATTACTTACTATATATAAGGAAATTTTTTGAAATCCCCAATTGTATATATCCCTAATTTGAACTTTCAATAAATATAATAGGAATCAGAAAAAATAATCAATGTTTGTGAGATGGTTGCTAGGTAAGTCGGCTGAAAAACTCGTGAGATAAACAATAGTGCTAGACATGAAACAGCTAGTGATACTGTTTTTAAATGACTAGCTGGAAAGCGGGTATGTAATCAGAAGGTGCAAGATTGGACAAAGTAAGTAGTACCGGTTGTAAAACGAATAAGATATAGATAAGGACAGGAAAGGAACCAAAGAAGGAGAAAGAAAAACAGAATGGTTTAGAGATAGTGTGGAGTGAAAGACTATCTTTAGTGGACTTGTTGATTTAAAAGGAATATATAGAATGAAATAGTAAATCCTGTCTATCCTATTGAGAAACTGGCATTCAGTATACATGAATATTTTTACAAGTTTAAAGTTTAATAATGCAATTGTTTTTTAGGAGCATACTAATGGGTTATAGTAAGCAAAAACCTATATATTATCGGCTTTAAAAAGGAAGTAAGAAGATTCTGGGTCATTTATTTTATTGAATATATGTTTTTTTATTGACAAAAGACATAAAAACGTATAGAATAATATAACGTAAAGAAGAAAATAGGAGAAGAACATGGCTAAGTCAAACTTTGAAAAAGTAGAATCAGTTGTTGGCTGGGTTCGTGATAAGAAAATCACAGGCTACCGTATCTCTAAAGAAACGAATGCGCGTGAAATGTCTATCATTGCTCTAGCGCAGGGTCGTGCAAAAGTAAAAAATATTTCATTTGAAACAGCTCTAGGTTTAATTGATTTCTATGAAAAAAATCATGAAAAATTTGAAGATTAATCTTTGGATAATGGCGGATTCTTGAATAAGGTCTGCCTTTTCATTTTGATACTCAATGAAAATCAAAGAGCAAACTAGGAAGCTAGCCGTAGGCTGCTCAAAGCACTGCTTTGAGGTTGTAAATAAGACTGACAGAGTCAGTAACATATACCTACGGCAAGGCGAAGCTGACGTGGTTTGAAGAGATTTTCGAAGAGTATGAGGACAGCAAAAAGACTGCACGATTGATGCAGCCTTTTCTTATTATTTGAGATAACGTTGAAGGAATTCTTTTGTTCGGTCTTCTTTAGGATTAGTGAAGAGGTCTTCTGGTTTACCTTCTTCAGCAATCACACCCTTATCCATAAAGATAACACGGTGAGAGACATCACGGGCAAATTCCATTTCATGGGTTACGACAATCATGGTCAAGCCTTCCTGAGCCAGATCTTGCATGATTCTGAGGACCTCTCCAACCATTTCTGGATCGAGAGCTGATGTTGGTTCATCAAAGAGAATGGCGTCAGGATTCATTGAAAGGGCGCGAGCGATGGCCACACGTTGTTTTTGACCACCTGAGAGTTGTTTTGGCTTCGCTTGCCAGTAGCGTTCCCCCATGCCGACCTTTTCCAGGTTTTCTTTGGCAATCTTTTCAGCTTCTGTACGTTCGCGTTTAAGGACAGTTGTCTGAGCGACGATTGTATTTTCAAGAACGTTGAGATTTTCAAAGAGGTTAAAGGATTGGAACACCATCCCTAGTTTTTCACGGTATTGCGTGAGGTCATAGCCTTTTTCGAGGACGTTTTGTCCATGATAAAGGATTTGTCCATCAGTTGGCGTTTCAAGGAGGTTAATGGAGCGTAGGAAGGTCGATTTCCCGCTTCCAGAGCTTCCGATGATAGAGATGACCTCTCCCTTGTGGACAGTGAGTGAAATGTCTTTTAGCACTTCGTTTTGGCCATAGGATTTTTTGAGGTGTTTAATTTCAAGGATTGCTTGTGTCATTATTTCAAATCCTCCGTTTGCATTTGGTTAGCACCTGTAGTATAGGTATCCATGTCCATGCGGCGTTCGATGAAGCGTAGGATACGTGTTACGGTGAAGGTGAGGACAAAGTAAATCACGGCGATGATTGTAAATGTCTGGAAGTATTGATAGGTTTGCGTTGCCACGGTATTTCCTGAGAAATAAAGTTCGACAACAGAGATAACGTTCAATACAGATGTATCTTTGATATTGATGACAAATTCATTACCCGTTGCTGGTAGGATGTTACGGACTACTTGAGGGAGGACAATCTTACGCATGGTTTGGTTATGAGTCATACCAAGAGCAGTCGCAGCTTCAAATTGTCCCTTGTCAACTGCTAGGATACCACCACGGACGATTTCAGTCATATAGGCACCGGTGTTGATTGAAACAATGAAGATAGCAGCCAGTGTGCGGTCAAGGTTGATACCGAAAGCTTGGGCAGTTCCATAGTAGATAACCATTGATTGAACAATCATAGGTGTACCACGGAAAATTTCGATATAGACATTGAGGATCCAGCCGATTAATTTTTGTAGGCTGTAAATGGCTTTATTCTCAGAGAGAGGAGCAGTACGGAAAACACCAATGGCAAGACCGATAATGAGACCTATAATGGTTCCGACGATAGAGATTAAAAGAGTGATACCAGCACCACGCAAAAGTTGTTGCCAGTTTTCAGAAAGAATTTTAGCGACTTGGCTAAAGAAACTACTGCTAGTCTCTTCAGTTGTTGTAGCTTCGGCAGGTTGTTCCTTGATCATACGATCCATCAAGGCAACTTGGTCATCTTTTGAAATAGTTTCAATGCTGGCATTGATTTGGCTAATACGGTTGTCATCTTTACGAAGTCCAATGGCGATAGCTGTATCTTCTTCCCCCGTTTTGAAACCTGGTTCTACTTGAACCATCTTGAACTTAGAGTTAGCAGCTTCGGCAGTCAGAGCTTCTGGGCGTTCAGAAACATAAGCATCGATGACACCAGCCTCAAGAGCTTGGCGCATTTGAGCGAAGTCTCCCATGGCTGTTTCTTTTTTAGCACCTGTGATTTGTGCAATCAAGTCATAAAGGTAGACACCTTGTTGAGAAGTGATTTTGGCACCGTTAAAGTCATCCAAAGATTTGGCATTTGCATAGGCAGAATCTTTTTTGACAAGCAAAACTGGTTCGCTAGTGTAGTAACTGCTTGAAAAGGCAATTTCTTGTTTGCGTTCGGCAGTTGGACTCATACCTGCGATAATCATGTCAATCTTACCAGAAGTAAGGGCAGGGACTAGACCTTCCCACTTGGTTTTAACAACCAAAGGTTCTTTACCTAAGTCCTTAGCGATTTTCTTGGCGATTTGAACATCGTATCCATTGGCATACTGGTTGGTTCCATCGATTTTGACAGCTCCATTGCTATCATCGTCCTGAGTCCAGTTAAAGGGAGCATATGCTGCTTCCATCCCGATGCGTAAATATTCATCGGCTTGGGCAACATTGACAAGTCCCAGCATCAGCAAGAGACTTGTGAAAATAGATAAGTATATTTTTCTCATGATTTCTCCTATTTCTAATCTATTAAAAAATAACTGTCTCCTATTTTATCGAAAAAAACTCTATTTTTCAATATAGGTAAGCCCTTACTTGATAAAAAAATGATATAATGATAGCAAAGATAAAAAGGGGGCTTAGTTGATGAAAAAAACTTTTTTCTTACTGGTGTTAGGCTTGTTTTGCCTTCTGCCACTCTCTGTTTTTGCCATTGATTTCAAGATAAACTCTTACCAAGGGGATTTGTATATTCATGCAGACAATACGGCAGAATTTAGACAAAGGATAGTTTATCAGTTTGAGGAGGACTTTAAGGGCCAAATCGTGGGACTTGGACGTGCTGGCAAGATGCCTAGTGGATTTGACATTGACTCTCATCCAAAGGTTCAGGCTGCGAAAAACGGTGCTGAGCTGACAGATGTTACTAGCGAAGTGATAGAAGGAGCAGATGGTTATACTGTTAAAGTTTATAATCCAGGTCAGGAAGGTGACACAGTTGAAGTTGACCTCGTCTGGAACTTAAAGAATTTGCTTTTCCTATATGATGATATCGCTGAATTAAATTGGCAACCTTTAACAGATAGTTCAGGAACTATTGGAAAGTTTGAATTTCATGTAAGGGGAGACAAGGGGGCTGAAAAACTCTTTTTCCATACAGGGAAACTTTTTAGAGAGGGAACGATTGAAAAGAGTAACCTTGATTATACTATCCGTTTAGACAATCTTCCGCCTAAGCGTGGAGTTGAATTGCATGCCTACTGGCCTCGAACTGATTTTGCTAGCGCTAGGGATCAGGGATTGAAAGGAAATCGTTTAGAAGAATTTAATAAGATAGAAGACTCGATTGTTAAAGAAAAAGAGCAAAGTAAACAACTCGTTACCTGGGTCTTCCCTTTGATACTTTCTATCTCCTTGTCATTAAGTGTCTGTTTCTATTTTATTTATAGAAGAAAGACCGCTCCTTCGGTCAAATATGGCAAAAATCATCGTATCTATGAACCACCAATGGAATTAGAGCCTATGGTTTTATCAGAAGCAGTCTACTCGACCTCCTTGGAGGAAGTGAGTCCTCTAACAAAAGGAGCAGGTAAATTCACCTTTGATCAACTTATTCAAGCTACCTTGCTAGATGTGATAGACCGTGGGAATGTCTCTATCATTTCAGAAGGAGATGCAGTTGGTTTGAGGCTAGTAAAAGAAGATAGTTTGTCAAGTTTTGAGAGAGACTGTCTAAATCTGGCTTTTTCAGGTAAAAAAGAAGAAACTCTTTCCAATTTGTTTGCGGATTACAAGGTATCTGATAGTCTTTATCGTAGAGCAAAAGTCTCTGATGAAAAACGGATTCAAGCAAAGGGGCGTCAGCTCAAATCTTCTTTTGAAGAAGTATTGAAAGAGATGCAAGAAGGAGTGAGAAATCGAGTTTCCTTCTGGGGACTCCCAGATTATTATCGTCCTTTAACTGGTGGGGAAAAGGCCTTGCAAGTGGGTATGGGGGTCTTGACTATCCTGCCCCTATTTATCGGATTTGGTTTGTTCTTGTACAGTTTGGATGTTTATGGCTATCTTTTCCTCCCCTTGCCTATACTTGGTTTTCTAGGTTTGGTTTTGGCTGTTTTCTATTATTGGAAGCTTCGGCTAGATAATCGTGATGGTGTCCTAAATGAAGCAGGAGCAGAAGTATACTATCTCTGGACCAGTTTTGAAAATATGTTGCGTGAGATTGCACGATTGGATCAGGCTGAATTGGAAAGTATTGTGGTCTGGAATCGCCTCTTGGTCTATGCGACCTTATTTGGCTATGCGGACAAGGTCAGCCATTTGATGAAGGTTCATCATATCCAAGTGGAAAATCCAGATATCAACCTCTATGTAGCTTATGGTTGGAATAGTATGTTTTATCATTCAAGCGCGCAAATGAGCCATTATGCTAGTGTCGCAAATACAGCAAGTACCTACTCTGTATCTTCTGGAAGTGGAAGTTCTGGCGGTGGCTTCTCTGGAGGCGGAGGTGGCGGCAGTATCGGCGCCTTTTAAAGAGAACTGCCATAGACTGAAAAATATGCTATAATGGAAGATAGAAAAAGGAGTAATCTATGTATCTTATTGAAATTTTAAAATCTATCTTCTTCGGGATTGTTGAAGGAATTACGGAATGGTTGCCGATTTCCAGTACAGGTCACTTGATTTTAGCAGAGGAGTTTATCCAATACCAAAATCAGAATGAAGCCTTTATGTCCATGTTTAATGTCGTGATTCAGCTTGGTGCTATTTTAGCGGTTATGGTCATTTACTTTAATAAGCTCAATCCTTTCAAATCAACTAAGGACAAGCAGGAAGTTCGTAAGACTTGGAGACTGTGGTTGAAGGTCTTGGTTGCCACTTTACCTTTGCTTGCCGTCTTTAAATTTGATGATTGGTTTGATACCCACTTCCATAACATGGTGTCTGTTGCTCTTATGTTGATTATCTATGGGATTGCCTTTATCTATTTGGAAAAGCGAAATAAAGCGCGTGCTATCGAGCCAAGTGTAACAGAGTTGGACAAGCTTCCTTATACGACAGCTTTCTATATCGGACTCTTCCAAGTTCTTGCCCTTTTACCAGGGACCAGTCGTTCTGGTGCAACGATTGTCGGTGGCTTGTTGAATGGAACCAGTCGTTCTGTTGTGACAGAATTTACCTTCTATCTTGGAATTCCAGTTATGTTTGGAGCTAGTGCATTAAAGATTTTCAAATTTATAAAAGCAGGACAACTCTTGAACTTTGGACAATTGTTCTTGCTCTTGGTTGCGATGGGAGTCGCCTTTGCGGTCAGCATGATCGCTATTCGTTTCTTGACAAGTTATGTGAAAAAACACGACTTTACCCTTTTCGGTAAATACCGTATCGTGCTTGGTAGTGTCTTGCTACTTTATAGCTTTGTTCGTTTATTTGTATAAGAAAAACCTTGAAGGGGCAGCTCTTCAAGGTTTTAAAATCCAGTCAGGGTAATCCCCAACAGGCGGACACCTCTTTCTTTCTCGCTTAATTCTTCATAGAGTTGCAGGGCTATTTGGCTTATCTGACTAGCATCCTGTGTTTTTTGAGCAAGACTTTTTCGTTTAGTAAGAGTTGAAAAGTCCTCGTAGCGGATTTTCAAAATGACAATTTTTCCAGCTTTTTCTTGCTGATTGAGATTGAGAGCGACCCTTTCTGATAGGAGAGTCAGCTCTTTTTTGATGTCCTCCTCGGCACGGAGAATCTTTCCATAGGTTTTCTCCTTCCCAATTGATTTACGGATGCGATTGGACTTGACTGGGGAATTGTGGATACCACGAGCCTTTCGATAAAGGTCATAGCCCAGTCTGCCAAAGCGGTCTATTAGGGTTACCTCAGGGACTTCAAGCAAATCAGCGCCGGTAAAAACGCCCATTTGATGAAGACGTTCTACCGTCTTCTTTCCTACTCCATGAAACTTGGAAATATCCATTTGTTTGAGAAAGTTCTCAGCTTGCTCAGGTAGAATCACTGTCAAACCATGAGGTTTTTGATAATCGCTAGCCATTTTAGCTAAGAATTTGTTATAAGAAACGCCAGCAGAAGCAGTTAGATGGAGTTCTTGCCAGATATCCTCTTGAATGAGGCGTGCGATTTTGACCGCTGACTTGATACCGAGTTTATTCTCTGTCACATCCAAATAGGCTTCGTCAATACTCATAGGCTCAATCAAATCTGTATAGCGCTTAAAAATAGCTCGAATCTGGAGTCCCACAGCCTTGTATTTCTCATAATTTCCTGAGATGAAGACGGCTTGGGGACAACGCTCATAGGCTTCCTTAGAGCTCATGGCTGAATGGACACCAAAAGCTCGCGCCTCATAGCTACAAGTGGAAACGACACCACGCCCACCTGTTTGCCGAGGATCGCTTCCGATAATGACAGGTTTTCCTTTGAGTTTAGGATTATCTCTGATTTCCACCGCAGCAAAAAAGGCATCCATGTCAATATGGATGATTTTTCTTGACAAATCATTTAACAAAGGGAAAATCAACATGTCTAGCACCTTTTTACTGCTTATTTTCTTTTATTATACCCTTTTTTCTGAAAAAAAGAAAAAAGGACTTTATTTTTTCAAAAATATAATACAGTTTGGAACGAAATATAGACTGTTTTAGAAAAGAAAGTGTAAAAATAGGGATTTATCACTTGTTGAAAACGATTACTGTATGGTATACTTGTCTCATGAATGTAACAGATGGTTGTTACTAGAAAGAAAAAAGAGGACATTAACATGGTTGTTAAGACAGTTGTTGAAGCACAAGATATTTTTGACAAAGCTTGGGAAGGCTTCAAAGGCGTAGATTGGAAAGAAAAAGCAAGTGTATCACGCTTCGTACAAGCTAACTACACACCTTATGATGGAGATGAAAGCTTCCTTGCAGGACCAACAGAACGTTCACTTCACATCAAAAAAATTGTAGAAGAAACTAAAGCACACTACGAAGAAACTCGTTTCCCAATGGACACTCGTCCAACATCTATTGCTGACATTCCAGCAGGATTTATCGATAAAGAAAACGAAGTTATCTTCGGTATCCAAAACGATGAACTCTTCAAATTGAACTTCATGCCAAAAGGTGGTATCCGTATGGCTGAAACTACTTTGAAAGAAAATGGATACGAACCAGACCCAGCTGTTCACGAAATCTTTACAAAATATGTGACTACAGTTAACGACGGTATCTTCCGTGCTTACACTTCAAACATCCGTCGCGCACGTCACGCACACACTGTAACTGGTCTTCCAGATGCATACTCACGCGGACGTATCATCGGTGTTTACGCACGTCTTGCTCTTTACGGTGCAGACTACTTGATGCAAGAAAAAGTAAACGACTGGAATGCAATCGAAGAAATTGATGAAGAAACAATCCGTCTTCGTGAAGAAATCAACCTTCAATATCAAGCATTGCAACAAGTTGTTCGCTTGGGGGACCTTTACGGAGTTGATGTTCGCAAACCAGCGATGAACGTTAAAGAAGCGATCCAATGGGTTAACATCGCCTTCATGTCTGTCTGCCGTGTTATCAACGGTGCTGCTACATCTCTAGGACGTGTACCAATCGTATTGGACATCTTTGCAGAACGTGACCTTGCTCGTGGTACATTTACTGAATCAGAAATCCAAGAATTCGTTGATGATTTCGTTATGAAACTTCGTACAGTTAAATTTGCTCGTACAAAAGCTTACGACCAATTGTACTCAGGTGACCCAACTTTCATCACAACTTCTATGGCTGGTATGGGTAACGACGGTCGTCACCGTGTTACTAAGATGGACTACCGTTTCTTGAACACACTTGACAACATCGGTAACTCTCCAGAACCAAACTTGACAGTTCTTTGGACTGATAAATTGCCATACAACTTCCGTCGCTACTGTATGCACATGAGCCACAAACACTCTTCAATCCAATATGAAGGTGTAACAACAATGGCTAAAGACGGATATGGTGAAATGAGCTGTATCTCATGCTGTGTGTCTCCACTTGACCCAGAAAATGAAGAACAACGCCACAACATCCAGTACTTCGGTGCGCGTGTAAACGTATTGAAAGCTCTTCTTACTGGTTTGAACGGTGGTTACGACGATGTTCACAAAGACTACAAAGTATTTGACATCGAACCAATCCGTGACGAAGTTCTTGAATTTGAATCAGTTAAAGCTAACTTTGAAAAATCTCTTGACTGGTTGACTGACACTTACGTAGATGCTTTGAACATCATCCACTACATGACTGATAAGTACAACTACGAAGCTGTTCAAATGGCCTTCTTGCCAACTAAACAACGTGCTAACATGGGATTTGGTATCTGTGGATTTGCCAACACTGTTGATACATTGGCAGCTATCAAATACGCTACAGTTAAACCAATCCGTGATGAAAATGGCTACATCTACGATTACGAAACAATCGGAGAATACCCACGTTGGGGTGAAGATGATCCTCGTTCAAACGAATTGGCAGAATGGTTGATCGAAGCTTACACAACTCGTCTACGTAGCCACAAACTTTACAAAGACGCAGAAGCTACAGTTTCACTTTTGACTATCACATCTAACGTTGCTTACTCTAAACAAACTGGTAACTCACCAGTCCACAAAGGTGTATACCTCAACGAAGATGGTTCTGTGAACTTGTCTAAACTTGAATTCTTCTCACCAGGTGCTAACCCATCTAACAAAGCTAAAGGTGGATGGTTGCAAAACTTGAACTCACTTTCTAGCCTTGACTTTAGTTATGCAGCTGATGGTATCTCATTGACTACTCAGGTTTCTCCACGTGCTCTTGGTAAGACTCGTGACGAACAAGTTGATAACTTGGTAACAATCCTTGATGGTTACTTCGAAAACGGTGGACAACACGTTAACTTGAACGTTATGGACTTGAACGATGTTTACGAAAAGATTATGTCAGGTGAAGATGTTATCGTACGTATCTCTGGATACTGTGTAAACACTAAATACCTCACTCCAGAACAAAAAACTGAATTGACACAACGTGTCTTCCACGAAGTTCTTTCAATGGATGATGCCTTGGATGCATTGAGCTAATAAAGTTCTTGAATAATGAAATAAGGAACCCTCGGTCAATCGACTGAGGGTTGTTTTTTGGGATCTTCAATTCCTTGAGTCAGGTACTGAAATTTCTGACCGGGATTCAAAGATACTTGTTGAGTTGCGGGAGGTATTTGATACTCAATGAAAATCAAAGAGCAAACTAGGAAGCTAGCCGCAGGTTGCTCAAAGTACTGCTTTGAGGTTGTAGATAAGACTGACGAAGTCAGTTACATATTTCTACGGCAAGGCGAAGCTGACGTGGTTTGAATTTTATTTTCGAAGAGTATGAAAATAAAAACACCACACTTTGTAAGGAACAAGGTGTGGTTGTATTTTATCTCTTAGACCAAGTTCTCTTCATAAAGAGAAGTAGGATTGGGTAAATCTCTAATCGACCTGCAATCATTGCAAAGGAGAGGAGAATTTTTGAGATAGGACTAAAGATTGAGAAACTAGAAGTGGTTCCTAGAATAGGCCCGATATTATTGAAACAGCTAAAGACAGCGCTGGTCACAACCAGAAAATCATTGCTATCTAGGCTGACAATAAAGATAAGGGATAGCAAAATCATAGAATAGATGACAAAGTACTTGAGAATCTTATGCTGGGTATCTTTGTCAATCACCGTTTTATTAACATGGAGGGTCAAAACACGGTGGGGCGATAGGATTGACAAAATCTGATTTTTAGCAATTTTTGAAAGGATAAGGCCTCGAATAACCTTGAGTCCACCTGCGGTTGATCCAGCAGAGCCACCGATTCCCATGAGGAAAAGGAGGATAAACTGGGAGAAGAGGGGCCAGTTGGTAATGTCTCCATATCCAAAACCAGTCGTTGTAATGATATTGGAAACCTGGAAGAAGGCCATTTCAAAACTTTTTGAAAATCCTGGATAGAGATAGAGGGTATTGAGGCTAATCAATCCTGTAGAAAGCAGTACAATGACCAAGTAAGCTCGAAGTTCTTCATCTCCAAAGAAGGCCTTGACGCGACGGAGCATGAGGTAGTAGTAGAGATTGAAATTTACCCCAAAAACCAAAACTCCGATACTAACCAGATAGGTAATCAGTGAGCTACCATAGTGAGCAATCCCGTCGTTATAGACTGTAAAACCTCCTGTACCTGCTGTTCCCATGGCAATGACAAAACTATCAAATAGGGGCATGCCAGCCAGATAATAGATGAGGACAAAGAGGGAGAAGAGAGCTAGATAAAGGAGATAGAGAATCTGGGCAGTATTTTTGAGTTTGGATACTACTTTACCAAAAACAGGGCCAGGAACCTCAGCCTTCATCACCTCTAGGTGACTATTCTTGGCATTATCCATAATAGCAAGCGCAAAAACAAGCACTCCCATCCCTCCAATCAAGTGGGTAAAACTTCGCCAGAAGAGGAGGGAACGACTGAGAACCGAAACGTCGTTTAGAATAGTTGCTCCAGTAGTTGTAAAGCCAGAACTGATCTCAAAAAAGGCATCGATAACGCTGGGAATTTGTCTAGCAAAGACAAAGGGGAGACCACCAAAGAAGGACCAAAGGATCCAACAGAGGGCAACAATCAAGACTCCCTCCTTGGCATAAATCCGTTGATTTTTTGGCTTTTGTAAAATTCCTGAGCCGCCTAGTAATACGAGAATCCCAATCGTTGTAAAGAGGGCCGTAAAGACTTGGCTCGATTCACGGTAATAGATAGCAACAGCCACAGGAACCAAAAGAAGAACAGCTTCAATCAAAAGTAACTTTGAAAGGAGGTAGCGAATCATACTTTTATTCATTTCTTACCTCGCGATCAAGTCATAAATCTTGGTGATGTTTGGCAACAAGGTTGTTACTAGGAGCTTGTCTCCAACTTCCAACATATCCTCCCCAGTAGGGAAAATAGTCTTGCCCTTTCGAATGATGGCTGCTATAAGAACCCCTTTTTTTAGTTTTAGTTGAGAAAGAGGTTTGGCAGTCATTTTATTAGCTTCCTTGATATGAAATTGCAGGGTTTCGATTTGGCCATTGGCTAGATGGTGCATGGCCTGAAGGTCTGAATACTGGGCATTAACCCGACCACGAATAAAGTGCATAATCGTATCTACAGCGATGCTTTTAGGTGTGATGATACTTGAAAAATCAGGCGCATTGATAATCTCGAGGAGACTGGTACGATTGACCTTGGTGATATTTTTTTGTACACCTACCCTGTCAAGGAACATAGAGGTAATCAGATTTTCCTCATCGACCCCTGTTAGAGTCGCAACGGCATCATAGTTCTGAGCACTTTCTTCCAGCAGGATATCTTTTGCGGTACCATCTCCTTGAACGATGTAGAGATTTGGAAATTTCTCGCTAAAGAAGCTGGCGATTTCGGGATTGATTTCAATGACTTTTGTATCGATACGACTGTCTTTGAGAATACCAAGTAGATAATAGGCAATTCTACCTGCACCGACGATGAGGAGGCTCTTCACGGCACGAGATTTAAAATAATTATGGAAGAGCATCATATCAACACGGTTACCAGTGACAAAGATTCTATCTTTATCCTGTATGGTCATGTCACCACTTGGGATGATAATTTGATGATCTCTTTCTATCGCACATACAATGACATTGCCAAATTTTTTCCGAAAATCAGAAATGGGCATTTGGCAAAGACCACTTGAGGATTTAACAGTGAATTCCATCAAGCTGACCCGTCCACCAAAGAAACGTTCGACAGAGAGGGCGTTGGGGAAGTCAATGATATTCGCGATAGCGCGGGCAGCCAAGAGCTCAGGGTTAACGATAAGAGAAAAACCGAGAATATTCTTTTCCTTGAAATAAGAGTTAGAATATTCAGGGTTCCGCACCCGAACGATGGTCTCTTTAGCTCCCATTTTTTTGGCTAAAACGGCTGCAATCATGTTGACTTCATCGTATTCAGTCAGGGCGATAAAGATATCACAATCCTGGACACTGGCTTGCTCAAGGATGGTAAAATCGGCCCCGTTACCAAGGATACCCATGATATCAAAGCGATTAACAATATGATTGAGAACAGCTTCGTCTTGCTCAATCAGCAAAACATCGTGCTTTTCTGCAACCAAGGAGCGACAGAGGGCAGAACCAACTTTTCCCCCTCCGACAAGGATAATTTTCATAATAAAACCTACTTCTTCATGATGTAACTATCATACCTTTTTTCAAGAAAAAATGCACCTACTAGCTAATCACCAGAGTTTTTAGTAGGAAATTTGCTATAAGGTAAAACTATACCCTAATCAATTGAAATAGCTATTAGCGACTTTCTCTGAAATATGGTATGATAAAGGATATACAAGGAGATAAAATGAATAATAATTTACTGGTATTACAATCAGACTTTGGTCTGGTTGATGGTGCTGTATCGGCTATGATTGGAGTGGCTTTAGAAGAGTCTCCAACCTTAAAAATTCATCATTTGACGCACGATATCACGCCTTATAATATTTTTGAGGGGAGCTATCGTCTCTTTCAGACGGTGGATTACTGGCCTGAGGGAACGACTTTTGTATCGGTTGTCGATCCAGGTGTCGGCTCGAAACGTAAGAGTGTGGTTGCCAAGACTGCAAAAAATCAATACATTGTCACGCCAGACAATGGGACGCTTTCTTTTATCAAGAAACACGTTGGTATTGTAGCCATTCGTGAAATTTCTGAGGTAGCCAATAGACGTCAAAATACAGAGCATTCTTATACCTTCCACGGTCGTGATGTCTATGCCTATACTGGTGCTAAACTAGCCAGCGGTCACATTACTTTTGAGGAAGTGGGACCAGAGCTCAGTGTGGATCAGATTGTGGAACTTCCAGTCGTAGAGACCATCATAGAAGATCATCTGGTGAAGGGAGCTATTGATATTCTGGATGTGCGTTTTGGTTCGCTTTGGACCTCTATCACGCGAGAAGAGTTTTACAAGCTGGAACCAGAATTTGGTGATCGTTTTGAAGTGACCATCTATCATGCTGATATGCTAGTCTATCAAAATCAGGTCGTCTATGGCAAATCATTTGCAGATGTGAGAATTGGGCAACCAATCCTTTACATCAACTCTCTCTATCGTTTAGGTCTGGCTATCAACCAAGGCTCTTTTGCCAAGGCCTATAATGTAGGTGTCGGTTCATCTTGGACCATCGAAGTAAAGAAAATAGAAGGATAAAATAGGAGAATAAATAGTATGGAAATCAAATTTACAATTAAACAAGTTGTTGCTGTCGGAATTGGCGCTGCCCTCTTTGTCGTCATCGGGATGATCAATATTCCGACCCCTGTTCCAAATACAAGCATCCAGCTTCAGTATGCGGTACAAGCGCTACTTTCTATTATTTTTGGACCGATTATCGGTTTGCTTGTCGGGTTGATTGGTCATGCAATAAAGGACTCTCTTGCTGGATATGGTCTGTGGTGGACTTGGATTATCGCTAGCGGGCTCTTTGGTTTAGCTGTGGGACTATTTAGAAAGTATGTTCGCGTGATCAATGGTGTCTTTGACTGGAAAGATATTCTTATTTTTAACCTCATTCAACTACTTGCAAATGCTCTTGTTTGGGGTGTCTTGGCACCACTTGGAGATGTTGTGATTTATCAAGAAGCTGCAGAAAAAGTATTTGCCCAAGGGATTGTTGCGGGAATTGCTAATGGTGTATCTGTAGCTATTGCAGGAACTCTTCTCTTGCTTGCCTATGCAGGAACTCAAACTCGTGCAGGAAGTTTGAAAAAGGATTAAAATGATGGGGAAGGCTGGGCAACCAGTCTTTTTCGATGTTTATAGATTAGTTAGGCAAGTAAGCTGGGATAGGAATCTTTTTGGCGCTAAGATTTTAAGAGAAGAGACTGCAAGAAGGGGTAAATTTATGATAAAATAGAAGTCTAATACTCTGCGAAAATCTCTTCAAACCGCGTCAGCTCTATCTGCAACCTCAAAACAGTGTTTTGAGCAACCTACGGCTAGCTTCCTGGTTTGCTCTTTGATTTTCATTGAGTATAAAATGATGGGGAAGGCTGGGCAACCAGTCTTTTTCGATGTTTATAGATTAGTTAGGCAAGTAAGCTGGGATAGGAATCTTTTTGGCGCTAAGATTTTAAGAGAAGAGACTGCAAGAAGGGCTTGATTTATGATAAAATAGAAGTCTAAGAAGCGAATGAAGAGAGTAAGATGAAAGAAGCTATAATTGAGTGGAAGGATTTCTCTTTCCGGTATGAAACACAACAAGAACCGACCTTGCAAGGGATAGACTTGACTATTTATAAGGGAGAGAAAGTTTTAATTGTTGGGCCATCTGGGTCAGGCAAGTCTACCTTGGGTCAGTGTTTGAATGGGATTATTCCAAATATTTACAAGGGTCAGATGTCTGGAGAATTTTTGATTAAGGGGCAAGCAGCCTTTGATATGAGTATTTATGATAAGTCTCATCTGGTCAGTACAGTTTTGCAGGATACAGATGGGCAGTTTATCGGCTTGTCCGTGGCAGAGGACTTGGCTTTTGCTCTGGAAAATGATGTAACAGGTCTAGAAGAGATGAAAAATCGTGTTTATAAATGGGCTGAAAAGCTGGACCTTCTTTCTTTACTGTCTCAGCGTCCCCAGGATTTGTCAGGTGGACAAAAGCAGCGAGTCAGTCTGGCTGGTGTCTTGATTGATGAGAGTCCGATTCTTTTGTTTGATGAGCCACTCGCCAATCTGGATCCCAAGTCAGGTCAGGATATTATCGAATTGATTGACCAGATTCATAAGGAAGAAGGGACGACGACCCTTATTATCGAGCACCGTTTGGAGGATGTTCTGCATCGCCCTGTGGATCGGATTGTCTTGATAAACGATGGTCGTATCCTCTTTAATGGGAGTCCTGATCAGTTATTGGCGACTGACCTGTTGACCCAAAATGGAATTCGCGAACCCCTTTATCTAACCACTCTCCGTCAATTGGGTGTGGATTTAGTCAAGGAAGAACAATTAGCAGATCTGGATAACTTGTCTATCTCAAAAGGTCATGTTCAGTTGCAGAATGAACTGGTAAAAGAAACCCCAGAATTGCAGTCACTCTTTAGATTAGAGGACGTGTCGTTTTCTTATGATGATAGACCGATTTTAAAATCCATTCATCTGGATATTAAAGAGGGTGAAAAGATTGCCATTGTCGGAAAAAATGGAGCAGGGAAGTCAACTCTAGCCAAGGCCTTAAGTAGTTTTATTCAGACTGAAGGCCGCTATCTTTGGGAAGGGCAGGATATCAAAGGAGATTCTGTTGCAGAACGGGCGGAACGAGTAGGCTATGTGCTGCAAAATCCTAATCAAATGATTTCAACCAATATGATTTTTGATGAGGTGGCTCTGGGACTACGTTTGCGAGGTGTGGAAGAGCAGGAAATTGAAACGAGAGTCTATGAAACTTTGAAAATCTGTGGTCTCTATGAATTCCGTAATTGGCCTATTTCTGCCCTGTCATTTGGTCAGAAAAAACGTGTGACTATTGCATCGATTTTGGTCTTGGGAGCTGAAATTATCCTCTTAGATGAACCGACAGCAGGTCAAGACCAGAAGAACTATACTGAGATTATGGAATTTCTCGAAGAGTTGCATCAAAAAGGTCATACCATTGTCATGATTACCCATGATATGCAATTGATGCTGGATTATTCTGATCGTGCTCTTGTCATGGTGGATGGGGAACTGATTGCCGATACCGATCCAGCTAGTCTGTTGAGCAATCCTGAGATGTTAGTAAAAGCCAATCTAAAAGAAACTTCTATCTTCAACTTGGCTAAGAAACTCGACGTGGATCCACTTGCTTTAACGGCATTTTACAAAGAAAGGAGAGAAGGATGCAAGCTAAATTAATCGGTTACCAGCATAGAGATACTGTGATTCATCGCTTGTCAGGTGCTGGGAAACTCCTCTTTTTCATTCTCGTGTCATTGGCTGCCATGATTAGCTATGATACCAGACTGCTTGTTCTGATTGCCATCTTTTCGGTATTTCTCCTCTATTTATCAGAAATCCGTTTTAAAGATGTTTCCTTTGTAGCCGTTTTTGCGACGGTATTTGCCGTTTTAAACGTTTTGATGGTCTATCTCTTTTCTCCTGAGTATGGGGTGGGACTTTACGGAGAGAGAAGTGTGATTTGGCAGGGAATCGGTGCCTACACTCTGACCAGTCAAGAGCTCTTTTATCTGCTAAATCTAGCTATTAAGTACCTTTGCACCATTCCTCTGGCTATTATCTTTTTGATGACAACCCACCCTAGTCAGTTTGCTTCCAGTTTAAATCAAATCGGTGTGTCCTATAAGATTGCCTATTCTGTCAGCCTGACCTTGCGCTATATTCCAGATTTGCAGGAAGAATTCTTTACTATCAAGATGTCTCAGGAGGCGCGTGGGATGGAATTATCCAAGAAAGCTTCTCTCATGCAACGAATCAAAGGCAATCTGCGCATTATCACTCCCTTGATTTTTAGCTCGTTAGAACGCATTGATACCATCGCGACCGCCATGGAGCTTCGACGCTTTGGGAAAGAGAAAAAACGCACTTGGTATAGTTATCAGGCTTTGAAAAAAGATGATTATCTTACCTTGCTCTTGGCAGCTTTGTTTTTAGTAGCTAGTTTACTACTTATCGTGCAGAATCAGGGACGATTTTACAACCCTTGGAAATAGCTTGAAAAAATTGAAAAAATCAAGTCGTTTCTATTGACAATGATTCTGAAAGTGTTATACTAAGAAAGTAGTTTCGCTGATTTACTTCAAACCTGTTGTGAGGTAAGTTAACGATGCCTTAACCACGCTGTTTGCTGAGCTTGACTCCGGGCAGTGTGGCTATTTTTTTGCAATGGTGAAAGGAAGCAAGTCATGACAAATCACATTGTATTATTTGAACCACAAATTCCACAAAATACAGGCAATATCGCGCGTACTTGCGCTGCAACCAATTCTCCCCTCCACATCATCAAGCCAATGGGCTTTCCTATCGATGATCGCAAGATGAAGCGAGCTGGATTGGATTATTGGGATAAGCTAGAGATTTATTTTTACGAGAGTTTGGAGGATTTCATGTCTCAGATGAAGGGTAAACTCTACCTGATTTCTAAATTCGCTGAGAACGTGTATTCTGAGGTGGATTTATCGACTGACGAGGACCACTATTTTCTCTTTGGACGTGAAGACAAGGGTTTGCCGGAGGACTTTATGCGCGAACATCCTGAGAAGGCTCTCCGTATTCCCATGAATGATGAACATGTCCGCAGTCTCAATGTGTCTAATACCGTCTGCATGATTGTCTATGAGGCTCTTCGCCAGCAGAACTTTGCAGGTCTTGAGCTCGTCCATACCTATGAAGTGGATAAATTGAAATAAAAAATGAAAATGAACAAAATGCTTGCGCTTGCAAGCGTTTTTTGTTATGATAAAAGAGTCTTCAGGGCAGGGTGTGATTCCCGACCGGCGGTAAATTTGACTAGCTATTTTAGCTTTCTCGTCGTTGTCTTGTCTCGATATACTTTAAGTATTATCTTCGACTGCGACGTCTAGATAAATCTAAAATATCTTAGCCAAATAAGTCCGCGAGCGCAAGCTGATGTGGTGAGATTCCACAACCGACAGTATAGTCTGGATGGGAGAAGACGAAAGAATAGCTTTGTCTGTTCTGATAGATTTATAGCTGAACTGTAACCGCTTGCTTTGTTTTAATAGAGTGAGAGGGAACTTTTGGGATATAAAAAGTGAGAATAGATAGAGGAATCCTTTCTAACTTCTTCTGATTTTATAGAAAATTGGAGGAACCTGTTATGACAAACACACGTCGACTTTCGACCATTGCGATTTTATCAGCCATCTCATTTGTGCTGATGTACTTTGACTTTCCGCTTTTGCCAGCGGCGTCCTTCCTCAAGATAGAATTTAGTATCTTGCCAGTCCTTGTTGGTCTGGTGGTCATGGATTTGCCTGCTGCTCTAGGAGTTCTCTTGCTTCGCTCACTCTTGAAATTGCTTCTTAACAGCCAGGGAGTGAATACTTACATTGGTTTGCCGATGAATATCGTAGCTTTGGGAGTTTTTGTCATCGTATTTGCTTTGATTTGGAAAAAGGAACGGACAACTCTTCGTTTCCTACTAGGCTCTCTAGCTGGGACTATTGGTTTAACCGTGGCTATGTTGGTTCTCAACTATGTTTATGCTGTTCCTTTGTACGCTAAGTTTGCTAACTTTGATATTGGAAAAATTTTGGGACTTTCCAACTACCTAATGACCATGGTATTACCTTTTAACTTGATTGAGGGTGTAATCTTTTCCGTTTCATTCTGGTTGTTGTATATTCTCTTGAAACCAACCTTAAAACATTATGAGAGATAAACAAACATTTTTAATGAAGGGCAGTTTTGCCCTTTTACTTTTCGTTATTCTTGGCTACATGGTCAAATTTTACCCTGAAACGCTGGTCGGTTTTGACCAACCGATACAGACTGCCGTTCGAGGAGACTTGCCAGATTACTTGACTATTCTTTTCAGGGCCATCACACGTCTGATTGATATTCCAGTGATTATTACTTGGGTTGTCATTACAGCCTTTATCTTTTATTTTAAGAGATGGAAGATAGAAAGTTTCTTCATGTTGGGAAATCTGGCTTTGGCAGGACTTTTAATCGTGACCTTTAAAAATATCTACCAGCGCCCGAGACCAGCTATTTTACACTTGGTTGAGGAGAAGGGATTTTCTTTCCCAAGTGGCCATTCTCTGGCTGTGACGCTGATGGTAGGGACTTTGATTGTCATTCTCAGTCAACGGATGAAAGATCCAGTCTGGAGAAAAGTCGTGCAAATCGTCCTTGGTCTCTACCTAGTCAGTGTGTTGGTATCAAGGGTCTATCTGGGAGTTCATTATCCATCAGATGTACTTGCCAGTCTCTGTGTCGGCTTGGGAGTCTTGTTTATCGAGTTTCCCTTTTATGATAAGCTCCGCTTCCAATGGCGATTTAAAGGCCAGCAGAAGTGAGTATCAAATTCCTTTGAGGAGAAAGAAATGAAAGTCAATATAGCAGATCTTCATCCGACTCAACTATACTTATCAGAAAAGAAACTAGCAGGCCTCCAGACACTTTATCAGTCTGTAGAATTAAACAATGTTGATCCAATTAGTATTCTTGCGTTCGGAGATTGCTTGTTGATTACAGATGGACATCACAGGGCTTATCAGGCTTTATTGGCAGGTCAGGATACGATTTCTGCTGAGTTTGATAGAGACGGCGGTGATGAACTATATCATCTCTATGCGCAAGTTTGTGAGGAAAGAAAGATTTACTCTGTTTTGGATTTAAAAAATCATATCTTACCTCAAGATGAGTATGAAGCAAAATGGTATAACTGGTGTGATGGTTTTAATCAAGCAGCAACTCTCTTATTGAAAAGGAAAGCAGATGAAACGGATTTTACAAATAGATAATGCATTGCGTCTTGTTCCTTATTATAAGGTCAATCATTGTGAAGAAGCTTTTGCTTGGTATCAGGATGTGAACTTGGTTCACCTCGTAGATGGTGTGAAGAGACCTTATAGTCAAGAAACTTTGGAAGCTATGTATTCCCATTTGGATCAGCATGGTGAACTTTTTTGGATTGAAGTCAAGGAGAAGGGAGAATGGTTTCCAATTGGGGATGTTACACTATCTCAGGATAATCTCCCCATTGTGATTGGGAATTCCGCTTACCAACATCGAGGACTTGGGAAAAAGATTCTAAGTGCTTTGATTGAATTGGCTCGAGTAAAAGGATGGAAAGAATTGAGAGTCAAGGAAATCTACACCTACAATCATGCTTCTAGGAGGTGTTTCAAGTCGCTTGGATTTGTGGAAAATGGAGCAACAGAAAAAGGAATGAGTTTTATATTGAAATTAATCTAATCTAACTTGTTTTTTAACTCAAAATCTGATAAACTATGTAGTAATTGAATAGAAATCCGCAAGACTAGTAGCCTAAGGGAAGTATATCAGGGAGGAGAGCCGTGACTGCAAGCTCTCTATATGAAAGCTGGGTGAATTCACTTGCGCATGGATTTAGAAATGAAGGTCTGACTTGTCAGATAAAAACGGATGGTACCGCGTGTCAACGCTCCGAGTGGAGTTTTTGGCATGTGGTTTTCTTTTTATCTACGAGAGACTGATGGAGGAATTATGTCAACTATTGAAGAACAATTAAAAGCGCTTCGTGAAGAAACGCTGGCTAGCTTGAAGCAGATTACTGCTGAAAATGAAAAAGAGATGCAAGATTTGCGTGTCTCTGTCCTTGGTAAAAAGGGTTCACTTACTGAAATCCTCAAAGGGATGAAAGATGTCTCTGCTGAGATGCGTCCAATCATTGGGAAACACGTCAATGAAGCGCGCGATGTCTTGACAGCTGCTTTTGAAGAAACAGCTAAGCTCTTGGAAGAAAAGAAAGTCGCGGCTCAACTGGCTAGCGAGAGTATCGATGTGACACTTCCAGGTCGTCCAGTTGCGGCTGGTCACCGTCATGTCCTCACACAAACCAGTGAAGAAATCGAAGATATTTTCATTGGGATGGGTTACCAAGTTGTGGATGGTTTTGAAGTAGAGCAAGACTACTATAACTTTGAACGTATGAACCTTCCCAAAGACCACCCAGCCCGTGATATGCAGGACACATTCTATATCACAGAAGAAATCTTACTCCGTACTCACACGTCTCCAGTTCAAGCGCGTGCCATGGATGCCCATGATTTCTCTAAAGGTCCTTTGAAAATGATTTCTCCAGGACGCGTTTTCCGTCGTGATACAGACGATGCGACCCACAGTCACCAGTTCCACCAAATCGAAGGCTTGGTTGTTGGAAAGAACATCTCTATGGCAGACCTTCAAGGAACCCTTCAGTTGATTGTGCAAAAAATGTTCGGTGAAGAGCGTCAAATCCGTCTGCGTCCATCTTACTTCCCATTCACAGAGCCATCTGTTGAGGTGGATGTTTCTTGCTTCAAGTGTGGTGGAGAAGGCTGTAACGTATGTAAGAAAACAGGTTGGATCGAAATTATGGGGGCCGGTATGGTTCACCCACGTGTCCTTGAAATGAGTGGTATCGATGCGACTGTTTACTCTGGATTTGCCTTTGGTCTTGGACAAGAACGTGTAGCCATGCTCCGTTATGGAATCAACGATATCCGTGGATTCTACCAAGGAGATGTCCGCTTCTCAGAACAGTTTAAATAATGATTAGAAAAGTAGAAATGCCAGATGTTGAGGTGTTGGCTAAAATAGCCAAACAAACCTTTCGTGAAACATTTGCGCATGATAATACGGAAGAGCAGTTACAGGAATACTTTGAAGAGGCTTATAGTCTGAGAGTTTTGTCTACTGAGTTGGAAAATCCAGAATCCGAAACCTATTTCATTATGCATGAAGAGGAGATAGCTGGTTTTCTCAAAGTCAACTGGGGAAGTGCTCAAACTGAGAGAGAATTAGAAGATGCTTTTGAAATTCAACGCCTCTATGTGCTACAAAAATTCCAAGGATTTGGATTCGGTAAGCAACTGTTTGAATTCGCTCTTGAACTTGCTACAAAAAATAGTTTTTCTTGGGCTTGGTTAGGTGTTTGGGAGCATAATACAAAAGCTCAAGCATTTTATAATCGATATGGTTTTGAAAAATTTAGCCAACATCATTTTATGGTTGGTCAAAAAGTAGATACGGATTGGTTACTGAGAAAGAAATTAAGGTAAGAAGATGATTCTTCTATTGAAATGATAGGAAAGGAAAAGAACCAGAGTGACAACTGTCATTCTGGAGAACTAAATTATGCTTGTATCTTATAAATGGTTAAAAGAATTGGTGGACATTGATGTGCCATCACAGGAGTTGGCTGAAAAAATGTCAACTACAGGGATCGAGGTAGAAGGTGTCGAATCACCTGCTGCCGGTCTTTCGAAAATTGTCGTCGGTGAGGTCTTGTCTTGCGAAGATGTTCCAGAAACTCACCTCCATGTTTGTCAGGTTAACGTTGGCGAAGAAGAAGCCCGTCAAATCGTCTGTGGTGCCCCAAATGTGCGTGCTGGTATCAAGGTTATGGTGGCTCTTCCAGGAGCTCGCATCGCTGACAACTACAAAATCAAAAAAGGAAAAATCCGTGGTTTAGAGTCACTTGGGATGATCTGTTCGCTTGGTGAATTGGGCATTTCTGACTCAGTTGTGCCTAAGGAATTCGCCGATGGTATCCAAATTTTACCTGAAGATGCCGTTCCAGGTGAGGAAGTATTCTCATATCTAGACTTGGATGATGAAATCATCGAACTTTCCATCACTCCAAACCGTGCGGACGCTCTTTCTATGCGTGGGGTGGCTCACGAAGTGGCAGCCATCTATGATAAGGCAGTCAACTTTAAAGAATTTACTCTTTCAGAAACTGACCAAGCTGCAGCGGATGCTCTTTCTGTGGGCATTGAGACAGACAAGGCGCCTTACTATGCCGCTCGTATCTTGGACAATGTGACTATCGCACCAAGTCCACAATGGTTGCAAAACCTTCTCATGAATGAAGGTATCCGTCCTATTAACAACGTGGTGGACGTGACCAACTACATCCTGCTCTACTTTGGTCAACCAATGCATGCCTTTGACTTGGATACCTTTGAAGGCAATGACATCCGTGTGCGTGAAGCGCGTGCTGGTGAAAAATTGGTGACTTTAGATGGTGAAGAACGTGACTTGGACGTGAATGACTTAGTTATCACTGTCGCAGACAAACCAGTAGCTCTTGCAGGTGTCATGGGTGGGCAAGCAACAGAAATCTCTGAAAAATCTAGTCGCGTTGTCCTTGAAGCTGCTGTCTTCAATGGCAAATCTATCCGTAAAACTAGTGGTCGCTTGAATCTTCGTTCTGGGTCATCTTCTCGCTTTGAAAAAGGCATCAATGTGGCAACAGTCAATGAAGCCCTTGATGCGGCGGCTAGCATGATTGCAGAACTTGCTGGTGCGACGGTTCGTAAGGGCATCGTTTCAGCAGGTGAGCTTGATACCTCTGATGTGGAAGTTTCTTCAACCCTTGCTGATGTTAACCGTGTCCTTGGTACAGAACTTTCTTACGCGGATGTAGAAGACGTCTTCCGTCGTCTTGGTTTTGGCCTTTCTGGAAATTCAGATAGCTTTACAGTCAGCGTCCCACGTCGCCGTTGGGATATCACCATCGAAGCAGACCTCTTTGAAGAAATCGCTCGTATCTATGGTTATGACCGCTTGCCAACTAGTCTACCAAAAGACGATGGGACAGCTGGTGAATTGACTGCGACACAAAAACTTCGTCGTCAAGTTCGTACGATTGCTGAAGGAGCAGGTTTGACAGAAATCATTACCTACGCTCTAACAACTCCTGAAAAAGCAGTTGAGTTCACAGCTCAACCAAGTAACCTTACAGAACTCATGTGGCCAATGACTGTGGACCGTTCAGTCCTCCGTCAAAATATGATCTCAGGTATCCTTGATACGGTGGCATATAACGTGGCTCGTAAGAACAAAAACTTGGCTCTTTACGAGATTGGAAAAGTCTTTGAACAAACAGGCAATCCAAAAGAAGACCTACCGAATGAGATCAATAGCTTTGCCTTTGCCTTGACAGGCTTGGTTGCAGAAAAAGATTTCCAAACGGCAGCAGTTCCAGTCGATTTCTTCTATGCTAAGGGAATCCTAGAAGCGTTATTTACTCGCTTGGGATTAGAAGTGACCTATACAGCAACAGCTGAGATTGCTAGTCTTCACCCAGGTCGTACAGCTGTGATTTCACTTGGTGACCAAGTTCTTGGTTTCCTTGGCCAAGTGCATCCAGTTACTGCTAAGGCTTACGATATTCCAGAAACGTATGTAGCGGAGCTTAACCTTTCAGCCATCGAGGCTGCCCTTCAGCCAGCAGATCCATTTGTGGAAATCACGAAATTCCCAGCAGTTAGCCGTGACGTTGCCCTTCTTCTCAAGGCAGAAGTGACTCACCAAGAAGTTGTGGATGCTATCCAAGCTGCAGGCGTAAAACGTTTGACAGATATCAAACTCTTTGACGTCTTCTCAGGCGAAAAATTGGGACTTGGTATGAAGTCAATGGCTTATAGCTTGACCTTCCAAAATCCAGAAGATAGCTTAACAGACGAAGAAGTCGCACGCTACATGGAAAAAATCCAAGCATCGCTCGAAGAAAAAGTCAATGCAGAAGTGCGTTAAGTTATTAGAATTTGAAATGAAAGTTTAGACTTAAACATAAAAAACGAATAAAACTAGTTTTCTAGACAGTTAGAATTCTATTTTGTTCGTTTTTTTGTTTTTAAATCTTAGGTCTTGTTAGTGTGAATGAAGCTGTTCTTATATACTTTCTTGATTTCGCTTTTATAACTGTTGAAGACTACAGTAGATTGAAATAAACTGCGAACAAATTTATTGGGGAATTCAAACAAGTTTATAGCAATGTTTTAGAAGTTTCAATGTGCTGTCTCAACTTCGGCATGAAATAAAATCTAAGTGTGTTTTTATTTTTCTGTCCAATGAATTAAAATAATTGATTTATTAGATTAACAATGATAAAATTAGACTGAAAACAATGTATAAGTTATAACTTGAGTTAATATATATATATATATTAACTAGCATTGCCGTTTTCATTAATAAATTATAAAGGAGTCTTTATAAATGGAAAATAATCATTCTATGAGTCGAGTAGAGCGCTCACGACGTGAGAAGGTAACTCGTTACTCTGTTCGAAAAGTAAGTTTTGGTGCGGCCAGTGTGGCGGTTGCAGCATTTTTCATGTTTTTGGGAAATGGTGCAGTGTATGCAGCAGAACCAAACGTAACAGCAACAGATTCTGCCTTAGCAGCTAATCCAGCAAACAATCAGTTGGATGAAAATTCTGGTGCCAGTGACTCGACTGCTCCGAAAGCTCAAGCAGACACAACTACTCCAACACCTGCTGACTCAAGCTCAACATCAGTGGAGTCAGCTCCTGCTTCAAAAGTTCAAGACGAAACACCTGCTCCAACTCCTGTTGACGAAAGTGTAGCATCCGTAACTCCAGCTCCTGCTTCAGCAACAGAAGAAGCAGAAGAAAAGGCTACATCTGACTTGGATAAAAAACAGCTAGAAGATTACGTAGCAGAAATTGATGCTAAATTATCCTCAGGTAGCTATGCTACTAAGACAGATGAGAGTGTCGCAACACTTAAAGAACATCTAGCACTAGCAAAACTTGCCCTAACAACAGCCCAAAGTCAAGACGAGTTAACAAAAGCTTATAGAAGACTCTTTATGACAGTGAACAGCGGTTTACGTAGCAAGCCTAAAGCGCAGGTGGAAAGTCCTAAACTAGATACCACAGAAGGAAAAGCTACTGTCGGTAAGAAAGCTAGCAATACTGAGAAAGCTACAGGAACCAACTCTATCGCAAACTCAGGACAACATGATTCACGGAACGGTCAGTCCCTAGATAGAAACAATCCATTCCGAACAGATGGAGCAACGACGGATACTGATCCAGCTGCTCATCAAGTGTTTGAAGGGACAAGCGCTGACGATAGTGTAGAAGACCTTTCTAAAAAACTTCGTGATTTGAATGATACGGTTGAAAATAACAGGAAAGTTTCCGAGGAATTAGACTCTCTTGGAGCGGCTACAGGTGTTGAAAAAGGAACTGTTAAAAATCTAAATGAATTTGGTGGTTGGACTGCTATAACGGATTCAGAAGGAAATGGGAAGTTTGCTATTGCAAGAAAAACAGATAAAGGTGTTTTTCCTATTGAAACGATCAATACCGTTAGAAATATTAATAGTAACGTAACTAAGACCTATCTCAGAGAGCAAGCAATTGATAGATCTGCAGACTATATGCTGTACTTATCGGAAGTCAGAACTCAAGCGAGTAAAAACGAGCCAACCTTCAATGGTAAAGACTACCAGTTGAGTGGTTTAGGACCACAATTATCATATGGTCTTAAGGGCTATAATGGTATTCAAAAGACCTTTAAAGCCTATTCACCAGACAGTGGCTCAAAAGTTAAAATAACATTTAAAACAGGATATTCTGGTGACATTGATGGATCAAAAGCGAAGTATAGGGTGCAAGTTTTCACTTCGGCGTCATCTACTAATCCAGTGTATGATGTAACTTTTGATCCACAAAACAATACAGCTAATAACGATATGACAGTACGTAAAGCTTCAGATGGTAGCAGTGTCACGAGGGAATACATACAAGGGACAAGTCCCTTGAATAAGCAAGATATTGAGAATAAAATGGCGCAAGCAGGCTCTATCCCAAATGGAGTGGCAGGTAGCTTTACTAGTAGAGATATTGACTTACCAGTAGGTGTAACAGACTATACTGTGAAAATAAGTTCTGCTGACAATGATCGATTAGGTATGGGATACCAAGCACAGCATCGCCACTATGCTCTACCTATCTCTGGTCTTGATTTTCATGTGACACAAAACACAGGGGAAGTAGCTAAAGAACTTTTGAAAAAAATCTATCTTAAACTGAAGGAAACGGAAGAAAAAGACAAGAGTTTTAAGACAGAAGAATCTCAAAAAAATTATGAAGCAGAGTTGCAAAAAATTGATCAATTATTAAAAGAAACTACAAAATCTACGACTGAGTATAAAAATGTGCTCACAGATGTATTGATCAAAAAACAAGAGTTAGCTAATTCTGACCAAGAAAAATCTATTAAATCTAAGGCTTCAGAT
>NZ_AEDU01000026.1 GCF_000148525.1 Streptococcus mitis SK564
ATTTTTTGTCAACACCTTTTTTAAACTTTTTTTATTAATTTTACAACAGCTTCAGTTCGAGCTGTATGTGGGAACATATCGACCGACTGGATATAATGAAGATCATAGACTTCTACTAAGCGTCCCAAATCACGAGCCAAGGTCGAAACATTGCAAGAAATATAAACCATTTTTTCTGGTACATAAGTAAGAATAGTATCTAATAACTTATCATCCAGACCTGTACGTGGTGGGTCCACAATCAGAGCATCTGCTCGGTAGCCTTCCTTGTACCAACGAGGAATAATCTCTTCTGCTGTTCCAGCTTCATAATGCGTATTGTCAAATCCCATTCTTTTAGCATTTCGCTTAGCATCTTCAATAGCTTCTGGAATAATATCCATACCTCTGAGTGTTTTTACTTTCTTTGCAAAGGCAAATCCAATCGTTCCAACTCCACAATAAGCATCAATCAAATGGTCTTCTTTATTTACATCCAAGGCTTTTACCGCCTCGTTATAAAGAACCTCTGTTTGTTCAGGATTTAGTTGATAGAAAGCTCGAGGAGATAGTGAAAATTCATAATCGAGTACACCTTCTTGAATACTCTCTTGTCCCCAGATAATCTCTGTCTTTTCACCATATATTTCACTTGTTTTAGCTGTATTTGTATTTACAGCTACTGTCACAACTTCTGGAAAATCTTTAACTAAATCTTTTACCAGTTTTGTGAAATTAAGCTGGCAGTTTGTAACAATAATAATCTGAACCTGTCCAGTCTTTCTTGCTCGTCGGACCATAATAGTCCTAACACCAAGAACTTTTCTCTCATCGGTGATTGGAATCTGGTGATAAGTAAGTAATTCTGCTAGACGATTAGCAATCACTTGGGTTTCCTTGTCTTGTACCAGGCAGTCTTTCAACTCTACTAAATAGTGAGAGTTTTGTGCATACAGACCTGCCTTGACCTGATTTTTAAATTTTCGAGTCTGAAATTGTAACTTAGCACGGTAGTACTTTGGTTCCTGCATTCCAATAGTTGGACGGATTTCATAGTTTTCATATCCTGCAGGGGCAAATTTTTTCAGCGCTTGGTAAAGTAAGTCCGTCTTGAATTCCAGTTGTTTATCATAATGCAGGTGCATGATTTGGCAGCCTCCGCACTCATTGTAAATAGTACAAGCTGGCACAACTCGGAATTTAGACTTCTTGTTGACCTTTAGTAATTTTGCTTCAACAAAGTTGCGTCTAATAGAAGTAATCTGACAATAGATATCTTCTCCTTTTAGTGCTCCAGGTACAAAAACTAACGTTTTTTGGTAAAAGCCGATTCCCTCACCATTAATTCCCATGCGCTTGATTTTTAATGGTATTTTTTGTTTCACTTTCAGATTCATACCCCTATCTTATCACATTTTGAGTTATAATAGAACTATGAAAATCACAAAACTTGAAAAGAAAAAAAGACTCTATCTGATGGAGCTTGATAATGACGATAAATGCTACATTACTGAAGATACTATTGTTCGTTTTATGTTATCGAGAGATAAGGTGATAAGCGAAGAGGAATTGAAAGAGATTCAGGACTTTGCCAAATTTTCTTACGGTAAGAATCTAGCCCTCTACCATTTATCCTTTAAAGCACGCACTGAAAAAGAGGTCAGAGAATATCTGAAAAAATACGATATTGATGAAAACATAGTTTCTCAAGTCATTATTAATCTTAAAGAAGATAATTGGATTAATGATAGTCAGTACGCTTATGCTATCATCAATGCCAATCAACTTTCAGGAGACAAGGGGCCTTATGTACTGACTCAGAAACTAACACAAAAAGGAATTTCAAAATCCACTATAGAAGAGATATTGAAAGAATTTGATTTTTCGGAAGTTGCTCAACGTGTAGCTAATAAACTATTGAAAAAATATGAAGGAAAACTTCCAACTCGCGCCTTGCAAGATAAGATTATCCAGAACTTGACCAAAAAGGGCTTCTCATACTCTGAAGCTAAAAGTGCCTTTGACGAATTGGATAGTCAAGTTGACCAAGAAACGACTCAGGAACTCATCTTCAAGGAACTTGATAAGCAATATGCCAAGTATGCCCGAAAGTATGAAGGATACGAACTGAAGCAGCGTTTAACTCAAGTTTTAGCACGAAAGGGCTACGATTTTTCGGATATAGCAAGCGCTCTTAGAGAATATCTTTAATATTTTCGTGTAAAATTCACAGATTTTAGGCATTTTTATGGTACAATAGTAAACGATAAACTTATAAATTGTAGAAAGTTGGTTAGTTATGAAACTTCCAAAAGAAGGCGACTTTATTACAATTCAAAGTTATAAGCATGATGGGAGTCTCCACCGAACTTGGCGGGACACCATGGTACTAAAAACAACAGAAAACGCCATTATTGGTGTCAACGATCATACACTGGTTACCGAAAGTGATGGTCGTCGTTGGGTCACTCGAGAACCGGCTATTGTTTACTTTCACAAGAAATATTGGTTTAATATCATTGCCATGATTCGTGATAATGGAATTTCCTACTATTGCAATATGGCTAGCCCCTACTATCTGGATGAAGAAGCACTGAAGTATATTGATTACGATTTGGATGTTAAAATTTTTACAGATGGGGAAAAACGTCTCTTGGACGTTGAAGAGTACGAGCGTCACAAACGCAAAATGAATTATTCTGATGACTTAGACTATATTTTAAAAGAACATGTCAAAATTCTTGTTGATTGGATTAATAATGGACGTGGTCCTTTCTCAGAAGCCTATGTAAACATTTGGTACAAGCGCTATGTAGAACTAAAGAATCGGTAAAGTTGTCAAACTAGGGTGAAAGCCCTGGTTTTTTATTTGAAAAACCCAGCTTTTCAGCTGGGTTGGTCTCTATATATCCAATTTAGTAACTGTAAATTTGATATGGGAATAATCTTTTTCAACATCCTTATCCAGCAAGAAAGCTGTAGCGCCCTTCTTAACCTGAACCAAGTCAATATTCTGAGCTTGAGCCGCATAGACGCATCCACAATAACATTGACGGTAGATGTCATACTCTTCACACATCTCTACTGAACGTTTGTAGCCTTGATTTTTCTTGAAATCGCTGGGAAGATAGTGGGTGGTATAAATCTTTTGCACATCGATTCCGATGCTGTTGATGGTTTGAGAATTCTTATGAGGACTGATGGTCAAAGCTGAGCCAAAGTAGTCAAATCCCAAGTCCATAGCCACTTGCGCTGTTTTATCCAGTCGATAGTCAAAGCAAACCTTGCAACGGTCGCCACCTTCTGGCTCCTCCTCTAGTCCTCTGACTAACTTACGGTATTCATTGGGTTCATAGGGAGCTTCTAGATACTGAACCGTATTCCCTGTCCGCTCATTGAAATCACTGACAAATTTCTTGGTAACATAGGCACGCTTATGGTATTCTGCCTTGGGATGGATATTAGAATTGGCAAAATAGATGGTCACGTCTGCATACTTGGTCAAATATTCTAGTGTATAGGTACTACAAGGGGCACAGCAAACATGCATGAGAATAGTTGGACGTTGCTCATTTTTCTCCCATACTTGTACCATTTTCTGCATAACACGGTCATAATTAATCTTCTGATTGGGATTCATCTTGCTCAGAATTTCTTCTACATCAATCATGTTATTCTCCTTTTTCTAGTCTTATTTTATCATATAAGTTAGGAGAGCTCAAATCTATTTAGAAGTGAATAGCATAAAAAGGAGGGTTAGTCATTCCCTCCTTTTGTGTTTTTTATAAGTTGTTTTCTATAGAAAGCTTACATCATACCGCCCATCATGCTTGGATCCATTGCTGGAGCTGGAGCTACTGGTTCTGGCTTATTGGCTACGACTGCTTCTGTTGTCAAAATCAAGCTAGCTACAGATGCTGCGTTTTGAAGAGCTGAACGACTCACTTTAACTGGATCGATAATCCCTTGATCAATCATGTTGACCCACTCGCCAGTTGCTGCGTTGAAGCCTGTACCAAGCTCGGCATTTTTCAAACGATCGATAACGATAGATCCTTCAAATCCTGCATTGTGGGCAATTTGACGAACAGGTTCTTCCAAGGCACGGAGAACAATATTGCGACCTGTTGATTCGTCTCCTGTCAATTCCAAATCAGCCACGGCTGGGATGACATTGGCAAGGGCTGTTCCACCACCTGCAACGATACCTTCTTCAACAGCTGCACGAGTAGCGTTGAGGGCATCTTCAATGCGGAGTTTCATTTCTTTCAACTCAGTTTCAGTTGCGGCTCCGACCTTAATAACCGCTACACCACCTGACAATTTGGCCAAGCGTTCTTGCAATTTTTCACGGTCAAATTCAGAAGTTGTGGTTTCGATTTGAGACTTGATAACTGCAACACGGTGAGAAATCGCTTCAGGATTTCCAGCACCTTCTACGATAACCGTGCTATCTTTGTCCACAGTTACTCTCGCTGCTTGACCAAGAGCTTCAATTGTCGCATCTTTCAACTCAAGACCAAGGTCTTCTGTGATAACTGTTCCGCCTGTTAAGATGGCAATGTCTTCGAGCATAGCTTTGCGGCGGTCACCAAAACCAGGTGCCTTGACCGCTACCACGTTGAAGGTTCCACGAATCTTGTTCAAAACAAGAGTTGGAAGAGCTTCACCATCTACATCATCCGCAATAATCAAGAGTGGACGATTGCTTTGGAGAATGCTTTCTAGAAGTGGTAAGATTTCTTGGATATTTGAAATCTTCTTATCAGTAATCAAAATGTATGGATTTTCAAGGTCAGCTACCATTTTTTCGCTATCTGTTACCATATACTGTGAAAGATAACCACGGTCAAACTGCATTCCTTCCACAACTTCAAGTTCTGTTTCCATACCACGTGATTCTTCGATAGTAATGACTCCATCTTTGCCAACTTTTTCCATGGCTTCAGAGATGTACTCACCAACTTTTTCAGAACGAGAAGATACGGCTGCAACCTGAGCGATAGCTTCTTTGTTGGCAACAGGGATGGCGTTGTTTTTCAAGGCTTCAACTGCTGCAGCAACTGCTGTTTCAATCCCACGACGAATGCCGATTGGATTGGCACCTGCTGTGACGTTTTTGATTCCTTCACGGACGATTGCTTGGGTCAAGACAGTTGCAGTTGTAGTCCCATCACCTGCGATATCATTGGTTTTTGAAGCTACTTCTGATACCAATTTGGCACCCATATTTTCAAAATGGTCTTCCAATTCGATTTCTTTGGCAATGGTCACACCGTCATTGGTAATCAAGGGTGAACCGAATGATTTTTCAAGAACAACATTGCGGCCTTTTGGTCCCAAGGTTACTTTAACAGTGTCTGCAAGGATATCGACACCACGGACCATAGCTGAACGAGCGTCAGATGAAAATTTAATTTCTTTTGACATACTTACTTTCTCCTTCTATTCTTCAATGATTGCCAAGATGTTAGCTTCCCCTACGATGATGTACTTTTCATCGCCATCTTTGACATCAAGACCTGCGTGAGCTTCAACTAAGACACGATCTCCAACCTTGACACTTGGAGCCACCAAGTCACCGTTCAAGGTACGAACACCTTGTCCAGTAGCTACAACTTGGGCTGTTTTTGTTTTTTCTTGGGCTGAACCTGCGAGGACAAAACCTCCAACAGTTTGTTCTTTTTCTTCGATTTTTAAGACCACACGGTCCCCTAATGGTTTCAACATCTGATTTCCTCCATAATGAGATAGATAGTATTAGCACTCTTTATATCTGAGTGCTAAATCATAGTTCTATTGTATCACTTGGTCAGAAATAGTCAAGAAAAAAGTCTGACTTTCTCAAGATAAAAAGCCTGAGAGCAACTCAGACTTTTCAATGTTTAAAATGGCAATTCTTCCTCTTCCAAGACCAAATCCGCCAAATCTTGGCCTGCATTATTTTCACGCATGGCACGTTGGGCACGACTTTCCAAGAGTTGGAATCCTGTGACAAGGACTTCGGTCACGTAGTTCATTTGACCATTTTTCTCAAAGCGACGAGTACGCAATTCCCCATCAACGGAAATGAGACTTCCTTTAGTTGCGTAACTGGCCAAGCTTTCTGCTAGTCTTCCCCAAAGGACCATATTGACAAAATCAGCTTCGCGTTCACCGTTTTGGTCTTTGTAACGACGGTTCACAGCGATAGTTGCTCGCGCTACTGACTTGTCATTGTTGGTTTTGTGCAATTCTGGTGTAGACGTCAAGCGTCCAATTAAAATAACTTTATTATACATATTTTTTTCCTCCTACTTATCTATTCGTAGGAAATCAAAAAAGTTACAGAAATTTGTAACTTTTCGAGGAAATTTTTTAGTTTTTATGAACCATGAAACCTGTCGCTTGTTGATTTGCCATAATGGTCATATCTGTAATCTGAACACGACGAGGTTGACTAGTCACATAGACTACTGTGTCTGCAATATCCTGAGCTTGCAAAGCTTCTATTCCTTGGTAAACGGACGCAGCTCGTTCTTTATCACCATGAAAACGTACCGTAGAAAAATCTGTTTCGACAATCCCTGGCTGAATGGTTGTCACCTTGATATCCGTTGCGATGGTATCAATTCGCAGTCCATCTGAAAAGGTCTTAACCGCTGCCTTGGTAGCTGAATAAACTGCTGCACCTGCATAGGCATAAATTCCTGCGGTTGAGCCCATATTGATGATATGTCCTTGATTGGCTTTTACCATTGCTGGCAAGAAACAGCGAGTAACTGCCATCAAACCTTTGACATTGGTATCCAGCATGGTCAACATATCCAACTCTTCATAGTCCTGATAAGGTGCTAAACCTAGAGCCAGTCCGGCATTGTTGACCAGAATATCAATCTGACCTATCGTTTCTAGAATATCAGAGCAGACAGTCTTTACAATGGTCATATCTGTGACATCTAGCGGAAAAGTCCAAACTGTCTGATTTGGGAAGGCTTCTACAAACTCCAACTTGAGGGCTTCTAGTCTGTCTATCCGTCGTCCAGTTAGAACGACATTCTCACCCTGCTCCAGATAAGCACGCGCAATTGCTTCACCAATACCTGATGTCGCTCCTGTAATCACTACATTTTTTGCCATCTTATTTCCTTCTAGCTGGTCTATCAGATACTAACAAGTGCCTAGGCAGTCCAGTGTTTAGCTGGATCAAATGGTGTTCCGACAACTTGGTCTTCTGATAATTCAATAATACCACGTTTTTGCGGAGCATTTGGCAGCTGCAATTCACGAGGACTACACATCATGCCAAAACTCTTTTCACCACGAAGTTCACCTGGGAAAATGAGGTTGCCTTTGGGCATCATTGCTCCAGGAAGGGCTACAATGGTTTTCAACCCGACACGCGCATTAGGAGCCCCTGCAACAATTTGCACTGTCTTGTCACTTGCGACTGCAACTTGGCAGATGTTGAGATGATCACTATCTGGATGGGCTACCATCTCGACAATTTCACCAACAACAAACTTAGGTTCCTTGTCATTGACAATTTCTTCTGTAAAGTCTTCCGCCTGCAATTCTTGGTTCAAACGAGCGACTTGCTCATCTGACAAAAAGACCTGACCACGCTCTGCAATTTCAAATAAACTTGAAACTTCAAAAATATTCCAAGCTACTGTTTCTCCATTCTCTTTTAGAAAAACACGAGCTACCTTGCCTTTGCGTTCTACATCCAGTTTGGCATCTCCGCTATTTTTCACGATGACCATAAGGACATCACCGACATGTTCTTTGTTATATGTAAAAATCATTGTTTCTATTTTCTCCTATTTCAGTCCTGCTAAAAAGTCGTTAATTTGTTGCTTACTTTTACGGTCGCGATTAACAAAACGACCGATTTCCTTGTCCTTTTCTAGAACAACAAGGCTAGGGATTCCATATACATCCCAGAGTTTGGCCAAATCCATATACTGGTCTCGGTCCACTCGAATAAAGGTGAACTCTGGATTGGTCTCCTCAATTTCTGGCAAGGCAGGATAAATATAACGGCAATCGCCACACCAGTCCGCCACAAAAAGGAAAACCTTCTTGCCATCTTTTTCTACTAAAGATGCCAATTCTTCTAAACTTGCTGGTTGTATCATAAGACTTCCTCCTCATAGACTAGGTCTTCATTTTCATAGACAAAGGTATAATGACGGCCATCCTCAAAAATGACACCGCCAACCAAGCTCTCTAGACTGCTTTCATATACTTGAACATAGAGGGTCGCAATTTCCCCCATGTCTGAAAAATGGTCTCGTACAATCGCTGTCAACTCTTCCTGAGTCTTCATGAGCTTATGGTCATCTGCAACTTTTTTCGTAGCAAGGGCAAGGCTCCCAATACCAAGCAGAGCCAGACCTGCCATCCACATTTTTTTAGCTTTCATACCATTCATTTTAACACAAAAAAGGCTTTAGGACAAATGAGGAAGCAACAGAAAAGCAAGTAAAAAGCCTCTTCCTTGAAGGAAAAGGACTTCTTATACTCAATAAAAATCAAAGAGCAAACTAGGAAGCTAGTCGCAGGTTGCTCAAAGCACTGTTTTGAGGTTGTAGATGAAGCTGACTTGGTTTGAAGAGATTTTCGAAGAGCATTATTCTTATTGCCAGGCACCTGAGTTGCCAACGTAATAACCATCAGGTGTGTAGGTATTGCGAAGCATCTTACCTGATGAAGCTAGATAATACCACTTGCCATTATCTTTGACCCAATCATTCGCTAGCATGGCACCAGAAGAACTTACATAATACCATTCTCCCTTGTCATAAACCCAAGTGTTTGCTTTCATGGCTCCTGAAGTTGATAAATAGTACCACTTGCCTTGGTCGTAAAGCCAATCACTCGCAATCATGGCTCCTGATGATTTAAAGGCATACCAGTTACTACCTTGATAAAGCCAAGTTTGATTGAACATGATCCCTTTATCATTCATAAAGTACCAAGTCCCCTTGTCATAAACCCAATCCTTCTGCACTAATTGACCTTGTTTTTGATAGTACCAGTTTTGGTTTGATTTTAGCCAACTTTCTGCTTTTAGAATCGGATAAAGTTCTTTGAAAGATCCTCCATCATCATATTTATGACTGATAGTTTTTAGTTTTTCAAGCTTCAACTCGCCATTGTCATAGTCTCCCCAAGCATATACTTTTTGACCATTGACAGTCTCTGGTAAGGTAGCAGTGTAAGTCTTGGTTTGATAGTTCCATTTTGTATCAAGGTAGGTGTATTGATCATTTGATTCTTCAATACGATAGTAACCTCTCTTTCCACTATCATTATGAATATCATCCACAACTTTCGTTGACCAGGTCTTTACTTCGTTTCCGCTCTTAGCTTCTACCTTGATATCTCCTCTATAGCCATAAGGTACGTAGAAATTCAGGTAACGCCCTTCTATACCAATCATAGACTTGTCCTTTTCTTGACCTAGAAAATTGACTGTCTGATCTTGACCATCGAGACTAACCGTCCACTCGATTTTCTCGGTTTTTGGCAAATCCAAGACTTTAATATCCACTTCATGGCCATTGTTAAATCGAAGAATCTTGCCATCTTGATACTGCACTCCACACTTAACAACCCATTCTTCTTTAAGCTCAAATGCCTGCCCTGAATGTGGAAAAGCCAGTAAAGCTAGACCAGCTAGAGACAAACCAAATAATGTGATTTTTTTCATTGTAGTTCCTCCTTAGGATTTTTTATGTTAATTATATCACTATGTTTTTATTTTGCAACTCATATCCTAAATATGCAAGCAAAAAACCTCTGAGATTCTTCTCAAAGGTTCTGATTTTGCTAATTGCTGTTCTCAACTGCTGCAGTGACAAAGGCAGTGTAGAGTTCTTCTGGGCGGTTTGGACGGCTTGACAGTTCAGGGTGATACTGACACGCTACAAAGAATTTATTTTCTGGAATTTCCACAATTTCTACCAAACGATTGTCTGGAGAAACACCTGAGAAGACAAAGCCTGCTGCCTCAAACTGCTCACGGAAGGCATTGTTAAACTCATAACGGTGACGGTGACGACGTTGCACCACTTCTTGATTATGATAAGCAGCTGCTGCCTTAGAGCCACGTTTCAACTTAGATGGATAAAGCCCCAAACGAAGGGTTCCACCCATATCCTCAACATCAATCTGATCACGCATGATATCAATGATAGGGTATTTTGTTTCTGGTGCAAGCTCTGCAGAATTGGCATCTTCAAGACCTAAAACGTGACGAGCAAACTCGATACATGTCAACTGCATTCCCAAGCAGACACCTAACATTGGAACATCATTTTCACGCGCATAGCGGATAGCTTGGATTTTCCCTTCAGTACCACGTTGGCCAAAACCACCGGGTACGATGATTCCGTCCGCATCAGACAAGAGCTCTGCTACATTCTCTGCTGTCACATCATTGGCATTGACCCAATTAATCTTAACTTCTGCGTCGTTAGCATAACCAGAGTGTTTCAAGGCTTCAACCACAGAAATGTAGGCATCTTGCAACTCAACATACTTACCGACAAGGGAAATTTTAACTTGTTTCTTGAGGTTCATGACCTTGTCCACCATAGCTGACCACTCAGTCATATCTGCTACTGGTGCGTCTAATTTCAAATGGTCACAGACAATTTGATCCATACCTTGAGCCTGCAAGTTCAATGGAATTTGGTAAAGATGTTCGACATCCAACGATTCGATAACGGCTTCTGGTGCCACATCACAGAACTGGGCTAGTTTGTTTTTAATTCCTTGACCAGCTGGCTCTTCTGTACGAATAACCAACATATTTGGTTGGATTCCCAATCCACGCAATTCTTTGACAGAGTGTTGAGTTGGTTTGGTTTTCATTTCACCAGCTGCCTTGAGATATGGAAGCAAGGTTGTATGAATGTACATGACATTATCTGCACCCACATCTGCCTTCATCTGACGAAGGGCCTCTAGGAATGGCAAGGACTCGATATCCCCGACAGTTCCACCAACCTCTGTGATAATGACATCAGAGTCAGTCGTTAGAGCGGCACGCTTGATTTTTTCTTTCAAAGCATCTGTGATATGAGGAATGACTTGAACAGTTGCACCAAGATATTCTCCACGGCGTTCTTTACGAAGAACTTCACTGTAAATTTTACCAGTTGTCACGTTGGAATATTTGTTTAGATTGATATCGATGAAGCGTTCATAGTGACCCAAGTCCAAATCTGTCTCAGCTCCGTCATCCGTTACAAAAACTTCCCCGTGCTGATAAGGACTCATGGTTCCCGGATCGATATTGATATAAGGGTCAAATTTTTGAATGGTTACTTTGAGACCACGATTTTTCAAGAGACGACCCAGACTAGCTGCAACAATCCCTTTCCCAATAGACGATACCACACCACCAGTTACAAAAATATATTTCGTAGACATAGATTCCTCTTTCTAAAATGCTCAAGGTCTTGTTAACTACGAGGGGACATAGGAAACAAGGCCCTACTAATAAGAATAATCTGGGACTACTGCACCAGATTCACAACTAATACTCTTCGAAAATCTCTTCAAACAGCGTCAACATCGCCTTGCCGTAGATATGTGTTCCTGACTTTGTCAGTCTTATCTACAACCTCAAAACAGTGTTTTGAGCAACCTGCGGCTAGTTTCCTAGTTTGCTCTTTGATTTTCATTGAATATAAAATACAAGAAGATAACTTCCTGAAAAAATAAAAATAGCTCCCTAGTAACTAGGGAGCCCCGACCTCTAAAAGAGGTGCCCGAACAATATGATACCTAAAAATAGGATAATTGTCAATAGCTAACTTTTATTCCTCGATGTTTTCAGCATCATCTTCTGAGAACTCGTCATCTTCTTCGTTGAGATCCACGTCTTCACCCAAGTCATCAGGAGCGATTTCGTTGATTTCTGCATCGTAAGCTTCCACTTCATTTTTCTCATCATCTGGATTTTCATCATCATATGAAAGAGCTGGATCTGCTTCGTATGCATCTTCGTCTTCTGGGTCATCTGCATTGTAGTCAATGGCATCTGAATCACCATCCATGAAGGCATTGACACGTTTTTTCTTAGCTTTTGGTGCTACTTCATCGTCATCATTTTCTTCAAGAGCGATGATTTCTTCGTCTATTTCATCCACACCATACCATGAACGAAGACCCCATTTGTTGTCTCCAAGTGAGATGAAGCTACCGTCAAAGTTCAACTCTGTGTAGAACAAAGGCAAGGCTTCGCGGATATCGCTGTTTGATGTTCCAAGGTAGTTTTGAATTTCGTTTACAAGATCGCTAAAATGCATCTCATGATCGCGACCACGAAGTTCCAAGATAGCACGCGCTACCTCAATCATAGATAGTTCACTTTTTTCTTGCCCAGCAAATACTTCTAATTCCAAAGCGTTTCTCCTCATTTATACTACTATCGCCAGAGCGAACAGACTCTGACCTCATTTTATCATTTACTCTTTATTTTACGATAATTTTGCGGAATAGTCAAAGGTTAAGGGGGAGAATTATTTCTTTGCTACCCATCCGATGGCATCGTGAGGTGGATTTTCAGTATCAATCCAGATAAATTCAATACCTATTTCCCCATTTTTAAACTTGGTTAAACGAATACCGTTGATTTCCAGTTCATTGAGTCGTTGACCCGTCAAGACTTCGCGTTCCTGCAAAATGAAAATCATACATAGAAATTTTTAAAAATTTTCTCTATCGTAAACCTGCCACTATTTCAGAAGCTATACTAGCTGATTCCAAACGTAGTATAGTCATTTCATCTACCTTCCCTAATAATGGCATTGCACCATACCAAACAATGGTCTTGTTCACCAATAGAATAGGCGTGACTATTTTTGATTGAGTAAAAGATACTTTAATCTTCTTGCTCTTCAACTGGTCTAGCCCGGATTTATTTGCAACCGTCTCTGGTATACATATCTCAATTTGACTAATCCTAAATTCTTTTAGAAAATTCATCAGTTTTGTCTGGTGCACATAAGGTAAAATAAGCATACCCCCCTGTCTTTCCCCTGCTAAGTCCTCTCTCAACACCTTCTCATATCTACTATCAACATAAACGAATTGTTTCTCCTCACCCTCGATGACACGATAATCCATCTTTCGATAAGCTACTTGTCGTTTCTGAAACATCTTTTCTAAATAAGGAACATGAATATCCACATAATCGAAAATACGCACCAAAGACTTATCTTTGTAGTTTCTATGAATCCGACCTGCATACTGAATCAAATTATTTTTCCAAGAAAAGGGTGCTGCCAAGATAAGCGTGTCCAACTGAGGCAAGTCAAAACCTTCGCCAATGTATTTTCCAGTAGACAACAAAACAAACCCTTTATCTAACTGTTCTAACGTCTCCAGTAAACTTGTTCTCTCTCGGACTTTAGTTTTTCCGTTAATAATATAACAGTCATCAACCTCTTTCTCTTTCAATAACTTTTCAAAGACATCTATCTGTTGAATTCGATTGACTAGAACCAAGATATTCCGCCCTTCTGCCACTTGGTCTAGAATATCCTTGAGAATCATCTGATTCCTCACTGAGTCAGTAGCAATCCAATCACTAAGCTGTATAAAATTACTTGCTTTAGTCTTTTCAATTTCCAGATGACCAAAAGAAGTGAATCTTAATTGCAATTGCCGTTTAAAAGATGTCTCCCTCTTACCAGCAGTATGAAGTATCTCACCAATTCTCTGAAAAACAATAGGTTCATGACCATTCTTACGTTCAGGCGTAGCCGTCAAACCGTAAAGATACTTCCCTCTAAACTGTGCCACAACTTTTTCAAACATCAAGGCAGACACGTGATGACACTCATCCACAATCATCATCTCATACTTATCCAAAAGACTTTGGCTATTTTCCAACTTAAATTGAGATTGGATCATAACGACATCAACCAGTTCACTCAGCCATTTCTTAGTCCCACCGTACTGCCCGACATAGCCTATTGCCCTTTCACGACCTGATGGCGTATAACGGGTAGCTTCTTCCTCTTCGAAAGTCAAAAAATGGTTTAAACGATCCAGCCATTGGTCTAAGAGTTGCCTATTATGAACTAGGATAATTGTTTTGGTCTTCCGTTCAGAGATGAGGGCAGCACCTAAAACGGTCTTCCCAAAACCAGTCTCCGCATGGAGTAAACCATTTTCTTTGGAAATCATATCTGACAGGGCTAACTCTTGCTCAAAAGTGAGTTCTCCCTTAAATTCCACTCTAATAGACCTTTGTACCTTTCTCCTATCTTCCACAGATACCTGCTTAAATTTATCTTGCAATGGATACAGCAAGCCTCTTGGCAGCCATAAATAATGATCGGATTCTCCAAATAAATACATTCGCTCAGGAATTTGATAGGTTGGCTGTCGCATAGCCTGCTTTAAATAAAATTCGGGATTAGAAAATGAAGCCATATTTTTCAAGAAAAACAGTGTCTTGGGTGTCACAGACGATTTTTCAAGTTGGATCATATTGGATAAGACGACCTTCAACTCCTTATCCAATTCTTGCTTGCCTAACTCCTCTTGGATTAACAGTGCCACTTTAGCAGTTGAAACCCTCTGAATTTCTTGTAGATACCTCCATTGGTCTTCATAAGGCTGAAAATGTTCATCCACAAAGACCGTTCGCCCTTGATGATAAGCTTCTCCTTGAAAAGGAAGGGCAATCAAATTACCAAATCCACCTTTAGGAAGAACATCCTGATTTGGAAACATGCGATCAAAAGAATCAAAGGACAGTTGCATACTTTCCTGCATTGCCAGTTCTAACAGTTTCTTTCCAAACAAGCGAGCCTCTCGACTCGGAATCGCTTCCTCAAAGAAGAACCAAATATGGAGTCCGTGACCCGAACGAGAAATCTCTAGATGGGCTTCCATCTGGCGTTCCCTGGCTATTCTTCGAATGGCTAAACCGGCTTCTTTCCAATCTCTTTCATCCAAATCCAGTACCAAAAAATAACAGCTATCATCTAAGTGCATAGGAAAGATACCGATAGCTGTCTCCCCACGAAAATGAGATTTCAAAACGGAATCCGTCAATGTCTGGAAACTCCGTTTTTCAGGTGGCAACTGCTTCCAACCATAATCATAGGATGGAAAATACTGAATTTTCCCTTGATCATTGATGAAACTCTTAGCATAAACATCATAACGGCCAGCAAACACGGAGGTAAACAATTGTAATTTTTCTTGCGTCGTCAAGCGACTACTTTGAAGTTGGAACATCTCCTCGAACTGAGAGCGTTCCATCACAAACTGACTCTTGTCTTTAAGATGTTTACACAAGAAAAACTCACTATCCCCATTAAAAGAAGAAAAGACATCAAGTACTTCTACCACAATTCCATCCAAAGACACAAAAACAGCCATAACAATCACCTCCTTGATTCCTATAGGCTGATTATAACAAGAATAGCTGAAATTGTACACGAAAATAACATCCTAATAGTACTCATTTTGTATGTGACTAATATTCCGTCTCGCTCCGGAAGGCACTAGGTAATTAGAGTTTAAACGAGCAGTCTATAAAATTAAAAAAACGCATATCATCAAGCGACTAAAACTTTGATGATATACGTTTTCTTATGAGAATATTTACTTCATTTTTGCCTAAAATTCAATGTTTACTCAGTATTAGGATTATGAAAAATCGAGGTCTAAATCTAGATACATTTTTTCTGAAGACAAATCATTTTGACCACCGAGCAAGAGATTTTCAAAAAAAGCTGTTAAAAACTCAGGACGTCGCTGTAAAATCTTTGCATTATCTAATACTAAGGCATCACGAAAATACTTGGAATGTTGCTGAAATGGTGTATTATCAATATCAAAACCAAACTCACGAAGATACTGAATCAAAAAGACCGTTACCGTCCGAGTGTTTCCTTCGCGAAATGGATGAATCTGCCAGATTCCTGAAATAAAATGCTGGATTTTTTTAACCATATCCGCTTGGGTTAGTGTCGCATATGCAACTTGTTTTTCCTGATTAAAATCATAATCCAATGTCATTTGAATCATGGAGTAATCAGAGTACACAACACTTTCACCATTCAAAACAGGTTCATTCTTTGTGATATTGGTCTGACGAAATTGCCCCACCGGAATAGAGGTTTCAAATATATCTTGAAACAACTCCTTATGAATAGCAAGTAAGGTTGCAGGACTGAAGCTAAAGCCTCTTCGAGATAATAGTTCCACGATACGAAGAGAAACCAAGTCTGCCTCCTCCGTACTCGCATCAATGGTATGATGATAAGCCGTTGCATCCTCATAAACCTGCTCATAAGTCAGTTCACCCCGAGCCTGTTTCTCAGCCAAAGATTCCATATAAGCTGATGGCACTAGATTGTCAACTTTCTGCAGACCAAAACCTATCCGCCATAAATCACGTTTAGCTTCATAAGACAAGTTTGGATTGTCAATGTTGTAAGTTGGTTGCATAGAAAGATCCTTTCAATTGTTTTTCTGTGTCATAGGTAAATGGTGAAATGGGCATGGAATTGGCGTAAATTATAAAAAACCATCATTGGCATACACCACTCTGAACTCGTTGGTCTATTCAAATCCCAACTCAATTCCCCCTAACACTTGAGAAGAAAGCTACAATCTTGTACTTCTCAGAGCTGTTCGAACTTAGAGGGTTTGTCGTGTAGTGAGTTGCTTTCTAAAAATAGATTAAATAGATTTATTATATAATGCAACAATGGTAAGAAAAATTAATAAAATAGAAGATACAATCCAAATAATATTTATATTCAGTCTAATCTCTGATATATTTTCAACTTGCTGTTTAAATTCAGATTCAGAAAATAAACTACCAATATTTTCCCCTATCAAAATATCTTTATAATTATTTTTTAATCTCTCAAAAACTTTATTGAAATCTGTCACATCTTTATTAAATTTTTTATTAGATAAATAACAATAAATTAAAGAACCAAAAAGCGCAAACAGCAACAACCATAGAATATCTTTACTAAAAATATTATCTAGAGTAGAATCAGATACAATATTAGCTATCATAGTAGTCGTAATAAATGCTACTAACGCAACAAAGTTATTGCTAAAACTACCAATTATAACATTACTATACTGATCCATTTCATACAGTGTATGTACTATAAAATCACCTATATCCTTTTTAGCACTTAGATATTCCGACACATTATTTTTTATATATAAATTATAAACCCTTGAAATATCTCTTACACTTAATTTTAAATCACTAAAATCAAATATTGACGATTCTATTACTTCCCTTGCTATTGTAAGTTTATCCAGATAAATATCATCATGGTAAATCCAATTAAAAATATCATATATTTCCTTGGAGTATAAAAAAGAAAATTGATTTATATTTATAACATCTGTTATGTTCTTTGTTGCATCTTTAGATAAATTTAATTTCTCTTTGTGAAGAAATGAAAAAGAAGATAGATAAATAAATGAAAATAGTATCTCCCATTTTTGAAATAGTTCTTTTATTCTAGAATCGAACTCACTACTGACTATATGAAAATCGTTTGGAAGTAAGGGAAACTCATTTAAATTAAAAAAATTATTAGTAAACAATACTTTCGAAAACAATTCTAATCTATTTGTTTTCGAATATTCAAAACACTTATCTTTATAATATTTAAAAAATATAGTTTCTGTTCGATATGCTTTACCAAGCATATCGTTATCATAAACTTCAAAAAAAATATACTCTGCTTTGCTAGTTATTATCGAACTCAAAAAATTCAGAAAAACAACGTTATCAAGCTTGCTTAGATTATCAATAAACTTATTGTAATTAAAGATTGATAGAGTATTATTTAAAATGTTTTTATTTATAGAGATAGTTACGTCGATTTGATCAGAGTAAGATATAAAATCTATATAAACATCATTCAGTGTTAAATTATCAATTCGTAACTCTCTCCCGGCATCATTAGTTAAATTAATTATTATTTTATCTCGTTCTGGTACTGCCTTTATAAGAGTCTTAAAGAATGAAATTCCAGGTAGTGCTTCCAGAGAAAATGATTGTTTGGCTTCAAAGTAAAGTCGATCATCATCAGTTTTAAATTTTTCTAATAGAATATCATATATTGTCATTTCCATACGTAAATTCTAAATAAGTCGTTTCATCGGTAACTTGTATTTTTAAATACTTTTTCCCTTGTTCTGTATAAGTTTCAATAACTTCTCTATTTTCTGAAACTGTTAATCTTATGCCCGGGTATACTTCATAATTTGTACGGATTCTAGCCTTTACAATATCGGCAACTACTTGAAAATTCCTCTCAATTTTTTTCTTTTCTGGTAATTCAAGTAATTCATTTTTAAATCGTTCTCTTGGAAATGATTCATCAATAGAAGAATAATCATTAAAAATGTCATCAATCATAGAATCATAATCCATAGTAGCATTTGTTCTGAAATAATGGATAAAAGAATTCCTTAAAAATGCTCGATCTTTTGGATATTCTTGCTTAATCTTTCTATTCAAAAAACCATCAATAGCATTGAAAGCGTTTTTTGTATTTTCCTCATCATTAGTCAATTCAATTAGCTCCAGAAATTCATCATACCAATACTTAGTAATTGTATCTTGATGTAGTTGAACTCCAATCTCTTCGCTACTAGTTGCATCAATATAAAAAGTTGCTGATTTATAAACTTTAATATCTTTTGGAAAACCTTGTGTATCTGATAAACCTACTTGATTTACAAAAACAACATGAGCTACTTTTGCAAGTAAAAACATATATCTTTGATTATCTCTATCATAAAACAATGCTTGAATCAGTGACCCAACTTGAACAGATTTTTTCATTTTTTCTATTTTACTCTGTGCAGATATTTCTTTCTCCAACAATCTCATAGAAACTGATTCAAAAAATTCTTCACAAACAGTTGGTTCGCTTTGATTATCTATTATATTTTTTATACAATTTATAACTTGTGTTGTTTCTGCTTTTGATTTATAATTCTTTACAATTTTATTATTTGCTATTGTAATAAGAACTGTATGAAGATACTCATCAAATTTTATGCCATCATCTGGTATATTCTTTGTTGTAGTATTATTTTCTCTATCAATCGTATAAATAGTAGCTACCTTTAATTCCACTAATTTTACTCCTAATTATAATTACTATAACCAGTATACCATAAAAACACGGCATTCCGCCGTGTTTCTATGTTTATTTTACCAACTTCTTCATCTCATCAATACGTGCTACGGTCGCATCGTACTTGACTTGGTAGTCGGCTTGTTTGTCGCGTTCTTTTTGAACAACTTCTGGTTTGGCATTGGCTACGAAGCGTTCGTTAGAGAGCTTCTTACCAACCATGTCCAGTTCTTTTTGCCATTTAGCCAATTCCTTATCGAGACGAGCCAGTTCTTCTTCGACGTTGAGGAGGTCTGCCAGTGGCAGGTAGATTTCTGCTCCTGTGATGACGCTTGACATAGCCAGTTCAGGTGCAGGGATGGTAGATGCGATTTCCAAGTGTTCTGGATTTGTGAAGCGTTTGATGTAGTTGACATTGCTGTTAAAGAAGGCTTCCAAGTCGCTATCACTTGTCTTAACAAGGATGGTGATAGGCTTGCTTGGAGCAACGTTTACTTCCGCACGCGCATTCCGAACAGCACGGATCAAGTCTTTGAGGCTTTCCACACCAGTGTGGGCAACAAGGTCTTCAAAGGCTGGGTTAACAGTCGGGTATTCCGCCGTAACGATAGAACCTTCTGAGATTTGCCCAAAGATTTCCTCTGTCACGAATGGCATGATTGGGTGAAGGAGACGAAGAATCTTGTCCAAAGTGTAAAGGAGAACAGAACGTGTGATGACTTTCTCTTCTTCATTGTCGCTATAAAGGACTTCCTTGGTCAATTCAACATACCAGTCCGCAAACTCGTCCCAGATGAAGTTGTAAAGGATATGTCCAGCGACACCAAACTCAAACTTGTCAAAGTTGGCAGTAGCTTTGCCGATGGTTTCATTGAGGTTGTGAAGAATCCAGCGGTCTGTGACATTCCCAGCTTCCTTGTTAACAACTTTTTCCACATTGGCAGTTGCTTGCTCAAGGGTCAAGCCTTCATTATTCATGAGGATGTAGCGAGAGATGTTCCAGATCTTGTTAATGAAGTTCCATGAAGCATCCATTTTCTCGTAAGAGAAACGCACGTCTTGACCTGGTGCAAAACCGTTTGAAAGGAACCAACGAAGGGCATCGGCACCGTATTTTTCGATGACATCCATCGGGTCAATCCCGTTACCGAGAGATTTGGACATCTTGCGTCCTTGCTCGTCACGGATGAGACCGTGGATAAGCACGTTTTGGAATGGCTGACGACCAGTGAATTCCAAGGATTGGAAGATCATACGAGATACCCAAAAGAAGATAATGTCGTAACCTGTTACCAAGGTTGAAGTTGGGAAGTAACGTTTGAAATCTTCTGAGTCGACATCAGGCCAGCCCATGGTTGAGAATGGCCAAAGGGCAGAACTAAACCAAGTATCCAAGACGTCTTCATCTTGTGTCCATCCGTCACCTTCTGGAGCTTCTTCACCGACGTACATTTCACCCTCAGCATTGTACCAAGCAGGGATTTGGTGACCCCACCAGAGCTGACGAGAGATTACCCAGTCATGGACATTTTCCATCCATTGGAGGAAGGTATCGTTGAAACGAGGTGGGTAGAATTCAACTTTGTCCTCTGTGTCTTGGTTTGCAATAGCATTTTTCGCCAATTGGTTCATCTTGACAAACCATTGAGTAGACAAGCGTGGCTCAACCACAACACCTGTACGCTCTGAGTGGCCAACACTGTGGACACGTTTTTCGATTTTAACAAGGGCACCGATTTCTTCCAGTTTAGCAACGACTGCCTTACGAGCTTCAAAACGGTCCATGCCTGCAAATTCGAAGGCAAGCTCGTTCATAGTTCCGTCGTCGTTCATGACGTTGACTTGTGGCAAGTTGTGGCGTTGACCAACCAAGAAGTCGTTTGGATCGTGGGCAGGCGTGATTTTCACGACACCAGTACCAAATTCAGGATCTGCGTGCTCGTCTCCAACGATCGGGATAAGTTTATTAGCGATTGGCAGAATAACGTTTTGACCAATCAAATCCTTGTAGCGTGGGTCTTCTGGGTTGACCGCAACGGCAACGTCCCCAAACATGGTCTCAGGACGAGTTGTGGCAACTTCAAGGGCGCGTGAACCGTCTTCCAGCATGTAGTTCATGTGGTAGAAGGCACCTTCGACATCCTTATGAATCACCTCGATATCAGAAAGGGCTGTGCGAGCTGCTGGGTCCCAGTTGATGATAAACTCACCACGGTAGATCCAACCTTTCTTGTAGAGGTCCACAAAGACCTTGCGAACAGCTTTTGACAAACCTTCATCAAGAGTGAAACGCTCGCGAGAGTAATCGACAGAGAGGCCCATCTTGCCCCATTGTTCCTTGATAGTAGTGGCATACTCGTCTTTCCATTCCCAGACCTTGTCGAGGAATTTTTCACGACCTAGGTCATAACGTGTAATGCCCTCTCCACGCAAGCGCTCCTCAACCTTAGCTTGAGTCGCAATCCCCGCGTGGTCCATCCCTGGAAGCCAAAGGGTATCAAAACCTTGCATACGTTTTTGACGGATGATGATATCTTGCAAAGTCGTATCCCAAGCGTGACCAAGGTGAAGTTTCCCAGTTACGTTTGGTGGTGGAATGACGATTGAATAAGGCTTAGCCTTTTGATCTCCTGAAGGCTTGAAAACATCCGCATCAAGCCATTTTTGGTAACGACCAGCCTCAACCTCGGCTGGATTGTATTTAGGTGAAAGTTCTTTAGACATGTGTTTGTCCTTTCTAGTTAATATCTTTAAATAAAATTAGTATGTAGAAGATAGGCCTTGATTCAACTCATCTTGTTTTTCTCATTATCTTCTATAAGCAAAGAAACGGTGAAAATTTTACATTAACTTTCTCTCATTATCTTCATAATATGTTTATCAAAGTCTGATATAATTTTTTGAGTTCGGTTAAATTTTTCATACTCCTGAATGGCTTTTGAGTCTGCTTGTTTCTTGGAAATACTTCCTTTTCCTTCTAAAATTTCGTACTCATTAAAAGATAGAAAACGATCAATACTATCTGCCAATCCTCGCATTGTAAACGTATTACGGCGCTCAACCAAACCCTCGATATAATCAAAATAGGCTGTAACAGTTCGCTCTAGTTGTCGAATTTCTTTTTCTTGCAAATAATTTTTGGCTACCGTTACATCTGATTTGAGCACTCGTCCATCAGGTGCATTCTTCCAAGAAGTTAATCCCATTTTTTCTTTACTAGCATCGGCTTGTTGATAGATAATTTCTGCAGCCGTACTTCCAGTAATTGCATAATGAAATTTATTTTGCACCATAGCATAGAAATTTTTAGTAATATCTGAGTTTCGATCATAATCTATGGCACATTCAGCAAAGATATCCGTGATTTGCTGATAAATCCGGCGTTCGCTAGCACGAATAGAGCGAATTCGTTCTAAAAGTTCACGGAAATAATCTTGTCCGAAAACTGTCTGTCCTTGTTTCAAGCGTTCATCATCTAAAACAAAACCTTTGATGATAAATTCTTTCAAGGTCTTGGTTGCCCATATTCTAAATTGAGTAGCCTTGCTGGAATTTACACGATAGCCTACTGAAATGATAGCATCAAGATTGTAATATTCAAGTTCACGCCGGACAGCTCTATTTCCCTCTTGTTGAACCTGTGCAAATTTTGCACAAGTTGACACCTTATCTAATTCACCACTATAATAAATGTTTTTTAAGTGCTTTGTAATGACACTTCGTTCAACTCCAAAGAGCTCTGCAAGACCTTTTTGAGTCAACCAAAGATTTTCATCCTGTAAAAGGATATCTAGCTGAACGTCGCCATTTGGTGTAGTATACAGGATGAAATTAGAAATTTCATTCAAGACCATTTCACCTCCTACTTTCCATAAACAACTACTTCTCGTTCTTAAACTTTATGCCGTTTTCTTTCAGCTTTTTAACGGTTACGGGACCAATTCCCTTCAAAGCGAGAACTTCTTTTTCAGTCCATTTTTTGAAATCTGAAGACCTACGAATCCCATTTTCAACAAAGATATGAACAAGATCCATCCGAATTCCCTTCATTGTTTCCTCGTTCATAAAGGAATACCAGTCAGTGACCTCGGATAAATTTCTTATCATACTAGAATGATTCGAAAATACTGGTTTACGACGGAACTTCTTGGCTTCGTTTGTTAAAAATTTCGTTAAAATAATATTTTCTAGTAAATAATCAAACAGAGGATACAAACTAGCTTGTAGCGATTCAACTGAATTTGGACAATAGCATTCTTGGTCTTCGATATCTATAACTTTGAATTGCCAATCTTCCTCTATAAAGAATTCAACAGCTTCATCATTGATCTCCACTAATTTTGCAAATAGCTGACTGGCTTCCTCAATTTTTCCTTGAGAAAAAGCAGAGATGATGGCATGAATAAGAATGGTATCATCCCGTTTCCCTTTATTTAATTCTTCACGATAGAAACGTTCAACCTTTAGTTCCTGACCAGTAATATGATACAAGGAAAGCATACAGAAGACAAAATTAGGAGGAAACCGTTCTGGTCGCTTACTCAAATATAGGTCAATCAATTCTATAGCCTTAGAATTGAAGTTCTCCATCATATAATACTCAATCAGAAACATCAGAGCAGACAGGATAGGGCGTGCTTCAAAATAATTCCAACTATTGTATCCATTCATTTTCCATTTTTCTAAAACTAGAATTTCAAAATCCAATACTTTTTTAAAGGTTGACAAATCAAAATCTTCAACTTCTGATAAGAATAAATGAAAATCAGCAGCAAAGTAATCTGGATTGATTTTTAAAACTTGCTTTAACAGTTTATTTCGCTTCTGTGTATTCGGAGTATGCATAGCTTCTCTAAATAAAGCATGATCCTCATGCCAGTAAAAACTTCCATTTTTCAGTTGGTAATTAATTAGCTGAACATCTGGATACTCTCCATATTCATCAGCATATTGCATCACTGCTGTATGTAGTTCATCG
>NZ_AEDU01000025.1 GCF_000148525.1 Streptococcus mitis SK564
TTCATAAGAGGGAAGCGCTGGTTCTACCAAGGACTCACCGGAAACACCGCCTTCATAAGATAGAAGGGACGGTTCCACCAAGGATTCGCCGGAAACACCGCCCTCATAAGACGGAAGAGGTGGTTGGACTTCCGGGGCTAGGCTTATACCATTTTCTTGAGATGCCTTATCTTTTGTCCCAACCAGAATCACCTGAGTAACTGGTTCACGAAGCACCTCTCTCCCTATTTCATTGCGCGTAACCACACCATCAATAATCCTTACTTCTGTTAAGATTCGTTCTTGTCCCTTGGCACCTTCTATAGAAATTCTTTTTTCTCCCTTAGCCAGAGTTGGGTCAGACTGAAATTGAGTTTCAAACTCTATCTCCCCTATCCTAACTTCCAGTTCTGGCTTGTCTTCAATAACAGTTTTCATTCCTTCATCTGGTACTTTTTTAGACTCAATACTCATACTTTTTTCAGGAGTTGGATTTAAAACATGCTCAACTGCGTAGGATGGTTGAGGAGATTGCACAAGGTCTTCAGTCGAGCTAAAATGAGATGCCAACTGTGGTACAATCTTCTTAGACTGAGATTCTGAACTTTCCTCCTTTTGAGATAATACTGGCGACTCTACCTTATCAACAGAAAGTTCCTTGCTACCACTATCTCTTACCAAATAATATCCCGTAAATTCATATCCTTGGACTCTTTCAGGACTTGGTAAAAACTGACCTTCTACTCTCTTAACAAGGGCTGGTTGCAATTCTACCAGATTTTCGAAAGCAGAGATGGATGCTCCCCAACCACCAACAGCAAAGACTGTCACAAGAAAGTAAGACGCTCCCTTTTTTCTCTTGATTAAAGTGAAGGAAAGCAATAATAATCCTGCTCCCAAGATAAACATCCCATCATTAGAAAACAGACCTGTTTCTGGTAATCTTGTAGTCAATTTTCGATAGACAAAATAGTATTCTTTTCCCTCTTTTACCTCAATCTTATTTTCTTCAAACCATTGCAACTCAGATTTCAGCTTTTCAGGTAAATCCTGCTCATCCAAATAATGACTTGAAATTAGTGTTGAAGTCGTTTCTGCAGCCTGTACGGGTTGAGCCCCCATACCAGCAAAAAATAAACTCGTTCCTAGCAAGACCGAACAAGCTCCTATTGTATATTTTCTCAAAGAAAAACGCTGCTTTCTCTCAAATTGAAATTCTTTCATCTCATATCCTATCATTCATTATTACTGTATATTTAGTATATCAGAAATAGTTTGTATTCACAAATCTTTCTAGTTATGAAAATGGGCAAAAACTCAATTTCAGGAAAAAATGAAGTAAATCTTCCCATAATAAAACGCATAGTATAACGGTTTCCAACACCTGATATTATGCGTTTGTAATTTTAAAGACTTTTTGCCCAGCCTCAACAACATACAATAATTTTTATTTAAATGTATATCAATGTTCTTTTCTTAACAAACGCAATACAAAAAGAGCCTGTTACCAAGCTCTTTAGTGGCTCTATTATTTCTTCTCAGCACGGAGGGCTGACAAGATTTGTGTACGGATATCATCCACACCATTTGGCGTATTTGGTAAAAAGATAGTTTGATTTCCTTTAGAAGCAAAGGTATTCAAGGTGTCCAAATACTGGTTGGTCAAGAGGATGGACATGATTTGCTCTTCTGTCATGCCAACATTGGCTTCCTTGAGTTCAGTAATAGACTCTGCCAATCCATCCACAATCGCCTTACGTTGTTGGGCAATTCCCACACCATGAAGGCGGTCTTTTTCTGCTTCGGCTTCAGCTGCAGTGACAATTTTAATCTTGTCGGCTTCCGCTAATTCTTGCGCTGCAACCCGTTTACGTTGCGCTGCATTGATTTCATTCATGGATTGCTTAACTTCTGCATCAGGTTCGACCTTGGTAATCAAGGTTTTCACGATAATGTAGCCGTAAGTTGTCATTTCTTCTGCTACTTGATGTTGAACCTCAAGGGCAATCTCATCTTTTTTCTCAAACAATTCATCCAAGGTTAATTTTGGAACAGAAGAGCGAAGGGCGTCTTCAATATAAGATTTAATCTGAGATTCTGGACGCATAAGTTTATAGTAGGCATCTGTCACGCTCTGCTCATTGACACGGTACTGAGTCGCTACATTCATCATAACAAACACATTGTCCTTGGTCTTAGTCTCAACCACAATATCGCTTTGCAGCAAGCGCAACTGAATCCGCGCTGCAATCGAGTCAATCCCAAAAGGCAAGCGAATATGAATACCGCTATTGGCAACCTTTTGGTATTTCCCAAAGCGTTCAATAATCGCCACCGACTGCTGACGAACCACATAAACTGTACTCAGTGTGACTATCAGCAATAGGAGCACACAAACCACCACAAAAATCATCAAAAATGTTGTTATCATCGCGACGACCTCCATCATTATTTTTTCCTGTATTATAGCACATTTAAAGAAGGCTGTGCAATTTTTACTGCGATTTTTCCTGAAATGTCAATAATTAGAGGTGAAACTACATTTCAAGTTAGTAATCGCTTTTTTCATTACATTAACTTCTATAGAATCTACATCAATGGTCAGGGAATAACTTGCCTTAACTTTTCTCTCGTGCTATACTATTTATTGAAATGAATAAATAGGAGATATTTCATGAAAACAGCAAAAACTACTGTTACAATCCTTTCTGCACTTGCTTCTGTCGTCTTATTGGCTAGTTGTGCAACAAAGTCTACAGAAACACAGACAAGCAATAATAGCTCATCTGATAATCAGATTACATTGACATATGACCAACTACGGTCAAGAGAAAACACTATGTCAACTCTTTGGTATCAAAAATCAGCTGAAACTAAAGCTTTATACATACAGGGTTATAACGTTGCAACAAATCACCTAAAGGAATTACTCAAAACAGAATCAGACAAACCTTACTCTATCGTTTTAGACTTGGATGAAACTGTCCTAGATAATAGCCCTTATCAAGTACAAAATGTCAAAGACGGTACAGCATTTACACCCGAAAATTGGGATGTTTGGGTTCAAAAAGCTGCAGCAAAAGCCGTCCCAGGCGCCAAGGATTTTCTTCAATTTGCTGATCAAAACGGTGTCCAAATCTACTATATTTCTGACCGCTCAGCTAATCAAGTAGATGCTACCATTAAAAATCTTGAAAGTGAAGGAATTCCTGTTCAAGGACGTGATCATCTCATGTTCTTAGAAAGTGGTGTAAAATCCAAAGAAGGTCGTCGCCAAAAAGTTCAAGAAAAAACAAATCTTATCTTATTATTTGGTGATAACCTCGTAGACTTTGCAGATTTTTCTAAGACTTCTGAATCTGACCGTGATAAACAACTTGAAGAATTGCAAAAAGAATTCGGTGAAAAATTCATCATCTTCCCAAATCCAATGTACGGATCATGGGAGTCAGCTGTATACGCTGGTAATAAACTAGATGCTAAAGGTCAAGTAGAAGAACGCCAAAAAGCTTTGCAAGGTTTTGATAAATAAAAAAAATAAGCTGATTCTATATAAACGAAGGCTAACTTACAATCTTCAAAAAGTGGACAGGAAGGAATTCTGATAATCAGAAAACTTTCCTATCCACTTTTATAATTGATACAACATCAAGCTTTTATACATCTGATACTATACGTTTTTTGATTTTAAAGACTTTTTGCCTATCCCCTATATTTCAAGCATTAAGCAAGGTTGATGATCTAAATTTATTGTGGTATACTATTTTGGTCATCGGTTACCGATTACGTTCCTTACGGTTCGTGAGAGGAGGTGAAACTAATGAACTTTGCCCCAGAGCTCGTTCTTACTATTGTAGCGGACGTCATAGCAGGAATCATCTTGTATTTCGTTTGCAAATGGCTAGATGGTAAGAAGTAGACCGAATGACTAGCCTATCAACACCCGTTAAATCGCTAAGATACGTCAAAAAATCCCTTAACTACGGCCATAGTTAAGGGATTTGGTGTTCTAATGAACCTTGCCCGATAAAATTATTCTAACATACAGGTCCAGATATTTCAAGAGTTTTATTCATTGTTTAAAGTTCCTTAGGTATCTGAAAGGTCTCTAATAGAGTTAGCTATCTAGTACCCAAAAACCGACTAGCTCTTATGAACTAGTCAGTTTCTCATCAATGCGCCAACATTTCTTGGGCGATTTCTTGTCCAGATAGGTTATCTGGGTAGTAGGTTGGCCAGTTATCCATTTCTTCAAAGAGGGCTTCTTGGCTTGTACCTCCAAAGAAGATATGGAAATGTTCTGCCTTAACTGGGGCGATATTGTGGTCACTAAACTGAACATACTTGAACTGTCCAGCGTCCGCATCTGTGGCTTCAAAGAGGAAGCGCACGCCACGATTTCCTTTCTTATAAGTCAAGATTTTCTTTCCAACATACTTATAAGTGTATTTCTTACTTTGTCCACCTTGAACAAATTCCATAGTATTATCAGTAATGTTGATCTTAGTGACATCTGTCTGATAGCCTTTTGTATAGTAAGCCTTGTACTCAGCCTGAGTCATCTTACCAGTCAACTTAGCCTTGTAGTCAAAGACTTGATCAAACGTGCCATCTTCAAGGAAAGGATAAACTGATTGCCAGTTACCTGCATAGTCACTCAAGGTGCGGTCCTTGACAGCTGCATCCTCAAAGTAACCATTTTGAACTGTCTTAGTATCCTCTGCCTTTTCAGGTTCGATAGCTGGACCTTCTTGGTCTGTTGTTTGTTTCAAAGCCTTGAGGTTTTTCTCCATGATAGAGATGTAATTTTCTCCAGCCTTGGTGTCCTCTTCTGTCAGACTTTCTAAAGGATTAAGGACATCTGTTTTGACACCTGCCTCTTTTGAAAGTGTATTAGCAAGGGCTTGTGAAGCATTTTCCTCAAAGTAGATATAAGCAATTTTATTTTTCTTGACGTACTCTGTCAATTCTGCCAGACGTGCAGCTGATGGCTCTGCATCTGGAGAAAGTCCTGAGATAGCGACTTGTTTGAGCCCATAGTCTAAAGCGAGATAGTTAAAGGCTGCGTGTTGCGTTACAAAGCTCTTTTGTTTGGCTTGAGACAAGCCTTCTGCATAAGCCTTATCCAAGGCTTGTAATTTTTCGATATAGGCAGATGCGTTCTTTTCAAAGGTCTCTTTTTTATCAGGATAATCTGCTGACAAGCTATCACGGATGTGCTCTACAAGTTTAATGGCACGAACTGGTGATAACCAAACATGGGGATCGTACTCATGGTGATGGCCTTCTTCTCCATGGTCATGGTCTCCCTCTTCTTCCTCACCACCTGGCAAGAGCAACATATCACCTGTCGCCTTGATGGTTTTGACTTTTTTCTTATCCAAGGTATCTAGCAATTTAGGAACCCATGTTTCCATGTTTTCATTTTCATAAACGAAGGTATCTGCATCTTGGATTTTGGCAACTGCCTTGGCAGACGGTTCATATTCATGGGGTTCTGTCCCAGCACCGATGAGGAGTTCTACATTAGCAGTATCTCCTGCGACTTGCTTAGTAAATTCATAGACAGGGTAAAAGGTTGTCACAATATTTAGTTTGCCATCTGCCTGCTTTTGATTGGAACAAGCCACTAAAAACAAGGCACATAGACTGGCTAGCAATAAGCTAATTTTTTTCACATTAGTCTCCTATTTGATAAAACGTCTTACTAAACTAATCAGTAAGAAGACAGTTACAAAAATAATAGTAATACTTGCGCTTGCAGGTGTTTCTGCATAGTAGGAAATGTAGAGTCCTGCCACCATTCCCAAAAATCCAATAGCACTGGCTAGCAGCATAACCGATTTAAAGTTTTTCCCCAGACGCAGGGCAATACTAGCTGGCAAGACCATAATGGTCGATACCAGAAGAGCTCCCGCAGCAGGAATCATAAGGGCAATGGCCACCCCCGTCACCATGTTAAAAAGAATGGACATGGTACGAACTGGCAAGCCATCCACAAAGGCCGTATCCTCATCAAAGGTCAAGATATACATAGGACGAAGGAAGAGGAAGGTCAAAATCAAAACAACCGCCGCAATGACAAAGAGGGAAATGACCTGCTCCTCACTAATAGTCACAATCGAACCAAAAAGATACTGGTCCAAACTCATTGAGCTAGAGCTTTTACCCTTGCTCATGACAATCAGAGAAACAGCCAGTCCTGTTGACATGAGGATAGCTGTCCCGATTTCCATAAAGCTCTTGTAAACCGTACGGAGATACTCCAGAAAGACCGCCGCAATCAAGACAATAGCAATAGTTGAAATAGTCGGAGAAATCCCTAGTACCAGACCAAAAGCTACACCCGAAAGCGAGACGTGGCTGAGGGTATCACTCATCAAACTCTGACGGCGCAAGATAAGGAAGGTTCCCAATACTGGCGAGAAAAGACTCATAGCAATAACCGCCAGAAAGGCACGCTGCATAAAGTCATAAGATAACAAACTAAGCATGGCCCACCTCCTGATCATTCTCATGAACGTTGAAACAACGCCATGGCGAGTCTTGGTTACGGACTAGATGAATATTGCGGTCCGCATAGTCCTTAACTTCTTCAGGGTCATGGGTAATCATCAAAACAGCCTTGCCATGATGATGGGCGCTATGGTGCATGAGTTCGTAAAATTCATTTTTACTTCCTGCATCCATCCCCGTTGTCGGTTCATCTAGGATAAACACATCTGGGTCAGAAGCAAACATACGCGCAATCACCGCTCGCTGCTTTTGCCCCCCAGATAGAGACCCCAAGCGTTTGTCTAGGTGTTCCCACATACCAACTGAGTCCAGACTAGCCTTGATATGCTCCTCATCATGAGCATTCAAGCGACGGAACCAACCCTTTCGCGGATAGCGACCCGACTTGACAAACTCATAAACCGTACTTGGAAAACCCGCATTAAAACTGGCAATCTGTTGAGGAAGATAGGCTATTCTCAATTTCTTACCCTGCGTATTTGTCTTTGAAATAGTCACCTTGCCAATGCGTGGTTGGAGGATTCCAAGACTAGCCTTGATGAGTGTCGTTTTAGCTGCCCCATTCTCCCCTGTCAAGGTAACAAATTCCCCACTATCAACACTATAATTGATATGTTCAAGAACAGGTTCCTTATCATAATAGAAGGACAAATCCTCTACCGTAATATATCTCATTATTTGATTTCTCCTACTAAAGCAGTCAAAAACCGCTGGATCACTTTTTGTTCATTTGGAGTAAACTGAGTCGCCACTTGTTCATAGGTTAAAAGCGTATGCTCATGGTGATGGTGGTGCTCCTCAGCAATTGGACGAGCCAAGTCAGTCAACTGATAAAAAATCACACGCGCATCCTTAGGATCTTTAGACGTTTCCAACATCCCTTCCTTGACCAAAGACTTAATGGCCTTGGTAACTGCCGCCTGACTGACATTGAGACGACGAGCCAACTCTGAATTTGTTAAAGATTCCTCTGACAAAAGCATGAGGATATGCTCCTGGGTATTGGTCAGAGCTACCTCGCTAGTACAATGACCTATTAGGATTTCATGTTGATTTTCCGCCTGCAAAATCACCTCATTCAAAAAGCCATCGATATCCTTCGCTAGCTGTCTCATATTTGACTCCTTTCCTTTTAGACTTCTCTTTTTTAAGAGAAAAATACTATTCTTTGACATTTTATTTACCAGTTAATTATATCACAAGCAAAAAAAGAGTCAAGAAAAAACGTGAAAACTAGTTTCATTCTTGAACTCTTCTATATTATGATCTATTGAAAGTCCTTGATATCTCCATCGTATGTCGCCCAATCTTTGCTGAAAAAGCGCTCATTCAGATGGTAAGTCGGAGCTGGTGTGGGATTGGATAGGAAAGGATCAACTGCCTTGTCAAAAGCCAACCACCCCAACCAACCAATATGAATTGTATCTTTTACAAAATAAGGTTCAGCACCATTTTTTGAAAAATCTGCTATATTGGTAAAACCTTGGCTTTCTAACTGGTAACGAATTTTTTCAACTGCATGTTGATACATATCTTGATTTAATCCTGTATAATCCATCCATTTTTTATTAACAGGTTGAATCACAAACAATACATTCACTTTTGAATTCGCAAATTGATTCAAGACTAATTGCAAGTCATTATATTCGGATGATTTTAGAAAATTATAATTTTTCTGATAATCCTTCCACTTGTTTAAATCTTTCTTTACTTGCGTATCATAGAAACGATTTTCCATTCCCATATCATTATTCGTGGTATTTGCTTCAGCATCTTTTACAGCGATTTCTCTCAATTCGTCGTAGGAAAATTTATCTGGCAGGTCTTTTAAATACTTCTCCACGCGATCTCTATATTTTTCTCCATCATTCACTGACAATTGTCCAAATAGAAATGATTGTTTTTGGTTGAATCGTGCCAATGTATCTATGAGTGTCTTATCTATTTCTGAAAGTTGCTCACCCTCGGTTATTTTTTTGACTATATCTCCCAATACTACATTAGGATACTTTTTCATTAAACGCGTAGCGGCGTAACGACTTGACACATCTCCAGACTGATTTTCCAAAAAAGCACCCAATTGATCCGTGTTAAAATACCTACGAAAAACTGCAGGTTCATACTCCGTTTCTGTAAACCACTGAGGAGAAATAACAAAAACAGCTTGTTTATTTTCTAGCTCTGGCAATATTTGCTGCATACCAAAGTACTGATTCAAAGAAGCTGCTCCTGCTTGTCCTAAAAAATAGGGTCTATACGAACGATTGTACTTCTCCGCTAAAACAGCTGGATGCATACTATCAAATCGAATCCACTCACTAGAACCAAAAAAGGGAATGAATCGTAGACTTGGGTCCGAAAGAGCTCTCACTTTCTGAAATCTTTCTCTAAAACTTTGTGTACTAATCGCTGCTGCATATCGTTTTTCTTCTGATAAATTATAACTTTTACTAGTAGGATAAAAGAAAATGAGCAGAAAAACCAACAAACCAGCTATCAAGACCGGTCCGAAGATCATCCATAAGCGTTTAAGCATTTTGTAGCTCCACAATACCAGCTATGATTTTATTAGCTGTATTCCAGTCGTCGCGACCAAACTCTGTCACAGGGACACGAATGTCAAAACGGTTCTCAATCTCCACAATCAACTCAACCGTTCCCATACTATCCAAGACACCTGCGTCAAAAAGATCTTCATCCATCATGTCAGAAACATCTTCCATAAACAACTCATCAATAATTTCGATAACTTCTGATTTGATATCCATATTTTATTTCCTTTTATTTTTTAAACCATAAATCATTCAAGAATCCAGAAAAGATTAAGAATGACAGCATGACAACATGGAAGGTGACAACCATGCCAAGCAACTGAATCCAGCGATTCTCAGGTAGAGCAGCTTTCCCTGCTTTTTTCCGTTCCTTATTGAGCGTTTTTTTCTTGCGAATCCAAGCGTCATTGATGACCAAGCCCAGTCCATGAAAGAGGCCATAGGCGATATAGTACCAGGTCACTCCATGCCAAAATCCCATAATCAGCATATTTACAATGTAGGCCACACTTGAAGTTACATTACGATTTTTAAAGACCTTCTTTCTGGTCAATACCATGACCATTCGCATAAAGACAAAGTCACGGAACCAGAAAGACAGACTCATATGCCAACGATTCCAAAACTCTTTTAAATCCCTTGATAAAAAGGGCTTGTTAAAGTTGATGGGACTACGGATTCCCATTAAATTTGAGATGGCTAATGCAAACATAGAGTAACCTGCAAAGTCAAAGAAGAGCTCCAGACCAAAGGTATACATAACCGCTAAAGCATAGATGTTAAAGAAGCCACCTGACTGCAGGGCTAGATTCTTCAGAGGAGGGAGTAAGGTTTCTCCTAAAACATGAGCCAGGATAAACTTATACAAAAAGCCCCACATGATATAGCGAACAGATTCATCCAGCATATCCATCAACTCATCCCGCTCAGGAATGGTCTGATAATTTTCATTAAATCGCTTAAAGCGATCGATTGGACCACTCGAGAAAGTTGGCATGAAGAGAAGGAAACGGAGGAATTCCCAGAGGGTAAAATCCTTAATCACTCCATCTCTCAGCTCGATGATAATCCCAACCGAACGAAAGGTCAGGTAAGAAATTCCCAAAAATCCAAGCAAAGACTGCGTTCCATTGATAGCTGGTTGCACCTTGACAAAGATAATCGGAAGGAGGGACAGAAAACTAACTAGGTAGAAGACCCACTTGCCATCCTTGCTTTTTCGATAGTGCTTGTAGAAGAGCAGGAGCAATATCTCCCAGCAAAGGTAAATACCTAAGGCAACCAATTGATTGGTCTTCCCACCTACCAACATGGTGACGATAAAGAAGAGACTAACCAGTACTTCATACCAGGCAAAGCGTTTCTTGAAAAAAAGACCGATAAAGATGGGCAAGGTTGCAGCAATCACATAAACAAAATACTGAGGATTGCCATATGGCTCTAAATGAGGAAGCTGTTGAAAAAACTCCATCATCTCTTATTCACCTCGTTAATCAATCCTTTGATGTCAATCTTTCCATTTGGAGTCAGTGGCAAACTGTCTCGATAAAGGAATTTAGACGGCATCATGTAGGACATCATGATGTCTGTCAAATCTTCCTTGATGGCCTTAGTAATATCGATATCACGCTCAAACTGCTCACGAACACCGTCTTTTAAGATGACATAGGCCAGTAGATTTTGTACCTTGTGGTCCTTGTTATAACGCGGTACTGCGACAGCAGACTCGATATAGCGAGACTTATTAAGATTTTGAGAGACATCTTCTAACTCAATGCGGTAACCGTTGAACTTAATCTGGAAGTCCATGCGTCCGCCGTAGAGAAGCAAGCCTTCATCTGTCATGGTTCCCACATCGCCTGTGTGATAGGCTGGCAGACCTTCAAACTCAAAGAAGGCTTCTGCTGTTTTTTCAGGATTGTTCATATAGCCTTTTGAAACAGCTGGCCCTGACACAATGATTTCTCCCTGTTCACCATTTGGCAATTTATTGCCTTCCTCGTCAATGATAAAGGTTGGAGAGTCAGCCTTGGTATAGCCGATTGGTAGGCGTTTGAGAGTCGCTAGCATCTCATCTGTCACGGCAACTGCTGACAGAGCCACTGTCGCTTCTGTTGGGCCGTAGGCATTGATAATACGGGCATTTGGGAAACGCTCGCGCAGTTTTTGAGCCGTTTTAACCGTCAATTCTTCGCCATCAAAGTAGAAATGCGTGATTCCAGGCATTTTCTCACTGTTGAAGGCTTCAGACAACATGGCCATATCTGCAAAAGAAGGGGTTGATGTCCAGATAGCGATTGGCAATGAAAAGATAGTCGCAAAGAGTTGCTTAAAGTCCTGAGTAATGGCAGATGGAAGAGCAAAAAGCGTCCCACCAAGTGCCAAGGTCGGTGCCCAGTACATGACAGACAGGTCAAATGAATAAGGTGGTTGAGCCAGCATTTGCGGACGACTTGGCGTCGCAAATTCCTTATCCGTAATCATCCAGTTGGTAAAGCTGAGGAGGTTATCATGGGAAATCTGCACTCCCTTTGGCTTACCAGTCGTACCAGAAGTAAAGATAATGTAGTAATTATCATCGCCCTTGACTGGATGCGTGATCTCATAGCTAGTCCCTTGAGCAAAGGCTTCTTGAACCTGAGCTAGAGTCATCATCGGTGTAGAAACCTGCTCCAAAGGAAAGTCTGAAATGGCAATAATCAAACTTGGCTCCGCTACTTCTAAAATAGCCGAAACTCGCTCCAAGGCCGAATGGCTATCAATGGGAATGTAGGCATGACCTGACTTAGTCAGCGCTACAAAAGTTGCCAACATTTCATATTCTTGGCCACCAAAAACGACCACAGGAGACTTCTCTGGCAAGCCTAGTTGGTCGATAGTTGCAGCTAAACTATCCGAATCAGCCTTTAAATCGCCATAAGCGTGTTCCTGCCCTAAAACATTATAGACAGGATAGCTAGGCTGTGTCTGAGCAAAATGCTCAATGGTTTCAATCATATCTGCTATTGGTTTATTTGACACAATAGGGATTCTCCTTCAAGTTAAAATTCATTATAGATAAAGCTTCCTTGACCCTGTCCAAGATAGCTAAAGAAGTAAAGCAGCCCTAGAAAGATAAGAAAATACAAGGCTGTCCGACCAAGAAAGAGGTACAATTCTTTTCTCTGTTTCATCAAGAAAAACCATTCATTTCTGTAATTTTTCGCTAAAATAAGAGTGATTCTTACTAGCTTATTTTTCTACCATTGTACCATTTTATAGGGTAATTTTTCAATTGTTTGCCGTACATTTTCACTGCATTTAAGCTAATTTTAAAGATTATGCAGTTTTTCTATGTATATTTCAAATAGAGTGATCCTGGTTCAAAACTCCATTTCAGTAGAAAATGAAGTAAATATCCCCATAATAAAACGCACAATATCAAGTTTTTTAACACCCGATACTATGCGCTTTTCTGATTTTTAAAGACTTTTTAACCAGTCTCTCATTTAAAATAATCTCGTCTGATATAAATTAAAATAGTTTCTATCATCAGACAAATAGCCGATAGCCAAAAACTGATGCTAATACCAAAACTCTCAGTAGTATAGCTCATTAGCAAAACAAATACTGAAAATGATAGTGTTGAAATCACTTCCAGAACGGAATAGACATTAACCAAGTTATTTTCCTCTACTGTTTCCTGAAGAAATACACTTTCAGGAACTTCTTTTAGTTGCGATAACATACCAACTAAAGCTGAAAATAATAAAAACATCTGTGCGTTTGGAAAATATAGAATAGTCAGTGTCACTATTACCATGCCTACAAGAGAAAAAAGAATACTTTCCCATTTAGCAGCAAGAAACTTTTCAGATAGCCTAAAAGCAATTAAGCCACTAATTATAATCCCGATAGAGTATGCTGTATTAGAATATCCCCAGTAACTTTCCGTTTCATTTAATAACTCAGTTACAAAGACAAGTATGATAGACGAAACCCAAATCGTATTTGAGAAAATTTCCAATAAATTTGCTGATACAAAAAGTCTTAATCTAGGATCTCTAGCAACTAACTTCCAACCTTTGAGCAAAATTTCAAGATTAGTTTCTGACTCTAAAACCTCCACTTCAGCCTTAGGAAGCAATAACATCAGAAAGCTAGAAATGATATACAAGATTAAAATGATAAACGTGGTAGGTAAGAGACCAATTGTTGTAAACAAGAGTCCACCTAATCCCCAACCCACTAATTGAACAGCTTCACCACTCATTGATAAGGCTGAGTTAGCCTTGCCCAAATCGGTCGCATAGCGTGGCACAATAGCATAGGAAACGGGTGCTGCAAAACCATCTAATATGGAAATTACAACAACAAATAGATAGATCACCAAAGGCGCTACTGATTGCATTACGGTAAACATTCCTACCAGTATCGTTAATAATATAGTCTTTCCAAATTGAGATAAAGATAAAACCCTATTTAGCGCTAACCTTTTAGTAACTAAAGGAACTAAAAGACTTGCAACAAAAGAGGATATTCCTATTAAAATAGGAACTAGTGATGTGGCAATTACTGATTTTGAAATAATGTATATGTTAGCAATGATTGTTACTCTAAAGAAAATATCTGCTAAATTTGCAAACAATTGAGAGACTAACAACTTGATAAATGAATTAGACATATAACTTTTAAGTTCTTTTATCTCTGTTAGAAAATGAATAAGATACTAAGCAACAAAGAGCTACTATACCAAATATTAAATAATTGCTCCTAATACTAAAGTTATCAGCAAAAATACCAGCTAGAAAATCAGCTAACATAAAACTAATCGAAATAAACAAATTATATACTGACCATGATACTGCTCTATTTTTTTCTATTGACATATTAAATTTATAATAAAAATGATTATTGTAGTTGGAATTAAGAACACGCATTAATAAAAGGATTATAATTTGGATGATTAGATTAGTTTGAAAAAACATGAGTATAGCTAATATTGGTAACATCAAGCTTACTTCAAACTTAATTTTTAGATAACTCCCCAAAGCCATAGATATATTAAATATAAATAGTACAATTCCCAGCGTATCTAGTGAAAATCCCTGTTCATTTAAGAATATCCCTGCATAAGAATTGCTAATCATAATTAGAGTTGAGAATGCTACTCCTAATATTATTAATAACCATGGAATATTTTTAATATTATCGAGGCTAAAAAATTTTTGATTATTATTTTGTTCCTTTTTAATTTCAGGTAATCCTATTAAATATAATAGACTGAAAATTACAAATATAATAGATATAACAACAGGATAAATATAATTCATATGCAATAAAGGGGGAGATATAATTGTAACAATAGCAATAAAAATATATTTTAATGTGTTGAGATTTTTCAAAAATGATTTATATACAACTTCGTCATCAATTATTTCAAAATTATAAGAATTAAGAACTCCTGAAGATAATGATTCTGACAATCCAAAAAATATCGCTGAAATATATATTATGTTTGATTTTCCAAACAATAGGCCCCATAATGCTAAAATTAATAATAAATTTGAAGTAGCCAAAATTTTCTTGTAACCAATCTTACTTGAAATATAACTTAAAGGAATATCAAAAACTGAACCACATAGCTCAGTAATAACTGATAAAGTAGCTATTTCTGTGAACGAAAAACCTAAGTGCTTTAATAGTAAAATTTCTACAAAGTAGTATGGTAATCCAGATAGAAACATATTCATTCCGTACAAATTAAAAATCTTCTTACTCATAAGTTACAAACTGAGTCTCTAAAATATTCTGGACTCTTCTCCTTAATCAAGTTAACATAGCAGCCACCCTCGCAAATTTTTAACAATCCACAAGATAAACACTTAGAATTCTTCGTTCTAAAAGAACGAATCCCTCCATACAACGAATCATCATACCAAACATCTAACAAATCTTTTTCAAAGGCATTCTGCTTAGTTTGATCAACTCCTAAAAAAGCAATGCAAGGCAAGATATCCCCATTAGACATTATTTCCATCTTAGTATATTTTGCACGACATCCATAATACATTTCGTCAAACTCTGAAAATTCAATTGAATTATTTATCAACTCCGGATAAGCGGTGAAAAGATGACATCCCTCAGTAGCAAAATTTAGATTAGCTTCCCGTTGAGTTATATAATCTGTAACATACTCATTCAACCTTCTCAAATCAGTTAAATCGTATTTTTTCTTTATTTTCGTATATCCTGTTACCTCAGAATAATTAGCTACTGAGAACCTATCTATTTTATTCTCTATACAAAAATCAACCAATTCTATAATCTGCTCATAGCTTTGCCTTGTATACACTGCATTAATTCTACATTTTTTTCCAACCTCTTTAAAGTACTTCGCTAATTTAATTTGTCTATCAGGTCTCACCCCCATTAATTCAAAATTTAATTTAGGATCTAAAGTCTGCAAAGATAAAACCGGTGTAATATATTTAGATTTAACTAGAATTTCCACTGTACTTTTCTTTATTAATTGGGCATTAGTTGTCATAGTAGTCTTTATCTTCAGTTTTTCACAAGCTATCAACAAATTATCAATATCAAAATATCTAGTCGGTTCCCCTCCTAAAATTGAAACACTTAACACTCCATTATCCTTTGCTTGGCGCAAAATTCTTTCCCAATCTTTAGCAGGTTTGGCATTTCTATCTTCACGATTTGCTAAAAAACAAAAACCGCATTTTAAATCACAGTACATACTGGGGTATATTACTAGTTCAAGCGGAAAACTCAATATGTTATATTTTTTTAATTTTGCTACATGCTTTCTCGCATTTTGAAAAGTCTCGTCAGGATTTTTCGATGATTCCTCAATATTATTATCAGAATAGATATTTAATAATAGTACTCGCTCTAGTTTCCCTGCTTTTATTTCTTTCTTAAAAAAGGAAGTAGCAATTTCAAAACCATGATTTTGAACTAAATAAAGAAAATAAGCTTCACTCTCATCTAACTCAATTCGGTCAAAAGTTACTTTATTTATCAAAATTCCACCAAACTTTTCTAGTCTAAATAAAAAATCTTCTGAAATTGTCATCATATTGAATACCTTTCTAAAAAAGCAGAGGAAAATATAGCCTCTGCTTAACTTATGGGATAAATTACTTTATCACTTCCAGCCGTCACCTTTTGCTATTGAACTAGACTCAAGGACTTTTTCAAGCTCTTTAGACATATTTGGTACTCCTTTCGAATATGATACTGTAATTATATTCCTTTTCAACACTTACAATAAAATATTCCCATATTTGCATTTTCTAACTACTAGCTAAAATTTTTTCTAAATGTCTTTCATAAATCTTTGCTAAGTGGTTACTTCCCGCTAATTTCATTGCTCCAATACACTTCCGCATTTCAATAATTGCTTTCACATTTCCATCCTCTTTATATTGATAAAGGTTTTGTGCATACTTAAAGACTAAACGTTCATATACTTCTGTCTCGGTGAAAAAGCATTGATTCAGTTGCTTTTCAAAATACAAAGCATCAAGAAATTTTCCTCTTTCAATACATGTAATATATCCGTTTAATAGCATAGATGAAATCAATCGTCTATTATTAGGAATTTCTTTATAAAAATCAGAACGTCTAGACATCTCTCTAGCCAAAACCATGAAGACATCGTGTTTTAGGACATCTAAAGTATTTGAAAAAATCAATAATTCATAGTATCCCCAATATTCAACACTAAAAAGATAGTCAGTTAAATAAGATAAATCATCACTAGAATAGTAAGCTTCTCCCGATAAATCTTGTAGACGAATTTTTAATAAAATAATGTTAAGCTTATGAAATTTCTCTTGTTTAGAATCTGACTCTATCTGAAAATAAAGTAGTTTTTTCAACCCATCAACATCATGATTTGATACAAAATGCCTAACCTTTGATAAGAGTTCGTTCAGTTCATCACGATGAAAATCATGAACAGCATACATAAATTCATCAATAGGCATGTTAATTTCATCCAAAATAGCCATAAATTTTGAAATGGTTAAATCAGTCTCTCCCTTTTCAAAACGTGAGAGCTGTGATGTTGATATACCAGCTTTTTCGACATCTTTTAAGCGAAACCCTCTAGATTCTCGAAACTTTTTAAAAATTTCTCCAAATTTTTTCATAATATCTCTCCAACAAGCATATATGGGAACAGTTTTTGATTTTTAATATTTTAGCATAAAATAGAAGAAAATAAAAGTGAGGTATTTCACATGAAAAAGCAAAAACTATTGTCTTTATTCTTCCTACTTTTTGAAGGAATTATTATTATCGTTGTTGGCTAGTACTAAGAAATTAGTTACTAAAATACTTATATCTTCAATCGAAAAAAGTGATTGGAGAAAAAGTCTTAAAAATCAGAAAAACGCATAATATCAGGTGTTGAAAAACTTGATACTATGCGTTTTATTGTGAAAAGATTTACTTCATTGTTTCCTGAAATTGAGCTTTTACCTAAGCTCTTATCAAATCTAGATTAGAAAAGCGAGAATACAAGCACGGCCAAGGCTGCACCAATAACAGGTCCCACAACAGGAATCCAGGCATAAGACCAGTCTCCGTCTCCCTTGTTTGGAATTGGTAAAATGCTGTGCATGATACGAGGTCCAAGGTCACGAGCTGGGTTCAAGGCATAACCTGTTGTCCCACCTAGTGATAGACCGATACCGACAATCAAAGTCCCTACTGCAAAGGTTCCGATACCTGCCTGAAAATCGTAAAGACCCAAAGCAAAGATTGTTAATACCAATACAAAAGTTCCAAGGATTTCACTGATCAAGTTTGATACAGTATCTTTGATGGCTGGTCCAGTACTGAAGGTGGCTAGGATATTGCCTGCTTTTTCTTCTGCCTCATAATGCGGTTTGAATTGCAACCAAACCAAAATCTGACCGAGCATAGCCCCTGCAAACTGAGCTAGGATGTAAGGGAAAACGGAAGCCCAAGGCAAACCACCTTTTAAGGCCACACCGATGGTCACAGCTGGGTTTAAATGAGCTGGACTGAGTTTTCCAGATACAAATACTGCAACCGCAACTGCAATCCCCCAACCCATAGTAATCACAATCCAACCTGAGCTGTTGCTCTTGGTTTTTGGAAGAACCACACCTGCAACAACACCATTTCCTAGAAGAATCAGGATTAAAGTCCCCAAAAATTCTCCAAATAATTCATTCATCATCTTTCTATCTCCATTAAAAAGAAGGGGCGGGCGGCAAGGAATGCTGCCCTCCACCTCTTTTATTTTTTCTTAATTTTTTAATTCTGCTAAATCGTTGTTAGCGAGAGCCGCTTCGACATCCGCACGGTAGCCTGCTTTTTCTTCTTCTGACCAATCATAGAATCGTCCCATTTCATCCAAAACTGGCTCAACGATGCTATCCAAGCTATCACGCATAAAGAGCATATGGTTGGTACGACGAAGAAGGAAATCAACTGGGCTCAGAGTCAACTCATTGCGCATTGCATAGTGAAGGGACAAGGTATCTGCCAAGCTGAGTCCTGGCGCTTGTTCCAAGCTGTGAGCAAGGGCAAAGACTTTCGGTGCATTTGAACCATAGAGATTTGCGAGATAGTGGGCTTCCTTACTATCCAATCCACGTGACACTCCAAGTTGCGCAAAGGCTTCGATTTCTGAGTCTACATTTGCTGGGTTCAATTCTCCACCTGAAACAGGGTAAGTCTTAGAGTTGATGAGTTTAAAACTACGGTCAAATTCTGCTTTGAGGATGTCAACCACGCGCTCCATAGCTCCTTCAGCCATCTTACGGTAGTCTGTGATTTTACCACCAGCAAGGGTCAAAAGGCCATTGTCATCACGGTCCAAGCTCGAACCACGTGAAACTGCAGATGGGTCCAAATGTTTCTCAGAGGTACTGCTTTCAAGCTTGCTGACAGCAGACTCAACATCTTCACGCGTTTTTTCTTTAGAGAGATAAGATTCAACAGTCGCAATCAAGTTGTTAAAGCTTTCATCACTGATAGTTCCGTTATTTCCTCCATTGTAGTCAGAAGCGCTATTGCCTGCGATCAATGGACGAAGACCTGCCCAGCTACTTTCAATGTCAGCAACAGTAATGTTTGCATCTGGGAAGCGGTTGTTGACAATGCCAAGTAGATAATCTACATCTTCCTGAGTCACTTTTGGATGTTCCAAATCACCTGTGTAGTCTGTATCTGTTGTACCAAAGTAGGTCTTATTTTCACGTGGAAGAACAAAGACCATACGACCGTCACCCAAACCTGTGTCAAAGTAAACTGGCTGTGAAACCTTGATCTTGCTTGAGTCCACTACCAAGTGAACTCCCTTAGTTGGACGCATTTGTGAGAATTGTGTTCCCTTATTAGACAAATTGCGCACCTTGTCGCTCCAAGGACCTGTTGTGTTAATCACCAGACGGGCCTTGATTTCAAAAACTTGGTCTGTCAACAAATCACGAGCTACAACACCTGTAATCTTACCACTTTCATCAAATAGGAAGCCTTCTGCCTTCACGTGGTTGGCAATGAGGGCACCGTCTTGGTTGGCACGTTTGATGTTTTCAATCACAAGACGGGCATCGTTGTTACGGAAGTCAAGGTAAACCCCACCTCCTATCAAACCTTCTTTCTTCAAGTTTGGCTGGCGTTCCAAGACTTCTTCCTTGCTCAAAACCTTGTTAGCAGCCGGTGTGTTGTTAACTCCTGCCAAAAGGTCATACAAGTCCATAGCTACTTTAAGACGGAAGAGGCTAAAAGTAGCTCCATCTTCATCGTAAACTGGCAAGAGCATTGGGTCTGGTTTTGGAATGTGTGGAGCGATTTGTTGAACTACAGCACGTTCAGAAACCGTATCTGATACTACTTCTACGTCGAATTGTTTGAGGTAACGAAGACCGCCGTGGACCAATTTTGTTGAACGGCTGGATGTTCCTTCTGCAAAGTCTTGCATTTCAATCAAACCAGTATCTAGACCACTAGCTGCTGCCTGTAAAGCTACACCAGCCCCTGTGATCCCTCCACCGATAATCAAGAGGTCCAAGGTACGTTCCTGCATTTTTTGAATTGATAATTCACGTGTTTTCTTTGAAAATTCCATATTTACACACTTTCTAACTGAGTCGCTTTATTCTTCCAGTATTAGTCGTCTACTTCCGCAAAGACTTGGGTTGCTTTCACAGCTTTCTTCCAGCCCTTGTAGAGTTGTTCCTTGCGAGATTCGTTCATAGATGGCTCAAAGAGTTCTCCTGTCTCGTTCAAGAGTTTCAACTCATCCAAGTCTTTCCAATAGCCCACTGACAAACCTGCTAGGAAGGCTGCCCCTAGAGCTGTTGTTTCCAAGTTTTTGGCGCGTGCGATATCGATTCCCAAAATGTCAGCTTGGAACTGCATGAGGAAATTGTTCATAGCTGCACCACCGTCCACTTTCAAGACTTGGATAGCTGTCTGAGCATCCACTTGCATGGTGTCGATGATATCACGGACTTGATAAGCGATAGATTGAAGAGTTGCCTTGATAAAGTCTTCTTTACTTGTTCCACGAGTTAAGCCAAAGACAGAACCGCGAGCGTTTTGGTTCCAGTATGGAGCACCTAGACCTGTAAAGGCTGGAACGACATAAACTTCATCATTGTTGTGAGAATCACGAGCATATTTTTCAGATTCTGGTGAATTTTCAACCATGCGAAGACCGTCACGAAGCCACTGAATGGCACTTCCTGCGATGAAGATTGAACCTTCCAAGGCATAGTAAACCTTGCCATTGATTCCGTAACCAATGGTTGTCAAGAGGTTATTTTCAGACAACTGCATTTCTTCACCAGTATTCATGATGATGAAAGAACCTGTTCCATAAGTATTTTTAACCATACCAGGTTCAAAGGCCAACTGTCCAAAGAGGGCTGCCTGTTGGTCCCCAGCCATACCTGAGATTGGCACTTGTCCACCATAGAAATGGAATGGCGCTGTCTTACCGTAAATTTCAGAGTTAGAACGAACTTCTGGCAACATAGCCTTAGGAATGTTGAGGATTTCCAAAATCTCATCATCCCATTTGAGTTCTTTAATGTTATAAAGCATGGTACGAGCTGCATTTGAGTAGTCAGTCACGTGAGCCGCACCGTCAGTCAATTTCCAAACCAACCAAGTATCGATGGTACCAAAGAGCAATTCACCCTTTTCTGCTCGCTCTTGAGCGCCTTCTACATGATCCAAAATCCAACGAACCTTAGTCGCTGAAAAGTAAGCATCGATGATCAAACCAGTCTTTTCATGGAATTTTTCCACATAACCTTGACTTTTTAGTTGTTCAGCCAAAGGAGCTGTTTGACGTGACTGCCAAACGATAGCATTGTAGATAGGAAGCCCTGTTTTCTTATCCCAAACGACCGTTGTTTCACGTTGGTTGGTAATCCCGATTGCCTCGATTTGATTTGGCTTGACACCACTTTCGATGAAAGCACCCGCAATAACTGACTGAACAGAGTTCCAAATTTCATTGGCATTGTGCTCAACCCAACCTGCCTGAGGGAAAATCTGAGTAAACTCTTTTTGGCTCGAGCTGACCTTTTCTCCTTTTTTATTAAAAATAATGGCACGAGAACTTGTTGTTCCCTGGTCAATAGCCATGATGTATTTTTCTTGTGACATGTGCTGTCCTCCTGATAAAGATCTTGAGGATGTTTCCTCTTTACACTTACTAGTATATAAAATAAAGCGCTTTCTTGTTCATCAACTTTTTTTAATTTTTAAAAAAATGTGAGGAGATTGTGTGAATTTCACAAAAAAGACCTGGAACAACCAAGCCTTTTAAGTGAATAATAACTGACGAATCCCTGCCAAATCTTCCAAATCCAAGTCGTTTTTTAAATAATAAACTGGGGTCTGTTCCTTCTTATGAATCGGGTTATTGGTAACCAGCAAATCATAATGCCGAGTACAATCATAGGCTTCAATGGTAATAAAACGATTGTATTCCAAATACCGTTTCAAAATGGCTGCCATCCTTGAAAAGACAAGAAAACCAGATGTCAAATCCAGACCAATACGCATATGCTGGCCACCATTTTCAGCCATATACTCTATCAACTGGAGCCATTCCCAGAAAATTTTCTTATCTAAGTCTGTCCCCTGATGAAAAGCAGGTAGAGCATGAAAAATCTCCTCTGCCGTCCCCCTAAAATCATGTTCCATCAGCAAATAAGGATGACGATTCTCTAACTGGTACTTATAGCGGTCCTGTAAAATATAGCCCTTATAGAGATAGACTTGAGCACAAAGCTGACTGAGTTCATAGGTAACGTGATCCTCTGTATAATCCCCCAGCAACTCCTCCTTCTTCATTTCTTGAATCAATTGCGTCAGCAAATCTACCAACTGCCCTCCAAATCCAAGAATATACTCCATAGTATGAAGAGGAAGAACGCGATGAGATAGGAGGAAAGAGAAGAATATCATCATCTCCCCATCCTCAGTTCCTAGAGGAAGGTGTTGCCCAGCAAAAAAGGACGGAGCCTTTTTCAGCAAACGAAGGTAGAAAATATTGTCAAAATACCCTCGCATTTTTTCTTCTATGACTTGAAACTGACAAGCATTGACCCGGAGACGTTGTTGACTGATATGAGCCCAGAGAACCAAGTCTAACTTCTGCCCCGAAGACAAACTCGCACCGCAGATTTCTTCTAGAGTAGCAATATCCTGCTTTCTCTCCGCTTTCTGCATATGACTTTCCCACTCCTGACTGGACCAGACCTTGCGGAAAAGACAGAAATAGAAATAGCGAATCTGATGCTCTGGACCTCGCCAACGTCCATTTTGGATGGATAAGTCAAATTCTGACAAAATCTGATTTAGACTAGCTAAGTGGCGACCAAGCGTAGCCTCACTAATCATCAATTCTTGAGCCAGCTGATGGGCTAAAAACTGTTGGTGGTAGAGAAGATAAACCAAAATCTGGTATTTAACAGCATTCTCCAAAAATAAGCTCCGGATATCTCTCCCCTTGGTAGCTGCACCGATTGACAGACGCAGATTTTCATCTTCTAAGTGAATAGTCAGCTCTAAGCCACTATCCAAAGCCTTGTCATTGAGCAGGGTGACATATTTGGTTAGGGTTGCTTTTGAAAATCCTGTTTCCTCCATTACAGCCTTGACGGTCGTCTGAGACTCTTGTAATAGAAAGGAAAGAATTGAAAATTGGCCAGATTCAGCCTTTTCCATCAAGTCTCCTAAATACATTTGTTACCCCTTTCATTTTCTACCTTAAGCATAGCATAAATCTTACAAATGCTGAAATAATCTGTTTCTCTTTTTATTTTCATGCTGATTTCCTGGTCCATTATCCTAAAAATCAGCAAACACACGGCTCCCCCTTTGGGCATTTTTATGCTAAAATAGTAGCTATGGATAAAATTATTAAAACTATATCAGAAAGCGGAGCCTTTCGTGCTTTTGTCCTTGATAGCACAGAAACCGTCCGCACTGCTCAAGAAAAACACCAAACCCAAGCTAGCTCAACTGTAGCGCTTGGTCGAACTCTTATCGCTAGCCAGATTCTCGCAGCCAATGAAAAAGGAAATACTAGACTAACAGTTAAGGTGCTGGGATCTAGCTCTCTAGGTGCTATTATCACCGTCGCTGACACCAAGGGGAACGTTAAAGGCTATGTTCAAAATCCTGGTGTTGACATCAAAAAGACTGCAACTGGTGAAGTTCTAGTCGGACCTTTTGTTGGAAATGGTCAATTCCTCGTTATCACAGACTATGGTACTGGAAATCCTTACAACTCTATGACTCCTCTCATCTCTGGAGAAATTGGTGAAGACCTTGCCTTTTATCTGACTGAAAGCCAACAAACGCCTTCTGCAGTCGGTCTCAATGTCCTTTTGGACGAGGAAGACAAGGTTAAGGTTGCAGGTGGTTTCCTAGTTCAAGTCTTGCCGGGAGCCAAGGAAGAAGAGATTGCTCGCTTTGAAAAACGCATCCAAGAAATGCCAGCTATCTCAACCCTTCTGGAAAGCGACGACCATATCGAAGCCCTCCTAAAGGCTATCTACGGTGACGAGGCCTACAAGCGTCTTTCTGAAGAAGAAATCCGTTTCCAATGTGACTGTAGCCATGAACGCTTTATGAACGCTCTTGCCAGCCTTCCAAGCTCAGACTTACAAGAAATGAAAGAGGAAGACCACGGGGCAGAAATCACTTGTCAATTCTGCCAAACTACTTACAACTTTGATGAAAACGACCTGGAGGAACTCATTCGTGACAAATCTTAATACACCTTTTATGATTGGCAATGTTGAGATTCCCAATCGTACTGTTTTAGCACCTATGGCTGGTGTCACCAACTCAGCCTTTCGTACTATCGCAAAAGAGCTTGGAGCTGGACTCGTTGTCATGGAAATGGTCTCTGACAAGGGAATCCAATACAACAACGAAAAAACCCTGCACATGCTTCATATCGACGAAGGCGAAAACCCTGTCTCTATCCAACTTTTTGGTAGTGATGAAGACAGCCTAGCACGCGCAGCAGAATTCATCCAAGAAAACACCAAAACCGATATCGTGGATATCAACATGGGCTGCCCAGTTAATAAAATCGTGAAGAACGAAGCTGGCGCTATGTGGCTCAAGGATCCAGATAAGATTTACTCTATCATCAACAAGGTCCAGTCTGTCCTTGATATTCCACTTACTGTCAAGATGCGTACCGGCTGGGCCGACCCATCTCTGGCAGTTGAAAATGCCCTCGCTGCTGAAGCTGCAGGTGTTTCTGCTCTTGCTATGCATGGCCGTACCCGTGAGCAAATGTATACAGGTCACGCAGACCTTGAGACCCTTCACAAGGTCGCTCAAGCTCTGACCAAGATTCCATTTATCGCTAACGGTGACATCCGTACTGTTCAAGAAGCCAAACAACGTATCGAAGAAGTCGGTGCTGACGCAGTCATGATTGGCCGCGCTGCCATGGGAAATCCCTACCTCTTCAACCAAATCAACCATTACTTTGAAACAGGAGAAATCCTACCTGATTTGACCTTTGAAGACAAGATGAAAATCGCCTACGAACACTTGAAACGTTTGATTAACCTCAAAGGGGAAAACGTAGCAGTTCGTGAATTCCGTGGCCTCGCTCCTCACTACCTCCGTGGAACATCTGGCGCTGCCAAACTCCGTGGAGCCATTTCACAAGCTAGCACCCTAGCAGAGATCGAAGCCCTCTTGCAATTGGATAAGGCTTAAAATGGTTCATACTGCTCTACTGGTTATCGATATGCAAAAAGCATTTAATAGCCCTATCTGGGGAGAACGAAATAACCCTCAAGCTGAATATCAAGCATTGAGGGTACTGGCATACTTTCGTAAACACGCTCTTCCAGTCTTACATGTTCAACACATATCTAACAATCCCCAGTCGCAATTTCATAACAAACAAAATCAGGTGTTTAAAAGTGGATTTGAGCCAGTTACTGCAGAACCTGTCTTTCAAAAAATGGTTAATAGCGCCTTTATTGGAACAAATCTTGAAACATATTTACGAAAAAAACAGATTTGTCGTATAGTCGTTGTTGGTTTGACCCTGCCCCATTGTGTATCTACTACGACACGAATGGCAGCAAATCTTGGTTTTGAAGTCACTTTACTAGCAGATGCTACTGCCAGTTTTACCCTATCTAACAAAAACGGTCAAGTCATCTCTCCTGAGACTATCCATGAGATTAATCTCCTTTCTCTACAAGATGAGTTTGCTCAAATTCTTACTACAGAAGAATTTTTAACCCAAGTACAAGTATAAAATAATCCGTCAACTCTTATTTGAGCTGACGGATTTTCTTTGATTGTAAAAATTCAAATACTGAGGGTTATTATTGACTCAAAGCAACACTGGAAACCTTACCATCTGCTCCTGTTGTAATCTGGATGACTCTCCCTCCACCGATTTTGGCATTATACTTGCCACCATCAAGAGTATAAGAGTAGCCTCTGATAGAGTAATTTTCTTTCTTTCCATCAGCAGATTCTACTGTAAATTGACCACCTGATGAAACTGTTATGGTTTCTCCATTTGCTCCCTTCCAGTTGCCAGCTGCTGCTGAGAAATCACCGTCTACCATGGCTAAAACACCCTTGTAGCGTTTATTTTGCTCTGCTTGCTTGTCTTGAAGTTTGCGGTCAGTTGTAGGATCATAGCTTGATTGGTTAGACTGGGCTTGAGAAGCCTGTTGAGTTGAAGGAGCCTGAGCAGGAGTTTGTTGACTAGCTGCCTGTTGATTAGCCACTTCTTGACCTTGTCTTTGCTCTGGTGCAGGTGTTGCTGGTGATGATGTTGTAGTTGCTGCAGACTGGTCAGTAGACGCCTTGACCTTTTCAGATGAAACTGAACTTGAGGACTTCTGAGTCTTGCTTTCTTTGCTAGCAGAAGCTGCTTTAGAACTTGATGATTGGCTTGTCTTAGCAGAACTGCTTGCTTGAGTTGTTTCCTTTTTATTTCCACAAGCTCCCAATAGCAAGGTAGAAGCCAATACAGTTGCTGCCATCAATTTGATATAGGTTTTCTTTTTCATTTTTCTACTCCTTTGTAATGTTTTAGAAATATAAAGAAATCTTTTTGTAATATAATTGTAACATTGCGTTTTAAACATGTCAACAATTTATCTAAACTATTTTAAAAATCTTAAATACTTTAGATACATTTACTCCTCCTACTCTTCTATTCGTAATAAAATAGAAAAACAGGAGATTTTCCTGTTAAAAATTTGAATTTGTTTTGTGTAATCGCTTAAAACTTTAAGTACAAAGGAATATAATAACATTGAAATAGAATATAGGAGGTGCATTCTTATGCTAAATAAGTATTATAAGTATCTTCCTTGGTTATTTTTAGTAGCGATTGGCTCTTATAAATCCGCAACTCACTATGGCAAAACTTCATTTGATGTCTTCTATATGACTACAATCTTTTTGATTGTCTGTATCGCCTTGTTATTTTTACATGAGAACTATCTCAAGTATCGATACAAAGCCTTCTTTTCTCACATGTTGAGCAATCCTAAAAAAGATAGGCACACCTGAAAGAAATCGCAACAGAAAAACCATCTCATGATGGTACATAAAGAGGTCGGGAACTTTGTCCCGACCTCGTTTTTATGCAATATCAAATTTTAACTGGCCTGCTTTAACACCAATCTTAAGTGTGCTGCCTGCCTCTAATTCTCCCTTGAGAAGAAGCTCTGCCAACTTGTCTTCCACTTCTGTTTGCAATGTTCTGCGAAGTGGACGGGCTCCCATCTCTGGGTCATATCCTTGATTTGCCAACAATTTCAGTGCGGAAGCTTGTAATTTCAAGTCAATGCCTTTTTCAGCCAAACTTGCCACTAAAGGTTTAACCATAATCTTCACCACTTCCTGCATATGGTCGCTAGACAGGCTATGGAAGACCACCTTTTCATCAATACGGTTAATAAACTCAGGTCTATAAGCCTTTTTCAGCTCTTCGAACATGCGTTTTTCCATATTCTCCTGGTCAAAACGAATGTCCTTTGCTCCAAAACCGACGGTTTTATCATCACGAAGGGCTGTCGCACCAAGGTTTGACGTCATGATGATAATGGTATTTGAAAAGTCAACCTTGCGTCCCTTGCTATCTGTCAAGACACCGTCATCCAAGACCTGCAAGAGAACATTAAAGATGTCTGGATGGGCCTTCTCTACCTCGTCAAAGAGGAGAACGGAGTATGGTTTGTTGCGAACCTTCTCAGTCAACTCCCCACCTTCTTCATACCCCACATAGCCTGGAGGAGCTCCGTTGAGACGACTGGCTGCGAATTTCTCCATATACTCACTCATATCAAAGCGGATAAGGGCTGATTCGTCGTCAAAAAGAACTTCTGCCAGAGCCTTGGCCAATTCAGTCTTCCCGACACCTGTCGGTCCTAGGAACATAAAGGAACCAATCGGACGCTTATGACTGCGAATTCCTGACTGATTGCGGCGAATGGCACGGCTAACGCTTGAAACTGCTTGATCTTGACCGATGACACGTTTATGGAGTTCTGCTTCAAGATTTAGATACTTCTTAGCGTCCGTTTGGGTCAGTTTTTGAACTGGGATTCCTGACAAGCGACTCAAGGTGGTCAAAATATCAGACTCTGTCACCAAGTCTTTGTAGACTGGGACTTCCTCTTCTTTTGCGATTAGCTGGGCTGCCTGTTTCCACTTACCATCCATCAAGGCCTTGTCAGCTGGACTCAAACCTGAATCGTCTGTTTTTACATGCTTTGACTTATTTTGCACTGTTGCTGCTGCTTCATCCAAGAGATCGATAGCAGAGTCTGGTAAATGGCGACTGGTTAAGTAACGATGAGCCATCTTAACCGCTGTTTCAACCGCTTCATCTGTGATTTGCACCCGGTGATGTTTCTCATAAGTCGCCTTCAAGCCTTGCAAAATGGCCATACTGTCGGCCACACTTGGCTCTTCAATCGTCACTTTGGCGAAACGACGAGAAAGGGCCGCGTCTTTTTCAATGTGTTTTTGGTACTCTTCCTGAGTGGTGGCACCAACCGTTCTCAAAGTTCCACGCGCCAAGGCTGGTTTCAAGATATTGGCCGCATCCAGAGTTGAGTCAATTCCACTCCCAGAACCCATGATAGTATGGAGTTCATCGATAAAGAGGATGACTTGTCCATCTTCTTCAATATCCTTGATGATATTGTTCATGCGTTCTTCAAAGTCACCACGGAAGCGTGTCCCTGCAACGACATTCATCAAATCAAGCTCTAACACGCGCATCTTAGCCATTTCCGCAGGTACATCCCCACTAGCAATACGCTGAGCGAGCCCAAGCGCCAGAGCTGTTTTCCCGACACCAGCATCCCCAACCAAGACAGGATTATTCTTGGTTTTACGGCTCAAGATTTGAATCATACGCGAGATTTCCTTATCCCGACCGATGACTGGTTCTAACTTGCCAGAACGCGCTTGCTCTGTCAAATCATGCGTATAGTCCTCGAGACCACCACTCGGAGTCTGGGGCATGCCCATCATATTGGCCATAGAATTTTGCTTATCAGCTACTGTACGATGGCGTTGACGTAAAGCCTTGAGATCTTCACGAGTCCAGCCTGCTCGTTCTTCTAAATTTCGACGAAGGGCTGCAATCTTGACCTGATCTTTCTTGTCTTCATAAGAAAAACCAGCTCTCTCCAAGATACGAGTCGCCAAGGAATTTCCATCATGCAAAATCGCATAGAGGACATGCTCTGTCCCTAGCACCTTAGCATGGACCACTGACGCTACATACTCTGCTTCGTCAAAAAGGACCTGCAAACGATAGGAGAACGGCAATTCTGTAAAGGTTTCATCCTGGCTATAGTCCGTTTCAGTCAGTTCTAAAGCCACCTCTTCTAAACGGTCCATCTCATATGGATAATCATTTAAAGTCGCCCCTGCCACACTATAACTGTGATTGGACATGGCAATCAACAAGTGCCAAGACTCTAGATAACGAGCTCCAAAATGGCTAGCCACCATGTAGGCACTTTCGATACATTCATTCAATGCTTTTGAATAGTTCATCTTACTTCCCTTTTCTATCTACCTCTTGTATGACCTGTCGTAGCATGTTTGCACGAACAACTGGAGCTTCTTCTCCTAGAACGCGATCCAAAGCTACTGATACTAGCAAATTCATCTCCTGCTTGGTCATCAATTTCTGCTCAACCAAAAGCTGTAGAATATCCTCATAAATTTCTTGACTGACCCGCTCACCAATTGAGTAAAGCAGCTCCCTGATCATTTCATGATGACTAGAAAACTCAATCCGTCCTATACGAATGTAGCCTCCGCCACCACGCTTACTTTCAACCAAGTAGCCTCTACTTTCCGTAAAGCGTGTCTTGATCACGTAGTTAATCTGACTAGGAACAACCTGAAAGGTATCTGCCAACTGACTACGTTGCAACTCCACGATACCAGATTGATCTAAAATCGCCTTGATGTAGGCCTCAATATGATCCGATGTATTTTTAAATCTCATTACAAACCCACCTCTCTCTTTAAACCTTGACTATCTTTGACTATACTATCATTTAAGACTCTATAAGTCAAATTTTTAAGGCTCAACCATTGGAAATACTGACTTTTTTTAAAAAACACTTTGGCATTAATTCGCCTTAGTTTTTCTTGAAAGTTCCTAAAAAAGTCCACAAAAAAAGCCCTAAAAAGGGCGTAATATTGATGAGTTCAGCAGGCAAGAAACTAGCACGGTCAAACGTGCTTTTTTATTACCTGGTAATATTATAGCATATCTTCCACAGCATAGCCATAAGACACAAAGAAAAACCCTCAGATAATTTTCTGAGGGATAAACAGTAATGATTACTTGTCATTATCGTCACTGTCTATAATAGTTATCACTATAATAATTACTAAAAGAGCAAGCACGTACAAAGTCAGCAATATTAAGACTAACGATGTTGGTACTCCTATGCTGACGAGAAATATCATAAAAAATATTCCAACTATTGAAACTACTTTTAAAAAATTATAGACCATTTTTAAAACCTCTTAGAATAAAATTCACGTATTAAATACGTCTAACGAAGCTACCTTTATTATTAATCTAGTCAAAACTCTACAATTTAATTGATTATATGCAATACGTTTCTTAATTAGTAATATGATTTATTCTAAGCAATACGTTTTATTCTAGGCAATATGTTTTGTTTTAAGCAATATGTTTTATTATGAGTAGTTAAGAATTTTGTATTTATTAATAATAGCTTCATATGCATTATAAAACATTAAAAATTAGATGTCAATCTTTTTTATTTTCAGGGTTGCCAATTAAAATATATCCCTTGTAACAATTTATTTGAAGCTTTCTATAATTTTTCTTAAAAATAAGCCTTTCATCCTAAATCTATTAGTTTTTACCCCCTTTTTATTTGGAGGCCTCCGACTTGGAAAAAGTTCCCTTCACCGGTTCCCAAAGTATTCAAAAAAATTTTTTCAACGTGGGGGGGAGTCAATATCCTTTCAGTTCTATAAATCTTTTAGCAATTACTTTTCTTCGACTATTTATATAACGAGTAGTTTTATTTAGTTTCTCTGCCACGTCTTCCCAAGTCGCACCAGCTTCTAAATATCTCATTTTAAAAATGACTAAATCACTTTCAATTAAGTTTTCCATCAAGGTATCTACAACTAGTTTAAAGCCTTCTAAATATCTTAGTGTTTGATCTTCTTCAATTCTAATGATGGTTGCTTCAGTAGGACTATATACTGTCTTGCCTTTCCCACCAGTATAATCTTCAGTGCTATGTTTCTTATTATGTATCAGTTCCTGTCTTCTCAAATAAATTTTATTAGCAAGCGTTCTATATCGTCCTAACTCAATATCTATCCCGTCCAGGTCTCTGTTACTCAACTCGTACATAGGCAAGTACCTCCACTTAAATTTAAAAATTTTTTTATCTTTCAATTTGTCAAATTGTAAATTCTGTCAAACTGACAAAAAGCGCTAAAAGCCTTCCAACACTCCACTTACCAGGTATCATTGTTTTAAGTTTGACAACTATTCAATATGACAATTTAAAGAAGTATCCCTCTAATTTATTCCCCAGTTTCTCTTATCTTACATTCTGTGAAACTCACTCCATTCTGTAACTTACTGATATACATGGCTTCCAAGCCTATACTCTGTTTTAGTTTATGCTTTCTTCATTTTGTGAAACTAATTTACTGAAATTAAAAACAAGGCCACTTTTGATATAACTATCAATTTCTTGATATTCAAATCAGCCTTGTTTCTAATGAATTACTCTTTACCTAAATACTCTTTAATCTCACGATATTCCTTAGAAAAATTCATCCATCCGCTAGAATCAGGGTTTAAGAATGGTAGGACAGTAAGCGGACTTACTTCTGTTCGATACGGCGATAGAGAATGTCTCTGACTTATTTCTCTGACTACACCTGTATGAATTTCTTCTACATCCTTCTTCAGTTCTTGAATTTCATCATATGCGTCCAGAATTCGTCTAAGTTTCTTTCGGTATTGTTTATAGATCTTCTTAGTTTCCATCCGTTGCTTAGTTTCTTTAAAAATATATTCAAAGATGACTGCATTAGCTTCTGAAAAATCACTATCAAATTTTTCCTGAAGGCCATTAATAGCTTTTTCCATCTTTTCCAGCTGCTCTAAAGATTCTAAGTTATTTGACAAAAAAGAATCTATGTTCTCAAATGAAACTGCTTGATTGCCTAACAAGCTTTTTCTTTTTTCGCTTAACTGTTCTCGTGCTGAATTAATCTTACTTTTTTTATTATCTAGATCATCCAGTGTTTCAAATACTTGATTAATATCCATTTCTTTCTCCTAGTTCCATTGAATAAAGTAACCACAATCTTCTTCAACTTTTTTTACATCAAATCGGGTATGTAAAATCAACCGTTTTCCAAAATAGTCATTCGCATTCACCCAACTAAGTGTATCTTTCTTGCGATCAAACAAAGTAACAAAGTTTTCTAGATCTCCAATAAAGCCTTTTTTGTCACCTTTATTCCCTAATGTTGTATCATCTACAATTAAAAAGTTATCTACAAAAAATGTTTCACTTGTTCCTGTCTCTTTATCAACTTTAAGAAGATAATTTCCTGAAGTGTCTTTCATTTTTTCTAAGACACTAAATAGTGATTGACTAACAACCATAGATACATTGCGCTCTGGATTGATTAAAGAAACAATAGATTTCAAGTCGTCGATACTTGTAGCAGTCTGCACTTTCGCAGTTTGGAGAATTTTCCCAATCTCTCTATTTCGTGTTCTACGTTTTAATTTAATAATCTTCTTACCAAGAAAATCCGTTAAATTATATTGCCCATCATCTAATTGCTCCTGTGAAAAATCAAGTTTTCCACTGAATAATTTAACTAAGTAATCAACGCTGACAGTTTTCTTTTTATCTGCTTCTGTTTTCTCAACCGAATTTTCGCTAACTTCTTGTAATGAATCAGATTCAAAGTCAGTTACTTCATACTTCCCACCACGGGTACGAGTCTCAATAACATTTACTAGATCAACCAGTTCTTTACGTTGATGTTCATCTTCGTAACTATCAAGGATTGGTTTTTCAATGAGTACATGATTATTTTCTACGTTCATCCCTCTAGTGTTATAACCTGTACTTCGGATATAAGCTTCTAGATTTTCTTTTTGTTTAGCTAAGTTAGTTGTCATGTTTTGCTCCTTTATCTTACAAGATTATTTACCTATATTTTTTATTCTTTGTTCAAATTTCTCTTTTATTTTTTCCTCTACTGGTTTTATGTGAGGAATTGCTTTGCTGCGTCCCCCATTTCTTAATACATGTCCATGTTCTAATAAATGAGTTAATCTATATGTTGGATCTGCATTATAGATTACAAAAGAACCTTTAGAATTTTTCTTAAAGCGCCAATTTTTCGCATATTTCCCATATCTTTTAGGACTTGTTTGTTTCAATTCATTCACTGCTTCATTTGTAACTTCTTCAGCAATTAAATCTATCTGTTCTTCAACTTCTTCAGAATAAGCTTCCAAAGTTTTAGCAATTTCATTTGCTAGATCACTCGTTAGACTCATTTCCCCTCCTTCATCTTTTAATATCTGATTTTTGTTTATAATTTTTTCTAAAATTCTTTGCTCTTAGTTTTTCTTTTATGACTCTCCGAGCCTTTAGAATCATTTTTTCTAGATTTTGATTTGTCTTGTTTGTTAGCATATTTTTCTAGTATTTCTTGTTTCCGTTGTTCTAAGCTATCATCTTCTTTTTTACACTGAGAAAAGATTTTCTGTCTTTTATCTGGATCCATAGAAAACTTATTGGCTACTACATACCCTAAAGAAGTATCTCCTGACATCTCCCTCACCCCCTTTCTATGCAAACAAAAAGGGACATACCACTAGCATTATATGCTTACGGTATGTCCCTGAGTTGTTCTCAATAGACTTATTTTTTAGTTTCTTTTTTGACTAGATGGGTAAATTTTCCATCTGAGTAGAATAAAGTTATCTCTCCAAACCTTGGAACTTTTTCTATCTCTATTATACCACATTTTTCGTAGACAACAAAGCCTTTTTCTGTTGAAAATCGCATTTTATCATCATTCATTGATATTCTCCCCTCACTGTGTTTATAGTGTATCTCTTGTCTTTGATCGTGAAAGCTTTGAAAGTGTTCCCTTCTAAACCTTTCAAAATTCTACTTGAGTTTCTAGCATTGTAAACCGTTCTTAGCTCGCTACTATCTAAGTTTGTGTTAAAAATCGTAGTTTCTCGATTATTGATAATATCAAACAAGAAATCCTGTTCCCAGTCACTCTTAGGAGTGATTGTCCCATTTTTTGCCCCTAGGTCATCGATGATTAGAAAATCTACATCAACAAGCTTTTTAACTGCCTCATACTCTGTTAAGTTTGCATTTCTTCCATAAGCCCAGCCTTCTTTTATCTGCTTGATAATCTCAGTTAAGCTGATAAACAAGACACTCTTAGGCTCGTGCTTCTCTCTGAAGCTCTCATTGATTTCTTTGGCCAGGGCAAGCGATAAATGACTTTTTCCTATTCCTGTGCTACCACTGATTAAAGTATTTCCCGTCATACCTGCAAGGTACTTCTGGGCTTGCCCCTTTACAAACTCTAACATCTGACGCTCCTCTGTAGTCTTAACAAAGAAATTATCAAATGTCGCTCCTTTCAACTCGTTAGGGATTTTACTATCACGCATTAAGACATCATAAGTTTTAAAGTAAGCCTGTCTGTCCTCGAACTGCTGTAATAGGTCTTTCTCTTTTTGTTTAATCTCTCCCTTTACACACTCTGGGCAAAATGCTTGTACTTTTCTTTCTGAACCCCCTAACACTGGTACAGAAATTTCCCAGTAATTTACCTGGTGAATATCGCAAACTTTATCCGATATTTTTCTGTTATTAAATTCTTTAAATTGTTCCTTCATCTTTGCAACTCCTAAAATGGTAGGTCTGGGAAGTTATCTTCGGACTTCCCTTTTATTGTTTTAGGCTTTTGATTCAAATAACCGTCAAACTTAGATCCGAAAAGTGTTTCTGGTCTCAGATATTTAGAAAATTCAGGACTATCCTTCCATTCTGCCGTTTTAATATCTATCACCTGTTTAAAATCTTCAAGTGTATAGCCTTCTTTGAATCGTGCTAGTAAAAGTCTTTTTGTCTTATCAACAAACTTATACCTCTTATTAGCTACTTGATTCAGATAAACAATAGGAATCCAAAGTTCTTTATGTTTTGTTTTCTCTAAATCTTTTATAGCTGTTTCTTCAAGCCAAGTAGGAAAAGTGAAAGATGAGCTTTGCTCATTAGGCGAGGTTCCCTCGACTATATACTCTTTATTTATATCTAACTTTAAATCTTGCTCTAACTCTTTCTCTTTATCTATCTCTTTCTCTGTCCTACATGTAGATAACGTTGTAAAATTATTAGATAACAATGTAAGATTTTTTTCTTTCTCTTGTTGCTCTTTGCGGTAGCTTCTCATATATGCAGCGTGGTTTGTTTCTTGTTGTACCAAAGCTTTTGCTTGTGTTAACTCGGCATTTTTATCTTCATCAATCTGAATCAGACCACATTGCGTAAAATAAGCTATAGTCATAGATATATCATCTTCAGAAACATCTAATTTCAAGGCCAGTTCTTCTTTTAAGGTTTCAAAGTACCCTTCGTAATACAGAATACAATCACTTTCAAGACTTTCTAACATCATGCGCATATAGATCACTGTCATGGTATAGCCACCAGGCATACTTTTTAGTCGCTTAATAAATAGGTTATCAAAAAACTTCTTATCAATTTTCAACCAAAAATATACTTTAGTCTTCGCCATCATCTACCCCCAGGAACTTCAAAATATCCGTAACTTTGTAATAGACTTTTCTAGTATCTTCTAGCGGTGGTTGGTAACGTCTTAGTCCTGCAACTTCCCACTTTTGCAAGGTTTTGTATTTTATATCTAACTCGTCCATAGCTTCTTGTGCTGATATTAAACCAGTTAGTCGTGGTTTCGGTTGTTCTCGAACTGCTAGATAGTTTTCTATAACCGTGCTTATTCTATTAGTTAAATCATGTTCGCTTTCTTTACTCAAACTAAACATACTTAGCCCTCTTTACTGACCATTCCAAGCTGAATATATCGCCCATAATCAGGGCTTAAATCCTCGCTAGTCGTTTCAATCGTCTGTGTACTTTCTCGCTCGATTTGAGCGCTTTTTTTGCGGTATCGGTGGTTTAGATACATGAGAAAGCCAACCAATATCACGGTAAAAATAAGCGCCTGTGTATTGCTTAAATCTAGTTCATTCATGCTATGCCCTCGCTTTGTAATTCTTGATATATAACTGTTGGGCTTGATGTTCCATCTTTTGGAAAGCTTCAACTTCCTTGATAGATACTTTGTTATCTAAAAAATCAATAATAAACTGTAATAGATTTGGATTGTTAACCTTTAAATCGGCCATAAAATCATCAATTTCTACTTGAGTCATTTTCATTACATCTGGAATTTTCATCTGACTTGTACCCCAATTCTTCAAAATTCTCACAATTAAGGAGATAAACTGCAATCCCGTCCAACTCTCTATAGAGTTGTTCCATCTGGTCACGAATAACGCCTAACCCCTCTGTCATCTGTCCAGATAAGATATCAGTATCTACTCTGTTATTTTTCGCCATTATCAGCGAATTACTCAACTGTCTGACTAATTCAATTCTGGGAAGCACATCTCCAAGTCTGCCTCCTTGCTCTTGAATTTCCTTTATGTTTAATGCCATATTGTTTTCCTGTGCCTTTTTTGTCTGTTTCCTATACGTAATTAGCACCACTCCAAACGCTGGGCGATTGCCCCTAGTTGGCGGACGCATGTAGTGATGTTTTGTGGGTAATCATCCACATTTTCGATAAACAAGTGCTTAGAATCGCCGTGTCAGCACTCGTTTTTCAAAACCTTTTCTAATTGCTTGCCTGCTATTAGTTATTGCTTCAGTAGCATTTTCATGCTATAATCAAGATACGTTAAAAAACGTATACCTTTTATCCTGTCGCTTGCTCGCCTTGGCCAAAATTTGAGCAAGTGATTTTTTTATTTTCTTTTTGCATGATTACTACCTGACTTTGGTTTATAAATCAAATCTTTACTATCGATAAGATCTAGAATCCAACTAATTCCCTGTTCTACTGTTTCAAGAAATGCGCCTAGGTCTTCACTGTCCAAGTTCTCGTAGTTCATACAAAGATATTCGGCTAGTTGTCTGTCTTTCTCAACTAGCTTTTTAAAATCCTTGGAATACTTAGGAATTTCTAACCCTTTGGCATTTGTAACTGTCTTAAATTCATTTTCCATTTTCTGTACTCCTATGCTTTAAAAATTAATTCCTTAATTTCTGAATATCCCCTATTCAAGTTAATCATCGCTATTGCCATATCTTCCAAACGCTGATAGTTTGTCAGTTCATCACTGGTTAAACTGTCAATACCGTTTCCACTTTCTCGCTCTTGCATGAGTTGAGACTTGTTTTTCCCTGTAGCTCCCTTTAGCAGTAAGTTTGTAAGTGTACTATAGGCATGCTTGGGCGCTTTCTCCCATGATTTGATAGCTTCGGTTAAGGTCTTGCGCTTTGGCTTTTCCAGTTCCCTTTGAAGATAGCGTTTAGAAAGTTCATCACGCATTTCAAAGAATGCTTTGACTAGGTTCATTTTGAATTGCCGTACTGGTTCGGTATTCTTTAGATAAGTGATCAGCAAGGTAGCCTGTTGCTCGTTCAGAAGATAGATTTTTTTCGGTTGCCCTCTCTTATCTAATTTATGGATTTTAAATCCAAGTATTCCCAACGCTTCAAAATCAGCTTTATTATCTCTGACTAAGCGTGTAATAGTATGGTGCTGTACTTCAGCACATTCGGCGATGATTTCGCTCGTAGTATACGGCTCTTTCTTGCCGTCCATGTAAACCAGTTCCATTGGTTCACTCCTTTCTTCTTTTGTCAGTGCTTGCCACCTAAAACAGTACCAAGGTAAAGCATTAAGGTAGGGTAAAATCGGAGAATATGAAGCCCTACAAACCCTTGATACTGCTATAGGTAGCAAGCAAATTACACTAGCGAATATTTAGCTAGATCTGTTTATCAATCCCCAGTGGTAAAGCACCACATGAGAAATCTGTAAATGTAGAGTAGTATTGCGATTAGTTCGCTCCTTTCTAATAGTCTTTGGCAAGCCATTCCATAACACTAGCATATATTCTTTTGGGCGCTTTATAATCTCCCTTCAAAATTTTAGGAACCGTTCTAGACGCTACACCAATTTCTAGAGCTAGTTCATAATTTTTTAGTTGCAAATCAGCTTTTTTCCTTCTTAATGCTTTCGCCTGTTCTTGTGTGATAAGCATTTTTCTTTCTCCTTTCCCTTTTTTTATTCTCATTTCAAGAACAAATTGATTATATAATCTTATTTTGAGAATGTCAAGCATTTTTGTTCTTTTTTTGAGAATTTTTTGTAGATAATATTTTTTTACTATGATATAATCAATTCAAAAAGTACTTGAATTAGGTGGTATCACATGAAAATTAAACTTAAAGAACTGAGGGAGAAAGAAAAAATATCTTTAAATAAACTCAAAAACATTTTGAAAGAAGAATACGATATAACAGTATCCGATAGTCAACTAATGTACTACGAAAATGAAATTAGAAAACCTAGAGATGAAAATATATGGTCAGCTTTAGCTGATCACTTCGGAGTAAGTGTCGCTTACTTATTAGGGCACGAAGATGAACAAAATATTTTAAAAATAATCCAAAGTAACGAATTTAAAAAATTACTTAATGATATAGATATTGAAAAAATAAATGAACTTAGTTCAACGTACAAAAACGTTGAAGAACATATAAATAATCCTGTAAAGTATGACAATTTTGGAAAAGGATTGCTTAATCATAGCCAATCGTATATGTTTACAATTGAAGAACTAATAACTGCTGATAAAGAAAAAAATACAAATTTTGCAGATATTTTAATCAACTATATTTCTTTAAATGACTATGATAAAAAAATAGCTTTTGATTTAGTTCAAAAATTATCTGATAGAGACGACGAAAAGGAGTAAACCCCATGGGATTTTTTGACACTGTAAAACAAGAGGGTAGTTTTTCTACCGCATCTGGAGTAAATGGACTACACTACGTTGTCCTTCAGGTAACTTTGAAAGAAAAGTTTTTCGGTACTGGATCAGGAAACCTTACAGAATTAGAAGATGTTATCAATAAACAAGCTTCAAAAGGTTATCGCCTTCATACCATCACAACCGCCAATGGTGGAAGCAAAGGTTTAGGCGGTGGTGACCGCATTCAGGCTACTATGGTTTTTGAGAAGATTCTATAAAAATTCCCCATCTTTTATTAGAAAACATCAGCATATAGGAGGCTACTTATGAAAAAATTACTAAGCACATCAGCTATTTTACTTTCTGCTACCGTTCTAGTAGCTTGCTCTAACAATCAATCAGCTACCAAAGATAGCTCGGAGAAAGCAAAAGCGGAGCAAAAAAATACTACTTCAACAAACACAAAAACCAAAGTAGATAACAGTAAATACGATAATATAATTTCTGAAATCAAATCAAAATTAGATCCTGAATCAACTGGCGCAATAAGCGTTAAAATTCAAAATAACGTAATCGATTCAGATTCATCCGAACCGCATGATACAATCATGATTTTGCTAACTGGAACGGCTAAAGATAGCGCAAAAGAGACTATGGACGCAATCAATTCAAATTCTGCTACAACTAATCAGCAAAATGCAATTACCGTATTTCGGATGTCTATATCTGAGTTTGCTAAAAAATTACCAGACGACAATACTACTCTTTCCCTTGGGTATGAAAAATCTGCTGATCAATACGACTTAATCGCAAAATCTTCAAAACAAAAAGATTTGATTCCTATTGGAGAACTCATCGTAAATTAAAAAATCCCCTATATTCGCCAATAGCAACCATCGTTTCATGGTCTATTGTGCAAAAACAGGGGAAATTGAAGAATAGAAAGCCAATTTTACAGACTAAAGTGCAAAAAACGGCAAAATTGACAAATAGTAAAAGACAAGTCTGCTACTGCTGACTTGTCTAACAATGCAATAAAAGCAACTTTCCCAGCGTTGAGTTTTTTCGATACTCAAAAATTTTAAAAAAACAAACTAAAAATATTGACAAAAACTAAAAATTACAGTATTATTAGGCAATGAGAAGAGTTTCTGCTCCCAAGGGAACAGAGTACGCGAAACACCGCCTAGTTCTACTAGGTGGTGTTTTTGTATATAAGGAACATATATGAAACCATTTCAAACATTAGATGAACAAATAAAACTTCTCCAGTCTAGAGGTTTAGAAATAGATAACATAGAAGAATGTAAAAGATACCTTCTAACTAACAACTATTACAACGTCGTCAACGGATATAGTAAGTTTTTTCAAACATCAAAAGATAAATTTATAGCTGGTGCAGACTTTAGAGAAATAGCTGCAACACACTTTTACGATAAAGAAATTAAATCAGCTTTTTTAAAAGCAATTATAGATGCAGAAAAACACTTTAAATCCGTACTGGCATATCGTTTTTCAGAAGCATATCCAACACCATACGCTTATCTAGATATTAATAATTTTGAAACACAAAAAGATACAAAAAGGCTAGCACAAATTACTAATTTAATCAGTATATTAGCTAGAATACTCAATGATTATAATAAGGATAAGCAAAACAATTCTATAAAACACCACTATAAACAACATGGCGTTGTTCCTTTCTGGGTTATCATCAATGAACTTACATTAGGGCAAGCATTTAACTTTTATAGAAATCTAAACACTGATATAAAAAATCAAATAGCTAGAGATTTATCACCATTCTTACAGGAAAATATTGAATACATCCAAAATAGACCTAGTAAAGACCTTTTAAGTGGAAAGGCTTTAGAAAGTATTATTAAAAATATACTAGAAATTAGAAATATCACTGCTCACAATAATAAGCTTTTCAATTATAAATGTCGTGAGAATCTTCCACAACTAGCTTATTTCCACTATTACAATAACAATGCTAATACGTCAAGACAATCTGTATATTATGTTTTTCTTGCCTTGCAATGCCTACTTGCTTCCACACAATACGCTCAATTACATAACACTATTATTAAAAGAACCAAAGCTCTAAATAAAAAAGCGCACTCCATTGAAGCCGGCATTGTATTGGACACACTTGGATTTCCGCATAATTGGTATAATATCACTGACACATTAAGATAGAACTACTTGCAATATATGGGCTTTTAAAAAATCTCATATAAGCCCCATATCCGCCTTGTTTTCTATTCTGGTACATTTTACCATCTGACTGCTTAAAATCGAAAATAAGGGGGTTCTCGTAGCTCCTCGCATGGTATAAACTCAAAACCTTTTCTAATTGCTTGCCTGCTGATGGAAAAGGAGTAAAACCATGAAGATTACAGAGTACAAAAAGAAAGATGGATCAGTAGTTTACCGTTCCAGCGTTTATCTTGGCATCGATACCGTAACGGGTAAGAAAGTCAAGACAACTATTTCAGACAGAACTAAGAACAGGCTCAAAAGCAAGGCTATCCAAGCCAAAGTAGAGTTTGAAAAAAACGGCTCAACGGTTATAAAAACCGTCAACGTTACCACCTATCAGGAATTGACGGAACTCTGGCTAGAAAATTATTGCCATACAGTAAAACATAGCACCCTTATAGGCGCAAAAAACAACATAAAAAAGTATCTCCTACCAGCCTTTGGAGACTACAAACTAGATAAACTAACGCCCCCAATCATTCAGCACCAGGTAAACCAGTGGGCAATAGATTACAATCAACTAGGAAAAGGTTATCAGCAATATAACCAACTCCATGCCCTAAATAAACGCATATTATCCTATGCCGTTTCCTTGCAAGTCATTGCTTCAAATCCAGCTAGTGATATCATCGTCCCACGGCGCAAACCCAAACAAGGGCAAAAACTGAAATATCTGGATGACGACAATTTGAAAAAATTCTTAGATTATCTGGATCAGTTGCCAAACACTTACAAAAATTTCTCCGATACGGTGTTATATAAGACACTTCTAGCGACTGGTTTGCGTATTCGTGAGTGTCTAGCCTTAAAATGGTCTGATATTGACCTACAAAACGGTAGCATTTCAGTTACCAAAACTTTAAACACCCTCAAGGAAATCACTAGCCCTAAAAGTAAAAGTAGCATTAGAGAAATAGCACTGGATACCAAAACGGTACTCATGCTTCGGCTCTATAAAGCAAGACAATCCCAAATAGGTAGGGAAATAGGGGTAACTTTTGAAAAATTGTTCTCTGATACCTTTGACAATTATAGAGAAGCTGGAGCGCTCAGATTCAGACTAGAAAAGCATTTAAAACTGGCTGGATGTCCTCGTTTAAGTTTCCACGCTTTCCGACACACCCACGCTAGTATCTTGCTTAATGCTGGCCTGCCATACAAGGAAATACAGACACGGCTTGGCCATGCAAAAATATCTGTAACCATGGACACTTACAGCCATTTATCAAAAGAGAACCAAAAAAGAGCAGTCTCATTCTTTGAAACTGCCCTCGAAAAAATAAAAAGTTCTTAAAAAAGTCCACAAACTAAAAAAAGCGACACATAAAACCCTTATGTATCAACGATTATAGAATAATTTCGGTATAATTGACTATTATACCGAAATTTTCTTATTTTTAAAAGAAAAAGGGCGCTGGTAAAGGATAATCTTCACCAACTCCCTATTTTTCTACTTATCTAAGCCTAATTCTGCCAAGATTTGACGTTTGTAGGCAATCTTTTGGACTTCCTTATCCTCATCTTCAGACCAATCTAGTTTAATTTCTGAAACAATCTGCCCAGGGCGATTTTTCAAGATATAGATGCGGTCGCTGAGATTGAGTGCCTCCTCGATACTGTGAGTAATAATCAAGGTTGTTAGCTGCAACTGCTTGTGAATTTCAAGGTACCAAGCGTGGAGTTCCATCTTGGTCATCTCATCCAAGGCACTAAAGGCCTCATCCAAGAGAAAGAGCTTGTGCCCGAAAAGGTAAGTTCGAAGCAAGGCTACACGCTGACGCATCCCACCACTGAGTTCATGAGGATACTTATCCCGTACAGCTGTCAACTGGAAGGTCGCAAGAATTTCATCCGCGCGGGCAATGGCTTCCGCCTTATCCACTTTTTGAATCAAGAGTGGCAGAATGATATTACCAAGCACCGTCTTGTGCTCCAAGAGGAGATCCTTTTGCAACATATAACTCACGCGCCCCTTGGGATTCTCCTCCCCATCAAGGACAATTCTCCCTGACTGAACTTCTAAAATCCCAGCGATTAGATTAAAGAGGGTGGTCTTTCCAACACCACTTGGGCCTAGGATGGAAACCACTTCTCCTGAAGTCACCTGTAGGTTGATATCCTCTAAAATCCTCTCCTGACCATAGGCATAACTGACGTGTTCTAGTCTAATTTCTGTCATTATTTCACAAATTCATTGGTGAAGCCTTTGTCTGTCAAGTCTTCTTTAAGGATACCATTTTCTTTATCCCATTTATAGAAGGCATTCCAGCGAGCTGCATCAAATTGACCCCATTTTTCCTTGTCACTTGCGTATTCTTTTGACAAGTATTTTTGAGATTCGATGACAAAGTCACGTTTTTCCTGAAGTTCAGGTGCATTCTTGATAAGGATATCTGCCGCTTCCTCTGGATGCTCCATAGCATATTGGTAACCTTTTTTGATAGCTTGGATAACTTTGCGAGCTTCTTCTTTGTTGTCTTTCAGATAGTCATTGTTTGCGATGATAACTGGTGAATAGTAGTCAAACTCCTTGACATAGTCTTTCAAGTACATGAAGTTAGCATCTACACCTTGTGATTTAGCAAGAATTCCATCCCATCCATAGTAGATCCATGCAGTATCAAATACTCCATTAGCAATCGGTGTGATAGAGTTTGAGTCGTTGTTTGGTACTTTTTCAACTTTTTCAAAATCTCCGCCTTGTGATTCTACCAAGGTTTTCAACATAGCAAGTTCAGTTGGGTCATTCCAAGTTCCGTATTTCTTACCAACCAAGTCCTTTGGACTAGCTACATTGTCAGATTTACGAGAGATAATTCCTGATGTATTGTGTTCAACAATAGCTGCAACGGCAGTAATACCTGCCCCTTTTTCCAATTTTTTAGCCATGTAGTCTTGGAAATACACTGCAAATGGTGCCTTACCATTGATAACCAAATCAGAAGAACTTTCTTCTGGTGGTAATTTCAAATCAACATCCACTCCAGCTTCTTTGAAATAACCTTTTTCCTTGGCAACATAAAGCCCTGTGTGATTGGTATTTGGTGTCCAGTCTAGGATAAAGTCGATTTTCTTAAGTTCTGCTTCCTTATTATCCTTAGAAGCAGTTCCTTGACCACAGGCCACAAGCACAACAGCTACAAGAGCTGTTAAAACAGTTAAAAACACTTTCCATGTTTTCTTCATTTCAATTTCCTCTTTTCTTTTTCAGAAACATTCTAATTCTACGAACGTTTCCATTTAATAACATATTTTTCACTAATATCGACCAACTTCATACCCAGAAGGCTGATAATCGATACCAGAATAATAATAGCAAACATGGTATCATACTGAAACAGTTTCTTGGACTGAATCATGTAGACACCTAGTCCTTCAAAGCCTCCCAACCACTCAGATACCACTGTTGTGATAAAGGCGTAGGAGACACTGACCCTCAGACCTGCATAAAAGTAAGGCAGGCTGACTGGAATTTTAAAATGCCACAGAATCTGCCAAGGCTTGGCCCGCATAAGACTAAACAAGGTCAGCATATCCTTGTCACAATGCCTAAAACCGTCCAAAATGCTGACGATGATAGGAAAGGTTGTCGTTAAGATAATCAAGACAATCTTGGGCAAAATCCCATAACCTAGCCACAAGACCAGAATAGGGGCTATGGCAATGGTCGGAATAGTCTGAACAACCACCATCATAGGGTAAATCAGGTCATTGAGCCAAGTCAAACTATCCATAAGTACAGCCATGAGACAGGCAATCAAGACTCCCAAAATCAGTCCCAATAAAGCCACTCTCAAGGTCGCCCAGCTATGGTGCCAGAGAAATTCTCTATCACGAACAAAGGCCTGGAGAATTTCAAGAGGTGTCGGCAGGATAAACTTGGGGAGAAGTTTAAGAAAACCTGCTAACTGCCAGATTGACAAGACTCCTAGAAAGCCCAATAGACTAATGTGTCGTCTCAGTATACTTTTCAAGTTTCTCATCAATACTTAAAATCTCTCCTACATTTATTTTGACATTGGCAAAGACATTATCTGCCTCCTGCCCTGCCACCTCTAGCGCTTCTTTGAGAATGCGCATAAGCTCATCAAACTCCCCTTCCAAGACCGTTTCAAATGGTGTCACCACCATAGTTACCTCTTGAGCTTGCAGATAAGCAATGACTTGATCGATAACAGCAATCCGATCAATCCCCTGTGATAGGGGTAAAATTTGCAAGGCGATGCTTGCTTTCATAAGAACCTCCTCTTCTCGTTTTCCTTTGACAAAAAGAAAAACCTTTACCATATATGGAAAAGGTGCAGAATAGACTAAGTATCGTTCCCTACGCTGGCATTACCCAGATCAGGTGCGGTCGAAGCTTAACGCTTCCTCTCAGACTGTACACAGACTCCCATATATTATATGGACATATGATAGCGCAAAATAAAAAAAATGTCAAGGAAACTGCTTACAGAAAAGAGCAGGAAAATTTCCTACTCCCATTTTCTATACTCGTTCTCCATCACTGTTTACTCTGTAGCCATCCACCGTCGTATTAACAGCTAAGGCACCTGAAGAGTAAGAATAATACCACTTACCAGAAACTTGATACCATCCTGTTTTCATTGCCCCTGAACTATCTAGATAATACCACGAGCCATTCTCCTTTAACCATCCTGTCTGCATTTCACCAGATGATTTCAAATAATACCAGCTAGAACCGTCTTTCAACCAGCCCGTTGATTTAGAACCATTTGATTTGAAATGATACCAACTACCATTTATTTTTTTCCAACCAACAGTCAGAACATCATTGGAACTACCTTCTGTTTGATTCTGCGATGACACAACCTCCTCTAACTGAATATAGCGACGACTTCCACTATAAGATATATAACTCAACCACTTATACCCATCTTTTTCAAGTACCTGATCATAATGAACACTCTCACCTGGAGAATAATATGCAATTGAAGTTGCACTAACTAAAGGTTGATTTTTTATAGCTGCCTTATTCTTAAAATAATGAGTTCCTCCTGTCGAAGAAGGTTGACTATTGAATACTTTGCCACTACTTAATACATTACCCCTATCCAAATCTTTAAAATGAATAAATCCTGTCATCGTATTTGCTTTTATAATTCGTTTATTATAGGATCCTGTATAACCATAGTTGTATTCCTCAATTTCTATATTATCCCCCATTACATTTGAAACCCAGGCAACATGACCATATCCTCCTGCAGTAGACCAAGCAATAGATCCAATCGTTGGTACACTATCTACACGATATCCTTCACGACGAGCACGATAGCCCCATTCATTCGCATTTCCATAAGCTGCCGAAATCTCAAAACCATTGACATTACTCAAACGAAAGGCTGCAAAAGAAGTACACTGACGAGAATACATGCGCCACTTATCAATTTCCTGACTCCCATTTTTATAATAGGCAGGATAATCATCTCCACGCGCAATCGATCCATTTCCTCCAGAATAGGCATATACACTATCACTCGCTACTAGCATCAATCCTACTGCTAAAAAAGGAACAACCTTTTTAACTGATTTTCTCAAAGAAAATCCTGTCTCTGTTACTTTGAATGGTAAAACTTTCATTCTTCCTCCTTGAAAAATAATATAAATCGAAGATTACCTTCACTTAAACTATTCGGAGAAAAAAGAAAAAGTGAGAAAATTTCTCACTTTAGTCCAGATAATGAATCAAATTCTTTTCTGTAAGGATATCTGAGTAAGTAAAGGATTCAACGTAAACATTAGCTTGTTTATCTCCTTCAACATTTCCAAATTCAACGATAAATAGGGATGGATAAACCTCAATTAGCTTACCCAATCTATTTTTTTGGCGCTTACGTCCATTTTCCAAAGTCATTTCAATTACATGACCCTCATGTGCCTTGATTTCTTCTTTGATTTTTTTCATCTTAGCTACATCTGTAAATGCATCTGTCATCTTATTTCCTCCCTTTTTGAAATACTTGAAAATTTATTGTATTCTTTTTGGAAAATTAATTCCACCGTTCCACGAGCTCCACTACGGTTTTTCTCGATAATAACTTCTACCTTATTATTTGGTATGCCTTCCTCTTCTTCACCACCACGCTCATAGTAATCGTCGCGATAAAGAAAGGCTACGATATCAGCGTCCTGCTCAATAGACCCAGATTCACGAATATCAGACAAGACCGGTCTCTTATCCTGACGTTGTTCTACACCACGAGAAAGCTGACTTAGAGCAATTACTGGAACTTTCAGTTCCTTGGCTAGGATTTTCAACTGACGTGAAATTTCTGAAACTTCTTGTTGACGATTTTCTCGGCCTGTACCTGTAATCAATTGCAAGTAGTCTATCAAAATCAAACCAAGATTGCCCGTTTCTTGAGCCAATTTACGAGAACGAGATCGAATCTCTGTAATTCGAATCCCTGGTGTATCATCGATATAGATACTCGCGTTGGCTAGATTCCCTTGAGCAATGGTATACTTTTGCCATTCCTCATCGGTCAATTGCCCCGTACGGATAGAATGGGATTCTACCAAACCTTCTGCCGCCAACATACGATCCACTAGACTTTCCGCACCCATTTCCAGTGAAAAAATAGCAACCGTTTTGTCCAACTTAGTCCCAATGTTCTGAGCGATATTCAAGGCAAAGGCTGTCTTACCAACCGCCGGACGAGCTGCTAGGATAATCAACTCCTCCTCATGCAAACCAGTCGTCATATGATCCAAATCACGGTAGCCCGTCGCAATACCTGTAATATCGGTCGTTTGTTGCGAGCGAGCTTCCAGATTTCCAAAGTTGACATTCAACACATCTCGAATGTTCTTAAATCCACTTCGATTAGCATTTTCGCTGACATCAATCAGGCCTTTTTCTGCCTGAGCAATAATTTCATCAGCTGGTTGCGAAGCCTCGTAAGCTTGATTGACAGACTCTGTCAACTTGGCGATTAATCGCCGTAGCATTGCTTTTTCTGCAACAATCTTAGCATAATACTCCGCATTAGCAGAAGTTGGCACAGAATTGACAATCTCAACCAAGTAAGACAGGCCACCAATATTCTGTAAATCACCTTGATTATCAAGAATGGTACGAACCGTTGTTGCATCTATAGCATCGCCACGATCGGATAAGTCAACCATAGCTTGGAAAATCAAACGATGGGCATACTTAAAAAAGTCTCGAGACTCAATATATTCTCGAACAAAAACAAGCTTACTCTCGTCAATAAAGATAGCCCCTAAAACGGATTGCTCAGCTAAGATATCTTGAGGTTGTACTCGTAACTCTTCTACTTCTGCCATCAGACTTCCCTTCCTTTTACAATCTTGTCAAGAAGGTGTAAACTTATCCTTCCTTCACACGAAGATTGATTACACTTGTGATATCTTGATAGATTTTCACTGGTACATCAATCAAACCAACTGCTCGAATCGGAGCTTGTACTTGAATATGACGTTTATCAATCTTAATTCCAAATTGCTTTTGCAATTCTTCTGCAATCTTCTTATTGGTAATAGAACCAAAAGTACGGCCATCTGGACCAACTTTTTCAACAAATTCTACAACAGTTTCTTCTGCTTCAAGTTGGGCTTTAATTGCTTTTGCTTCTGCAATCATCTCAGCGTGAGCTTTTTCTTCAGATTTTTGTTTACCACGAAGTTCACCTACCGCTTGAGCAGTCGCTTCTTTGGCTAGATTCTTTTTGATAAGAAAGTTTTGTGCATACCCTGTTGGTACTTCCTTAATTTCGCCTTTTTTACCTTTTCCTTTGACATCTGCTAAAAAGATTACTTTCATTATTCTTTCTCCTTTTCCTTTATTTCATTTAATACAATTTCTGTCAGTTTTTCACCTGCTTCTGACAAGGTTGAATCCTTAATTTGAGCTGCTACCAAATTAAAGTGGCCTCCACCTCCCAGCTCTTCCATAATCCGTTGTACATTCAGCTTACTACGACTGCGAGCTGAGATGGATATAAAGCCTTGTGTATTTTTCGCAAGAACAAAACTCGCCTCAATGCCTGACATAGCTAACATGGCATCTGCTGCCTTACTAATAACAACTGTGTCATAGCATTTCGATTCCTTAGCCTCTGCTATCAATACATCGGAACCTAATTTACGCCCCTGTAAAATCAGTTCATTGACCTCACGATATTCTTCAAAATCTGTCGCAGCGATTTCTTGGATAGCAATACTATCACTTCCTCTCGTTCTGAGATAGCTAGCAACATCAAATGTCCGACTAGTCACTCGTGAGGTAAAATTTTTAGTATCCAGCATCATACCAGCCATTAAAACACTTGCTTGCATACGACTCAAACGATTTTTCTTAGAATTCTGGAACTGAATCAATTCTGTTACCAACTCACTGGCACTGCTTGCACCACTTTCGATATAAGTAATAACTGCATTATCTGGGAAATCCTGATCCCTTCGATGGTGGTCAATGACGATGGTTTGGGTAAATAAATCATAAAATTCTTTCGATAAAGTTAAAGCTGTCTTTGAATGGTCTACAAGAATCAACAAAGAACGATTGGTCACCATCCCCATTGCCTCCTTGACAGACAACAACTTCGTAACTCCTTCTTGTTCTAAGAATGAAATAGCACGTTCAATATCCGGAGACATTTGATTTTCATCATAAAGAGCATAACTATTTTCTGTTACATTACTAGCAAATAACTGCATACCTACAGCAGAACCCAAAGCATCCATATCAAGGTTTTTGTGACCAACTACAAAAACCTGATCTACACTTCTAATTTTATCTGAAATAGCTGTCATCATAGCGCGCGTACGTGTCCTTGTACGCTTGATTGACGCCGCAGATCCACCACCAAAATAAACGGGATTTTTCGTTTCGTCATTCTCCTTGACAACCACCTGGTCGCCACCACGCACTTCAGCCAAGTTCAAGTTGAGCAATGCAACTTTCCCTATCTCATCATGATTTCCATCACCATAAGAAAATCCCATACTTAAGGTCAAGGGCAACTGTCTCTGTTTAGACTCTTCTCTGAAAGAATCAATAACAGAAAATTTATCGTTCATCAATCCCTCAAGCACCGTGTAGTCCGTAAATAGATAAAAGCGGTCCATACTCACTCGACGGGAGAACATGGCATGTTTACCAGCAAATTCTGAAACAAAATTGGCTACAAAACTGTTAATATGACTGATATCAGACTCTGATGTTTCATCTTCTAAGTCATCGTAGTTGTCAACAGAAACAACCCCAATCACGGGTCGACTTGTCACTAACTCAACAGTCGCTTCGTATTCTCCAGACACATCAAAGAAATAAAGAACTCCAGACATCTTGTCCATATGAACCGAATAGCGGGTCTCACCCAAGGTAGCATAAGAACCTGGATTTCCTACCGATGCCTTGATAATTGTTTGAATTAATGCCACATCAATCTCGCCCACTTCATTAGTCAAAATCAATTCAGCGTAAGGATTGAACCATTCAACTTCACCTGACGATAAGTCTAGTTTAATAACTCCGACAGGCATCTGTTCTAACAAGGTTGTCAAACTTTCTTCAGCTTGGTGGTTTACATACTGGATTTGTTCTACTTCACTCCTTGAGTAGTAGTCTCTCTGATGGATGAATAGTAAAATATATGAACCCAAAATAAGTAGCAAAAGAAATAACGTTACCAGTGTATTCGTTACAAAAACAAGTTGCACAGATAGCACTCCGAACGCCACTATTCCTAATATTAAGGGGGAAATAGGACTTACATAAAATTTTTTCATTCCAAACCTCTTGGCACCCATTATACCATAATAACCACCAAAAAGCGACTTTTTAAAAGTGTAATCAGTAATTCTATCAATTATAAGAAAAAGGAGGTTTACAATTCAGTAAACCTTCCTTTACACATATTGAAATTAAGATTCTTTAACTTCTAACAGTCCAATCTCGCCATCTTCACGACGATAAATCACATTAGTTGTTTGATCTTCAACATCCACATAGATAAAGAAATCATGTCCCAACAAATCCATCTGTAGAATAGCTTCTTCCAAATCCATTGGTTTTAAATCAATTTGTTTTGAACGAACAACTCTAGACTGGACAACATTTGGATCTTCCACCAAAGCATCTGTAAATAATTGACTAGTTGCTACCTTATTTTTATTTTTACGCTCGATTTTTGTTTTATTTTTACGAATCTGACGTTCAATTTTATCGGTTACAAGGTCAATTGAACCATACATATCTTGAGACACATCTTCTGCACGAAGAGTAATTGATCCAAGTGGAATCGTTACCTCCACTTTAGCAGTTTTTTCACGATACACCTTCAAGTTAACTCGAGCATCCAACTCTTGTTCAGCTTGAAAATACTTTTCGATCTTTTCGAGTTTAGAAACTACATAATCACGAATTGCTTCTGTTACTTCTAGGTTTTCACCACGGATACTATATTTAATCATATGAGTACCTTCTTTCTAAACATTTTTGTTTTTCTGATTTCATTATAACGCTTTCATTTTATTTTTGCAAATTTTTTCCTCATCTTACAAGGGAAAATGTTTTCACATCCTCAGCACCCGCTTCTTCCAGCAGTCTCTTCACACGATTTATAGTTGTTCCAGTAGTATAAATATCATCTATAAGTAGGATTTTTTTAGGAATAGTGACTCCACTTTTAATAAAGAAAGGAAATTCTGTCTCCAAACGCTCTGAACGACTTTTAGAAGAACTAGCTCGCTCTTCTATCTTTTCTAATAAATCCAGATACGCAAAGCCTGCTGCATCAACTAAACCTTCAACCTGATTAAATCCTCTATCAGCATATCTATCAGGACTTAGGGGAATTACAACAAATTGGTACTCTTTGTATTCTTTCAACTCCTCACTTAAAAATGAAGCGAACACTTTTCTTAAAAGGAAGTCTCCATCAAACTTATACCGACTGAAAAAATCCTTCATAGCTTGATTGTAAGTAAAAATCGCTCTATGACTGACCTCAACTCCTTCTTTACACCAAAATTGACAATCTTGACACTTTGTTGACAAACCTGTTTTCATACAGTTGGGACAGTACTCTTCTCCAATCCTCTCAAAAGTAGAGTCACAGTCTGAACAAAGACAAGAGTCATCATTTTTCAGAAGTAAGAGACTACTAAAAGTTAAAACGGCCTTCATAGTCTGCCCACACAATAAGCACTTCATAGCCCCGCCTCCTTATTCATCTGCTGAATTTCCTTAATTGCCTTCTTGATTGAAGTATTTAACCCATCATGGAAAAAAAGCAAATCTCCTGTCGGTCTGTCCATACTCCGACCGACACGGCCTCCAATCTGTATTAAACTAGACTTGGTAAACAGACGATGATTGGCCTCTACTACGAAAACATCCACACAAGGAAAGGTAACTCCACGCTCCAATATTGTCGTACTGATAAGTATTGTCAGTTCTCCATCTCGAAAAGCTTGCACCTGCTCTAATCGATCTTCCGTAACTGAAGACACAAAACCAATTTTCTCATGCGGAAATTCCTTCTGTAAGACTTCTTTTAATTGCTCCCCTTTCTTAATTTCTGAAGCAAAAATGAGTAACGGATAAGCTGTCTTTCTCTGATTCTTAATATAAGTCTTTAACTTTGGTGATAACCGACTTTTCTCTAAACAGTGATTAAAATCTGATAACCAGACAGGTTTAGGAATAATCAAAGGATTCCCATGGAATCGTCTAGGTAAGCTCAGTCTTTTTAATTCTCCTAAACGAACCTTCCTATCTAACTCATCTGTCGAAGTCGCTGTTAAAAAGATTCTCAGCCCATTCTCCTTTACACTATTCTTGACAGCATGGTAAAGCGTGGGATTGTCAACATAAGGAAAGGCATCTACTTCATCCACTATCAGCAAATCAAAAGCTTGATAAAACTTCAATAACTGATGGGTCGTCGCAACAACTAGTGGTGTTCGAAAATACGGCTCTGATTCTCCGTGTAGTAAAGATATCTCGCAAGCAAAATCATCTTGCAGGCGCTTGTACAGCTCCAAACAAACATCTATGCGAGGACTGGCCAAACACACTGCACCACCCCTATTAATCACCTTAGCCACAACTTGATAAATCATTTCTGTCTTTCCAGCCCCTGTCACCGCATGAACTAAAGTTGGCTCCTGCTTGTCTACTGCTTGAATCAGTCCCTCTGACACCTTCTCTTGAAAAGGAGTTAATTGACCACGCCATTTAAGAATATCTTGCTTCGGAAAATCCTCCTGCGGAAAATAGTATAAAGCTTGATCACTCCTGACTCGCTTCATCAGCAAGCACTCTCGACAATAGTAAGCACCGATGGGCAAATACCATTCCTCTGGAATAATACTATTACAACGTTGACAGAAAAGTTTCCCCTTCTCCTTTCTCATTGCTGGAAATTTCTCCGCCAACTGACGTTCCTCTTCTGTTAATTCATTCTCAGTAAACAAACGACCGAGATAATTTGGATTTACTTTCATACTTCTTTATTCGTAAAAACCTAGCGCTTTAGATGATTTTTTAGTACAATTAAATCATGGAATTTAGAACAATTAAAGAGGACGGACAAGTCCAAGAAGAAATCAAAAAATCCCGCTTTATCTGTCATGCCAAGCGTGTTTATAGCGAAGAAGAGGCTCGTGACTTCATTACCACCATCAAAAAAGAACACTACAAAGCGACGCATAACTGCTCTGCCTTCATTATTGGGGAACGTAGTGAAATCAAACGTACAAGTGATGATGGTGAGCCCAGTGGTACTGCTGGCGTTCCCATGCTAGGGGTACTAGAAAATCACAATCTTACTAATGTCTGTGTGGTAGTGACACGCTACTTTGGTGGCATTAAACTAGGTGCTGGAGGACTGATTCGTGCTTACGCCGGCAGTGTCGCCTTAGCTGTCAAAGAAATTGGCATCATTGAAATAAAGGAACAAGCTGGCATTACTATTCAAATGTCTTACGCTCAGTATCAAGAGTACAGTAACTTCCTTAAAGAACATAATCTCATGGAACTGGATACAAACTTTACAGATCAAGTCGATACGATGATTTATGTTGATAAAGAAGAAAAAGAAACTATTAAAGCTTCACTTGTGGAATTTTTTAATGGAAAAGTCACTTTAACTGATCAAGGTTTACGCGAAGTTGAGGTTTCTGTAAACCTAGTGTAAATAATAGATAATACAGTGTTTCACTGATATTTTCACTGCTACTTTAATTAGCAACATAAAAAGATGCTTGCCAAGACCTACTAGAAAATGATTCAATTAAAAAAGAAAACAGATATCGTTCCACTTTATACATATTTACTAGAATTAGCCTATCACAATCGCTTAAAAATTAATGGCTTAGACCTGTGATATAAAAAAATCCTATCACTTCGATAGGATTTCTATATTTTACAAATGGTATAGATAGCGTTATACTAGAGATATCTTATACAAAGAGGTATTCATATGTCTATTTATAACAACATTACTGAACTAATCGGTCAAACTCCGATTGTTAAACTCAACAACATTGTGCCAGAAGGTGCTGCAGATGTCTATGTAAAACTTGAAGCATTTAACCCTGGTTCTTCTGTAAAAGACCGTATTGCTCTTAGCATGATTGAAAAAGCTGAACAAGACGGTATTCTGAAACCTGGTTCTACTATTGTTGAAGCAACAAGTGGAAACACTGGTATTGGACTTTCATGGGTAGGGGCTGCTAAAGGGTATAAAGTTGTTATCGTTATGCCTGAAACTATGAGTGTGGAACGACGTAAGATTATCCAAGCCTATGGTGCTGAACTCGTCCTCACTCCTGGTAGCGAAGGAATGAAAGGTGCTATTGCTAAGGCTCAAGAAATCGCTGCTGAACGTGATGGTTTCCTTCCTCTTCAATTTGACAACCCAGCTAATCCAGAAGTACACGAAAGAACAACAGGAGCTGAGATACTAGCTGCTTTCGGTAAAGATGGATTAGATGCCTTTGTTGCTGGAGTTGGTACCGGTGGAACGATTTCTGGTGTTTCTCATGCACTCAAATCAGCAAATTCAAACATTCAAGTTTATGCAGTGGAAGCTGATGAATCTGCTATTCTATCTGGTGAAAAACCTGGTCCTCACAAAATTCAAGGTATATCAGCTGGATTTATTCCTGATACACTTGATACAAAGGCTTATGATGGTATCGTTCGTGTAACGTCAGACGATGCTCTAGCACTAGGCCGTGAAATTGGTGGAAAAGAAGGTTTCCTTGTAGGGATTTCTTCAGCTGCAGCTATCTACGGAGCCATCGAGATTGCCAAAAAATTAGGTACAGGTAAAAAAGTCCTTGCTCTAGCACCAGATAACGGTGAACGTTATCTCTCTACAGCACTCTATGAATTTGAAGTTTAGTCTCCTAAATACAATTGGCCCTTATTATAGGGCTTTTTATTTTTACCTTGAAAATAGGAAGCTCTCCCTATAGGGATCGACTGCATAGAAAAAAGGAAGCAAATTTACTTCCTTTCTATAATTAGTTATTCAAGGCTGCTGCCATTGTAGCTGCAACTTCAGCTTCAAAGTCGTTTGCAGCTTTTTCGATTCCTTCACCAACTTCAAAGCGAGCGAACTCAACTACTGAAGCGTTAACTGATTCAAGGTAGGCTTCAACTGTCTTGCTATCATCCATGATGTAAACTTGTGCAAGAAGTGTGTAAGCTTGGTCAACTTTAGTGTTGTCAAGCATGAAGCGATCCATTTTACCTGGGATAATTTTGTCCCAGATTTTTTCTGGTTTGCCTTCTGCAACCAACTCAGCTTTGATATCAGCTTCAGCTTGAGCAATCACTTCATCAGTCAATTGAGATTTTGATCCATACTTCAAGTGTGGTAGAGCTGGTTTGTTAACCATTGCACGGCTTTCGTTATCTTGGTCGATAACGTGGTTCAATTGTGCCAACTCATCTTTAACGAATTGTTCATCCAATTCTTTGTAAGAAAGAACTGTTGGTTTCATCGCTGCGATGTGCATTGACAATTGTTTAGCAAGTGCTTCGTCTCCACCTTCAACAACTGAAATAACACCGATACGTCCACCGTTATGTTGGTAAGCACCAAAGTGTTGTGCGTCTGTTTTTTCAATCAATGCAAAGCGACGGAATGAGATTTTTTCTCCGATAGTTGCTGTTGCAGATACGTATGCAGCTTCAAGGGTTTCACCTGAAGGCATTGTCAAAGCAAGAGCTTCTTCATTGTTAGCAGGTTTTCCTTCAGCAATAACTTTAGCTGTGGTATTTACCAATTCAACGAATTGAGCGTTTTTCGCAACGAAGTCAGTTTCAGCGTTTACTTCAATAACTGCTGCAACATTACCGTTAACGTAAACACCAGTCAAACCTTCTGCAGCAACACGGTCAGCCTTCTTAGCTGCCTTAGCCATACCTTTTTCACGAAGCAATTCAATCGCTTTTTCGATGTCACCGTCTGTTTCTACAAGCGCTTTTTTAGCGTCCATAACTCCGGCACCAGATTTTTCACGCAACTCTTTTACAAGTTTAGCTGTAATTTCTGCCATTTTGATTCTCCTATATTTTTTAAAAATAGGAGAGCCGGGCTAAGCCCCGCCCTCCTAGGTAATTACTATTTATATGAATTAAGCGTTGTCGCCTTCTACAACTTCAACGATTTCTTCGATTGAATCTGCTTGAGCTTCTGAAGCTGCAAATTCTGCTTCAACTGCTGCTGCATCTTCACCTTGACGTCCTTCGATGATAGCGTCAGCCAATTTAGCTGTGATCAATTTAACAGCGCGGATAGCATCATCGTTAGCTGGGATGATTACATCGATATCATCTGGATCAGTGTTTGTGTCAACCATCGCTACAACTGGGATTCCCAATTTCTTAGCTTCTTTAACAGCGATTTGCTCTTTATGTGGATCAACTACGTACATAACATCTGGGATACGAGGCATATCTTCGATACCACCCAAGAATTTTTCAAGACGTGCACGTTGTTTGTTAAGAAGTGCAACTTCTTTCTTAGGAAGAACTTCGAAAGTTCCATCTTCTTCCATACGTTTGATTTCTTTCAAACGAGCGATACGTTTTTGGATTGTTCCCCAGTTTGTAAGAGTTCCACCCAACCAACGGTGGTTGATGAAGTATTGACCTGAACGTACTGCTTCTTCAGCAACTGCATCAGCCGCTTGCTTCTTAGTACCAACAAACAATACAACTGCATCGTTAGCTGCTGCATCACGCATGAAATCGTAAGCTTGGTCAGCGTATTTTACAGTTTGTTGCAAGTCGATAACGTGAATTCCGTTACGCTCAGTAAAGATGTACTTAGCCATCTTAGGGTTCCAGCGACGAGTTTGGTGACCAAAGTGTACACCTGCCTCAAGAAGTTGTTTCATTGAAATTACTGCCATGAGTATTTCTCCTTTTTGTTTTTTCCTCTTCTTGACTTCAACTCGCAAAACGACCCAAGGGCAACTGCTTCACAATTCATCAAGAATGAGTATTATCGTTCACACGACAATTTTCATTTTACCATACTTTTTCAATATTTTCAAGCTATTTTGATATAATTTTTAATAGAGATTATCACAGTAAAACCTGAAAAGAGGGCTCTATTCGAGTCCCTCTGTAAATTAATCTGCATAAATATATGTTACAAAACCTGACGATGTAGTTGTCGGATTGAACCACCCACGATGATTTCCAAGCGTGCGATTACCAGCATAATTTGATTCTGACACTTGGATACGTGTTGTTGATTCTACAGCAGTGACTACCGCTACGTGTCCATAGCCACCATCATTCCAACATGCAATCGCACCAACTTGAGGTGTTGAACCTGTACGGAATCCTGCAGCAGCTGCACTTGTAGCCCACTGCGCTCCATTACCCCAATAGTCTCCAGCCCAAGGTGCTAATGTTTTAACTCCCCATGTACATTCTCCAATTGGATAGCTTGAAGCATTTGTACTGTATGTTGGGCGTTGTTTGACTGCCACAGGAGTATATGTTGCTGATTCCGAAGAAGCTACAGCTTGAACCTGTGCTGCAAAAGTCGTATTTCCAGAAGCAACAACTGTTTGTTGTTGACTTACTTGTTTTGCCTTGTAAGCTGCTTCTGCCTCTGCTGCTGCTTTTGCTGCTACTTCTGCTTCTGCTTTTTTCTCTAGCAAACTTGCTTTTTCATCTTCTGCTGTCGCTTTTTCAGCAGCAAGATTTAATTCTGCAGCCTTCAACTCAGCTTGTTTTGTTGTTAGAGCTTGCGCATCATCAGACAATTTCTGTTGATTTGCAATTACTGTATTAATTGCATCATTGTTTGCTACTTGTTTTTCAGAAATTGCTTTTTTATCTGCTTTTTGTTGTTCCAACATTTTGTTGTTAGCAGACACGATTTCATTCATTGCTGCTACACGTGAAATAGCTTCTGTAATTGATTTTGAGTTTACAATCGTATTGATGTAGCTAGTTGCAGCTCCATTTGTTTGAGCACTACGAGCTTGCTTTTCCAAAGAATCATTACGAGACACAATATTTTTAGAAAGTTCTGTAATCTCATTCTCAAGTTTTTTAGATTCTGCTTGTAATCTATCATTTTCAGCTTGCAAGTTAGATTGCTCAGCTTGAATAGCTGATACTTGCTCCTGAATTTGGTCAACTTGTTTTTGGGCTTCTTGTTGTTGTGCTGTTAAGTTACTAATTTTATTATCTTGAGCAGCAATTTTGTCATCAGTCGTTTCTGCATGCGCAGTTGTTAAAATAGCTACTTGAGAAACCATTACTGTACTTAATAAAAGTGACGCTAAGATTTTTTTCTTCATATTACGTAGATACTCCTTCTTTTAAAGACAATACTAGTATACCAAAAAAAAGGCCTAATGAATATTACGCCTTTGTTACATTTTTGTTTCTTTCTTATAGATAATATCTTTCAAAAATAAACTGAAAAATAAGCATCCACACAAGATTTAAAATCATGGATGGTACTAGGCTATAAACGATAAAAATCGGCAGACTATCTACAGTTAAACCTACCGCTAATGCAAAGAGATAAGCTCCCATATCAAATAGAAAAGTCATGACAATAATTGCCAACATTCTCGTCCAACGATTCAACAAAATAACACTATTCAATTTATGAAGAAAGGCTCCCAATAAGATAAATAAGAGAGTTGCAATCCCTATTAGATGGAAAAAGTAAACATCGTAAACCAAGCCTATCACAAAACAATAGACTAGGTAGAGATACTCTGATACTTCTATCGTCTCAAATAATAGAAATAGAAAAAGAAAATGACTAGCCAAATGTACATGGGGGAAAAATGAGCCCAGAAGCTGGCTAATATGGGCGTCAATTAGAACAAAGAAAGGAAGCAATAAAAACACTCCAACCCGCTTCAACTGTCTCATTATGAATTCCCCACTAATTCTATCACATCCACATTATGAGTATCTGCACTCAATTTAACAGTTACTTCTCGTGTCAAATAGTCTGTACTATGCGTTGTGGCAACCACTTCACCAACAGGAATATCCGCAACGTTAAAGTTTCCTAATCCACCCGTTGTCACCTTATCGCCTGTACTAATATCGCTATTGCTATTTAATTGGCTAATTTTAAGAACTTCATTTTCCTTGTCGTAGCCAACAACAATTCCATAAATTGTGGTAGTGCCGTGTTGAATTTTAACAGAAATCTTATCTGCATTTTCCGTATTTGTCAAAAGGTTGACCATAGTAGAGTTGTCCTCCACTTTTGAAACACTCCCAATCAAGCCACCATTTGCAATAGCTAACATGTTCTCAGAAGCACCTTTTGATCTACCTGCATCTAAGGTCAACTCCTGCTTCCAAGATACCGGAGAACGCATAATAACATCTGCTGCCAAAGTCTTTGTAGCTTGCAACTTGGACTTCATATCAAGCAATTGGCGCAATTGTTCATTTTCTGTCTTTAAACTTTCCACCTCATTTGCTTTGACTTCTAACTGGTAAATCTGTTTCTTCAAACTTTCATTTTCATTATATGTTCGTGTCAAATGAGCCAGATCTGATTTGACAGAATCAAACCACCGAAAAGGTTTTTGCACAACCCTATCAACCAATGAGATTCCATCTCCTAATTTTGTCACAATTGTACTTGAATAAGTCGTAGCTAAGAGAGCTGACACAAGCAGAACAGTGACAAAAACAATAATGACATATTTTGATTTTTTAAAACGGTTCATATCCCTACCTTTATATCAAGAACTGTTACAGTAACTTTTAATCAATTCTTTAAATGCTACTAAGATTTTAAGAAAAATAAGCAACAACCAAGTACGATAATAACAAGAATGGTCAGCGTATCCTTTCGAGTCCATTTCAATTGTCGGTATTGACTTCTACCTTTTCCACCCTGATAACCACGCGCTTCCATGGCGATAGCCAAAGAATCTGCACGTTTTAAACTTGTCGCAAAAAGAGGAATCAAAATAGGAATCATAGCCTTTACTTTTTGAGCAATGCTTCCTTCACCAAAATCCACTCCACGCGCTTTCTGTGCATTCATAATCCGCGTCGTATCATCCATTAAGGTCGGAACAAAACGTAGACTCATGGACAGCATCAATCCAATTTCATGAACCGGAACTTTCACACGCTTTAAAGGCGCTAATAAAGCTTCGACAGCTGATGCCAAACTTAAGGGCATGGTCGTTAAGGTTAACAAAGTTGAAAAGAAAATAATCAATACAAAGCGACAAAAAATAATCCCAGCTTGTTGCAAAGCATAATCTGTGATTCTCACAAACGAAAATTCAAATAAAACATTCCCATTAGAAATGAAAAATAGTTGAAAAATAGTTGTGAAGGCAATCAAGAAAAACATAGACTTCAAGCCCTGAATAAAAAATGAAAGAGATACTCCTGACAAGGCAATAAAGATCCCTGTCGCTATAAAAAGAATTAAATTCGTCAAGGGATTATTAGCCCAAAAAACGATTAAAATCAGTAGCATCATAGCCAGTAATTTGCTACGTGGATCCAACCGGTGAACAATCGAATCCCCTGGGATATAACGCCCCAAAATCATACTATCCATTTAGCGACTCCTTGAACTCCTCTATCTTAATCGGTAATCGTTTAAATGACACGCCTCTATCAGCCAATCGTTTACAAAAGGCCGTAATTTTAGGTACTCCCAACTGCACTTCTTCCATAAAGACAACATCTTGAAAGACATCACTTGGCTTACCACCCTTAACTAAACGTCCCTTTTCCATCACATAGACTTGATTCACATATTCAGCAACATCATCCATCAAATGCGTTACCAAGACAATGGTCATCCCTGACTGGTGGAGTTTTTTGAACAAATTCATCAACTCTTTTCTACCCAGAGGATCCAGGCCTGCTGTGGGTTCATCTAAGACTAATACAGCTGGTTCCATGGCAAGTATGCCTGCAATGGCCACACGTCTCATTTGTCCCCCTGACAGCTCAAACGGGCTACGATTTAAAAGTGATTCATCAATTCCAACCAGAGCCAGTTTCTCACGCGCAATCTTCTCCGCATCTTCTTCAGAAACTCCAAAATTTTGCGGTCCAAAAGCAACGTCTTTCAAAACCGTTTCTTCAAAAATCTGATTTTCAGCAAACTGAAATACCAAGCCAACTTGTTTTCTAATTTGACGAATATCTTTATTTTTAGAAGTCGAGGTGATTAAGGTATCAAAAACTCGCACACTCCCTTGACTTGGAACCAATAAACCATTTAATAGTTGTAAAATAGTTGATTTGCCACTACCTGTATGCCCAATTAACGCCGTATAAGAACCATCTTCAATCGTCAAAGAAACATCCGACAAAGCTGTTGAAGCTAAGGGAGTCCCTTCTTGATATGTAAAACTCACATTTTCTAGAGCAATTCCCATAGCTTATCCTCTAGCTCACTTTCTGTCAAATAATTTTCAGGTAAATCATAGCCATTCTGGCTCAAAGAATGTTTTAATTGATTGGCAAAAGGATCGTCTAATCCAATTTGATCTAAATCATTTCGAGAGAAAAGTTCTCTTGGGCTACTAGTTGATTCAATTTCCCCTTTTTTCATGACCAATACGCGGTCACTCATGGCAACTTCTTCCAAATCATGGGTAATAGAAATGACCGTCATATCATAGTCTTTCCGAATTCCCTGTACTGTCTCAATCAGTTCTCTACGCCCCTCAGGGTCCAACATACTCGTTGCTTCATCTAAGATTAAAATAGCTGGTCTTAGGGCTACAACGCCTGCAATGGCCACACGTTGCTTTTGGCCACCTGATAGACGCGCCGGCTCTCTCTTTTTAAAGTCTAACATGCCAACTAAAGCCAGAGCTTCTTCCACTCTCTTTTTCATTTCTTGACGAGAAAGGCCCTGATTTTCCAAACCAAAAGCAACATCATCTTCAACAGTCGCTCCAACAAATTGATTGTCTGGATTTTGAAAAACCATACCGATTTGACGACGTATATTCCAAACATTTTCCTCAGTCAGCCGTTGGCCATCAATTACAATCTCTCCGGATTCCGCTTCCAGTAAGCCGTCAATTAATCGAACCGTCGTTGATTTACCACTACCATTATGCCCTACAATCGAAAGCCATTCTCCACGTTTCACGTGAAACGTAATATCTTTCACATCATAGTATTCCTGACTTTCCTTATAGCGAAAAGAAAGATTTTTTACATCAATTATTGATTTCATTTCGAACCAAATGTCCCTTTAAATACATAAGCACTACCCTTGAAATAATCATAGCCAGAGTAGATAGTGAAAAACAAGGCTACATAAAGTAGAACTTGACCAAGCAAAGTCCAATGTAATAGCAAGAAAATAATGGCAAACATCTGACTGAAAGTTTTAATTTTTCCAGGCATTGCCGCTGCTAAAACCGTTCCGCCAGTTTCAACCAGTAAAAGCCTTAAACCTGTCACAGCCAACTCACGACAGATGATTACTGCAACAATCCAAGCAGGAGCCATACCTAACTCAATCAGCATAATAAAAGCCGACATAACTAGTAGTTTATCCGCCATAGGATCTGCAAATTTACCGAAATTACTGACTACATTCCATTTACGAGCTAAATATCCATCTAAATAGTCGGTAATACTGGCAACAGCAAAGATAATAGCTGCCACTATATGACTCTCTGTCGAATTTCCTATCGTTAAAACAAAGATAAAAATAGGTATAAAGAGAATTCGACCTATTGTTAAGAGATTGGGAATTTGTTCTTTTTTCATTCGTTTTTCCTTAATTTTTAGTAAAGGTTACAGTGATTTGTCCAGTCTGAGCTGTTAATTTCGATAAATCAACAGTCTGATTATCTACTGTCAAAGCAACACCTTTTACAACACCTAACGTAATGGTTACAGGATTTTTTGTTGCAACTGTTGCTTCTGCACTTTTCTTCTCTGGCGATAAGGTTACACCGCCCTCAAGTTCGCTTTCTGAAATGCTGACCCAACTTGTAACATCTGAAACTGCCAATTGCAATTTAACTGTTTCCTTACTTGTCTTATAAGCTATGTCTACATGATTTCCTTCGCCTGATACACTTATCGCTGATTCTACACTAGAAGAACTGCTAGATGAACTACTACTTGAGGAGTGGGGAACAGAGCTAGTTGAACTTGTTGATTGAACCACACTGTAATTAGAAAGAGAAGGTCCCTCTGGTTGAGTTTGAATATAGTTCCAAACATAATAGGTCACAAAAATTAAAATCGATAAGGCAAAAAGGATAAAATAAAATAAAGGTAAAAAGGATGTTTTTTTCTTCTTTTTCTTACTTGAACGCCTACGACCTGTCAACTCGTCTTCATCAACATCTACTTCCTCATAAGTAATCATACTCCCAGAATCATAAGCATCCAAAACAATTTGATCATCTAACTCAACAGCCCATGCATATTTTCTCAAGAAAGAACGCGTGTAAAAAGGACTTGGAAGTTGATCGAAATCGTCTGCTTCCATTGCTTCCAACATATCTAACTGGATTTCTGTCTTTTTCTGCAATTCATCTAAACTCAATCCCTGATTGATTCTAGCTAATCGTAAAACCTCACCAATTGTTTTTTTCCTCATACTTGTCATCCCTTCTTTCTAGTGTCTATTATGATAGGTTACTACGATGGGAATATTGTAAAATCAACTATGTCACCATCATCTATTAAGTGATGTCCTGCTTCAAGGACATCCTCTAAAGTAATTTCCTGTAAAATTTTCGGTAAATCAAAAATTGTCTCACCATGTTCAAAAGCATCATATTGCGTTGCAATAAATTCAAGAGAGTTCATGCTACTGAAAAATTCTCCAAACATCTCTCTTTTGATAATATCTAAATGATCCTCTGTAATATCTAAATCCTTTGTAAAATTACGAATGGCCTTCCTAAATTGATGAGATAAAGCAACTGGCTCTTTCGTATCCATTGTCAACATAACAAAATGAAAGCGACTTGTTACTTCAATTTCAAGAGATAGGGACGCATCTATTTTACCTGATTCATATAACTTTTGAAAACGATCCGAAGTCCAACCAAACATCATTGCAAACAATAATTTTAATAAAATATGATGTCGATAGCAATCCGCCTCAGAAACTCCTCGCTTACCTCTAACTCCAATCGCTAGTTTGGGAGAAGATACTTCCATTCTCATACTATCTGTTGGTTTTACATCTTGTAAAAGCAACTTTTCTCTTGCTACTTCCTGAACATCTAAATCTTTCAATTCTTTTCTTTCAAAATAGTCCTGTACTTGATCCACATCAAAATTGCCAACTAAAAACAGAGACATGTTTACAGGTTTGTAAAACTTTGTAAAATTTTCTTGCAAATTCGTTAGATAGATTTGGGAAATGGACTCCTCACTTCCAACTATATCCGTTGCTAAAGGTGTGCCAGGATATAAATTCGCTAAGGTTGAAAAGAATAAACACGAATCTGGATCATCTTGATACATTTCTCGTTCTTGCTGAATAATATCCTGCTCTCTTAAAATGGAATCTTCAGTAAAATGTGCTGATGTTACCAATTCATCAAGTAAATCTAAATTTTCTAAAAAATGATCCGTTGCTGAAAAAAGATAGCTTGTTTTTGTAAAGCTTGTAAAGGCATTACTATCTGCACCTAGACTCGTAAAAGCCGACATCAAATCGCTAGAATCTTCTCTCTCAAATAATTTATGTTCAAGAAAATGAGCAATTCCCGCAGGATATTCTTTTACATCTCCGTCAACTTCTGTGACAAGCGTATCTACCGAACCAAATTGTACAGTTACACTCCCGTAAACCTCTTTAAATTCCTTTTTAGGCAAAAGAGCAACTGTCAATCCGTTGGCCAAACGAGTTCGATAAACCATTTCTTTTACAGCTGGATAGTATTTTTCTTCAAAAACAACCTTTGTCATTCTATTCCTTCCATAAAGTAAATCGCTTGTAGTTTCACATTATTAGCTGCTCTACAAATAGCATCTTTGTCAACTTGCTCGAGTTTTGTAATCCAACTTTTAAAGTCTGCTGAAGATTTTCCAAGTAAGGCATTTTGATAAGCACGTTCAATCAATGAACCTTGATTATCTTGAGAAAGTAACAAAGACCGACGAATCATTTCCTTGGTCTGCTCTAACTCAAGCTCTGTAAAATAACCTTTTTTTAAATCAAGCAGTTGATTGTTCATCATTTTACGAGCCTGATTCCGATTTTCTCGATCAATACCAGCATACATCCTCAAAAATCCACTAAATAAATCAAGCTGACTTGAAATAGTATAAGCTAATCCAGCATTTTCACGGACATTTGTAAAGAGCTTAGAATGAGCAAATCCACCCAGTAAACCATTCATTACAATCATGGGTAAATGTTGCTCATCACCATATTCAGAAGGGCAATGATAACCTAATTCCAAAATGGATTGTCCCACATTTTTCCGAACCACACCTTCCTGAAGGATATTGGAATAAGGTTGACAATACTGGACCTTCACATCTCCTTCTCGACCTTTAAAGGCAAATGATTCTAATACATTTTGAATTTCAACCTCATTAAAATCACCTAGGAAAAAGAAATCGATTCGATCATTGGCCAAAAATTCTTGGAAACAAGAATAAGAACTTTGTGGAGTTTCAGCTAAAATACGATTTCGTAAATCACTATATTCCAATTGGAGACGTTCATCATGAAAAAATAATTTATCTAATTCTTTATGTGCGAAATAAAAAGAATCATCCATATCAGCTGCTAAACTTGCTAGCAATTGCTTTTTCTCAATTGCAAATAAGGCCGAATCAAACCCATTATCAACTATCACGGGTGAAAAAAGAGTTTCTTTTACTAGTTCCAAAACTTGTGAAGTCAACACATTTTTCCTACTTAAAAACTCATCACGAACATAGGTAAATGTCAATTCTACAATGTGACTTTTCCCTCTTCTGAAACAATTGGTTGACATATCTGTACCGTATAGACTGGCCAAGTGTCTCCTCAAAGCTTGAGAAGTAGGGTACATCAGATTAGCAGTCTCTAGCATACTCGCACTCAACATGCGACCTGCAATCGTATCAAGAGATAATGGAGCTGTAAAACGCACGGTAATTTTGTTCGTTTTAAACTTTTTTGATTGGATAAAATGTGTTGAAATTCCATGCACTAACTCCATGATTTACCTCCTTATATACAGACTTCTATTATATCACGAAAACCTGAAATTTTCTTGTTCTCTGTAACACTTTTGAAATAAAAATCGCTTACATTTCTTCCTGTTTCTCTCACTATTTTTAGGAAAATATGGTATAATACCAAAGATTGAGGTGAATTATGGAATACAAATTATTTGAAGAATTTATTACCCTCCAAGCACTACTCAAAGAACTTGGAATTACACATAGCGGAGGAGCTATCAAATCATTTCTCTCTGAACATTCTGTTTACTTTAATGGGGAATTAGAGAGTCGTCGTGGTAAAAAACTTCGTATTGGCGATAAAGTTGACATCCCTGACATGAATATTGACATCTTGTTGACACAACCTACTTCTGAAGAACAAGATGAATACCAAGCTGATAAAGTTGAAAAAGAAAGAATCGCTAAACTTGTTAAGGAGATGAATAAAGGAGTAAAAAAAGACAAATCAAAACCTACTTCATCACCCAAAAGCAAACAAGCTCCGCGATTCCCTGGTAGATAATCATGTGGCTACAACACCTATCTCTCAAGACTTTTCGTAACTACAAAGAGACGAAAATAGACTTTAATCCTAAATTAAATGTCTTTTTAGGACGCAATGCACAAGGAAAAACAAATATGCTAGAGGCTATCTATTTTTTAGCCTTAACGCGTAGTCATCGAACTAGAACAGATAAAAATCTCATTCATTTTGATGAGGAACAACTTCATCTTTCAGGTCTCGTTCAGAAAAAAACTGGATCCATTCCCCTAGAAATAGAACTAACACAAAAAGGCCGTGTGACAAAAGTTAATCACTTAAAACAGGCACGCCTTTCAGATTATGTAGGACACATGAATGTTGTTTTATTTGCTCCTGAAGATTTACAACTAATTAAAGGAGCACCTTCGGTTCGACGAAAATTCATTGATATGGAACTTGGACAAATCAAGCCAATCTATTTATCTGACTTAACCAATTATAACCACATCCTAAAGCAAAGAAACACTTATCTAAAATCAGCTCAAAAAATAGATGAAACCTTCCTTTCAGTCTTAGATGATCAGCTAGTTAATTATGGATGTCGTGTGATGAATCACCGCTTAGATTTCATAAAAAAACTAGAATCATTTGGGCGTAAGAAACATTTTGAACTCTCTAATCAGATTGAAGAGTTGTCAATATCCTATCAATCTTCTGTCAAGCTAACTGACAAAGAAGACTTATCCGAATCTTTCAAAATTGCTTTAGAAAAAAGTAGATCCAGAGATTTATTTAAAAAGAATACTGGTGTCGGTCCTCATCGAGATGACATTTCTTTTTATATAAATGGGATGGATGCTAGTTTCGGAAGTCAAGGACAACATCGTAGTCTCGTCCTCTCGATAAAATTAGCAGAAATCGAATTGATGGAAAGCATTACTACAGAATCTCCAATATTACTGCTTGACGATGTTATGAGCGAACTTGACAACACTAGACAACTAAAATTATTAGAAACGATTTCTCATTCAATCCAAACCTTTATCACAACAACAAGCTTAGATCATCTTCAAAATCTGCCAGAAAATCTAAGTATCTTTACTATTCAGGATGGTAAAGTTTCTGTAAATTAAAATTGACAACATCGTAAAAGAACTCCTGTTTTCACGGGAGTTCTTTTCATTGTTTTTTTACATAGAATAATTTGGTGCCTCATTAGTAATTTGCACATCATGAGGATGACTTTCTTTCAAACCAGCACCAGACATTTCAATAAATTGAGCATTATCGTGTAGTTCTTTAAGGTTAGCTGCACCACAGTAACCCATACCAGAGCGAATACCTCCAATCATTTGGAAGACAATATCAGCTGCCGCACCTTTATAAGCAACACGACCTTCAATTCCTTCTGGAACAAGTTTGTTTGCTTCATTGACAGAACCTTGGAAGTAACGATCGCTTGAACCTTTCTTCATAGCAGCAATTGATCCCATACCACGGTAAGTCTTAAACTTACGTCCTTGGAAGATTTCAGTTTCGCCTGGAGCTTCATCAGTTCCAGCAAACATTGATCCAAGCATAACTGCATTTCCACCTGCAGCAAGGGCTTTTACAATATCTCCAGAATACTTGATTCCACCGTCAGCAATGATCGTTTTACCATATTCACGCGCAACAGCTGCAGCATCGTAGATAGCTGTTACTTGCGGAACACCAACACCAGCAATCACACGAGTAGTACAGATAGAACCTGGGCCAATACCAACCTTGACAACGTCTACACCTGCTTCATAAAGGGCACGTGCACCTTCAGCAGTAGCAATATTTCCAGCAATCAAAGTACGATCTGGGAAGTGAGCACGAATCTCAGCAATTTTACGCAAGACACCTGCAGAATGACCATGTGCAGTATCAATAACAATCGCATCCGCCCCTGCCTCAAAAAGCGCCTCTGCACGTTCAAAGGTATCTGAAGTAACACCTACTGCACCTGCAACTAGAAGACGACCAAACTCATCTTTCGCCGCATTTGGAAACTCAATAACTTTTTCAATATCTTTGATAGTAATCAAACCAGAAAGACGGCCTTCTTCATCGACCAACGGAAGCTTTTCAATACGGTGCTCTTGAAGAATACTCTCAGCTGTTGAAAGATCTGTACCTACAGGAGCAGTCACAAGATTTTCACTGGTCATATGATTTGAGATTGGTTGGTTATAGTCTGAAATAAAACGAAGATCTCGGTTTGTCAAAATACCAACCAATTTACGATTTTCAAGTGTTTCAACAACTGGAACACCACTGATACGGTAACGCCCCATAAGCTCATCAGCTTCAGCAATTGTATGTTCAGGCGTCAAGAAGAAGGGATCAATAATAACTCCATTTTCAGAACGTTTTACCTTACGAACCTCGTCTGCTTGTTGAGCAATTGACATGTTTTTATGGATAACTCCGAGACCGCCTGCACGAGCAATAGCAATGGCCATTTGACTCTCTGTAACTGTGTCCATAGCAGCGGTAATAATTGGGATATTTAAAGTCAGATTATCTGCCAATTTAGTTGTTAAATCTGCATCGTTAGGCAACACATGACTTTCAGCTGGAATAAGCAATACATCATCAAAGGTAAAACCTTTTTTCAAAAATTTAGTGTCCCAATTAGACATTCGAAGTTTCCTCTTTTCTTTATTTTTGAGCTTGACTCTTTTTATATTGTATCTATCATACCATTCTATAAAAATTTGTCAAATGTTACAGGGGTAAATAAAAAACTATCTTTTCTTTGAGATAGAAATGATAGTTTCTTGTAAAATAAACTTAGTTAAAGTAATGAAGTCCCATTGCTCCTTTAACCTCAGATAGGGTTTGACCTGCAACTTCACGCGCTCTTTCACTACCTTTTTGAAGCATATTATAAACTTCTCCCATATCCTTAGCAAATTCGATACGGCGCTCACGAATAGGACCCAGTTCACGTTCTAATATTTCAAGTAGATAACGCTTGGTCTTCACATCACCAAGACCACCTCGTTGATAATGTTCTTTCATGTCAGCAATTTCTTGAGCATCTTCTGGGCGACCAAAAACATCTAGATAATGGAAAACCATATTTCCCTCAATCTTACCTGGATCTTCCACTCGAATATGATCTGGATCTGTATACATACTCATTACTTTTTTACGCAAAGTATCCGCATCATCAGCTAAATAAATACCATTATTGAGTGATTTAGACATTTTAGCATTTCCATCTAAACCAGGCAAACGCCCTGCTCTCTCATTTTCTGGATAAATACCTTCCGGCTCTACCAAGACATCACAGTTATATGCATTGTTAAAAGAACGAACAATTTCACGAGTCTGCTCAATCATTGGTTTCTGATCTGTCCCAACAGGAACATAATTAGCCTTAAAAGCAGTGATGTCAGCTGCTTGAGCGATTGGATAGACCAAGAATCCTGTCGGAATGCTTTCTCCAAATCCTTTCTGAGCAATTTCTGTCTTGACAGTTGGATTGCGCTCCAGACGTGCTAATGACACCAAATTCATATAATACATAGACAACTCAGCCAACTCTGGAATCTGGCTTTGAATAAAAATAGTTGACTTACTTGGATCCAATCCAACTGCAAGATAATCCAAAGCCACATTTCCAATAGACTCTACAATGGTTTGAGGATCTTTGGCATGATCTGTCAAGGCTTGTTGGTCAGCCAAGAACACAAACATATCATACTTATCCTCTTCCTGTAATGATACTCGATTTTTGAGACTTCCAACATAATGTCCAATATGCAATTTTCCTGTTGGACGGTCTCCTGTTAAAATAATGGGTTTAGTCATTTTGTTCTCCTTCGATATAGTCCCTTCAATTATAGCATTTTTTTAATGAAATAACCGTAATTTATCAAAATAAATCAGTCTTGCTATTTACAGATTTGTGTAAAGGATGCTGTAAATGTAATTTACACAAAATTGACAAATAAAAATTTGAATATTTCTGTATTTTCTAGTAGAATAAATATATTACGTATATAGGAGAAAAACATTGCTTACAGTATCTGATGTTTCACTACGTTTTAGTGATCGCAAACTTTTTGATGATGTCAATATCAAATTTACAGAAGGAAATACTTACGGATTAATTGGTGCTAATGGTGCCGGAAAATCTACCTTTTTAAAAATTTTAGCCGGAGATATCGAACCTACTACTGGTCACATCTCTCTTGGTCCAGATGAACGTCTCTCTGTTCTTCGTCAAAATCACTTTGACTATGAAGATGAACGTGCCATTGATGTTGTTATCATGGGAAATGAAAAACTTTATAGCATCATGAAAGAGAAAGATGCTATCTACATGAAGGAAGATTTCTCAGACGAGGACGGGGTTCGTGCTGCCGAACTCGAAGGAGAGTTTGCTGAGCTTGGAGGCTGGGAAGCAGAAAGCGAAGCCTCTCAACTCCTTCAAAACCTAAACATTCCAGAAGAATTACACTACCAAAACATGAGCGAATTGGCCAATGGTGAAAAGGTTAAAGTTCTCCTTGCCAAAGCACTTTTTGGTAAACCTGATGTTCTTCTCTTGGACGAGCCTACCAACGGTTTAGACATCCAATCAATTACATGGTTAGAAGACTTCTTGATTGACTTTGATAACACAGTTATCGTAGTATCCCACGACCGTCACTTCTTAAACAAAGTATGTACTCACATGGCCGACCTTGACTTTGGAAAAATCAAACTCTATGTCGGAAACTACGACTTCTGGAAGGAATCTTCTGAGCTTGCTGCTAAATTGCTAGCAGACCGTAATGCTAAGGCGGAAGAAAAAATTAAGCAACTCCAAGAATTCGTTGCTCGCTTCTCTGCTAACGCATCTAAATCTAAACAAGCAACTTCCCGTAAAAAGATGCTTGATAAGATTGTCTTAGAAGAAATCATTCCATCTAGCCGTAAATACCCATTTATCAACTTTAAAGCTGAACGTGAGATCGGTAATGATCTCTTGACAGTAGAAAATCTATCTGTCAAGATTGACGGTGAAACTATTCTTGACAACATTAGCTTCATCTTGCGTCCAGGTGATAAGACAGCGCTTATTGGACAAAATGACATCCAAACGACTGCACTAATTCGTGCAATCATGGGGGACATTGACTATGAAGGAACTGTCAAGTGGGGAGTAACTACTAGCCGTTCTTACTTGCCAAAAGATAACTCGGCAGATTTTGCAGGAGGAGAGTCAATCCTTGACTGGTTGCGTCAATTCGCAAGTAAAGAAGAAGATGACAATACTTTCCTACGTGGCTTCCTCGGCCGTATGCTCTTCTCTGGAGATGAAGTTAACAAACCTGTAAATGTCTTATCAGGGGGAGAAAAAGTTCGTGTCATGCTTTCAAAACTTATGCTCTTGAAATCAAATATCCTTGTACTTGATGATCCAACAAATCACTTGGACTTGGAATCTATCTCAAGCTTGAACGATGGATTGAAAAACTTTAAAGAATCAATCATCTTTGCCAGCCATGACCACGAGTTTATTCAAACTCTAGCTAACCATATCATTGTCTTGTCTAAAAATGGCGTCATCGACCGTATCGATGAAACCTATGATGAATTCCTAGAAAATGCAGAAGTACAAGCAAAAGTTAAAGAACTTTGGAAAGACTAAATAAAACTTCAAAACTCAGTTGGGTTAACCAGCTGAGTTTTCTAACATTTTATGAGGTAACATGAAATTATTTTTTAAAACATATTGGACCTATTTTGTTTCCTTCATCATTCCCGTAATCATTATGACAGGAGTATATCTATCTCAAGGTATCTACTGGAATAGCGATTCATCTCCTCTATTAGGAGATGGATTTCATCAATACGTTATTTTTGATGTAGCTTTACGAAATATCCTACATGGAAATGGTAGTTTGTTTTACACCTTTACAAGTGGCCTCGGATTGAATTTCTATGCCCTATCTAGTTATTACTTGGGTAGTTTCCTTTCACCACTAGTTTACTTTTTTAATCTAACGAATATGCCAGATGCTGTCTATCTGTCAACTCTCTTAAAATTTGGATTGATTGGTTTGTCAACTTACTTTAGTTTAAATAAATTATTTCAATCGATTCCTAAGCCTTTAAAACTAGCCTTATCCACCTCCTACGCTCTGATGAGCTTTACCGTTAGTCAGTTAGAGATAAAAACCTGGCTAGATGTTTTTATCTTGATTCCTTTAATTATCACTGGTTTACATCTACTGATAACTGAACAAAAATTTCTATTATACTTTACAAGTCTGTCAATCTTATTTATTCAAAATTATTATTTTGGATATATGACAGTATTGTTTCTTATTTTCTGGTATCTCTGTCAAATTTCGTGGGATTTTAAGACTCGAAAATCATCAGTTCTTGATTTCATAGTTATCTCCTTTTTAGCTGGTATGGCTAGTTTGATTCTGACTCTTCCTACTCTGTTTGATTTACAGACACACGGGGAAAAATTGACTGAAGTTACAAAGTTTCAAACTGAAAGTAGCTGGTATCTTGATCTCTTTGCTAAGCAATTCATTGGTTCCTTTGACACAACAAAGTATGGGGCCATCCCAATGATTTTTGTTGGACTACTTCCCTTTATTTTGACCATTTTATTTTTTACGCTGAAATCTATTAAGTTTCACGTGAAACTCATCTATGCAATCTTCTTTGCATTTCTAATTGCAAGCTTTTACATAGAACCTCTTGACTTATTTTGGCAAGGCATGCATACTCCAAATATGTTTTTACATCGCTATGCTTGGATTTTCTCTACCTTGTTAATTTACACAGCAGCAGAAGTCTTAAAGCGTCTGAAAGAACTTAAAGTCTGGAATTTTTTAGTTTCGCTTTTTCTTATAGTAACAGGATTTTTAGCTACCATCTATCTAAAATCGTATTATTCTTTTTTAACAGATTTGAATACTCTGCTTACTCTTGAATTTTTGGTTATCTATTCTCTTTTACTCCTTGCAGTTATCAAAAAGTTTATATCTGTGAATCTATTTGCCATTCTAATCTCTTTATTTATACTGGTTGAAATGAGTTTAAATGCTTCATCTCAAATGGACGGAATTGCTAAGGAATGGGGATTTGCTTCTCGAAGTGCTTATAGTCGAGATATCCCAGCTATGGAATCTTTCTCAACATATATTGGAAATCAATTTACTCGTACTGAAAAACTAGAAACTCAGACAGGAAATGACAGTATGAAATTCAACTACAATGGAATCTCTCAATTTTCATCTGTTCGAAATCGTTCATCAAGCTCTACTTTAGATAAACTTGGTTTTAAATCCTCTGGGACTAATCTCAATCTCCGCTATGCAAATAATAGTATTTTGGCTGATAGTTTATTTGGCATCCAGTACAATATCTCAGAAAACCCTATTGATAAGTATGGTTTTAAAGATATCTATCAAAAAGATAATCTTACCCTATATGAAAATCAATACTCTCTCCCAATTGCCTTTGCTAGTCAATCTGTTTACAATGATGTCAAGTTCAATGAACACACTTTGGATAATCAAGCCTCGTTTTTAAATCAACTTGCTAACGTCAATTTTGATTATTTTTCTTCAATCCCTTATGATAAAACAGAAAATACTGATGATTTGATTAGTGTCACAAGTTCTTCAAATGAGGATGCAGCAATCCAGTATCAAATTGAAGTGCCAGAAAACAGCCAAGTTTATCTTTCTTTCACAAACCTTCACTTTTCTAATGACAAACAAAAGAAGGTTGACATCCTTGTAAATGGTGAAAAAAAGACTTTTACAACTGATAATGTCTTCTCCTTCTTTAATCTAGGCTATACAAAAGAGAAAAAAACTTTCAATATTCATGTTAGTTTCCTTGGAAATTCACAAGTATCATTTGAATCTCCTACCTTCTATCGTTTAGATACCCAAACTTTAACTGAGGCAATTCAAAAAATTAAAGAACAGCCTGTAACAGTATCAACTTCTAAAAACAAGGTTTTTGCTACATATGATGTTCAACAAGATACATCTATTTTCTTCACCATTCCTTATGACAAAGGTTGGTCTGCCTACCAAGATGGGAAGAAAATAGAAATTAAACAAGCTCAAACTGGTTTTATGAAAGTTGATATTTCTAAAGGGAAAAGAACTATTACACTTTCCTTTATTCCCAATGGTTTTATTACTGGAGCAATTTGTTCCTTTACTTCTCTCTTACTATTTGGAACCTATAATCACAAACGAAAGTCATCTAAGGCATAAAAAATCGACCAATTAATCGGTCGATTTTTTTAATCTTCTTCCATTTTCTTAGGTTGATAGGCTAGCATACCTAAACCAATAAATAGAGCTAGTATCACGGCAAGGAAAACGACTTGATGATGAATATTCCCTGTCATAGAAATTGTTTGTCGTAATCCAGAAACCGAATAACTCATTGGTAACCAAGGATTAATGGCTCTAAAGAAATCATTTGTCAAGGCAATTGGATAAGTACCGGCACTTGATGCTAGCTGTAATAAAAGCAAAATAAGAGAGAAGAAAGCTCCTATACGGCTATTCCATGTTGTTAAAGCAGTCACCATGGACATGAATACTAAACTTGTTAGGATAATGAGAATAAATGTTCTCATTTCATGATTAGCAGTTAAACCAATAATATGAACTCCTCCATATACCAAAATTCCTGCTAAAACAGCTATAATACCATTTATTTCAGCTCGAGATTTCAACCAAGCCCAACGGCTCTCTGGATGACGTCCTGAAGGCAACTTCGCAAAGATCATATTCGTTGATATTGCTGCAACAAAAAGAGCAACTGATATCATATAAGGAGCCATTGCAATTCCATTTACAGGAACTTGATCATTGTCTGTTTTTGAAAGATTGAGTGGATTTGACAAAATCTCTGCATTTTTAGATTCTGTTGATGCTGATTTGAGTTGATCACTAGCATTACTTAGTCCTTTTCCTAAAGAAGCAACTCCTGTCTGTAAATCTTCCAATCCAGAAGTTAACTTTGTTCCACCTTCTGCAAGTTTCCAAGATCCATCTGCCAATTTATTAGCTCCATTCTCTAATTGAGAAGCACCTGAAAGTAACTGACTGGATTTGTCTGCTAATTGACCAGATCCTGATTGTAATTTATCAACTCCTGCCATTAATTCTTGACTCTTTTGATTCAATTGATTGGACCCAGTTGATAATTTTTCAATACCAGATACTAATTCTGGAGTTTTTTCAGCTAATTGACCAACTCCTGCTGTCAAGCTAGAAGATTTTTGTGTCAAGGTATTTGAGCCTGAAACTAGTTGATCCAAACTACCTGTCAAGGTGGAATTTTTTTCACTTAGTTGACTTGCGCCTTGAGAAATTTTATCAACACCTGCAGTATATGCATTTACACCTGTTGCAATCGACTGACTGACAGGAACTAATTTACTCGTCACTACTCCTTGTATTTCTGTTAATCCACTTGACAATCCTGTCAAAGAAGTAAAAGCAAGCGGTAATACTTGATTAGCTTGATTTTTTAAAATCGAAAGATTAGAAGATTGATTTTGTAAGTTTTCTAAACTTCCCTGTAAACCTTGTACTAAAGCTACAATTGACTGAGCCGATTGAATACTATCAGTCGAATTTTGAGATACAGAAGCACTTATTTCAGCTTGTTGCTCACTTGTCAATGATTGATAAGCTGCTGTCGATTGAATATTGGCTAATGTAGTTGCTTTTTCAGACTGAGCACTTACTAACATTTGATTAGAAAGAGATGCTATACTTGATAAAACAGAATCTAATTGTTTTGTATCTTCAACATCAATATTTTGAATAACTTGATTTAACTGATTCAAACCAGAAGATAATTGAACAATTTGATCTTTTTGCTCAGACGAAGCATCTAACTTGCTAGAAAGTTGTTGAATCCCTTCATTTAATTGCTCCACACCCATTCGAAGTGTAGCTGATTGATTAGATAACTGATTAGCACCTGTTGCAAGATTTCCCACTCCATTTGTATAGGCACTAACACCAGATGAGAATTGATTCAGACCAACATTGAGTTTAGAAACACCGCCAGTATAGGACTCTACACCAGTATATAGTTGATTGATTCCTCCTACCAATTCAGGACTTTTAGAAGATAATTGACCTAATCCACTATCTAATTGACTCACTGCACCAGTATATGTAACTAAACCACTATTAAAATTCCCTAAGCCAAGATGAAGTTGTTCGACACCAGAAACATAAGAGGATAATCCTCTAGTAAACTGCTCCGTTCCATTTGAAAATCTTAAACTTGAAGCTGCTAAAGAGTGTAGGTTAGTAGTTAATGTTTGACTTCCTGCCACTAACTGATTCGCCCCATCAGTTAATTTTTCACTACCAGAAGCTGCTTGACTCATTCCATCCTTTAAATCAACCATTTTGTTAAATAAAGCCTTAGTATAGGTCTCGGTTACATTGGTAGAAACATTCTGCTTTAATTGTGTCATCGCAGAATCGCTCATCTTGCTGGCAATAAAACTATGACCACTTGAAGTCTGATAATCGATTTGCATTTGCTCTGGATGATCCGTTAAAATAGAAGCTGCTTTTTCAGATAAATCACTTGGTAAAGTCACTACCATATAGTAATCGCCATCTTCCAATCCCTTCTTTCCTTCCTCTTCATCTACAAAATGAAAATCCAAGGTTTTATTTTCTTTTAAATTGGACACCATGTCTTTTCCTATTGCCATAGTATTACCATTATAGGAAGCCTCTTTATCATTATTGACAACTGCCACAGGTAAGTCAGACAATTGACCATATGGATCCCACATTGATGACAAAAATATGATATTGTACAGAGCTGGAATAAGAGAAATCCCTATCATGACAATAATAAAGGTTGGTTTTTTAAAAATTGCTTTCCATTCTTTAAACATAGATTCTCCTTTTTTAAACATATTGTCTAAAATTTTGATATAATAGATTATACATTAAAAAATCTAAATTACAAGATAAAAAATCCATTTTTTAGACAGATAGTCTAATTTGTTTACAAGGAGGAAATATGCAAGAAAGTAACAAACGCTTAAAAACAAAGCGAACTATTGAAAATGCTATGGTACAATTACTGATGGAACAGCCATTTGATCAAATTTCTACTGTCAAGCTAGCAGAAAAAGCCGGAATTAGTCGTTCCAGCTTCTATACTCACTATAAGGATAAGTATGATATGATCGAGCACTATCAAAGCAAACTATTCCATACATTTGAATATATTTTTCAAAAACATACTCATCACAAAAGAGAAGCTATTTTAAAAGTATTTGAATATCTGGAGTCAGAACCACTTCTGGCTGCCCTTCTTTCTGAAAATGGGACTAAAGAAATCCAAAATTTCTTACGAAATAAACTTCATATCATGCTCAGTACAGATTTACAAAAGCGATTTATTCAACTAAATCTAAACACCACTGAATTAGAATATAGTAGCATCTATCTAACTCATGCACTTTTTGGTGTCTGTCAAACTTGGATTGCACATGGAAAAAAAGAAAGTCCTCAAGAAATAACAGACTTCCTTATGAAGATGCTTGGTGATGCAAATTGATATAAAAAGAGGAACACAGATGTGTTCCCTTTTATCTATACTCCGCCAGTAGGACTCGAACCTACGACATCATGATTAACAGTCATGCGCTACTACCAACTGAGCTATGGCGGATAAAATAGTCCGTACGGGATTCGAACCCGTGTTACCGCCGTGAAAAGGCGGTGTCTTAACCCCTTGACCAACGGACCTTCTATCTGTAGCAGATATAACCATTATATCAATTTCTTGCTAATTGTCAATCACTTTTGAGATTTTTTCTCTAAAATATCTTTTAATTTTCTAATTTTTAATCTTGAAATAGGACAACGATGGTCTTCATAGAAAACAATTTCTAAGTTTTTTCGATCAATCTCTCTGATATTGCCTATATTTACCAAAAATGACTTATGAGGAGAATAAAATCGCTGAGTATGTTTGTCCTTTTCCTGAATATCTGTCATGGTACCGTAAAACTCTTTGGCAAAATTCTTACCAATAATGCGCAATTTATGAGAGACTCCTGTCGTTTCAATATACAAAATATCATGGTAAGGGATTTTTAAATCATTTCCCTTGTAATTGTAGTCAAAATAGTCTACAACATCTTCATTTTCAAGTAACATACTCTTCGTGTAGAAGATATTTTGCTCAATTCTCTTCTTAAACATCTCATCATTGATATCCTTATCAACAAAATCTAGGGCTGATACCTGGTATTTATAGGTCAGAGTCGCAAACTCTGATCGACTAGTGATAAAGACGATAATAGCGTAAGGATTGTAATGACGAATGAGTTGAGCCACTTCAAATCCCTTTTTCTCAATCCCATGAATATCGATATCTAGGAAATAAAGCTGATTTACTTCATCATTTTCAATGTATTCTTCAAATTCACGGACTTTTCCCGTTGTCTTGTATGATATTGGAATATTCGATTCTTTCGAAATTTCATCCAATATTCTCTCTAGTCTCACTTGATGTTCAATAACATCTTCTAAAATTAAAACTTTCATTCAAATTCCCTCTTAAATCTAATAATTTGTCTAAATGTACTGCCTTCCATCTCTGTTTCTAAAATAATATTGTTGTACTTATCTAGTAGTTCTTTCACATTATTTAATCCTACTCCGCGATTTCTTCCCTTAGTGGAGAATCCTAAAGCAAATAGATCTCCTGAAGGAGTCATCGTCATTTTACATGAATTCTGAATCACAATAACTGTTTCAGTTTCCATCTTAATAACTGCTACTTCCATCTGCTTTTTATAGCTATCAGCCGATCCTTCGACAGCATTGTTCAATAAAACGCTCATGATACGAACCAAATCCAATAGTTCAATTGGGAGCTTGGTAATCGTATCTTTTACTTCCAGTGTAAACTCTACACCATTATTTCGAGCATAGACAATGGACTGAGCAACCAAACTTCGTAAAGCTGAATCTTCTATGTTATTCAAATCAAAGTAAGTATACTTATCTGAACGCAGTTTGTGATTAGCTTTGACCAAAACTTCATTGTAAACTCTGTCAATTTCCTGTAAATTACCACTGTCAATTGCCATCTGCATACTAACAAGCATTCCAGCATAATCATGTCGAAATCCACGGATTTCATTATACAGTCCAACAATTTCATCTGTATAGTTTTGTAAATGTTTCTGTTCAAATTTCTTCTGCTTCAAAGCAATCTCTTTTTCCATTTGTTCTTTATAAGAATTCATTGCAAAGAAGGTCAAAAGTAACGAGATAAAAACAATAGATGATAAAATACTTCCAAAACTATTTAAATGTTTAATCGTACTTACCATATTTGAAACGAAAGATACAATATGGAGCAGTAGTAAGGCAAAAAATACTTTTTTCAAGAAAGGATAGAGGTAGTCCTTGTCAAAATATGCTAGTTCCAAATGGAAATAATGAATGATTTTTAAAACAACAAAATAGGTCAACACCGTTACAACGAAAAAGAATAGGCTATAATATTGTAAAACAAAATTGTCTCCTGTTATAGAGGAGAACGTTACGGACAGAAAGTTATGAGTGCTCTCATATAAAAGAGATAGTAGTAAACTTAGAAATAGTCCTCTATCCCTCTCATACTGTTTCATCCATCGAAAATAGGAATATAAGCCCAAAGGAAATAAAAATCTTGCAATCCCTAACCCATCTAAATATAGGAGATAAAAGGGAAGTTCAAGTACTGCTTCTACTAGTAATGTATAGATACCAAAAACGTATAGTTCCTTTGCTTTTATTTGACCTTTACAAATTAAATGGTAACTGTGACTAATAATTAAAAAATGAACAAGAACTATCCCAAATCCAAATAAATCCATTACTCTTTCCCCTTATTTCATTACTTTTTTCGTCGGAAAAGAAAATCAAGGAGGATGTCAGAAACCCTACTTTCCCCACCTTGAATCTTTTGTAAGTCTTTTTCCTTCAAGACTACAAACTGTTCCAATTTAACTATGTTTTTCATAATAAAATCTCCTCAATGTTTTTTTCTTGTAAGCTAACTTACAAAAACCATTATACAAAACGGAATTTCATTTTAGATAAAATTCTCTCAACTGTCATTTTTTTCTCCCCAAGTGTACTTTTTTAAGAAAAAAGCCGGGAAAATTCCCAGCTTTGCTACTATATTGATCCCAGCAGGATTCGAACCTGCGACCGTTCGCTTAGAAGGCGAATGCTCTATCCAGCTGAGCTATGAGACCTAACACAATCATTCTACCAAAAATTCAATTAAAAGTCAATTTTCTATTTATGGTAGGGTGATCCCTGCTGAATCGTAAAAGCGCGATAGATTTGTTCAGCAAGGACTAGTCTCATTAACTGATGAGGCAAGGTTAAACGGCCAAAACTAACAGAAAGATTAGCTCTATTTTTTACAGCTGATGATAATCCTAAACTTCCCCCAATAATAAAGGTAAGAGTAGAAAATCCTTTTATAGAAGCTTCTTCTAACTGCTTACTAAATTCTTCCGAAGAGAAAGTTTTCCCTTCTATAGCCAACACAATAACGAAATCACGGTCACCAACTTTTGATAAAATTCGCTGACCTTCTATTTCTAAAATTTTTTGATTTTCTGACTCACTGGCCCTATCTGGTGTTTTTTCATCTGCTAGCTCAATCATTTCAAGCTTAGCAAATCGAGAAATTCGTTTTGAATACTCTGAAATACCATCTTTTAAATACTTTTCTTTCAGTTTCCCAACTGTTACAACTTTAATTTTCATGACTCTATTCTAACATATTCTCTATTTTTTCACACCTTATTCACAAAATAAAAGGTTAATTTTAACTGAGAAAACCACAGATTTTTGAAAGTTATCCACAATCTGTGAAAAACTTTTGTGTTTAAGTTATAATTAAGCTAGTCAGTTTATACTTTCAGTAATTTCAAATCAAATGGAGGCAAATATGAAACATTTAAAAACATTTTACAAAAAATGGTTTCAATTATTAGTCGTTATCGTCATTAGCTTTTTTAGTGGTGCCTTGGGTAGTTTTTCAATAACCCAACTAACTCAAAAAAGTGGTGTAAGTAACTCCAACAACAATAGCACTATCACACAGACTGCCTATAAAAACGAAAATTCAACAACGCAGGCTGTTAATAAAGTAAAAGATGCCGTTGTTTCTGTTATTACTTATTCAGCAAATAGACAAAATAGCGTATTTGGTAATGACGATACTAATACAGATTCTCAGCAAATTTCTAGTGAAGGATCTGGGGTCATTTATAAAAAAAATGACAAAGAAGCTTACATTGTCACCAACAATCACGTTATAAATGGCGCCAGTAAAGTAGATATTCGCTTGTCAGATGGGACTAAAGTTCCTGGAGAAATCGTCGGAGCAGATACTTTCTCTGATATTGCTGTCGTCAAAATCTCTTCAGAAAAAGTGACTACAGTAGCTGAATTTGGTGATTCTAGTAAGTTAACCGTAGGAGAAACTGCTATTGCTATTGGTAGCCCATTGGGTTCTGAATATGCAAATACTGTCACTCAAGGTATCGTATCTAGTCTCAATCGAAATGTATCTTTAAAATCTGAAGATGGACAAGCCATTTCTACAAAAGCCATCCAAACTGATACTGCTATTAACCCAGGTAACTCTGGTGGACCACTGATTAATATTCAAGGACAGGTTATCGGAATTACCTCAAGTAAAATTGCCACAAATGGAGGAACCTCTGTAGAAGGCCTTGGTTTCGCAATTCCTGCAAATGATGCTATCAATATTATTGAACAGTTAGAAAAGAACGGAAAAGTGACGCGTCCAGCTTTGGGCATCCAAATGGTCAATCTCTCAAATATTAATACAAGTGATATTAGAAGACTTAATATTCCAAGCAGTGTAACATCTGGTGTAGTTGTTCGTTCGGTACAAAGTAATATGCCTGCCAATGGTCACCTTGAAAAATACGATGTTATTACAAAAGTAGATGACAAAGACATTGCTTCATCAACAGACTTACAAAGTGCTCTTTACAATCATTCTATCGGAGACACAATTAAGATAACCTACTATCGTAACGGTAAAGAAGACACTACATCTATTAAACTTGACAAGAGTTCAGGTGATTTAGAATCTTAATTGACATCTATGTAAAGAAAACTTTACATAAGAGAAAAGATGTGTTAGTGTAGAACCATGGAAAAATTTGAAATGATTTCTATCACGGATATACAAAAAAATCCCTATCAACCTCGAAAAGAATTTGATAGAGAAAAATTACATGAACTAGCACAGTCTATCAAAGAAAATGGGGTTATTCAACCGATTATTGTTCGTCAATCTCCTGTGATTGGTTATGAAATCCTTGCAGGAGAGAGACGCTATCGGGCTTCACTTTTAGCTGGTCTACATTCTATCCCAGCTGTTGTTAAGCAACTTTCAGACCAGGAGATGATGGTCCAGGCCATCATTGAAAATTTACAGAGAGAAAATTTAAATCCAATAGAAGAAGCACGCGCCTATGAATCTCTCGTAGAAAAAGGATTTACCCATGCTGAAATTGCAGATAAAATGGGCAAGTCTCGTCCTTATATCAGTAACTCGATTCGTTTGCTTTCCTTACCAGAACAGATTATCTCAGAAGTAGAAAATGGCAAACTATCACAAGCCCATGCGCGTTCTCTAGTCGGGTTGAATAAGGAACAACAAGACTATTTCTTTCAACGAATTATAGAGGAAGACATTTCTGTAAGGAAGTTAGAAGCTCTTCTGACAGAGAAAAAACAAAAGAAACAGCAAAAAAATGATCATTTCATACAAAATGAAGAAGAACAGTTAAAAAAACTACTCGGATTAGATGTAAAAATCAAACTATCTAAAAAAGACAGTGGAAAAATCATTATTTCTTTTTCAAATCAAGAAGAATACAGTAGAATTATCAACAGCCTGAAATAAGGCTGTTCTTTTATTTTTTTATCTCACAAGGTTATCCACTATTTTTTTCGATAAAAAGCTTAATAAATCAATAGTTTTTAATTTTATCCCCAACCTGTGGATAAAGCTTGATAACATTGTGGATTATTTTTCACAGCTTGTGGAAAATTCTTACTATCTATGGTAAAATAAGTCTAGCATTAAACTTTTAAACAAATAGTAAAGGAGGAGAACGGATTGAAAGAAAAACAATTTTGGAATCGTATCTTAGAATTTGCGCAAGAAAGACTAACTCGATCCATGTATGATTTCTATGCTATTCAAGCTGAACTCATCAAGGTAGAAGAAAATGTTGCTACTATATTTTTACCACGATCTGAAATGGAAATGGTCTGGGAAAAACAACTAAAAGATATCATTGTAGTAGCTGGTTTTGAGATTTATGATGCTGAAATAACTCCCCACTATATTTTCACAAAACCTCAAGATACGACTATCTCACAAGTTGAAGAAGCTACAAATTCAACTTTATATGACTATAGTCCAAAGTTAGCATCTATTCCTTATTCGGATACTGGGTTAAAAGAGAAGTATACCTTTGATAATTTTATCCAAGGGGATGGAAATGTTTGGGCTGTATCAGCTGCTTTGGCTGTCTCTGAAGATTTGGCTCTGACCTATAACCCTCTTTTTATCTATGGAGGACCTGGGCTTGGTAAGACTCACCTGTTAAACGCTATTGGAAATGAAATTCTAAAAAATATTCCAAATGCGCGTGTTAAATATATTCCTGCCGAAAGCTTTATCAATGACTTTCTGGATCACCTAAGACTTGGGGAAATGGAAAAGTTTAAAAAGACCTATCGTAGTCTTGATCTTTTGTTAATCGATGATATCCAGTCACTCAGCGGAAAAAAAGTCGCAACTCAGGAAGAATTTTTCAATACCTTTAACGCCCTTCATGACAAGCAAAAACAGATTGTCCTAACGAGTGATCGAAGTCCAAAACATTTAGAAGGGCTCGAGGAGAGGCTTGTCACGCGCTTTAGTTGGGGATTGACACAAACTATCACCCCCCCTGACTTTGAAACACGTATTGCCATTTTACAAAGTAAAACGGAACATTTAGGCTACAATTTCCAAAGTGATACTCTAGAATACCTAGCTGGGCAATTTGATTCAAATGTTCGAGATCTTGAGGGATCCATCAACGACATCACTTTAATTGCCCGAGTAAAAAACATCAAGGATATCACTATTGATATTGCTGCAGAAGCCATTAGAGCTCGCAAACAAGATGTTAGCCAAATGCTCGTCATCCCAATTGATAAAATCCAAAATGAAGTTGGTAACTTTTATGGTGTCAGCGTCAAAGAAATGAAGGGAAGTAGACGCCTTCAAAATATTGTGTTAGCCCGTCAAGTAGCCATGTATTTATCTAGAGAACTAACAGATAATAGTCTTCCAAAAATTGGGAAGGAATTTGGTGGTAAAGATCACACAACAGTTATTCATGCCCATGCTAAAATTAAATCTTTGATTGATGAAAACGATAATTTACGCTTAGAAATTGAATCAATCAAAAAGAAAATCAAATAACTTGTGGATAACTTTCGCTTTTTTATTCTTTTTTATCCACATTTTTTAAACAAGCCCAAAAACTTGAGATAACTTGTTTAAAGTCTGTTTTCCACAGATTTCACAGACTCTATTATTACTATTATCCTTCTAATACTAAAAATAAATAAAGGAGAATCCATGATTCATTTTTCAATTAATAAAAATTTATTTATACAAGCATTAAATATTACTAAGAGAGCTATTAGTTCTAAAAATGCCATTCCTATTTTATCAACTGTCAAAATTGACGTGACCAATGAAGGTGTTACTTTAATTGGTTCAAATGGTCAAATCTCAATTGAAAATTTTATTTCTCAAAAAAATGAAGATGCTGGTTTGTTAATTACTTCTCTAGGTTCTATTCTTCTTGAAGCTTCTTTCTTCATCAATGTGGTATCTAGTCTACCTGATGTGACTCTTGATTTTAAAGAAATTGAACAAAATCAAATTGTTTTAACCAGTGGCAAATCAGAAATTACCCTAAAAGGAAAAGATAGCGAACAGTACCCACGAATCCAAGAAATTTCAGCAAGCACTCCTTTGGTTCTTGAAACAAAATTACTCAAGAAAATTATCAATGAAACAGCTTTTGCGGCAAGTACACAAGAAAGTCGTCCAATTTTGACAGGTGTTCACTTCGTATTGAGCCAACACAAAGAGCTAAAAACAGTTGCGACAGACTCTCATCGTCTAAGTCAGAAAAAATTGACTCTTGAAAAAAATAGTGATGATTTTGATGTCGTGATTCCTAGCCGTTCTTTACGCGAATTTTCAGCGGTATTTACAGATGATATTGAAACTGTAGAGATTTTCTTTGCCAACAATCAAATCCTATTTAGAAGCGAAAATATTAGCTTCTACACACGTCTGTTAGAAGGAAACTATCCTGATACAGATCGTTTAATTCCAACAGACTTTAACACTACAATTACTTTTGATGTGGTAAACTTACGTCAGTCAATGGAACGTGCTCGTCTTTTATCAAGTGCGACTCAAAATGGTACTGTGAAGCTTGAAATTAAAGGTGGGGTTGTTAGCGCCCATGTTCACTCTCCAGAAGTTGGTAAAGTAAACGAAGAAATCGATACGGAGCAGGTTACTGGTGAAGATTTGACCATTAGTTTCAACCCAACTTATTTGATTGATTCTCTTAAAGCTTTAAATAGCGAAAAAGTTACTATTAGTTTTATCTCAGCTGTTCGTCCATTTACTCTTGTGCCAGCAGATACTGACGAGGACTTCATGCAGCTCATTACACCAGTTCGTACAAATTAAGTGAAAGAGGTTGAGCTTAGCTCGCCTCTTTTATGATATAATCGAAAAAGAAAAGGAGAGTAGTATGTATCAAGTTGGAAATTTTGTTGAAATGAAAAAACCACACGCTTGTATCATCAAGTCGACTGGTAAAAAGGCTAATCGTTGGGAAATTACACGTGTAGGAGCAGATATCAAAATAAAATGCAGTAATTGTGACCATGTTGTCATGATGGGGCGCTATGATTTTGATCGAAAAATGAATAAAATTCTTGACTAAGAAGCTTTAGTTAGAGGGTTAGCAAGTTTTCCCTTTTTGTGTTATAATATTAGGGATTGAAATGAAAACGGAGAATCAGAAAATATGGCTTTAACAGCAGGTATCGTTGGTTTGCCAAATGTTGGTAAATCAACACTATTTAATGCAATTACAAAAGCAGGAGCAGAGGCTGCAAACTATCCATTTGCGACGATTGATCCAAACGTTGGAATGGTTGAGGTTCCAGATGAACGCCTACAAAAATTGACTGAAATGATCACTCCTAAAAAGACAGTTCCAACAACATTTGAATTTACAGATATCGCAGGAATTGTAAAAGGAGCTTCAAAAGGAGAAGGGCTAGGGAATAAATTCTTGGCTAATATCCGTGAAGTAGACGCGATTGTTCACGTAGTTCGTGCTTTTGATGATGAAAATGTGATGCGCGAGCAAGGACGTGAAGACGCCTTTGTAGATCCACTTGCAGATATTGATACCATTAACCTGGAATTGATTCTTGCTGACTTAGAATCAGTGAACAAACGATATGCGCGTGTAGAAAAGATGGCACGTACGCAAAAAGATAAAGAATCAGTAGCAGAATTTAATGTTCTTCAAAAGATTAAACCAGTCCTTGAAGATGGGAAATCAGCTCGTACAATCGAATTTACAGATGAAGAACAAAAGGTTGTCAAAGGACTATTCCTTTTGACAACAAAACCAGTTCTTTATGTAGCGAATGTGGATGAGGATGTGGTTTCAGAACCTGACTCTATCGACTATGTTAAACAAATTCGTGAATTTGCAGCGACAGAAAATGCTGAAGTAGTCGTTATTTCTGCGCGTGCTGAGGAAGAAATTTCTGAGTTAGACGAAGAAGACAAGCAAGAGTTTCTTGAAGCTCTTGGGTTGACAGAATCAGGTGTAGATAAGTTGACGCGTGCAGCTTACCACTTGCTTGGACTGGGAACTTACTTCACAGCTGGTGAAAAAGAAGTTCGAGCTTGGACCTTCAAACGTGGTATGAAGGCTCCTCAAGCAGCTGGTATTATCCACTCAGACTTTGAAAAAGGCTTTATCCGTGCAGTAACCATGTCATATGAGGATCTAGTGAAATACGGATCTGAAAAGGCTGTAAAAGAAGCTGGACGCTTGCGTGAAGAAGGAAAAGAATATATCGTTCAAGATGGCGATATTATGGAATTCCGCTTTAATGTCTAAAAAATTTAATGAATAGTATCAATTAGGTTGGAAAAAAATTCCAACCCTTTTGGCTTTTGAAAGGAGAAATAAATGACCAAATTACTTGTAGGCTTGGGAAATCCAGGAGATAAATATTTTGAAACAAAACACAATGTTGGATTTATGTTGATTGACCAACTAGCGAAGAAACAGAATGTCACTTTTACACATGATAAGATATTTCAAGCTGATCTAGCATCATTTTTCCTAAATGGAGAAAAAATTTATCTTGTCAAACCAACGACATTTATGAATGAAAGTGGAAAAGCGGTTCATGCTTTATTGACTTACTATGGTTTGGATATTGAAGATTTACTCATCATTTACGATGATCTTGATATGGAAGTTGGAAAGATTCGTTTAAGAGCAAAAGGCTCAGCAGGTGGTCATAATGGTATCAAGTCTATTATTCAACATATTGGAACCCAAACCTTTAACCGTGTTAAGATTGGAATCGGAAGACCTAAAAATGGTATGTCAGTTGTTCACCATGTTTTGAGTACCTTTGACAAGGATGATTATATTGGTATTTTACAGTCTATTGACAAGGTTGACGATTCTATAAACTACTATTTGCAAGAGAAAAATTTTGAGAAAACAATGCAGAGGTATAACGGATAAATGGCGACCTTATTAGATTTATTCTCAGAAAATGATCAGATCCAAAAATGGCATCAAAATTTAACAGATAAAAAAAGACAATTAATGTTAGGTTTATCAACTTCTACAAAAGCTTTAGCAATTGCTAGTAGTTTGAAGAAAGAAGATAAGATTGTTTTACTGACGTCAACTTATGGAGAAGCAGAAGGACTTGTTAGTGATCTTATCTCTATCTTGGGTGAGGAACTGGTCTATCCATTTTTGGTAGATGACTCCCCTATGGTCGAGTTTTTGATATCTTCACAAGAAAAAATCATTTCACGGGTTGAAGCCTTGCGTTTTTTGACTGATTCATCTAAGAGAGGGATTTTAGTTTGTAATATCGCAGCAAGTCGATTGATTTTACCGTCTCCAAATGTATTCAAAGATAGTATTGTAAAAATCTCAGTTGGTGAAGAATATGACCAACACGCACTTATCCATCAGTTAAAAGAGATAGGCTATCGAAAAGTTACACAAGTACAAACTCAGGGCGAATTTAGTCTGCGAGGAGATATTTTAGATATTTTTGAAATATCCCAGTTAGAACCTTGCCGAATTGAGTTTTTTGGTGATGAAGTCGATGGTATTAGGTTATTTGAAGTCGAAACACAATTATCGAAAGAAAATCAGACAGAACTCACCATATTTCCAGCTAGCGACGTAATTTTGAGAGAAAAGGATTATCAACGAGGTCGGTCAGCTTTAGAAAAACAAGTTTCAAAAACGTTATCACCTATTTTAAAATCATACTTAGAAGAAATTCTTTCAAGTTTTCACCAAAAACAAATTCATTCTGATTCTCGGAAATTTTTATCTTTGTGTTATGACAAGACATGGACTATTTTTGATTATATCGAAAAAGACATACCAATATTCTTTGATGATTATCAGAAATTGATGAATCAGTATGAAGTCTTTGAAAGAGAATTAGCGCAATACTTTACAGAAGAGTTACAGAATAGTAAAGCATTTTCTGAGATGAAGTATTTTGCTGATACAGAGCAAATCTATAAAAAACAGAGTCCGGTTACCTTTTTCTCTAATCTGCAAAAGGGGTTAGGAAATCTCAAGTTTGACCAAATTTATCAATTTAATCAATATCCTATGCAGGAGTTTTTCAATCAATTTTCTTTTTTAAAAGAAGAAATTGAACGATATAAAAAAATGGATTACACCATTATTCTGCAGTCTAGCAATTCAATGGGAAGTAAAACATTGGAGGATGTGTTAGAGGAATATCAGATTAAATTGGATTCTAGAGATAAGTCAAGAATCTGTCAAGAATCTGTAAACTTAATCGAGGGCAATCTCAGACATGGTTTTCATTTTGTAGATGAAAAGGTTTTATTGATAACTGAACATGAGATTTTTCAAAAGAAATTGAAACGTCGTTTTCGAAGACAACATGTTTCAAACGCAGAGAGATTAAAAGATTACAATGAACTTGAAAAAGGAGATTACGTTGTTCACCATATCCATGGAATTGGTCAATATCTAGGGATTGAAACAATTGAAATCAAAGGGATTCACCGCGATTATGTTAGCGTCCAATACCAAAATGGTGATCAAATTTCTATCCCAGTAGAACAGATTCATCTACTGTCTAAATATGTTTCAAGTGATGGGAAAGCTCCAAAACTCAATAAATTAAATGACGGTCATTTTAAAAAAGCCAAGCAAAAAGTTAAGAACCAGGTAGAGGATATAGCTGACGATTTAATTAAACTCTACTCTGAACGTAGCCAGTTGAAGGGTTTTGCTTTTTCAGCTGATGATGAAGATCAAGATGCCTTTGATGATGCTTTCCCTTATGTTGAAACGGATGATCAACTTCGTAGTATTGAGGAAATCAAGAGAGATATGCAGGCTTCTCAGCCAATGGATCGACTTTTAGTTGGGGATGTTGGTTTTGGAAAGACTGAAGTTGCTATGCGTGCAGCCTTTAAGGCAGTCAATGATCACAAACAGGTTGTCGTTCTAGTTCCGACGACGGTTTTAGCGCAACAGCACTATACTAATTTTAAGGAACGATTCCAAAATTTTGCAGTTAATATTGATGTGTTGAGTCGCTTTAGAAGTAAAAAAGAGCAGACCGAAACACTTGAAAAATTGAAAAACGGTCAAGTTGATATTTTGATTGGAACACATCGTGTTTTGTCAAAAGATGTTGTGTTTGCTGATTTAGGATTGATGATTATTGATGAGGAACAGCGATTTGGTGTCAAGCATAAGGAAACCTTGAAAGAATTGAAGAAACAAGTGGATGTCCTAACCTTGACCGCTACTCCAATCCCTCGTACCCTCCATATGTCTATGTTGGGAATCAGGGATTTGTCTGTTATTGAAACTCCGCCGACTAATCGTTATCCAGTGCAAACCTATGTCTTAGAAAAGAATGATAGTGTCATTCGTGATGCTGTCTTGCGTGAAATGGAGCGTGGAGGTCAAGTTTACTACCTTTACAACAAAGTTGACACGATTGACCAGAAGGTTTCAGAATTACAGGAGTTAATTCCAGAGGCTTCGATTGGTTATGTTCATGGTCGAATGAGTGAAATCCAGTTGGAAAATACTCTACTAGACTTTATTGAGGGACAATACGATATCTTGGTGACGACTACTATTATTGAGACAGGGGTGGACATTCCAAATGCTAATACTTTATTTATTGAAAATGCGGACCATATGGGCTTGTCAACCTTGTATCAGTTAAGAGGAAGAGTCGGTCGTAGTAATCGTATTGCTTATGCCTATCTCATGTATCGTCCAGAAAAATCAATCAGTGAAGTATCTGAGAAGAGATTAGAAGCGATTAAAGGATTTACAGAATTGGGATCCGGATTTAAGATTGCTATGCGAGATCTTTCGATTCGTGGAGCAGGAAATCTCCTAGGAAAATCCCAGTCTGGTTTCATTGATTCTGTTGGTTTTGAATTGTATTCGCAGTTATTAGAGGAAGCTATTGCTAAACGAAACGGTAATGCTAACGCTAACACAAGAACCAAAGGGAATGCTGAGTTGATTTTGCAAATTGATGCCTATCTTCCTGATACTTATATTTCTGATCAACGACATAAGATTGAAATTTACAAGAAAATTCGTCAAATTGACAACCGTGTTAACTATGAAGAGTTACAAGAAGAGTTGATGGACCGATTTGGAGAGTACCCAGATGTAGTAGTCTATCTTTTAGAGATTGGTTTAGTCAAGTCATATTTGGACAAGGTCTTTGTTCAACGTGTGGAAAGAAAAGATAATAAAATTACAATTCAATTTGAAAAAGTCACTCAACGACTGTTTTTAGCTCAAGATTATTTTAAAGCTTTATCCGCAACGAACTTTAAAGCGGGCATCGCTGAGAATAAGGGATTAATGGAGCTTGTATTTGATGTCCAAAATAAGAAAGATTATGAAATTTTAGAGAGTCTGCTGATTTTTGGAGAAAGTTTATTAGAGATAAAAGAGTCTAAGAAAGAAAATTCCATTTGATATTTTTCTTCTATTAAAATAGATAAAAATGATACAATAATAAGTTGAGGTAATAAGGATGAGATTAGACAAATATTTAAAAGTATCGCGAATTATCAAGCGTCGTACAGTCGCAAAAGAAGTAGCAGATAAAGGCAGAATCAAGGTGAATGGAATCTTGGCCAAAAGTTCAACGGATTTGAAAGTTAATGACCAAGTTGAAATTCGTTTTGGAAATAAGTTGCTACTTGTCAAAGTACTAGAGATGAAAGATAGTACAAAAAAAGAAGATGCAGCAGGCATGTATGAAATTATCAGTGAAACACGGGTAGAAGAAAATGTCTAAAAATATTGTACAATTGAATAATTCTTTTATTCAAAATGAATATCAACGTCGTCGCTACCTGATGAAAGAACGACAAAAACGGAATCGTTTTATGGGGTGGGTATTGATTTTGATTATGCTATTATTTATCTTGCCAACTTTTAATTTAGCGCAGAGTTATCAGCAATTACTCCAAAGACGTCAGCAATTAACAGACTTGCAAACTCAGTATCAAACTTTGAGCGATGAAAAGGATAAGGAGACAGCATTTGCTACCAAGTTGAAAGATGAGGATTATGCTGCCAAATATACACGAGCGAAGTACTATTATTCTAAGTCGAGGGAAATAGTTTATACGATTCCTGACTTACTTCAAAGGTGATAAAATGGAAAATTTACTAGACGTAATAGAGCAATTTTTGAGTTTATCAGATGAAAAACTGGAAGAGCTAGCTGATAAAAATCAATTATTGCGTTTACAAGAAGAAAAGGAAAGGAAGAATGCGTAAATTCTTAATTATTTTGTTGCTACCAAGTTTTTTGACCATTTCAAAAGTTGTTAGCACAGAAAAAGAAGTAGTATATACTTCGAAAGAAATTTATTACCTTTCACAATCTGACTTTGGTATTTATTTTAGAGAAAAGCTAACTTCTCCTATGGTTTATGGAGAAGTTCCTGTCTATGCGAATGAAGATTTAGTTGTTAAATCTGGAAAATTAAGTCCAAAAATAAGTTTCCAAATAACCGAGTGGCGTTTAAATAAACAAGGGATTCCGGTATTCAAGTTATCCAACCATCAATTTATAGCTGCAGACAAACGATTTTTATATGATCAGTCAGAGGTAACTCCAATAATAAAAAAAGTATGGTTAGAATCTGATTTTAAACTGTACAATAGTCCTTATGATTTAAAAGAAGTGAAATCATCCTTATCAGCTTATTCGCAGGTATCAATCGACAATACCATGTTTGTAGAAGGAAGAGAATTTCTACATATTGATCAGGTTGGATGGGTAGATAAGGAATCAACTTCTGAAGAAGATAATCGGATGGGTAAAGTCCAAGAAATGTTATCAGAAAAATATCAGAAAGATTCTTTCTCTATTTATGTTAAGCAACTGACTACTGGAAAAGAAGCTGGTATCAATCAAGATGAAAAGATGTATGCAGCTAGTGTTTTAAAACTACCTTATCTCTATTATGCGCAAGAAAAAATAAATGAGGGTCTTTATCAGTTAGATACGACTGTAAAATACGTATCTGAAGTCAATGATTTTCCAGGTTCTTATAAACCAGAGGGAAGTGGCAGTCTTCCTAAAAAAGAGGATAATAAAGAATATTCTCTAAAAGATTTAATTACGAAAGTATCAAAAGAATCGGATAATGTAGCTCATAACATATTAGGATATTACCTTTCAAACCAATCAGATGCAACATTTAAGTCCAAGATGTCTGCCATTATGGGAGATGATTGGGATTCAAAAGAAAAATTAATTTCTTCTAAAATGGCTGGGAAGGTCATGGAAGCTATTTATAATCAAAATGGATTTGTGCTAGAGTCTTTGACTAAAACAGATTTTGATAATCAGCGCATTGCCAAAGGTGTTTCTGTGAAGGTAGCTCATAAAATTGGGGATGCGGATGAATTTAAGCATGATACGGGTGTCGTCTATGCAGATTCTCCATTTGTGCTTTCTATTTTTACTAAAGATTCTGATTACGATACGATTTCCAAGATAGCCAAGGATGTTTATGAGGTTCTAAAATGAGGGAACAGGATTTTTTAAATCATTTTCTCAGGAAGGGATATTTCAAAAAGCATACTAAGGTGGTGCTAGCTCTTTCTGGTGGATTAGATTCTATGTTTCTATTTAAGGTATTGTCTACGTATCAAAAAGAGTTAGAAATTGAATTGATTCTAGCCCATGTGAATCATAAGCAGAGAATTGAATCAGATTGGGAAGAAAAGGAATTAAGGAAGTTGGCTGCTGAAGCTGGCCTTCCTATTTATGTCAGCAATTTTTCAGGAGAATTTTCAGAAGCGCGTGCTCGACATTTTCGTTATGATTTTTTTCAAGAGGTCATGAAAAAGACAGGTGCGACAGCTTTAGTTACTGCCCACCATGCTGATGACCAGGTGGAAACGATTTTGATGCGTTTGATTCGAGGCACTCGTTTGCGCTATATATCAGGAATTAAGGAGAAGCAAGTAGTCGGAGAGATAGAAATTATTCGTCCTTTCTTGCATTTCCATAAAAAAGACTTTCCACCAATTTTTCACTTTGAAGATACATCAAATAAGGAAAATTATTATTTTCGCAATCGTATTCGAAACTCTTATTTACCAGAATTAGAAAAAGAAAATCCTCGATTTAGAGATGCAATCTTAAGCATCGGCAATGAAATTTTAGATTATGACTTAGCCATAGATGAATTATCTAACAATATTGATGTGGAAGATTTACAGCAGTTATTTTCTTATTCTGAGTCTACACAAAGAGTTTTACTCCAAACTTATTTGAATCGTTTTCCAGATTTGAATCTCACAAAAGCTCAGTTTGAAGAAGTTTGGCAGATTTTAAAATCTAAAAGCCAGTATCGTCATCCGCTTAAAAATGGCTATGAATTGATAAAAGAGTATCAACATTTTCAGATTTGTAAAATCGGTCCTCAGGCTGATGAAAAGGAAGATGAACTTGTGTTACACTATCAAAATCAGGTATCTTACCAAGGTTATTTATTTTCCTTTGGAATTCCTTTAGAAGGTGAATTAATTCAGCAGGTACCTGTTTCACGGGAAACATCTATACACATTCGTCATCGAAAAACAGGAGATTTTTTGATTCAAAATGGGCATAGAAAAAAACTCAGACGTCTATTTATCGATTTGAAAATCCCTATGGAAAAGCGAAAATCTGCTCTGATTATTGAGCAATTTGGTGAAATTGTCTCAATTTTGGGAATTGCGACCAGTAATTTGAGTAAAAACACGAAAAATGATATAATGAACACTATACTTTATATAGAAAAAATAGATAGGTAAAAAAATGTTAGAAAACGATATTAAAAAAATCCTTGTTTCACACGATGAAATTACAGAAGCTGCTAAAAAATTAGGTGCTCAATTAACCAAAGACTATGCAGGAAAAAATCCAATTTTAGTTGGGATTTTAAAAGGATCTATTCCTTTTATGGCTGAATTGGTCAAACATATCGACACACATATTGAAATGGACTTCATGATGGTTTCTAGCTACCATGGTGGAACAGCAAGTAGTGGTGTCATTAATATTAAGCAAGATGTGACTCAAGATATCAAAGGAAGACATGTTTTATTTGTAGAGGATATCATTGATACAGGTCAAACTTTGAAGAATTTGCGAGATATGTTTATTGCAAGAGAAGCAGCTTCTGTTAACATTGCAACCTTGTTGGATAAACCAGAAGGACGTGTTGTAGAAATTGAGGCAGACTATACTTGCTTTACTATTCCAAATGAGTTTGTAGTAGGTTATGGTTTAGACTACAAAGAAAATTATCGTAACCTTCCTTATGTTGGAGTATTGAAAGAAGAAGTATATTCAAATTAGAAAGAGCAATTTTTAATGAAAAAACAAAATAATGGTTTAATTAAAAATCCTTTTCTATGGTTATTACTTATTTTTCTCCTAGTTACAGGTTATCAGTATTTTAGTACAGGTAGTGTTGCAGGGAAAAGTGAGCAAATTAATTATACAGAATTGGTAAAAGAAATTACCGATGACAATGTAAAAGAATTGACTTACCAACCAAATGGCAGTGTTATCGAAGTTTCAGGTGTTTATAAAAATCCTAAAACAAGTAAAGAAGAAACAGGTATCCAGTTCTTTTCTCCTTCTGCTACAACAGTAGAGAAATTTTCAAGTATTATTCTTCCTTCAGATACGACAGTATCAGAATTGCAAAAACTTGCTTCTGACCATAAAGCGGAAATAACTGTTAAGCATGAAAGTTCAAGTGGTATGTGGATTAATATTCTTGTATCCATTGTGCCATTCGGTATTCTATTCTTCTTCCTGTTCTCTATGATGGGAAATATGGGAGGAAATAATAGCCGTAATCCAATGAGTTTTGGACGTAGTAAGGCTAAAGCTGCAAATAAAGAAGATATTAAAGTAAGATTTTCAGATGTTGCTGGAGCTGAGGAAGAAAAACAAGAACTGGTTGAAGTTGTTGAATTCTTAAAAGATCCAAAACGATTTACAAAACTTGGAGCCCGTATTCCAGCAGGTGTTCTTTTGGAGGGACCTCCGGGAACAGGTAAAACTTTGCTTGCTAAGGCAGTAGCTGGAGAAGCAGGTGTTCCATTCTTTAGTATTTCAGGTTCTGACTTTGTAGAAATGTTTGTCGGAGTTGGAGCTAGTCGTGTTCGTTCTCTTTTTGAAGATGCCAAAAAAGCAGCACCAGCTATTATCTTTATCGATGAAATTGATGCTGTTGGACGTCAACGTGGAGTCGGTCTCGGCGGAGGTAATGACGAACGTGAACAAACCTTGAACCAACTTTTGATTGAGATGGATGGTTTTGAGGGAAATGAAGGGATTATCGTCATCGCTGCGACAAACCGTTCAGATGTACTTGACCCTGCCCTTCTGCGTCCAGGACGTTTTGATAGAAAAGTATTGGTTGGCCGTCCTGATGTTAAAGGTCGTGAAGCAATCTTGAAAGTTCACGCTAAGAACAAGCCTTTAGCAGAAGATGTTGATTTGAAATTAGTGGCTCAACAAACTCCAGGTTTTGTTGGTGCTGATTTAGAGAATGTATTGAATGAAGCAGCCTTGGTTGCCGCTCGTCGTAATAAATCGATAATTGATGCTTCAGATATTGATGAAGCAGAAGATAGAGTTATTGCTGGACCTTCTAAGAAAGATAAGACAGTTTCACAAAAAGAACGTGAATTGGTTGCCTATCATGAGGCAGGACATACCATTGTTGGTCTAGTCTTATCGAATGCCCGCGTTGTCCATAAGGTTACAATTGTACCACGAGGCCGTGCAGGTGGATACATGATTGCACTTCCTAAAGAGGATCAAATGCTTCTATCTAAAGAAGATATGAAAGAGCAATTGGCTGGCTTAATGGGGGGACGTGTAGCTGAAGAAATTATCTTTAATGTCCAAACGACAGGAGCTTCAAACGACTTTGAACAGGCGACACAAATGGCGCGTGCAATGGTTACAGAGTACGGTATGAGTGAAAAACTTGGTCCGGTACAATATGAGGGCAATCATGCTATGTTTGGTGCACAGAGTCCTCAAAAATCAATTTCAGAACAAACAGCTTATGAAATAGACGAAGAGGTTCGTTCATTATTAAATGAAGCAAGAAATAAAGCTGCTGAAATTATTCAGTCAAATCGTGAAACTCACAAGTTGATTGCAGAAGCATTATTGAAATACGAAACATTGGATAGTACACAAATTAAATCTCTTTACGAAACAGGAAAGATGCCTGAAACAGTAGAAGAAGAATCACATGCATTATCTTATGATGAAGTAAAGTCAAAAATGAATGATGAAAAA
>NZ_AEDU01000024.1 GCF_000148525.1 Streptococcus mitis SK564
TCTACTTCTGATTTGAATAAATCTTCTGATGGGATTGTCGCAGTAGTTCCATCTTTCAGTGTAACTGTCGCATTACCATCTTCATCAAATTTAACAGATTTAGTTTCTGGGTTTAATTCTCTTAATTTTTCTTCTACTTTAGCTTGATCATCCGGATCATTTGCTTCACCGGCTACTTTGTCTGCTGGTTTAACAATTTTACTATTTCCTGCATCTGGGTTAGAAGTATCTTCTTTAGTTCTTACTAATTCTGATGCTGGAATTGCTGCAGTTTTACCTTCTGGAGTAGAAACAGAAACAGTTCCATTTTCATCGATTGTTACGATAGCATCTGGATTTACCTCTTCAACTTTAGCAACAATCTTAGCTTTCTCTTCGTCAGTTAAGTTCGATGGATCTTTTACGATAACTTTATCAAGTGGTTTGTTAATGTCATTTCCACCTTTACCGTTATCTAACTGGTCCTCAGTTTTCACTAATTTTGTCGGATTGATAATTCCTTTATCGCCAGCTTCTGTTGTTACTTCGATGTTTCCATTTTCATCATATTTAACTTCTTTAGCTGTTGGGTTAACTTTCTTAACTTCTTCTAAGATTTTAGCTTTTTCTTCATCTGTTAATGCACTTGGATCTTTTACTAATACTTTATCAATTGGTCTGTTTACTTCTCCAATTGCTTTAATAGCCGCCTTATCAGCTTCTTCTATTGTATTAACATCGTCTACACTACTTACTGCATCAATTGCTGCTTTAGATTTTTCCGCAACTTTATCTACTTTAGCTTTTAATTTAGCTTTAGCTTCAGGAGTTAGATCGTTACGCGCATCGATTTCTGCTTTCTTAGCTGTTGCTTCTTCATCAATTGCTTTACGAGCATTTGGTTTATCTTCTACAACTGGTACAGATTTTTCAATTTCACCTTCAGCTTTTTCTTGAAGTTGCTTAACTTTTGCATCTGTTCCAGCTTTATCGATTTCTTCCTTAGCTTCTTCTGCTAGAGCTTTAGCTGCATCTGCTGCAACTTTCTTCTCTTCATCAGTAGCATCTGGAGTGTTAGCAATGTCTTCCAATCGTTTTGCTAATTTATCTTCGATTGCTTTCTTGGCTGCTGGTTTAGTTACTGCTTCTGGATTTACAGCTTTAACATCTGCTACACCTTTATCTTTTGCACCATCTACTGCTTTTTGAGCTTCTGCTGCTTTTTCTGGTGTTTCTGCATTAGCTGGTTGATCATTGATCGCATCTGTTGCTTCTTTAGCTTTATCTTGAGCTTCTTTCTTAGCTGCTGCTTTTTCTTCGTCAGTTAAGTCTTTACGCCCGTCGATTGCTTCTTCTTTCTTAGCTAACTCTTTTGCAATTTCTTCTTTAGCTTTTTCTTTCGCTACTGGATTTACTTTCGCAACTTCTCCAGTACCAGCATTTTTCGCTGCATCTACTGCTGCATCTGTTGTTGCTGCATCGATTGCTTTCTTAGCGTCATCTGCTGCTTTCTCTGCTGCTTTCTTAGCTTCATCTTTTTCTGCTGGAGTTAAGTCTTCACGTGTGTTAATTGCGTCTACTTTAGCTTTAAGAGCTGCATCTACTGCTTCCTTAGCTTCTGGTTTCTTAGCCGCTACTGGATTTACAGCTTTAACATCTGCTACACCTTTATCTTTTGCACCATCTACTGCTTTTTTAGCTTCTGCTGCTTTTTCTGGTGTTTCTGCGATAGATGGTTGAGCGTCGATTGCATCTGTTGCTGCTTTAGCTTTTGCTTGCGCATCTTTCTTAGCTGCTGCTTTTTCTTCGTCAGTTAAGTCTTTACGCCCGTCGATTGCTTCTTCTTTCTTAGCTAACTCTTTTGCAATTTCTTCTTTAGCTTTTTCTTTCGCTACTGGATTTACAGCTTTAACATCTGCTACACCTTTAGCTTTAGCTGCATCTACTGCATCTTGTGCTGCTTTTGCTGCTTCTGGTGTAGTTGCGTTGTCTGGTTGAGATTCGATTGCATCTGTCGCTTTTTTAGCTTTTGCTTGAGCATCTTTCTTAGCTGCATCTTTTTCTTTGTCAGTTAAGTCAGGACGTGCATCGATTTCTCCAACTTTCTTAGCCAATTCATCTGCGATTGCTTGCTTAGCTGCTTCTTTCGCTACTGGGTTTACAGCTTTAACATCTGCTACACCTTTAGCTTTAGCTGCATCTACTGCATCTTGAGCTGTTTTAGCTGCTGTTGGTGTAGTTGCTACATCTGGCTGCTTGTTAATAGCGTCTGTTGCTTCTTTTGCTTTCGCTTGTGCTTCTTCCTTAGCTTTTGCTTTCTCTGCATCTGTTAAATCTTTACGTGCATCGATTGCTTTTTCTTTTTCTGCTAATTCATCTGCGATTGCTTTTTTAGCCGCTTCTTTAACTACTGGAGTTACATTTGCAACTGCTGTAGTTCCATCTGCTTTAGCTTTATCAACTGCTGCATTTGTAGTTGCTGCATCAACAGCACCTTTAGCTACGTCTGCTTGCGCTTTTGCTACTTCTTTAGCTTTAGTTTTCTCTTCTGGAGTTAAATCTGTGCGAGCATCGATTTCTTGGTTTTTAGCTTCTAACGCTTTATCGATTGCTTTCTTAGCTTCTGGTTTAGCTTTAGCTACTGGATCTACTGCAGTAACTTCATCTACACCTGTTTCCTTAGCTGCATCTACTACATCTTGAGCTGTTTTAGCTGCTGCTGGTGTAGCTGCTGCATCAGGTTGTTCTTTAATTTTCGCTAATTGTGCATCAGCTTTATCTTTTGCTTCATTCTTAGCTGCTGTTTTTTCTTCATCAGTTAAGTCTGTACGCTTATCAATTTCGCTATTTTTATCTTCTAATGCTTTTGCAATTGCTTTCTTAGCTTCCGCTTTGGCTACTGGAGTTACATTTGCAACTGCTGTAGTTCCATCTGCTTTAGCTTTATCAACTGCTGCATTAGTTGTTGCTGCATCAACAGCTTCCTTAGCTTTATCAGCTGCTGCTTTTGCTGCTTCTTTAGCTTTAGTTTTCTCTTCTGGAGTTAAATCTGGACGATCATCGATTTCTTTGTTTTTAGCTGCTAACGCATCGTCAATCGCTTTCTTAGCTGCTGGTTTCTTAGAAAGTACAGGATTACCTGTTTTAATCTTGTCAGTTCCTGCTTTTTCTACAGCATCTAACTCAGGTTTAGTTGTAGCATTAGAGTTAGCAATATCTTGAAGAGCTTTAGCTTTATCTGCATTTACTTGCTCGATTGCTTTATCTTTTTCTTCTTTAGTTGCTTCTGGGTTATTATTAATAGCCTCAATTTGCTTCTCAGCTGCTTTATTAACCGCATCGATAGCAGGTTGTTTGTCTAGAGTTACAAATTCTGACAATGGTTTTTTATCTGTAGAACCATCTGTATATGTTACTACAAGATTTCCATCATTATCTTTTGTTACTGAGGCAATCTTAGCCTTAGCATCTGCAGCATCTACAGTTTTACCTTTTTTGTCAGCTAAGTTAGCATCATCATTGGTATTAGAGTACTCAATTTGTAGTTTTTCTTTGATTTTCTCTAATTCTGCTTCTGTTACATTAGCTGGATCTGTTACAGCAACTTTTTCAGTTGGTTCCTTGATTTCGTACTTATCTGCTTGTGATTTAACGATGAATTCAACATACCCAGGTTTTTTCTGGCGAAGTGCAGGGTCACTCTCAACATTGTAGGCTTCATTTGCTGGCATAGATTTAACACCGTCATTATCTTTAGCTTCGATAAAACTTGTCCACTTTTGCCCAGCTCTCAGATTTGTTACTCCTACCATCTTGATAGTAGCTGTTTTTTTATCCTCAGATACAGTTCCTTCCCCAGATGCTACAGCACTATTAGTTACCTTTCCTATAGTAAAACCAAAACCACTAGCATTATCACTTTCATCTAAGCCTTTATTTCGTAGATATAAATCTTTTACTATTGTCTCGTCTTTACCGGTAAATGTTAAGTCAGTTTTTTCTCCTGTATAAATATAGATCTGACGTTTATCAACATTTGAGTATGGAAGTTCTACTGTAGGGGCAACTTTTGTACGTGCGAAGTCAGTTAATGGTCTACTATCTATAGATCCATCTTTATATGTTACTACAACATTGTTTCCATCTTTTATAATAGATTCAATACGATCATCTTGATTTTCTACTTCTGTACCTTTTTCATCAGCTAGATTTTTATCTGGGTTTTCAGTAGAGTATTGAATTTTAATATTTTTCTTAATCTCATTAAACTCAGCAACTGTGACATTATTAGCATCCACTACAGGAACTTTTGTCTCTGGAGTTTTAATGTCATATTTGGCTGTTTGAGCTTTTAGTTTGACAGTGAATGAACCTGGGTCAGTTGCATATGATTTAGAAGTTGCAGTATTCTCGATAAATGCACCATCAGTATCTGTAGCTGTTGCATAACGAGTTACAATTGTAAGTTCTTGATCTGCTTCTTTAGGGAATTTACTCTCAGCAATTCCAGAGTTATCTTTTGAAATGTTACCTTTAATTTTTACAATAGCTGGATTTTCTGCTGTTGCTGGTGTTTCTGTAGAAATTTTTTCAACTGTTGTATTGTACTCATTATCTAAAACATCAGGATTAGATGCATCTTTAGCTGGTGAATCCTGATTCCCACCACGTTTAATTGTCGCAGATGCTATTTTTCCTGAATCATCTGTAAATTTAACAGGAATTTCAAAATCTTCGTTCGCATACACGTAAACGTCTTTTTTACCATCTACTGAGTATGGAATTTCAACTGTTGGAGCTGCGTTAGTACGGGCAAATTTAGTCAATGGTAATGTATCTGTAGAACCATCATTATACGTCACCACCATATTGTTGTCTACTTTTTCAACAGATTTAATCTTGTCGGCTTTATCGTCAACATTTTGACCTTGTTTCGCAACTAAGTTAGCATCTGTATTCGTTTTAGAATAGTGAAGTTTGATGTTTGCATTGTTTGCACCAACTAGTTTCTTAAACTCTGCATCTGTTACATTGTTAGCATCAACTACTGGGAACTTAGCCGCTTCGTTTTCAGGTGTTGTAACATCATACTTTTGAGTTTGAGGTTTAAGCATGACACGGAAGGCGGAGTCGTTAGCTACTTCTTTTCCAGAAGAACCAACAAATGTCGTTCCTTCGACATCTGTAACTGCCACATAACGCCAACCTAGAACTAGCCCCTGTGGAGTTTCTCCTTTTGTTGCTGCGTCTAGGCTATCTTGTGATAAACCATCTACTGCTTTTGGAGTACCTGAGTATCTGATAACCGCTGGATTTGCTTCTGTTGCTGGTGTTTCAGTAGAGATAACATTTGCCGTATATCCATACTGAGTATTGATTTTATCAGTTTCATCTGCTACAGGATTAAATGCTTTTTTCCCCCCTTGTAGCAATGTAGCTCTTGAAATCTTATCCGCATCATCTTTGATTTTGATATCAAATGAGTTCTCTTCTGCACCATAGACATAGATTTCTCGCTTAGCTGCATCTGAGTATGGGAATTCTACTGTTGGTTTTTCGTTTGTACGTGCCACATCTGCAACTGGAGTGGTGTCTACTGAACCATCTTTATAGGTAACAGTAACTGTTCCATTTGCCACAGTGATCCCATCGGTTTCTGCTAGGACCGAAGATTTATCTGCTAGGACTTCTCCTTTTTTAGAAGCTAGTCGAGCATCTTGTGTAGTTGCTTTATCAGAATATTGGATACTAATTTTTTCTTTAATTTTGGCAATATCTGCTTCAGTTAAGCTATCAATATTCGAAACAGCAATCTTATCAGCATTTGATTCTGGTAACTTGATGCTATATTTGTATGTTTGAGATTTTACAACTAGTCTGAAGTAACCGTCTCCGTTTGTACCTGCTCCCGCTTCAATCTTTCCTCCTGCTGCATCATAAATTTGCATAAATCTAGAACCTAATACAGCATCTTGGCTTTCTTGTTTTGTATATGGAGGAAGTGCTTTGAATCTTTCATTCGGTTTTCCTGTGATTGTAACTGTCGCTGGTCCTGGCGTCTCAGTTAAAACAGAATGATATGTCCACCCAAAACCATCCGTTTCCTCTTGGTTAGGAGCCGAGCTTATAGGTCGTCCATCTAAATACTGACCGCTTCCTCCCTTAACATAGGCGCTGCTAATATTTCCAGCAGTTGAATTTACAGAAATACTAACATTCGCATCTTCTTCATTATATAAATAGATTTCTTTTTTAGATTGATTTGAATATTCTAGAGTATAGCTAATATCGCCTTTAGTCTCAGTCGTATCCGCTCTAAAGGCATTATTCTTATCTAATGCTTTCCCATTACGGGCATCATTAGATCCTGTATTTTCGATCGAGTTAGACTCTGATTTTGGTTCAGTGTTTTCAGCTGACTTCCCTACAGTTTCTTTACCTTCAGTTGTATCTACTGCTGGAGTTTCTTTTTTCTCTACAGGCTTGTTTCTTAATTTAGCATTAGCTGTAGTGACAAGTTTGCTGTAAGCTTGTTTCAGTTCAGCTTGAGTAGTTGCGTTCGCTAATGTAGCTTTTGCAGATTCTAGTTCAGCTTTTAATACTGCAACAGATTCTTCCGTTTTGTTATCGTAAGAACCATTAGAAAGTTTTGTTTCAATTTCTGAAACATAGCTTGTTAACTCTGACTTGTCCAAAGTTGGAGTTGTTGCTTCTACAGATGTCTCTTGTTTGCTTAGTTCATTAGCTGATACAGCTCCATTACCTAAGAACATGAAAAGAGCAGCGACCGCTACACTAGCCGCTCCAAAGCTATATTTACGAATCGAGTAACGCGTGACCTTTTCGCGGTGCAGACGTTCAACACGACTCATAGATGGTTTGTTTTCCATTATTTTCTTTTCTCCTTTTGTGAGGTTAATTGATTTGATTTCCACATGACACCTGCATACAGAAATCTACAATTTGCATTATATCTTATTTTTAATATATATGCAAAGAATTTGATTTGAAATTTTCGCAAAAAAAGCGTTTTTGGGAAAGTAAGAAATTTTTAGACAAATTCATTTAGTATATTTTTACTTTTTTATAAATAAATATTTTTGATGAATTTATATTAAAATTACATATTAATTCGTGTTCGTTCACAAAGATAGCACATTCATATAGGATTGGTAGTAAAATAAATAAGTTTGGAATATAAAATAAACTGTTTTTATACTGTCTAAGAAAAAATCATTCGTGAAAAAATATGAGCTAAAAACAAAACATGCTACCTTATTTCGGCAACATGTCATCGTTTTCTACTTACAACAAGGCCTCGAACTCAGCGACAGTCATGCCCAACTGCTGGCTAGCAACTTCAGAAGTCAGGAGACCTTGACGTACTAGATTTACTAGCATAGACAAACTTCCTTCAACTTTTCCTCGTTCAAGACCACGCTCTAAACCTTGTTCAATACCTTCTGCACGACCACGTTCAAGACCACGTTCTAAGCCTTTTTCTTCAGCTTGTTCCAAGGCATAATCATGCGCTAATAAGGCTTGTTCTTCTCGCATACGTAGTTGACTAAACATTTTCCTGTCCTCCTCGGACCAGCTCTTGTAGTCTAGCAGTTGGTCTGCTTGGCTGATGGCTCGCTCAGGTTGTTGGGTAAAGGGCTTATTCCCGAAAAACTCCAACCACGGCTTGCGAACCTCATCTTTGCTGGTTTCTCTGTACTTTTAGGTCTTATTTATGATGTTTATGATGGTTTTTCAATAGCTCCTCAAACTCAGCGACGGTCATGCCTAATTGATGGCTGGCAACTTCAGAAGTCAGGAGACCTTGACGTACTAGATTTACTAAACCTACTTTTAATCCCTGTTCAATGCCTTCTTCTCGTCCTTGTTCACGACCCTCTGCACGACCACGTTCTAAGCCTTTTTCTTCAGCTTGTTCCAAGGCATAATCATGTGCTAACAATGCCTGTTCTTCTCGCATTCGTAGTTGACTAAACATTTTCCTGTCCTCCTCGGACCAGCTCTTGTAATCTAGCAGTTGGTCTGCTTGGCTGATGGCTCGCTCGGGTTCTTGAGTAAAGGGCTTATTACCAAAAAACTCCAACCACGGTTTACGAACCTCGTCTTTGCTGGTTTCTCTGTATTTTTTTAATTCCAAGAATGCCATCTTGACTAGGTGGTTTTCTTGTCCATTGTTTGTGATAGTTAAGACATCACCTGTCGTATCCTCTCGCATGCTAAAACTATGAAAAGCCAAGTCATCTGAGAAATAATTACTATCCACAATAGCGATTGCGTAAACAGGTGCGATGTGTTTATAACTCTGGTGTGTATCGCCTTCTCGTTGGCGAATTTTTTCAAGATTTTGATTGACCTGACTGCACAAATAAGCCCACAGGCGATTGATGAAAAAATTCTGATGATGAACTTGGATTTCAATAATTACCTGAGTGCCATTATCTAGTTCAGCTAAAACATCTATACTGGTATAGAAATCCTGCGCCGAGTACGGCAGGGAAGGCAAGACATGAATGTTACTTCCTTCCAAAATGGTCACATTTTTGGCTGGCAAGTCCAGCATATCGCGGATAAATTGACAAGTGATTTCTGGATTGCTAAAGATTTTCTTAGCTACCAAGTCATTGGTTGGGCTAATGCCCGGATGTCTTAGAATCATCCATTTCCTCCTTTTATTATACCACAGTTTGAAATCTAAGATTACTAGATTCGATGGTTCTATCTATTTATTCGGAAAGGAAATGAATTGTGAAGATATTTTATCTCGTTTCAACTAAAATATGAGCTTGATCAATCAGTTGTCCATCAACAGTCAGATTCAGATAGAAATCTAAGGTCTTATCAACAGCAAAATACAGGGTTGGTATGGTCAAATCTTTTTTGCTTTCCTCAGCTTGGAATTGAAGGACTTGAATCTCGTCCTGATAGGCGACACCATGGACACCTGTCCCCGGTTGAATCGAAATCTTAGCCTCCAAAGGAGTATCACTTTCGCTACGTTCAACCCTAAAATGAAGAGTCTCTCCCTTTGCTACAGCTAGACTTTTTTCTGCAAATGCTAGACCCTGAACAACTTCTGTTTTTGATAAGCTAGGAGTTTTATAGAGGGAAATCTTGGTCAATACAGGCATAGATTGTGACTCTGTAATCATCACGCGCACCTTCTGTGCCTCTACTAGCGGACCTCGCAGGAGACGCTTATGACCAACTGTAAAGCCCCTGCCAAATTCCTGCCAGACACCATCCACCTCTACTTGTACACGAAAAGCAGCGATTCGTTGCCCCAGCTTCAAATCTTCTCTTAACTCAATTACATCAAAAGTTTTAGGTGACCCTAAGTCTAGTTCTAGCTGGATGGGCAAGTCTACATCGCTTGCCCAAGAGCTGGTCTTAAGGCCATCTGTCAGATGATGACAGCCAAAGTCTGCGGAAAGAGCAGGACCAGATACCTTAGCTCCCAGAGCCAAATCTTCTTTATAGAGCTCATTGCGATAAACGGCAAATTCATAAAGTCGTTCAATATCCTTTGCATCAAATAGCCCATCTTGATTCGGCGGAATATTAAGTAGGAGCGGGGTTCCTCTCCCCACTGAGTGAAAATAGATTTCGACCAACTCCTCAAGTGACTTAGGATCCTGATCCTCATGGTAGAACCAGCCTGGCCGGATGGAAACATCTGCCTCTCCGATTGAAAAAATCATGCCCGAGGGATCTCCGTGCTGAAGATAGTCCAGCTCTGCTTCTGTTCCTAGTTTGTCAGGATTCACCTTTTGCCACAGTGGATCACCTGCATACCCTCGTTCATTGCCAATCCAGCGGATACTAGTGCCTTCTGTTGAAAAAATTAAGCAATCTCCCTGCAGTTCACGAATGGTTTCAAACCATTTTTCAAATTCATAATTGACCTTTTGAGCTCCCTCTCCTCTGGCACCATCCATCCAGACCTCAGCAAATTTCCCTCCATTTCCATAGGCAGGATTTGATAAAATCTCCTTCAGCTGAGCCAGATAATAGGCATTATAGTCCGCTTCTCGGTCCACATGATAGAGGGGGCTTTGGGCGTCCCACGGCGATAGGTAGACCCCCATATCCATATCAAACTCTGTGGCAGCTTGGGATACTTCAAGGAGCAAGTCCCCCTCTCCATTCCTCCAAGGACTGGCCTTGATCGAATAATCTGTGTGAGCTGTCGGATAGAGGACAAAGCCATCGTGGTGCTTGACCACCAAAATCAACTTCTTAAAGCCCGTTTCCTTGAGCACTCGAACCCACTCACGCGCATCTAACTGTGTCGGGTTAAAGCGTTCAGGATCCTCCTGACCTGTCCCCCATTCCTGATCATAAAAGGTATTTGGGCCAAAATGGATAAAGGCTGCTAGTTCATCCTCTAAATAAGCTAGCTGGGCTTGACTAGGCAAGGGCCCATGCGGTTTTATTTCTCTTACCATACTACTTCCTATCTACACTTTTCTTTACTTTTTTGGCATGTACTTGCAATTCTGTTAGCGCTAGGGGACTGGTCAAACCTTCAAATCGAAGACGAAGGGCGTAAGTTTCCACCTTATCAAATTCAAAACGAAGCTCTTCATCCTTGTCGCTTGACACTTTTCGGATGCCTGATACAGGTTGCCAATTCTCCTCTTGCTTGAGCAGTGAATCCTTATCCAAATGATTTGGAGTCCGAGGCAAGCTAGGCTCATTCCCTACATAATAATCGATAAAGGTCGGCTCAACGGCCACATATTCTTGATTTTCAACATAATACAAGGTCAGGTTATCCACAAATCGCGGTTTTAAAATGCCTGCGTCTCCAAAAAGAATGCCCACGCTGGCTTGCTCTGACTTGGCAATCCAAGTATTGGCTGTCGATTTTTTCCGAGCAATGACCTTGTCATTGAGGTAAGAGGCTGGGTGATTTGGCTCTGAGTGGGAAGCAAAGACCAGAGGCAGGTTAGATCCTGTCCACTGATTGGAAATAACTTCTCCATCTACACTGGCATCTGTCACATGAATAGTGACTGTTGCTGGCAACTCACAGCCCGCTACTTGTCCTGTGAGTACACATTCTCCTACCTGAGCATAGATTTGAGGCTTGAGTTCATCCCAAGTAACCTTGGCCGTATCTCGTCTGCCATCTGATAAGACTAGCTTGACCCGGTCTGGTAAGTGTGGAGCTTCCTTGACAAGCGTCCAGACCCTTTCAGGCTCAATAGCACAGATCCCTTGGACACAAATCTGAGCAGAAGCCTTTATATCCAGCCCCTCAAGATGACCAGATACCGTAAATTCATGAAAGTTTTCCAGATCTTTTTCCGAGATTGCCTCCCAAACAACCTTTACTCGTTTTGCACCGCCAAACTCATAGTCCACCAAAACTGAAGATGGAAGCTGTGGATAAGTTCCCTTATTTGTATACAAGCGAAGTGGTCGTACAGAAACTGCTTGCCCTAGTGAGGTATGTTCTGCCACCTGCAAATGAGTTTGATAGGCCTTCCCTTGATAAAAGGCGCGAATAGCCAAGTCCCCTGCAGACAAGCAATGAAGCACTCCCTGCTTGATAATGGCGTGGGCACTGCCACTCGTCTCCCAAATCACTTCACTATTCCCCACCTTGTTCACAGGGTTATCCACAGTTTGTGGATAAAGTCCAATAGCTGAGGAATCCCCTTCTTGTAATCCTGCCTGCTTGTCCACTCGAATCTCAAATAAGCGCTGGTTTTTCACTGGCTGGCAATCAAAAGCCTCTCCCACTAAGAGATCAAAACTTGCTGTCTCTAGTCCTCTGGCACTAGCCTTTACTCTCACTAGACCCACCTGCTCCAAGCTCTGAACTAAAACAACACCCCTGCCATGAAAGGCTTTCCTCTTAAACCGACCATTTTTCTGAGCCTTGTAACGTTCACGACTGGCCTGCCTACCATTATCCACACCTACAATGCGAGCAGGGCCTTCAATTTCAAAATGAAGTTGATTGGAAGCAGTCGGCACCCAATTTCCATCCTTGTCCAATACATCAAAATAGAGATAGAGGAGGTCTTGCCCATCTGGCTCCAGTTGTGATTTCTCGGCATGTAACCCGATTTTGGTTGGCTTACCTGCAGTCACCACCCTATCTTCTGCCACAAGCTGACCTTGACGGTCATAGGCCACAGCACGCAATTCTCCCGGTTGATAGGGCAAACGCCATTCAAGATAGAGCTGGTCATAACCTTGTCCCTCTTGGTATTTTCTACCATCTGAAGTCCATTTTTCCTGAAAAGTCTTTCTGCCTTGGGATTTTCCATTGAGAAATAGCTCTACTGAACTAGCATTTGAATACACTCTAACAGGGATATCCCCATACTTATCCACAACTTGTTGATAACTCTTGTGGATTTCCCAATTCCAGTGGGGTAAAATATGAACCATAGGATGCTGATCCAGATCCAACCACTGACTTTGATAGAGATAATAGTCATTTTTAGGAATCCCTGCTGTGTCCACAATCCCAAAATAAGAACTCTTGACAGGCGTGTCATTTTGATTGTGCCAAGGAGTCGGCTCACCAATATAGTCCACTCCTGTCCAGATAAACTGACCTGCATAGTCTAGACGATTTCTATCTGCTATCCAAGAAGCCGTCGCTGTCTTCCCCCAAGGAACCCGATCATTGCCATAGTCCGACTGTTCAAAATTTCGCAAGCGGCGATTATCCCCAACCCATTCCTTATCTGGGCGAAAATAGCTGTCACGCGTCCTTGTAGCCGATGAGGTTTCAGATCCGTAAAGTCGCCACTTGGGATGTCTTTTGCGAATCCCATCAATATTGTCTTCTGAGTAATTCAAACCCACTACATCCAACAAATCAGCAATCTTTTCATGACCTCCAGAACCATCGCCAAAGCGGAATTGATCCATTCCCATGGTCACAAAACGACTATCATCCACTTCCTTGACCCTTCCTAGCAAGCGTTTGATAGTCTTCAATGAATGAGCATCGCCATTTGCTTCACTGACTTCATTTCCCAAGGACCACATAAAGATAGCTGGATTGTTCTTACCACGTTCAATCATAGTGCGCAAATCATAATCTGACCAGAAATCGCCTGCTTTCGCTTCTGGATGAGTCGCTTCTTCCTCAAAAAAGCGTCCATAGTCATATTCTTTCTTGCCTCCATACCAGGTATCAAAGGCTTCTTCTTGGATGAGTAAGCCCATTTTGGCAGCTAGATCCAGCAAGATACTACTGGCTGGATTATGCGTGATTCGAATAGCATTAACGCCCATTTCCTTCATCTGGCGCAATCGTCTCTCAGCAGCTGACCTGTTTTCCACAGCTCCCAGCGCTCCGTAGTCATGGTGCAAACAAACCCCATGAATCTTCACCCAACGACCATTTAGAAAGAAGCCCTTATCCGCTTGCCAATCCATATAGCGGTAACCAAAGCTCTCCTCTTCTTCATCAACCAAAACGCCATTTTTATAAAGACGAGTCTTCAATTGGTAAAGGTGAGGATGGTCAATATCCCAAAGTAAGGGTTGAAAAATTGATATTACTTGTTGGAAAGCATATTTGTCCCCAGACTCAATCACTACAGAGTCTGTCGCCTGCCAGTCTGACAGTTGCTGTCCATCATACCAAATACTCTGTTCCAAATATACTGACACAAACTGAGGCCCAGCATTTGAAACCTTGCTTTCAAGCTGGGTTTCCACCCAAGATTGCCTTTGCTCCTTTAGCTTAGGACTTGCTATCGTAATCCCATACAAATCCAGATGAACTGCATCTGTAATCAACAATTTTACTTCTCGGTAGATACCACTACCCGAATACCAACGACTGCTAGGTTGCTGATTTTCCACAAAAACCGCAAGCTGGTTGGCAGTCCCATCGTTTCTTAGATAAGGCGTGATGTCATAAGAAAAAGGTGTATAGCCATTGGGATAATAGCCCAGCACTTGCCCGTTGATATAGACTTGGGCATTCATGTAAACTCCATCAAAGAGCAAACGCACCGAAACAAGGCTAGCATCTTCCTCCAAGTAAAACTGCGTCCGGTACCATGCCTGACCCCCATTTAGCTGGCCACCCTCATTCTGCGCTGGCGAATAATGGTCAAAATCATTGTAAATACTCCAGTCATGTGGTACTTGAATCGCCTGCCAATTTTTCCTCTGAAAATCCAGTGCCAAGGCCTCTTCTTTCCCTACCTCCTGGCTAAAAAACCAGTGATTTCGTAAAACTTCTTCTCTTCTCATACAAGCATTCCTCTTTAAACGAATCGATATACTTGACTATAGCACAAAACAAAAGCGCTTTCAAGACTTCCTCCATCACTCCCTAAATACTCAGAAAAGATTCTATAATTTGTGGAAAAGTCTGAAAATCACTCCATGTTCAAACAAACTGCAATTTGCAATAAACAAGGTCATACTCTTCGAAAATCTCTTCGAACCACGTCAGCATCGCCTTACCGTAGGTATATGTAACTGACTTCGTCAGTCTTATCTACAACCTCAAAACCATGTTTTGAGCTGACTTCGTCAGTTTTATCTGCAACCTCAAAGCTGTACTTTGAGCAACCTACGGCTAGCTTCCTATAGTAGATTGAAATAGGATATGAACAAATTGATTAGAAAAGTCAAATTAATTTCTAGAAATATTTCAGCAGCTGCAGAGTACTATTCTAGATTCAATCTACTATAGTTTACTTTTTGATTTTCATTGAGTAGCAAATCTGACAAGAACCAAAAAACACCTCTCTGAATGTTCGTTCCAGAGAGATGTCCCTTTTGTCTTAACTATTGTAAATCGACTGTCTAAAGTCATCTGAATCTTTGAGATAAGCTTTATAAATCGCTTTTTTCAGTTTTTGAACGGGTGTTTCGATAAAGGTATAGGTGCGAGCAGTTGTTTTGCCTGCCTTAATCTGTTTCAACTCCTCTTGGACAGCTTTCTGCATCAATTCACTTAACTTCTGACTTGTCAGACTTATTTGCTGACCTTCATATTGGATTGTCAAAGGTTTCAATTGATCAATCTTAGCTACTCTTTCCTTGATCTGTGCTTTTTTGAACTCCGCATATGTTTTTCCTAGAATTTTTTCAAAAATATACTTATCAGATAATGGTTTTCCTGCCGCTTCAGCTTCTTCTTTAAACTGATTTGACACATAAGGAACAAATCCTTCATAGTAGCCCAAAGTAGCCATCAATTCAAAGGCTTGTTTTCTAAAGGTAATATCCCCACTCATACCAGAGTCATTTTGACTAACACCATAAATGGTATCAAACATATCAACGGTATAGTAACCATTTGCTGCAATTTTACCTTTATCTGAAAAACCAGCAATGATATAACGATTGACCAGGATATGATTGTCAATCAAACTATCAATATCTGTCAATTTTTTGGCATCTTCTAAGGTCAGAGCTTGAATCTCCTCACTCTTATGAGTCGGTTTAACTGCTGTATTACGGTAATCTACCCAAGTTCTAGAACCTGTTGAAGTGATTGGCATTATTTTTTTGAAATAACTCATCTTGTCTTCTACAGATAAGTTTCTACTTGCCTCTGCTTCTAGGTAATCTAGAGTATAAAGAACATCAAAACTTCCCTTCATATAAGATTGCAAATCTTCTGCCGTTTTAAATCGATCAGGTGTTTTATTGTAAAATCCATTCTTATCACTCTCATCATATACAAAGTTGAGATTGAAATAAGTATCCTTTTCTGGATTATAGGAGTTTTCAAAAATACCACGCGCATAAAACTCTGCTCCTGTACCATCTCGACGACCGTGATTATTAAACAAGACCGTTCTATCTAGTAAGTGCGTCATTTCATGAGAATAAGTCGCTGAACCTCTATCATCCAAAACCCTATCTATAAAGTAACGGACACCTAATCCATTGGCCTCAGCTCCCACCTTACTTACCGGAGAATAGTAATTCATAGGAGTCATAAACTGGTTGACTCCCTTATCAGCTCCATTACCAGCAGCTGATGACCAAGTGCTATCAATCTGGGCATTCGGATTACTTGTATATTTCTTCATCGTATCAATAATCAAGCGATTTGTAAACAACTTATCACGATTTTCTGGTTTTGTTATACGATAAAGAGTATCAACATAGTTGGCTTGCTGTACAGCCGCTTTTTCAATTAAAGACTTGACTCTAGCAAGCTCAGCCTGATACTTAGTTGGATTAGACTGAGCAAGAGAAGTATCTATATAGGAACCAATATTACCATAAGTAATCGTCGCCATATTACTAATCACATAAACACTTGGTTCTTTCACATTCAAAAGTCCCAAAATAGCAGCCATATTAGCCTCTTGTTTACGAGGATCCTTTTCCCCAGCTGTCAACTTGCTATACAACCCGACATGCGCTGAAAGATTTTCCTTAGATGGTTTTTCAACAATCATAGCTTGACTAGATTTTTTAAGCCAAGTATCCGCATCATCTGACGTAAAGAGTTGGCGATTGCTGTCTAAAAATTCCTTCAAGCTAGCCTTACCGGTGATAGTCGATAAATATTTTGTAAATGTTTGAGGACTATTGGTCAATTTCATCTCTTCATAAGACATGGATCCTAATTTCTTCAAACTATCCAAGGCTGTTATTGTCTTATTACCAAATGAACTTGGATTAAAGGCCAGAATATCACGAATATTCGTGTCCCCAAATTGAATATTATAAAAACGATTGATATAAGACAGTCCCAACAAGATCTGCTCTTTGTGTTGCTCCAGCTCTTGTTTGACCTTGCTGCGATTTTCAGGAGTATCTCCTATAATTCCCAATGTATGCGAGGCAATCTTTTTGAAACTTGACTCAGCTTGCGTCTTCGTCTGATCAAAGCTTTCTTGAATTGACAGTTTTTGAAGATACTCTGTACGCAACATATCTTTGACTTCTTGGTCAGTAATATTTGGTTGTGTTTTTCTGAGCAAGATTTTACGCAGGGTAATATCTCGAGGATCATAGGTAGGCTCCAACTGTGTTTTTAGTTTACTGTCATGTAAGAAGTCTACTGACCTCGCGCTTGTGGTCAGAGCAGACACATCCACAGCATCTTCTCTCTCACTATTAGCTGGAAGCAAGTGTGGTTTATCCTCCTGACTACCAACTAAAACAACTCTGGGTTTCATTGGTTTTGTTATTTGACTCGCTTCTTGAGGATTAACCAATTCACCAGTTTGTTCATTGATAGCGTAGGTTCTGGTAAGTGTATTCTCACCAACTTCACCCTCATAGGCTACCTTTTCCATATTTTTAGCAAGAGAAGAATCCTCTCTTCGCTCCTCAGTAACAGCAATCGGTTGTATTACTTTTTCCACATTACCAACTTGAATCACTTTATCGACTGCTGAATTTACTTGTCTAGTAGTGTCAGATATCGTCACCTGACCTGTTGCCTTGTCTAGTTGATAAGTCGTCCTAGTTTCCACCGAACCATCATGCCCTGCAACCGCTACTTCCTGTCGTCTGAACTCCAAAGCAGGATTCACTTGGTAAATCGTTTTATGAGATAGGACAGTAGTTTCAATACTCGGTTTAGTTCCAACTTCTACAACTTGATCAACTTTGTTAACTACTATTTTGACAGTTTTATTCTCAGAAATATTTCCACTTGCTTGATCTTTAGTATAGGTAGTAGTAACTTGTTCTTGCCCCTCAACACCCGGAATCTTTACTCTTGTAACGCCGTGGTCTAGTGCCTCATTCTTTTCATAAATTGTTTCATAAGGAACAACTTTAATCTCTACTTTGGTCTGAGGAAGTTGAGTGTCTTCTTTATACTCTGGAAGAGCCTCCTGTATCTCAGGCTCACCGGAAACGCCACCCTCATAAGATGGAAGGGACGGCTCTACCAACGATTCGCCAGAAACGCCGCCTTCATAAGAGGGAAGCATTGGTTCTACCGAAGAATCGCCGGAAACACCACCTTCATAAGTAGGAAGCACTGGTTCTACCAAGGAATCACCGGAAACACCGCCCTCATAAGAAGGAAGGGACGGCTCTACCAAGGAATCACCAGAGACGCCACCTTCATAAGAAGGAAGGGTTGGTTCTACCAACGATTCACCAGAAACACCGCCTTCATAAGAGGGAAGGGACGGTTCCACCAAGGATTCACCGGAAACGCCACCCTCATAAGACGGAAGAGATGGCTCTACCGAAGGATCGCCGGAAACACCACCTTCATAAGACGGAAGGGACGGTTCCACCAAGGATTCACCAGAAACACTGCCTTCATAAGAGGGAAGGGGTGATTCCACCAAGGATTCGCCA
>NZ_AEDU01000023.1 GCF_000148525.1 Streptococcus mitis SK564
AAAGCTGACGTGGTTTGAATTTGATTTTCGAAGAGTATCAATCTATTTCTAGGAGGATGAGATATGGTTTCTACTATTGGTATTGTTAGTTTATCTAGTGGCATTATCGGAGAAGACTTTGTCAAACATGAAGTGGACTTGGGGGTCCAACGTCTCAGGGATTTGGGACTCAATCCTATCTTTTTGCCCCATTCGTTAAAAGGCTTAGACTTTATCAAGGACCACCCCGAAGCGCGTGCGAAAGATTTGATGCAAGCCTTTTCCGATGATAGCATCGATATGATCCTATGTGCCATCGGTGGAGACGATACCTATCGTTTGTTGCCCTACCTTTTTGAAAATGAGCAACTAGAAAAAGTTATCAAACAAAAGATTTTTCTTGGCTTCTCAGATACAACCATGAACCATCTCATGTTGCATAAACTAGGAATCAAGACTTTTTATGGTCAATCCTTCTTAGCAGACATTTGTGAATTAGACAAAGAAATGCTAGCCTATAGCCTTCACTACTTTAAAGAATTGATTGAGACGGGAAGAATCTCAGAAATCCGCCCTAGCAATGTTTGGTATGAGGAACGAACTGATTTTACTCCCAAGGCTCTGGGGACACCTCGTGTCAGTCATGAAAATACTGGTTTTGAGTTGTTGCAAGGAAATGCCCAGTTCGAGGGAAAAATCCTCGGTGGTTGCCTCGAATCCCTCTACGATATCTTTGACAACTCTCGATACGCAGACAGCACGGAGCTCTGCCAAGAATACAAACTTTTCCCTGACTTGTCAGACTGGGAAGGAAAGATCCTCTTACTAGAAACAAGCGAAGAAAAGCCTGAGCCGGAAGACTTCAAAAAGATGTTACAAACTTTAAAGAACACTGGTATATTCAAGGTCATCAGCGGACTCTTGGTCGGGAAACCTATGGATGAAACTTTCTATGACGACTATAAAGAGGCACTATTGGATATCATTGACAGCAATATTCCAATTGTCTATAATCTGAATGTCGGCCACGCAACTCCGAGAGCAATTGTCCCCTTCGGAGTCCATGCCTATGTAGATGCACAGGAGCAAGTCATTCGCTTTGACTATAACAAAAAATAAATAGTGTCTCTATTTTTGTGCTTTTGTATTCGTTTTCGTTACAATTTGTATCTGAATTTATTGCATTTCGCTAATTTCTATGATATCCTTTTGAAGGAGGTGTATATGACAAAACAAAAAATTAATCGAATCGTAGGTTCTATTGGTGCCTTTATTGGAATCATAGTATTTATTGCCTACATACCTCAAATTATCGCTAATTTACAGGGAAATAAAGCTCAACCATTTCAACCTTTATCAGCTGCTATATCTTGCTTAATCTGGGTTATTTATGGATGGACAAAGGAACCTAAGAAGGATTGGATACTAATCATTCCAAATTCAGCTGGTGTTATTTTAGGTGGAATCACTTTTTTGACTTCACTCTAACAAATCTAATAGTATATATAAAAAGCTGGGAAAAATTTCTCAGCTTTTTTCTATATTCTCAGATATGCTAGTTACCTGTACATACTAACGACCGCTTTTCCACTCACAATCATTCTCATGGTCATCAACTAGCCCTGCAGCCTGTAGAAAAGACAAGACGGCGACTGGGCCTGTGAACTTGAAGCCTCGTTTTTTGAGATCTTTGGCTAACTTCTCAGACAGAGGTGTTTTAGCTGGGGCTTGGCGGTAATCGGGAACATCGTTAACGATCGTTTTCCCCTCAACAAAAGACCAAAGATAGGCATCAAAAGAGCCGTACTCTGCCTGTAGTCGTAGAAAGGCTTGGGCGTTAGCGCGTGTAGCAAAAATCTTGGCTCTATTTCGGATGATGGCTGGATTCTCCAGCAGGTCTTCCAGTTCGGTGTCGGTCATCTCTGCGACCGCTTGAATTTGATAGCTATGAAAGGCTTCTCGGAAAGCTTGGCGTTTGTTGAGTACCGTTTCCCAAGACAGGCCCGCTTGATAGGTTTCCATACACAACAACTCAAACAATGCTTGGTCATCATGGAGAGGATGCCCCCACTCCTCATCATGATAGGCGATGTAGAGCGGATTGGTCATCTTGACCCACGAACAACGTTTTGTCATGTTCTGCTCCTATTTGACCAACATCTTAAGGGCCGACTTGATATAGTTCTCAGCTGTATCTGTCGTTCCTTCAAAGAATTTCTTGATTTTCTTGAGCTCGGTTGCCTTGTAGCCCAGTGCCAACATGGCTTCCATAGCTTCTTCCAATTCTTGGTTTTCAGCACTTGCTTGAACTGCCACCTTAGCAGGAAGGTCGTCTCCTGAAACTACTACCTTGCCTTCCAAGTCCAGCACCATCTGCTGGGCTGTTTTCTTGCCAATTTTAGGGAACTTGGTCAAGTAGGTGATGTTCTTTGTTTCGATGGCTTGAACCAAGCCAGCATTGTCATCAGCAGCAATAATAGCAAGAGCTGATACAGGACCAATCCCAGAGACCGAAATCAGACTGAGAAAGAGCTTTTTCTCATCTTCTGAGCGAAATCCATAAAGCAGATGGGCGTCCTCACGCACGACCTGATGCACATAAATTTGAGCTTCTTGGTTAACCTGACCTGAGTAGGCATAGGGATTAGCCACATACAGGATATAACCGATACCGTTGGTTTCAAGAACAATGTATTTAGCAGTGATTTTGGTAATGATTCCTTTTAAATATTCGTACATAGTTTTCCTTTTAGTTTAATATTTCCCCAGCTCACGGAGACTGGTGTGATTTTCCTGAATGCGTCGGAACATCTTTTCCATATCCGACTTGGTAAAATGCACCAAAACAGGACGCCCGTGGGGACAGTTGTAGGGATTGTCACATTGAGAGAGCTGATAGAGGAGCTGTCTAGCCGAATGATCGTCAATACGATGGTTGGCCTTGATGGACCGCTTGCAGGACATCATGATAGCCAGCTCTGCTCGGTATTTCTTGATAGAAACTTCCTTGGTCAAGAGCAGCATGTCACACATTTCATAGATGCCTGATTCAATCTCTTCTTCTGCCATCCAAATAGGATGTTCACGCAGGATAAATTGATTTTCTCCGTACTCTGCTAGAAAGACACCCACTTCCTCCAAAAGCGCCATTCTTTCCTTGAGACGAAGGGCATCATCCGCAGGAAATTCAAAAATGTAAGGCACTAGGAGTTGTTGTTGACTCTGGTCAACATCGCCAATGCTTTCACGATACTCCTCATACTTGACCCGTTCCTGAGCCGCATGTTGGTCTATGATGTAGAGCCCATCTCTCCCTTGGGCAAAGAGATAAGTCCCATGCATTTGCCCGAAAAATTCCAACTCTGGGAATCTTGATGATTCTTCTCGCTCCAGCTTGTCATAAGCCTTATCCAGACTGGTTAAATCTAGCTCTGGGTGATCTAGCTGGTCGTAGTTAGCAGGCTTTCTCTCTGCAAAATGCAGTTTTGCTGGCTTGGTCAGCTGATCCAAGGTTTCCTTGGCAAATAGGGTTAAATCCTGCCCTTCCTCAGTCAATTCTACCTGATAATCAGCCACCTCAGCTTTCTCATAGTAGAGCGTATTTTCTTTGAGTGGGAGAATAGTTTGCTCCACCTTCTCACGATTGCGCACGGTCGATTTGGCAAGATTTTCCAAGGCATCTGGAATCAAGGTTTGTTCCTTGAGACTATTTGCAATAGCTTCTGAAACCAGGGCCATAAGTTCTTTTTCCTTGGAAATCCGCACCTCTTGCTTGGTTGGATGAACATTGACATCCGCTAGATAAGGGTCGATATGGATGTGAATGACAGCCAACGGAAAGCGTCCCACCATGAGCTTACTTCCGTAACCATCAAGAATAGCACGATTGAGTAAAAAGTTCTTGATATAACGGCCATTGATGAAGAGGCTGATATAGTTGCGGTTGGCTCTAGTTAACTCAGGCAAGGACACAAAGCCTGAAATTTCGAAATCAAGGTCAGAATTCTCAATTTCAATCATCTTCTTGGCACTCGCCAAACCGTAAATCCCTGCGATAGCTTGGCGCAATTGACCTGTTCCCGCTGTTCGCGTCATTTCCTTGCCATCACTAATCAAGCTAAAAGAAATCTCAGGATGGGCCAAACCCAGACGATTGACAATATCAATAATATGAGACAACTCCGCCTGCTGACTCTTCATATACTTGAGACGGGCAGGCGTGTTGAAAAAGAGGTCTTCCACACAAACCTTGGTTCCCACAGGACTAGTCGCTGGAATGATTTCTTCTACTTCTCCTCCACGAGCGACGAGCTTGGTTCCATGACTTGCACCATCCATCGCCGTCAAAAGGGTCAGAACACTAACAGAAGCGATAGAAGGCAGAGCTTCACCACGAAAACCAAGCGTCCGAATCCGAAAGAGATCTGCCTGATTTTTTATCTTACTGGTCGCATGACGACGCAGAGCCAGCTCTACCTCATCGTGGGCAATTCCATGACCATTATCTGTGATTTGAATCTTCTTGAGACCAGCTTCCTCAATCTCAATGATAATCTGGTTAGAGCCAGCGTCAATGGCATTTTCTACCAGCTCCTTAACAACGCTAGCTGGACGCTCGATAACCTCTCCAGCTGCAATCTGGTTTGCCAGCACCTCTGGCAATTCAATAATATGAGACATCTTTCAGCCCCTTTCTGTACCTGTTTTCCTAGAAATTGATTAGTGCTATTATACCATATTTCAGATAGGACAGAAAAGCTCCACCACATAGAAGCCAAATCCCGCCACATAGACAAAGTCCCTTGCAAGGGTCTGGAAAATAGTGTTTAATAAAGATATACAGGAAGTGATCACAACCTTGTATAACTAAAAAGGAGAGAAATTTATGAAAGTAGAACTACAGATTAGTGAAACTTACGAAGAGGAAAAGCTGATTGTCCAAGCACCTCAGCCGACAGATAAAGTCCAGAAAGTCATCGAGTTCGCAGAAAATCTTGACCAAAAAGAAACAATCAAAGGAAAGATTGATAATCAGGTCTATCTCGTTGAGATTGGTAAGATACAACGCTTCTATATCGAGAATCGGAAGGTTCTAGCAGAAACCGCGAGTCAGACCTACAGCATTGATTTGCGACTCTATCAGGTCCTTGAAATTCTGCCAACCAATTTTATCCAAATTTCCCAATCAGAAATCATCAATATCGACTCCATCTCCCATCTCAAGCTCACCCCCAACGGCCTAGTAGAAATCTTTCTAAAAAATGAAAACTTCACCTACTCTTCACGCCGTTACCTAAAAACCATCAAGGAGAAATTAGAACTATGAAAAAACAAGTATTTCACGACGCAGCTGCTGGTATCCTCATCGGCCTCATCCTCTCTATCATCTTTTCACTCATTTATGCACCAAATACCTACGCCCCGTTAAGTCCCGACTCTCTCATCGGACAAGTGATGACTCAACATCAGGTTCACGGTGCCCTGGTCTTGCTCTACTGTACTCTTATCTGGGCAGCCATTGGTATTCTCTTCAACTTTGGCAAGCGATTATTCAGCCGTGACTGGAGCATGCTTCGTGCCACTCTGACTCATTTCTTCCTTATGCTGGCTGGCTTTGTCCCACTAGCAACTCTAGCAGGTTGGTTTCCTTTCCACTGGTTCTTCTATCTCCAGCTCATTATCGAGTTTGCGATTGTTTACCTCATCATTTGGGCTATTTCCTATAAAAGAGCATCAAAAAAAGTGGACCATATCAATCAACTCTTGGAGCATAGAAAGTAAGAACCTCATAATAAGCAAATCCGAGAAAGAAACTTCTCGGTTTTTTTATCCTGCTACACCTTACTATCATAGCAGTTATTTTCAGATCTTCTTTGTAAATTTTCTATCTTTTTTCAAAATCATCTTGCATTTTCCCAAAGTTTTTTGTAGAATATAGATTACATATCCAGATTATTCTGAAAATTCAAAAAGGAGCATCTATCATGTCGCAAGCTATTTCGTTAAATCAATCAACCTGGACAAGTAAACTAAAAGCAATGGGACCTGGAATCCTAATGGCTTCTGCCGCTGTTGGAGGTTCTCACATTGTATCTTCTACTCAAGCTGGTGGTTCTTATGGGTGGTCGCTACTCCTCTTGGTCATCTTAGCCAATGTCTTTAAATATCCATTTTTCCGTTTTGGTGCTGAATACACCGCTGATACTGGAAAGACTTTGGTTGAAGGTTATGCCGAAAAAGGAAAACTCTATCTCTGGATTTTCTTTATCCTAAATGTCTTTTCGGCTATGGTCAACACAGCTGGTGTCGCCATTCTGTGCTCAGCTATCATCGCCAGTGCCTTCCCAATGATCGGTCTTAGCATCACTCAGTGGTCCCTCATTCTCGTTGCAATCATTTGGGCTATGTTACTCTTTGGAGGCTACAAACTCTTAGACGGCATGGCAAAATGGATCATGTCAGCTTTGACCATTGCAACTGTTCTTGCAGTTATCATCGCGGCGATCAAGCATCCCGAATACAGCTCTGATTTTGTCGAGAAAACACCTTGGCAAATGGCAGCTCTACCCTTCATCGTTTCCCTCTTAGGGTGGATGCCGGCTCCTATTGAAATTTCAGCTATCAATTCACTTTGGTCTGCTGAAAAGAAAAAGACCGTCAACTTTAACACCGAGGACGCTCTATTTGACTTTAACGTTGGTTACATTGGAACAGCTATCCTAGCTGTGTTCTTTGTAGCACTGGGAGCATTGATTCAATATCCTACAGGGCAAGCAGTTGAAGCCGCTTCAGCCAAATACATCTCTCAATTCGTGGGCATGTATGCCTCTGTTCTTGGCGAATGGTCCCGTTACTTGATTACCTTTATTGCCTTCCTGTGTATCTTTGGAACAGTTATCACTGTTATTGATGGCTATTCTCGCGTCAATCAGGAATCTCTCCGACTGCTAATCAGTCAAAAAGAAGACAATCGTAAATCTTTGAACATCTGGATGACCATCACTGCTATCATCGGTATCATCATTATCAAGTTCTTCGCTGGTCAGGTTTCAACCATGCTCCGCTTTGCCATGATTGGTTCTTTCCTGACAACACCATTCTTCGCTCTTTTAAACTACGCCTTGGTAACGCGTGAAAACAAAAATCTTCCTTCTTGGCTCAAACACCTTGCCATTGCAGGATTGATTTTCCTCTTTGGCTTCGCCATCTTCTTTATCTACGCACTCGCAATCGGAAAAGCAGGATAACTAACAAGCTCTAGATGAAGATAAGGTTTCATTTCAAGAGAAAATTCAGCAAATATTTCTATAATAAAAAGCATAAGAACAAGGTTTTGAATACCTGAACTTATGCTTTTTTACGTTCTTAAAGACTGTTTATACTCAAAGAGCAGTTGAAAAACTCCAACCGCCTCTTATAAGAACTTTATACTATTCGAAAATCTCTTCAAACCACGTCAGCTCTATCTGCAACCTCAAAGCTGTGCTTTGAGCAACCTGCGACTAGCTTCCTAGTTTGCTCTTTGATTTTCATTGAGTATTAATTCTCCCTTTCCAACTCATACAAATCTGCGATAATCGCTGCGACACGTTTGATATCTTCCAGCATGCCTCGCATTTCAAAGTCAGCCAAGACAGGAAAGCCAAAACGTTGACTGTATTGCTTGGCTGTCAGGCAGTATTGGTTATTAAAGTTACGATTTCCTGAACCAACTACGCCAAAACACTTACTAGCATTATCGCCATAGGCTATAAAATCCCCAACGGGTGTCGTCAAAATCTCTACATCTCCGTTATCCACGCCATTCCCACCTTCGAGATAGGTCGGCAAAAAAGCGACATAAGGATGGTCCATCTCATAAAAATCTTGGCCTTCCTTGACCAAATCCTTAATATGAATCTTTTGAACTTCAATCCCCTCATACTGGGACAAGAGATAGTCTTTCAAGCGTGTCACAAAACTCTCAGTATTCCCACTCAGACTGATATAAACTAAAGAAATTGTCTTCATATGTACCTCCATGATTTTATTTTTCATCGAAAAAGAACTACCAAGATTGTATCTTGATAGTTCTTTTTTGTCAATACTTAAGCAAGTTCTTCTGTTTCTTCTTCTGCCAAGGCTTTCTGCTGACGCCACATCTTGTAGAAGACAAGAGCCAGGAAGAGAACATTGATGACGATAGAGAAAATGCTAGCGGCTTGTGAAATAACACTTATCCCTAAACGCATGGTCTCATCGTGAACTAACTGCACAGCGTCTTGTAAAGTCACATAGCTATAAATCGAACCAATAATGGCTAGCAAAACATAGCCGACATAAGTGTAGTTTGCATATTGCAAATTCTTACGAACAAGGAACACAATCGCTACTGCAACTAAAATAGCAGATAGCACAATCAAGGCCATATTAAAAATAGAATGAGTTGATTCTGCTACTCTATAGGTATAATTAAGCTGGTCTTCTAATTGCTGAGCACTGACCCCTGCAACTTGTTTCTGAGCGGCAGCGGCACGAAGGGCTTCTTTGCTAGGCAAGGGACTCAACATTCCAAACAGAGACGTAGCTGAAATAAGAGCAGACAAGATTAGCAAGACCCATAGATAAATCGGTTTCTTTTTCATGATAGAACCTCCTGATGTTATTATTGATATTATAGCACTTTTTGTACAGGGATACAAATTTTATAGTATCGTTTCTACCTGTTTTCGGTAGGCTTTTGGTGATTTTCCGCACAATTTTCGGAAAACTTTATAGAAATATCCAACGTTACTGTAACCAACCGCATAACAGATGTCTTCGATACTGTCACTAGTTGAAAGTAAGAGTTGCTGGGCGGCCTTAATGCGTTGTTTGTTTAGTAATTCTGCGAAGGTCGAATTGGTTTCTCGCTTAATCAACTGACCTAGATAGACAGGATTGATAAAGAGATCCTTACTGATATCCTTGAGGGAGAGTTCTTTTTGATAATCACGCCCAATCACTTCCAGCACACTGACCACATTTTCATTCATACGATATTGGCCAAAGAATCGAGTCAGAGTTTCCTTGATATAAGGAACCAATTCATCGAATGATTGAATAGCATGAATGGTTTTGACGATATCCGTCATATCATCAGCTTTGAGATGCTCAAACAAGTGGAAGACATCCATGACAAACTGGATAAAAAGCTGTTTGGTAATCGGAACACGGGGTGTATTTTCAAGAACCACTTTCTCCAAGAGGTTCAACTCTTCCACGATTTGATTGAGATTTCCCTGAATGATAACCCGATAAATCGGTTCATAGTAGGCAAAGAGGCTCTCCGACTGCTGTAGATTTACAGATCCGTAAAAGAGGGCTTTCTCAGCATTCAGCTTCCAACGTTCAAAGTGTTCTTGAAAAGGAGCTTCAAAGGGAGTAACGACTAAACCATCTAGGGGTTGGTCAGAAATGAAAATCTGCCAGTCTTGACCCAAGACATAGTAGGGAATGGTGAAGGAGCCTTGTTTCTCCTTGGATAGACCTATCCACCAATTCTCCCCACCTCCTAAATAACTAACAAATCCAGCCTCATCTAAATCTTGACTGAGGGTCTGACTTTTCTTTCCTCTCTCGCCGAGCTGACCTGCAATCTTCTCCAGCAGATTTCCCAACTCTACCTTATCAACAGGTTTGACCAGATAGTCCACCACACTAAGGTTCATTGCTCTTTTTACATAATCAAACTCCTGATAACCCGAAAGTAGGATATAGGCTGCATCTGGTAAGATTTCTTTCATCTCCCGAATCATATCAAGCCCTGTTTTGTCGGGCATATTGACATCGGAAATGACCACATCGACAGGATTTTCCTGAACATATTCTAGGGCTTCATCGGCATGACTGGCTGTTGCGACGACCTCCATATCCCACTTATCAAAGGGAATCAAACGTTTCAGACCTTCTGTCACCATGTACTCATCATCTACTAATAATACTTTATACATTTTCTCCCTTTCTACTCATCTTGAATTGTAATACGATACTGAACACCTGCTTGCTCTGCAGAATCTATAGTAATAGCATAGCGGTCCCCAAAATAGAGCACAAAACGCTCATGGACATTGACAATCCCGATAGATTGCTTTTGATCACTGTAACTGGCTTGGTGTTCAAAATGTCTCTGACTTAATTTTTCTCGAATACTTGCCAGCTTTTCAACCGACATCCCACGGCCATTATCGACCACCAAAATTTCTACAAAACCATCCTGTTTAAGCGCCTTGATACTAATCACATTATCTGTTCGTCTATGGTCAACACCATGCGCGAAATAATTTTCTACCAGCGGTTGCAAGGTAAACTTGGGAATTTTCATATTCTCTAACCCTGGGTCTATCTTGAAACCATAGGCAATGGACTTGGGATAGCGAACCATGCAGAGATAGCTGTATTTACGGCAAAATTCTAATTCCTGTTTGAGAAGAGTTTCTCTTTCGTCGGAAATATTGTTACGCAAGAGACTACTGAACTCATAAATGATATCTGCCAACTCATCTTGACTCTGCATGACTGCATACATACGCAAAAACTCCAGCGTATTATACATAAAATGAGGATTGATTTGCGCCTGCAAGGCCCGCATATTGGCATCTTTTTGACTAAGCTCTAACTGATAAATATCATGGATATTCTTTTCCAAGCGATCCAACATATCATTGGTCGTCTCCGCGATTAGGAGCAATTCCTGATCCTTTTCAAGCGTATCAATGCGAAGACCTTCTTGTCCTTTGGCAATAGCTTGGATGGAATCCACCAGGTCCACTACCTGCTTTTGATAATTAGCAAAAGTCTTCCTCAAAGTCAGATAGAGAATGACAATAAAGAGAAGGCTCAAGCCCACAATCAAAGCAGAGCTAGCCACTGTTCCTTGTAAAACAAAGTTTTTAGGAACTGCCACCTGAACCTGATATCCATGAGAGGTAAAACCGACAAACCAGTTCTCATGTTCCCTATTGACCCTCTCACCAATATGAAAAATCTCCGTATCAAATGGTGATGTCACAGTCACAGCCATCGGGATATGACCTCGGGTATTGTCAACGGCATGATATAAGACTTCTGGATCCAAGGAGATGTAAATCACTCCTATAGATTGATCCGTTGCTGGGTCCAGAACTGGAATGCCAAAACTATTGGCCTCTGGTTTAAAGGCCTCAGCAGGCAAGATATGACCACTTCTTTTATCCCTTGTTGAAACATAAACTTCTTTAAAATCCTGCAAGACGATTGCAACACCCGTTATAGAGTCATTTTGGACATAAAGATCATCAATGTTTTCATACAGAGAAATAGAAGTTGACGAAGCTGCTTGATGCTCCAACAGCCAATAAAAATACTCAGAAGTTGACAAGCTAAAGTACTTATAAACCCCTTGTATCCGGTCTTGATTGGCTACTAAATCTTGCGCCAGTTGGGCTGATTCTCTATAATAATACTCCACCTCATCAACTGTTCGAGTGGTTACACGTTGAGCTACTCTTTGAGCTTCCTTTTCCCGTGAATCCCAGTCAGCGTAAGAGAGTAAGATTGCAAAACTCGCAATAATAATCATCATGACTGAACTATAGGTTCTTAGAAGCGTATGTAGCCAAAACTGCTTCATTCTATTTTGTCGCCAATTTTTCATGGATACTTTCATAGACCGGTTCCAACATATCACTGATAAAGAAATGCCACATCCCAATTCCTACAAAGAAAAGTAGGGCAGGCATATAGTAACCAATTGCCACAAGTAGCACTGTCCCAAGGAGAACCTTGGCCACAGCCGCTAAGCTCATAAAGATGCCAATCAAGGATAGTTTGAGACTATTTCGATAGGACAAATCAAAATAAACTTGTAATTTCAAAGATACTGTATAAGCCAAAAAGATTAAGGCAACTACTAGGACATTCAAAAAGGTCGTAATCAAATGAATAATAGTCTGATGAGGCAATTGCACCAAGAGATACAGGCCATAGACCAAAACTAGATCCACCCCTAAAAAGCTATAGAAAATCAGGTTGCTTGAGACGAAATTTTGCTTATAAAGAGACCACGCCTCCTTCAAACTGTATTCCCGAAAGCTATAACCATGTTCTGCATACAGGCTCATCAAGGTAGCACTAGCCGGCGCTAGACCAAGGATAATCCCTCCTGCTAAAGTTAATAACCAAAAGAAGGCTGTCGCAATCATCCCTAAAAAGAAACGATTAAAGACAAAGTCTAAAAATCTCCCCATGATATCCTCCTAAAAATAACTATGAAACTATTATATCATATTTCAAGCGTTTTCAAAAACTTCTAGTATCCATTTACAATCCCATCAAACCATGGTAAAATGAGAATTGTGAAAAAATTATCAGGAGACAATTCATGAAGAAATCTATCTTAACTACACTGCTTTTTGCAGTTCTTTACTTCCTCTGCATGGGGATTGGTGTCCTTTTGGGCAATCTCTTTGACCAAGCTGGAAACATGTTTTATGCGCCTGCCTTTACTGCCCTTGTCGGCGGTGGCGTCTATATGATTCTAATCGCAAAAGTTCCGCGCTTTGGAGCCATTACCACTATCGGCCTTGTCATTGCCCTCTTTTTCTTAGGAACTAAACACGGTGCCGGTGCCTTCCTTCCTGGAATTATCTGTGGTCTGCTAGCAGATGCCGTAGCTAGCCTCGGAAAATACAAGAACCAAACAAAGAACTTCCTTTCTTTTATTCTCTTTGCCTTTAGCACATCAGGACCAATCTTACTTATGTGGATTACTCCCAAAGCCTATATGGCTACCCTTCTGGCAAGAGGAAAATCCCAAGAATATATCGACCGTATCATGGTCGCACCAAACCCTGGAACCGTCCTTCTATTTATCGCAAGTATTGTCATCGGAGCCCTAGTGGGTGCCTTGATTGGACAAGCCTTGAGTAAAAAATTGGCACAGAAAATCTGATAAATAAAAAAGAGCCATACGGCTCTTTTTTATTTATGGCTCAATTTCTTGGTCAAGAAGTCTCCCAAGAATTGGATTGCAAAGATAATCAAAATGATAATGATAGTTGCCAAGATAGTCACATCGTGATTGTAGCGGTTAAATCCATAAGCGATGGCCACGTTACCAATACCACCAGCTCCAACCGCACCGGCCATAGCTGTTTCTCCAACAAGAGAAATCAAGGTCACAGTTGTCACACGGATCAAATCTGGAAGACCTTCTGATAGGTAAACACCTACGATATCCCAGAATGTCGCTCCGCTCGCTTGAGCCGCCTCAATAACACCACCATCTAGCTCAGCCAATACCACCTGTACTTGACGGGCAAAGAAGGCAAAGACTGCAAAAGATAGCGGTACGATAGCCGCATTTGGCCCGATACTTGTCCCTACGATTAGGTGTGAGAAGGGTGACAAGACTGCCAAGAGAATGATAAATGGCACCGCACGGAAAATAGAGGTGATTTTATCCAAAATCCAGAAAACGACTTTATTTTCCAAGACACCACCTGGCGCTGTCAAGACAAGGAAGAGACCTGCAACAAGCCCCAAGAAACCTCCGATGATGAAGGAAAGAACTGTCATATAGAGGGTTAGGTAGATGGCTGTTCCCCAGCCTGCCTGACCAGCCCAGCCCATCTTATAGACATTTGGCAAATAGGTTTGAATCAATGACTCCATCTTACTGTCCTCCCTTCAATACTTTTAGTTGTACGCCTGCATGATGAATGGCATCTTGAGCACCTGCCAACGCTGCTTTTTCACCTGACAAGACCACCACCAATTCTCCAACAGGAGTACCATCGAGAATTTCGATATTTCCATAGAGGATATTAGCTGTTACTTGGTAATGCTTGTACAATTCATTCAAAAGTGGCTCGTCTGTCGAAGCACCTGCATACTTGAGTTGCACTAAAAGACTGTTTTCAGATAGATGTTCCACGATTTCTTGCTTCTCAATCTTGACCATGGCTTCGTCAATACCTGTAGCTGTTGAGATAAAGTCCTGGGTCAAGGGTTGTTTAGGGTCTGAGAAGATTTCAAGAACACTACCCTCTTCAATCAAATGCCCATCCTGCATAACTGCCACACGATTGGCAATATCTTTGACAATCTGCATTTCATGCGTAATCAAGACAACAGTCAAGCCTAATTTTTGGTTCAAATCTTGCAACAAGGCCAAAATCTGCTTGGTTGTCTTCGGATCAAGGGCAGAAGTTGACTCGTCTGAAATCAAGATTTTTGGATCATTGGCCAAGGCACGCGCAATGGCTACACGCTGTTTTTGCCCTCCAGATAATTGTGAAGGGTAGTTTTCAGCACGATCTGCCAAGCCGACCAAGTCCAACAACTTAGCTACTTTAGCCTTCTTTTCTTCCTTGCTGAGTCCAGAATGTTTAAGGGCAAAGGCTACATTCTCCTCTGCTGTCTTTTGGCTCATCAGATTGAAATGCTGGAAAATCATCCCGATATCCTGACGTTTACGACGCAACTGCTCTGCTGTCAAGGTCACCTTACCATCAAAAATCACATCGTCGTCAATGGTAATTTTCCCTGCAGATGGTTTTTGCAAGAGGTTAATCACCCGTACAAGGGTTGATTTCCCTGCTCCAGAATATCCAACGATTCCGTAGATATCCCCTTCTTGGATGTGAATTGTCACATCCTTGACCGCTGTGATGGTTCTCTTCTTTTGATGAAAAGTCACATCGATCTGATCTAACTTGATAATATCTCTACTCATAGCTTCTAATCAGCTCCTCTACTAATTCAATATGGGTGTAGTAATCGGCGATTCGTACGTTTTCATCTCCACCGTGGTCTCGACTATTGGCATTTCCTAGACCGAAGGCCACCATTGGCACCTCTAGGGCGTCAAATACCGTATGCATAGGCCCTGTCCCAGCTGTCGTCGGCAAGACTGAAACGCCCTGTGGATAGAATTTCTTGGCCAACTCGATCACATTGAGAATGGCTGGCGCGCTCATATCGCTTCGATAGCTCATCTCTCCCAAGGTATAGTATAATTCTACCTTATCAAAGCCATTTTTGTCTAGCTGTTTCCGAATTTTTTCCAGAACATCATGCGGTTCTAGGCCAGGAACCAAACGAACTTCTAACTTAGCACTAGCTTCTGCAGGCAAAATCGTTTTAACCCCTTGTCCTTGATAACCTGACTGAATCCCTTCTATATTAAGGGCTGGCTCGAAAAAGAAACGTTTTAGAAAGGCTGCACGGTCCTCTTGTAAGAGAGGCAATTCCAAACCATAAATCTGGCTGATTTCCCCTGGATTTCGTTGGGCGTAAGTGTCCACCAAGGCCAATTCACGTTCATTTGGCTCTTGTACTTCTTCGTACAAACCTTCAACCAAGATACGGCCATCTGCAGCGCGAAGAGACTGTAAGGCTTGAAGGAGATACCAAGGAGCTGATTCCACAACCCCACCATAACTAGAATGGATATCCACATCAGCACTTTTCACCTTGGCATCAAAGGTCACGATTCCTTTATTTCCACCAGAAATTTCCAACTGTTCCAAAGCATTTTTGGTTCCTTGTTCCCAGACCAACAAATCTGCACCACGGAGTTTGTCCGCATGTTTTTCCAGATACTTATCCAGGTCTGTCGAAGCTGATTCCTCCGCTCCCTCCATGATAAAACTGATATTGACAGGCAAATCATCATGGTGCTGCATATATTTTCTCAAAGCACTCAAACGAGCCGTGATATGACCCTTGTCGTCATCAACCCCACGCCCATACATGAAACCATTGCGGACTGAAAGAGTAAAAGGATCCTCTGTCCAGACTTGATCCCCATCCGCTGGCACAGTGTCATAGTGGTTATAGAAAATCAAGGTCTTGGCATCTGGACGCGAACTCTTGAAATGCGCCATGACAAAGGGAGCCGTATAAGTCTCATCAATCTCCACTTCAGCCCCCACACGCTTGAAAATCTCACCCAGATAGTTGGCAACTTCTTTGAGACCCACCTGTTGGGCAAAGACCGACTTCTTAGAAATCAAGGTACGCAAAACCTCAAAATAATGCTGGGCCACATGATCCTTTTCAAATTTTTCAATCTGTTCTTGTTCGCTAGGAAAAACCATATTCTCTCTACCTTTCTATGAACCTATAGTCTTCTTTACAATCCATGCTCATTACAAAAGCAAGAGGTGGAATTTTCTCTCCCACCTCCCTGTTTCTTATTACCAAACTGGTTGATCCAAACCGTCTGATGTTTCTTCGATAACTTTTTTCACGTCATCTGTGTGGTAAGCTGCGATCACTTTCTTGATAGCATCAGCTTTTGGTGATGATTCCCAATCTTTTTTCGCAACGATGATGTTGTACCATTGTTTTGAGTTTTCATCAGCTTGTTCTTTGAAAAGTGCTTTCTTGTAGTCCAATTTTGCTTCTGTAACGAAGGTATTGTTTACAACGGCAGCATCAACTGATGACAATGAACGAGCTGTTTGGCTAGCGTCCAATTCAGTGATTTTCAAGTTCTTTGGATTTTCTTTGATGTTAGCAACTGTTGCAAGAGCAGTTCCAGAAACATCCAATTTAATCAAGCCAGCTGATTGAAGCAAGTAAAGCGCACGGCTTTCGTTTGTAGCGTCGTTTGGTACAGCAATTTCTCCGTTTGCTGGGATGTCTTCTACTTTAGTGTACTTGTTGTCACTTCCATTCAAACCTGAGTAAAGGCGAATTGGAGAGATGTAAGTATCTGCAATCGCTACAAGGTCTTTCCCGTTTTCTTTGTTCCAGTTGTTCAAGAAGTTGTAGTGTTGGAAAGCGTTCAAGTCTACTTCACCATCAGCAGTTGCCTTGTTTGGTTGTGAGTAGTCTGTGAACTCTGTAAATTCCAAAGTGATACCGTCTTTTTTAACCAATTCTTGGATTTTGTCCCAACGTTTTTCTTCAGAACCGCTACGGTTAACAGTTGCGATTTTGATAGTTGTTGCATTGTCTGCTTTCTTTTCTGAGTTTCCGCAAGCGACAAGAGCCAAACCTGCGACTGTAGCAAGGGCTGCTACACCAAGCCATTTTTTGATTTTCATGATTCTTTCTCCTTAAAAATAATACCGTACTAGTATCTCACAATTTATTTGATTCCACAAATTGTTATTAGATAGTCAGATATATAGTTTAAAACTATATCCCTAAAAACTGAGAAATCACCCATCTTATTCAGAATGGATGATTTCAAGAAATTATTTAATATCAGCTTCTGCTGGTAGATAAGTGTCTCCGAAGAATTGTTTAGACAATTTTTCAAGAGTTCCGTCTTTGTAGAGTTCTTGGATACGTTTGTCTACAAATGATTTCAACTCATCTTGACCTTTAGCAAGAAGTGGGTAAACGTAAGGTTGTTGGTCGCTTGGAAGTTCAATGACTTTCAAGTTGTCCAAGCCTTGGTTCTTGATGACTGTTTCAACACCGATTTTATCAAAAATCTTGTAGTCAAACTGACCATCGCTCAAACGTACCATGATTTGTTGGAAGTCTGCCTTAGTATAGTTAAGGATAGTTGGGTTGTCCGGGTGTTCAGCGTTGTATGCTTCTAACTGCTTAGCTGATGTAGTAGCTTGAACGACTTCCGTCGATTTTCCACCGATATCAGCGAGAGACTTGATGCTAGAGTCATCTTTCTTCACTACAAGGACATTAGGGTTTTGAGCAATTGGTGCGGCATAGAGGTATTTCTCCGCACGTTCTTTAGTGTAGCTAAGATTGTTGACAGCCATATTGTAACGATCAGCGTCAAGACCAGCAAAGACACCTGACCATTCTGTCTTTTCAAACTTGACATCATACTTGTCAGAATCTTTAAAGATAGCGCGAACGACTTCAATCTCGTAACCAGTCAATTCGCCATTTTCTTCATAGATAAATGGTTTTGGCGAACCATTGGTTGCAACGATGATTTCTTTCTTGCTAGCTGCTTCTCCTTCTTTCTTAGCACCCCCTGAGCAAGCTGCTAGCACACCTGCAGCAATAAGCCCTAGGGCAGCAAGAGATGAGTATTTAACGATTTTTTTCATGTCATTTCCTCCAAAATAGAATACCTTATAATCTTAACAGAAAAAGACCATTTACGCCATTATATGATATCTATCTCTGTGATAGGTTTTCTTTATGGCTGATTTAAAAAAACAAACGCAAGACGGCAATCAAGACCACTCCGAAGAGAACTGTTCCGACTAGATTGCGGTAGCGAAAGGCTACCCAAGCTGTTGGAAAGACTGCTAAAAAGTCCAGCCATTTGATTTGAGGAAGGTTCCCAACCTTGCCTGTCACTACGCTTGAAAGAATCAAAGCAAAGATAATAGAGACGGGCAAGAACTTCAAAAAACGTTCAACGATCGCAGGCAGGCCCTTATACTTGACTAAGATGAAGGGAATCATACGGGGAATCCAGGTCACCAAGCCAGAGAAAATAACTGCTAATAAAAGATACTTACTGACCATCTAAAACCACCCCCATTGTACAACCAAGTAGCGTCGCAAACAGAACAGCTAGTGACTGAGACACCACTGTCAAGAGCAAAAAGAAGGACACCGCAACAACTGCTAGGATAATGAGCAGATTGCGGACAGGAATCCGTCTTTGCATAATCTGGAATTGCGAGGCAAAAATCCCGATAAACATGCCTACCAGAGCAAAGTCAAGACCAAAGATTTCGGGATTTGGCAGAAGACCACCTAGAGCTGTCCCAACAACCGTCCCAATAAACCAAGCCACATAGCTGTTGAGATTATTCCCATGCATCCACATAGGATTGACCCTATCTGTATGGGCCAATTCTCCCATTAAAACACCATAAGTCTCATCCGTCAAGATACTAGACATACCGATATTGTGCCAAAGACTGGTATGGCGGAAATAAGTCGATGCGTGTAAACTCAACAAAAAGAGACGCAAATTAATCAAAAAAACCGTCATAGCAATGGCAGCCACAGGCGCCTGCACTGCAATCAAGGCCAACATGGCAAACTGGGCACTCCCAGCATAAACAAAGAGGCTCATCAAGGCCATCTCAACAGGTGTCACATAGGGTGCACCAATAATCCCACAGGCCAGCCCGATACTAACATAACCTAGGGCCGTTGGCATGGCTGCCTGCGCCCCCTCCCAAAATCCTTTTTCTTTCATCTTTCTCCTCATATTGTCTTAATAAATGGGCTGAAAAGGCTCCAGCCACAGCATGGACTATTATAACACATTCAGGAAAGAGAAAAAAGTCTGCTGATTGTAGCTATCATAAAAAGACTGGCAATCCAGTCTCAAACATATATTATAGAAATTCTCCGCTAGATACTTTCACGAATATTCAAGAGCATGGCAAAGGCAACTAGAAGAAATAGCAATAAAACAAAGCTAACTGCCAGAGTTCCAAAGCTAGTAGCAATGGTTACCAAAGCTATTGTAAATAAGCTCGGTAAAACAACCGTAATAGCACCGATAGAGGATTGAACTGCTCCCATTGACTCCTCAGGTATTTGTTTAAAAATGAGTTCCTGTAATCTAGGAGAGAGGACACCTGCGAAAAAGGCATCCAAGGCACTAAAGATAAGAATCCAGTCAAAACGAACTGTGGCAAATCCTACTAGAAGAAGCAACTGGATGACAAGTGAGGCATAGAGAGCTGTTTTTATAGAAATCGTATTTTTCAAATAGCTACTCACAAGACTTCCGACAATAAGGGCTGCTAATTCAAGAGTGGATAACAAGGCAAGAGATTGACCTGTTTGTAAATTCAAAAAGGGCTGATTCCTCAAAAATAGAGTAGAAACAGGAACTGTAACATTTATCACTGCTTGACTAATAGAAATAATAAACAAAACCAAGAGCACCTGATTCATATTCCATATCAATTTCGATGATTGGAGCAAATGCTGGCAAAAGGATTTTACAGAGAGTCCTTCTTGATAGCTAATCGTTTTTTCTACTTTCAAGAGATCATTTTTTATGAAGAGGATACCTAAAAATGCGATTAAAAAGGTAAGAGCGTTCAGCAAGGAAATAAACTGGATGGATAGAATACCTAATAAGACTCCTCCTAAAATATTACTGATTGTTTTCACCAAACTAACAGTTGACTATTTAAATCCAATAGCTTCTGCCAGATGATCTTGCCCAATAATTCTAATGAAAATCGGAGTGAGCATGGCGCCTGAAAAATAACTCAATGTGTCAGACAAGAGGTTAATCAGACAAATAAATGCTACTATCAACAAGGAGAAAGACTGCCCTGAAAGCGATAGGGACACTATAGAGTAAAGCAAAAATTTTGCAAAACTAATAATTGTATATTTTAGGACACGATGATGTTGAAAATCCGCCAAAACTCCCAGAAAGATTTGTAGAACTTGGGGAAGGGTTTCTGAAATCGTGATAAGTAAAATCGCCAAAGGGGCAAAAGAGGCATCTGCCACATAATTCAGGAAGGCCAGATAAAAAATCGTATCCCCAAGCGTTGAAATCCACTGGTTGATAGTTAATTGCCTAAAATCTCTATTTTGAAGAAATACTTTCATTACAACTCCTTTTTAAATTCAAATGGGAATCTTTCCCCAAGAATAGACCGCGATACTACTAACAACCAAAATTACAGTAACATCAAAAGCTGACCAATACCATTGTAGACTATATGCAGTCCAATAGGCCAATAAATTGACTTTGTCATTCTAAATAAGACTGCAAATATAAGACCTCCACCCATATAGAAGACAAAGTCTGTCAATACCCAACCATGATTACTAATATGCAATATTCCAAACAAAGCAGCAGAACCAAGTACATCCAGTCCCCATTTTTTCCCTTTTTCCAGAGCAGTCATCACTAATCCACGATAAATCATGTCTTCAAAAATGGGACCTGCAATTACAGGATAAAAAAATACATCAAAAATGCCGTAGCTCCTGTAAAAGTAGGAGCAGCATGTTGATAAGAAATTTCATTGCGAGTAGGTGGGAAAAGAAAAAAGGTGACAAAATTCCAAACAACAAAAGCAAGCAGAGCTAGGAAGGAATAGAAAAGATAAGATTTTTTAAACTTTCTACTGTTGATTTTCTGCCATTTACCTGACCAAATCATAGCAATAAGTGCAAATAGAACCACAAGAAAGTGCAACATCATATCTGATAAATAATAGCCAAAGTTAGATAGGCCAAAGTTAGATAGGCCAAAGTTAGATAGACCAATAACAAGGTCGCTGCGTAAAACTAGACTACTGAACTTCTGGTCAGCCATGATAAGCAGAACAACTACAATAAAATAGTATTTAGAAATTATCTTTTTCATATTTCATCTTTCTAATATCCAAACACCAATAAGCTCACGATAATTAAAAAGGTATTCCACAAGATGTGAAGTGTCATTGACCAATAAATTGAACGTGTATAACGAAAAAGAATACAGAGTAGCAGACCTGCTCCTGCATAAACGATGAAGTCTGTTAACACCCATCCATATTGTAAAACATGGATGAGACTAAAGAGTGCGGAAGAAATAATGGCATCAATATAGTATTTTTTAAATTTAGATAGGGCTGTCATCAGAAGGCCACGGAAAACTAACTCCTCAACTATCGGAGCAATAAGACTGCCATAGAGAATACGTGTCACAAAATAACTAATTCCCGTCAAATTGGCTACGGCTTCTTTTATAGCACTACTATTTTGTGTGCTGGGAAAGATCCTAGTCGTTATATTTACCCACAAAAACATCAATATAAAGGAAAGAAAGAAGATACCCAGATAGGACCAACGAAACTGAAATCGACCGTAATCTTTCCAACGTTGACTCTTAACAAGAAGCACAGTACTAGCAATTCCTTCAATTACTATCAATAAAATTTGAATCCCATAAAATCCAAAATCTGATAATTGATCCACAAACTCTAATCTCACTACTAAACTAAAAATCAAGTAATAAGACATAAGTACCAAAATGGTTCCTAGGTAAAATTTCGTTTCTCCCCTTTTCATAGTTTCTTCTCCTAAATATTAGTTACGGCGTTTTCCAAACAGTCCTTCAATCAGCCCATTAGTCCAATCAAATGCCCCATAAGGTCTGGGACTAATACCTCTACCTCCCCAAGCAGGCAAAGCACTGCCACCACAACCAATATTTTCACCCACGCAAACCGAAGTGATATTTCCTCCTCTAACATCTTGCAACTCAGCTTCTGTCAATTCCATTGTTTCTGCAAATTGTAAATTTAACATCTTTTACACTCCTTCAATTATCTTCATTTGTAAACCACTTCTGCGACCTAGGATTTGCTTCAAATGTTTTACAAGGACAGTATAACACGGAAATTGGCTTATTTTAGAAAATCGCATATTTGATATTTTTTCTTGTAGCAATTTCTTATTTGTGATTTTGGTAGATTTGATTATTTCCCTGGTATAATAAAGTTACTACTGACAAGGAGGCTAATAATATGAAAAAAAGAAAAATTCAACTAATACTTCTACTCATTACCGAATGGATTATCGTCTTCCCATTTCTAACTAATTGATAAGCTCTTTGTATTGCTGCAAACGCAATTCAAAAAGGGCTATCAATTGTGGATTTTCTAATACTTGCAGAGATTGGATAAAGTATTCAATCTCTTTTTGATTGCTTCCTTTGGTTTGAAGAAAGACACTCATCTTCTTTAAAAACTGCCACGATACTTTTTCAAAAACATCGTATGGACGAAGCATGCTCTCCAACTCGGCCTCAAAGATTGGAATATAAGAAAATAGCTTACGCTCCATGAGTTCTGATATAATATTCAGAAATCCACTTTTCATATACAGTCTATTATGTACTAACTCTTTAAATTCCTTGGATTTTTCAAGTAACGAGGTTGATAAAAATATCAAATCTTGGTTGCTCAAGAAGGGCATGGTATTGCAAAAGAGATAGAGTTCAAACCAGGTCCAAGACTCAATAGCATAGAGGTAGGTGGTCAAAAATTCGCTATCCTCCTCTGCTAGCGGATAGCTTTTATCTAAGGAATGGATGGCATCTTTGATTACAATAGCATTCAAACGACGATAGGTCTCTGCCATCTGTTCTTGCTTGACCTCCTCTAATAGTTGCTCTAAACCAGCTATATCTTGGTGGGCAAAGCGATCCACAACCTTTCTACCAATTTGCATATGTAGGGATTCTTGATAATTGTTGAGCTTATGACCAAACTCATCAAAATTCATATTGATCCCTTGGATGGCTAGGATCAACTTATCCGCAGATAGCATAGACTGCCCTAGCTCAAACTTTGACAACTGAGAGGCTGTTAGTCCAGTACAAGCCACATCTGACTGCTTGAGTTTTCTAGCCAAACGTAATTCCTTGTAAAATTCCCCCAATTCCATTCTCTCAATCATCTTGCCACCTCCTATTTTTTATATAGTATATCATTATTTACACTCATTTGTCAAAATATTCTGACAGTTAAAAAAGGAAAACAGCCAGCTTTAAGCTGACTCCTTATTCTATGGTATCAAAAGCGAGACTTGGTTTTGCATTGAGATCCAAGCTTGCAAAGTTTTCTTTGTTCCACTCGCTGACGCTGGCGTAGGCAATCATACCTGCATTGTCTCCGCAGAGGCGCAGTGGTGGGATGATAACCTTGACATCTGTGATTTCAGCTGCTAGGCGTTCTCTGAGACCTTTATTGGCTGCCACACCACCTGCCACGACAAGGGTTTTAACAGGGTATTTCTCCAAAGCCTTCTTAGTTTTTGCCATAAGAATATCCAAGACAGCTGCTTGGAAGGAAGTACACAAATCCTCTGTGGACAAGCTTTCTCCCTTTTGCTCGGCATTATGGTGAAGATTGATAAAGGCCGATTTCAAACCTGAGAATGAAAACTCCAGATTATCTTCCTTAATCATGGCACGAGGGAAATCATAAATATCCTGCCCCTGATGAGCTAGCTCGTCAATCTCACGACCAGCAGGATAGGTCAAGCCCATGACACGGCCAACCTTATCATAGGCCTCGCCAACCGCGTCATCTCGCGTTTCCCCAACAATCTTGTAGTCACCAGCCTCAGAAACATAAACCAACTCTGTGTGTCCACCGCTAACCAAGAGGGCTAACAAGGGAAACTCCAAAGGCTCTACATTTTGAGCTGCCATGAGGTGACCAGCCATGTGGTTAACAGGGATAAGTGGAAGTCCATGAGCCCAAGCAAAGGCCTTGGCAGCTGACAAACCAACTAGTAAGGCTCCGACCAAGCCCGGTCCATAGGTAACCGCAACAGCTGTCACGTCCTCTTCGGTAATCCCTGCTTCTGCTAGTGCCTCCTCGATACAGGCTGTAATGACCTCGACATGGTGACGACTGGCTACTTCAGGCACTACGCCCCCAAAACGTTTGTGGCTCTCAATTTGACTAGCAATGACATTGGACAAGAGCTGGTCGTCGTTTTTCAAGACGGCGACACTGGTCTCATCACAGGATGTCTCAAATGCTAAAATATATCTATCCTTCATCTATTTCTCTCTTCATGATAATGGCGTCCTCGACTGGGTCATGGTAGTAGGCCTTTCGCTCAGCGATGACTGCCATCTTTTCTTTCTTGTAAAATGCTTGCGCTCGTTGATTTGACTTTCTAACTTCGAGGAAAATCTCCTTGTCTGTCGGCAATTGAGCAAACAAGGCTGACGCAATCCCCTTACCCTGATAGGCTCCTTTAACAGCGATTTGCAAGACTTCTGCCTCAAAGATATTTTCCTGCACAGCTAGAAATCCAATCACTTCGGTCCCATCATAAGCCAGAGCATACCAAGTCTGATCTTGAGCTAGGTCTGCTTGGATTTGTTCCAGAGTCCAAGGACTGACTGGGTAAACAGCTGCCATGACAGCGTAGATGTCTTGAGCCAAGTCAGGTTGCTGTTGAGTTCGTTTGATTTCTATCATAGGCGTTTAATGTAAGACTCGCCAGATTCGGTGTGATTCTTGAGCCAGTTTTCCTCAGCCTCGACACGCTTGAGGTAGTTCGGCACAAAATCATGCAAGGAGTCTGCTTCCTTGTCCCAAGCCAAAAGAGCAAGATTGGCTGCATTAGGCAAGGTTTCTTTGTAATTATTCCTTGGCAAGTGTTCTTGAATCTGCTCCACAAAGGGGTCAACTTCTCCGACAAAGGTTACCTGACTAGCACCCTTGATTAGCTCGATGACTCGCTCAAATGGCAGGTGCCCTTCTGGCATAACAGGCTGAGCATTTTCATAGAATCCTGCGTAAACATTGTTGCGACGCGCATCCATCAAAGGAACGAACAAGCCTTCTTGTTGGTAGGGCACCAGAGCCAAGAGGCTAGACATACCAACTAACTCAATGTTCAGAGTATGAGCCAGCGTCTTAGCAGTGGCTACCGCGATTCGTAAACCTGTGTAGCTACCTGGCCCTTCCGCCACCACGATTCGGTCCAAATCCTTGGGCGTCCAATCCAAACTTGCCATCAAAAAATCGATGGCTGGCATGAGGGTAATACTGTGATTTTTCTTAATATTAATCGTCGTCTCGGCAAGAACCTGCTTGTCCTCTAAAATAGCGAGAGAAAGAGCCTTGCTGGACGTATCAAAAGCTAATACTTTCATAACATATTCCTATCTTTTGGTCTGCTTACTATTATACTACAAAAGCTGGCACATGGGAATTTTCTTTATCCCCAAACAAAAATGCCCCAACATAGGCAGGGCATCTAAGCATTTAATCCAAAGTAAAATACAAACCAAACGACATAGGTTACGAGGAGGAGAAAAATCGAGTAGAGAGTCACAAAGGTAATTTTCCAAAGAACTTGCTTTGTCGTCGTTCCAGTTTGGCAAATAGAAGATTCCCTCCATAAACGCAAGCAACAAAAACAATAAAAGCTACCAAGCGAGCTCCGATAGCAAAAGCAAATAAGTTATACATAGGGCAACCTCCTTGACTTAAAAACTATATGGAATTATGACAAGCAATAAATTTCACTTCCGTTATCAATATAACACATTTTCTTCGTTTTTGCAAGCGCTTACTAAAGAAGCCGAGCTGTGACTTTCTCGTTTCCGTCTTTTACTAATTTTTCATTTTGTGGTATAATTGAAATAATTGTAACGAATCAAGGTCAATCTAAACACAAAATGGAATGAAATCAAGCAAATCTATGCTAAAAGTTTGGAATAAGCTGACCTGTAAATAGAAAGGAACTATATGATTTACAAAGTTTTTTATCAAGAAACAAAAGAACGTAGCCCACGCCGTGAAACAACACGCGCACTTTACCTAGACATCGATGCCAGCTCAGAACTTGAGGGTCGTATCGCTGCTCGCCAACTTGTCGAAGAAAATCGCCCAGAGTACAATATCGAGTATATCGAACTCTTGTCTGACAAATTGCTAGATTACGAAAAAGAAACTGGCGCCTTCGAAATTACGGAGTTCTAATATGGCCTATACTCTTAAACCTGAAGAAGTTGGCGTTTTTGCCATCGGTGGTCTGGGAGAAATCGGGAAAAACACATACGGAATTGAATACCAAGACGAGATTATCATCGTCGATGCTGGGATTAAATTCCCAGAAGATGACTTGCTGGGTATCGACTATGTCATTCCTGACTACTCTTACATCGTAGACAACATCGACCGCGTCAAGGCTATTTTGATTACCCACGGACACGAGGACCACATCGGTGGGATTCCATTCCTGCTCAAGCAAGCAAATGTCCCAATCTATGCTGGACCACTTGCCTTGGCTTTGATCCGTGGGAAACTCGAAGAACACGGCCTCCTGCGCAACGCCAAACTTTACGAAATCAACCATAACACAGAGTTGACCTTTAAAAATCTCAAGGCAACTTTCTTTAGAACTACTCACTCTATTCCAGAGCCTTTGGGGATTGTCATTCATACTCCTCAAGGGAAAATTGTCTGTACGGGTGACTTCAAGTTTGACTTAACACCAGTTGGTGAACCAGCAGATTTGCACCGTATGGCTGCGCTTGGTGAAGAAGGTGTACTCTGTCTCCTGTCTGACTCGACAAATGCAGAAATTCCAACCTTTACCAACTCTGAAAAAGTCGTTGGCCAATCCATCATGAAGATTATCCAAGGCATTGAAGGACGTATCATCTTTGCATCTTTTGCCTCAAATATCTTCCGTCTCCAACAAGCAACAGAAGCCGCTGTTAAGACTGGACGTAAGATTGCGGTCTTTGGTCGCTCTATGGAAAAGGCCATTGTCAACGGAATTGAGCTTGGCTACATCAAAGCTCCTAAGGGAACCTTTATCGAGCCAAATGAAATCAAAGATTATCCTGCAGGCGAGGTTCTGATCCTCTGTACAGGTAGTCAGGGTGAACCTATGGCAGCCCTCTCTCGTATCGCCAACGGAACCCACCGTCAGGTGCAACTCCAACCAGGTGATACCGTTATCTTCTCTTCAAGTCCAATCCCTGGAAACACGACTAGCGTCAACAAACTGATTAACATCATTTCTGAAGCTGGTGTCGAAGTTATCCACGGTAAAGTGAACAATATCCATACATCTGGACACGGTGGTCAGCAAGAGCAAAAACTTATGCTCCGCTTGATTAAGCCAAAATACTTCATGCCTGTCCACGGTGAATACCGCATGCAGAAAGTCCATGCTGGACTAGCGGTGGATACTGGTGTCGAGAAGGACAATATCTTTATCATGAGCAATGGTGATGTGCTTGCCCTTACTGCTGACTCAGCTCGTATCGCAGGCCATTTCAATGCCCAAGACATCTATGTCGATGGAAATCGTATCGGTGAAATCGGTGCTGCTGTCCTCAAAGATCGTCGTGATCTATCTGAAGACGGTGTCGTTCTAGCAGTCGCAACTGTTGACTTCAAATCGCAGATGATTCTGTCTGGTCCAGACATCCTCAGCCGAGGCTTTGTCTACATGAGAGAGTCCGGAGACTTGATTCGCCAAAGCCAGCGTATCCTCTTCAATGCCATTCGTATCGCACTGAAAAACAAGGATGCTAGCGTTCAATCTGTCAATGGTGCCATTGTCAACGCCATTCGCCCCTTCCTTTATGAAAATACAGAACGTGAACCGATTATCATCCCAATGATCCTCACACCAGATGAAGAATAAATCATAAAACAGCCCCGATTTTCGGAGCTGTTTTTCTCTATGCTTTCTTTTGAGATTGAAACTCAATAAAAATCGAAATCAGACTAGAAGGCTAGGCGAAAGCATAACTTGAGTTAGGTGAGCCGAAGCCGACGACGTATTATTTTGATTTTTGAAGAGTTTTAGAAATACTACGATTTTTACCTTCCAAATACACCATCAAAATAGAAATATCTGCTGGGTTTACACCCGAAATACGGCTGGCTTGGCCGATGGTTTCTGGATTGATGAGTTTGAACTTCTGACGGGCTTCTGTCGCGATAGAATCAATATCATCCCAGTCAATATTGGCTGGAATGCGTTTTTCTTCCATGCGTTTCATCTTAGCAACCTGATCCATGGCTTTGGAAATATAGCCTTCGTACTTGATTTCTGTTTCAATCAATTCGATAATCTTGTCATCCAAGTCCTCTGCAGCTGGTCCGATGAAAGCCACCACATCTTGATAAGAAACTTCTGGACGGCGAAGGAATTCCTTGGCTGTCACTGCATCTGTCAACGGCTTGAAGCCCATCTCCTCAACCTTAGCATTGGTTTCCTTGACTGGCTTGAGTTTGATACTGTCGAGACGCTTCATCTCATTTTCAAATTGATTTTTCTTGATTTCAAAGCGAGCCCAGCGTTCATCATCCACAAGGCCAATCTCGCGTCCCATCTCTGTCAAACGCATATCAGCATTGTCATGGCGAAGAATGAGACGGTATTCAGCACGACTTGTCAAGAGACGATAGGGTTCAATAGTTCCCTTGGTCACCAAGTCATCAATCATGACCCCAATATAACCGTCACTACGCTTCAAAATCAACTCAGGCTTGCCTTGGACTTTCAAAGCCGCATTGATACCCGCGATAATCCCTTGACCTGCTGCTTCTTCATAACCTGATGTTCCATTTGTCTGACCAGCAGTGAAAAGTCCTGAGATTTTCTTGGTTTCCAAAGTCGCACGCAACTGGTGAGGTAAGACCATGTCATACTCAATGGCATAACCTGTTCTCATCATCTCTGCATTTTCCAAACCTTTGATGGAATGAACCAAGTCACGCTGGACATCCTCAGGTAGACTGGTTGAGAGGCCTTGGACATAGACTTCCTCTGTATTGCGCCCTTCTGGCTCAAGGAAGAGTTGGTGGCGTTCCTTGTCCGCAAAGCGCACAATCTTGTCTTCAATTGATGGGCAGTAACGAGGTCCCACTCCCTTGACCACACCTGTAAACATAGGCGCACGGTGGAGGTTATTTTGGATAATCTCATGACTGGTACCATTGGTATAGGTCAACCAGCATGGCACTTGGTCTTTGACATAATCCTCATCACGCGAAGTGTATGAGAAGTGATTAGGCGCTTCGTCTCCTGGCTGAATCTCTGTCACATCGTAGTTGATAGAAGAAGCCTTGACACGTGGAGGTGTTCCTGTCTTGAAACGACCAATTTCGAGGCCCAGTTCCTTGAGATTGTCAGCTAGGTTAATAGAAGCCAAGCTGTGGTTAGGACCTGATGAATACTTAAGATCTCCAATGATAATTTCCCCACGGAGGGCCGTCCCTGTAGTCACGATAACAGCCTTAGCAGCATACTCTTGATGGGTCGCTGTACGAACACCGACAACTTTGCCATCTTCAACCAAAATCTCATCAATCATGGTCTGACGAAGGGTCAGATTTTCTTGATTTTCAACCGTCTTGCGCATTTCCTTGGAGTAAAGCTCCTTGTCAGCCTGCGCACGAAGGGCACGGACAGCTGGCCCCTTCCCTGTGTTAAGCATCTTCATCTGAATGTAAGTCTTATCAATGGTTTTGGCCATCTCGCCACCGAGGGCATCAACTTCACGCACAACGATCCCCTTGGCAGAACCACCGATAGAGGGGTTACAAGGCATGAAAGCCAGCATTTCAATGTTGATAGTCGCAAGCAGGACCTTACAGCCCATACGGCTAGCGGCCAAGGAAGCCTCAACCCCAGCGTGTCCCGCACCAATTACAATAATATCGTATTCTTCAGTAAAATTATATGTCATTTCTTAACCTTTCAAAAATTTCTCGTAAATAAGGAACTAACTTCTCCTCCTCTAGAGCTTGAGCCATAGTAACCCATTTAAAATGCGTATGCTCTTCAGGATCTAATCGGATAATTGGCTTCTCCCCAACCCACTCTGCTTTATAAACTAAGCGAGTAAAGACAGTATCCTTAGAGGTATCCAGTTGACTATCTTCGTGAAGAAGTTTGAGCGAACTGCTATCTAGCCTAACTCCCGCTTCTTCAATGCATTCTCTAAGAGCACCATCTCGCGGAAGTTCACCCTTTTCAACCCCGCCACCAGGAATATCCCAGTAAGTTGGATAAACGTTGGGTTGTCCTCTTTTAATTTCCGAACGCTGAATGAGCAAATAATCACCACCACTATGAACAAGTACATGGGCAATAAGCTTAACCATCCTTTTCTCTCCTATTTCTCAAGATGAATGTGTCTTAGTTGGCCGTCCCAATCTGGCAGGGCTGTTTTTAAAAAGGCTGGAACTAGCTGGATATTCTGGAGCTGGTCCAAATCAATCCACTCACAGGGCTGACTTTTCTCATCTTCCTGCATGGTCAATGGGGCATCTTCAAGCAAGTCCACCAGATAATGAAACTCAATGTTGTGATAGGAAACACCGTCTTGTTCAAAACGATTTTCAACCACAAAAGCTAGCTGCCCAGCTTGAGCTTTAACACCCAGTTCTTCCCTCACTTCGCGGACTACCGCTTCTTCCGTTCTTTCATTGACTTGAATCGCACCTCCAATTGTGTAATACTTTCCCTTGTCTTTGGTAACTAGGAGCTTGCGATTTTGGACAATCAAGGCTGTCGCCCGAACACCAAAAACTGTATTTCCTACTTTTGTCCGAAAGTCTTGCTGAGTCATTCTTGTCCTTTCCCTTAAACGACACAAAAACAGTCAAAACTCCAAAGAAGTGCAGGACAAAAAAGCCTGCAACATCCATGAGCTTTGACCATCATTTCTATTGCTTTTATTATTGTAGCAAATTGAGAAAATTTGTCAATCTAAATGTACTGACAAACTTGTCCATCGCGGTAGGCATTGTCAATCAAACCACCACCGAGACACTCTTCGCCATCGTAAAAGACAACTGCCTGTCCTGGTGTGATGGCGCGTTGCGGTTCCGCAAAGATGACCTCTGCCTTGTCTCCTTTGACATGCACTGTCACTTTAGAATCCGGCTGACGATAACGGAATTTAGCTGTGCATTCTAGCGTAAATTCTTCTGGCATATCACGAGTAAAGTGGACTTGACTGGCTTCTAGACTGGTTGACATGAGCGAGTCATGGTAGAAACCTTGCCCGACATAGAGAATGTTCTTACTTAGGTCTTTTCCGACAACGAACCAAGGGGCATTGTCACCTCCGTGTTGCCCACCGATACCGAGACCTCCACGCTGACCAATCGTATAGTACATAAGACCTGCATGCTCGCCCATATCGCGACCATCTACAGTCATCATGCGACCTGGCTGAGCTGGCAGGTAGTTGCTGAGAAAGTTTTTAAAGTTCTTTTCTCCGATAAAGCAAATCCCTGTCGAGTCTTTCTTCTTAGCAGTCGCAAGGCCTGCTTCTTCTGCTAGTCTGCGAACTTCAGGCTTTTCCAAATGCCCCAGTGGGAACATGGTTTTTTGGAGTTGTTCTTGCGAAAGTTGGCTAAGGAAATAGGTCTGGTCCTTGCCATTGTCCACACCACGAAGCATGTGAACTGTTCCATCCTCATCACGCGCCACTCGGGCATAATGCCCAGTCGCTACATAGTCTGCCCCCAAGGTCATGGCATAGTCCAAAAAGGCCTTAAACTTGATTTCCTTGTTACACATAACATCTGGATTTGGCGTACGTCCTGCACGGTATTCCGCTAGGAAATACTCGAAAACGCGGTCCCAGTACTCTTTTTCAAAATTGACAGAGTAGTAAGGAATGCCAATCTGGTCTGCCACCGCAGCCACATCCTTGTAATCTTCGGTCGCCGTACAGACGCCGTTTTCATCTGTGTCATCCCAGTTCTTCATGAAGATACCGATCACATCGTAGCCCTGCTCCTTGAGAAGAAGAGCCGTCACCGACGAATCAACACCACCACTCATCCCCACGACAACACGTGTTTTAGAGTTATCACTCATGGTAAGTCTCCCATCTATTCGTTTATTCACGATTGAAGGTCGTGTGTGCTTCACGATTGAAGGTCGCTTGAGCAGTATTCATTATAACATGCTTGATTAGAGAAGACAAGAAAGAGGGTGATAATCAACGAACCACTGGTTTTTATTGATAAAAACTTTAGTCATCATCGTCTCTATAAAAATATTTTCTATACACTCTTGATAATACCAAAATTAATGCCAATATCATACCAAGAGCTATAATAATAGAATTTATTAGATTTATTTTAGTATATCCAATCACTAGTCCAATAATTGGACTAGTAGACATGCTTAGATATAATAAAAATAACAAAAAATGAATTTCACCAATTCCTGCAAAAAAATGTTTCATTTTAAATATCCCAATTTTACCTTTCGTCTTAATAATCCATTAACAACTCTATTGACTTCTCTTTTTTTTGAAAAATCTTGATAGCAAATTTGCTCCACTTAATGCCACTAAAATTTCAATAGGCAAAAAATAGTAATCCCATATCAAATGAGAAATCAGCAATGTTAGAAATAGTATACAGTCAATATAACTATTCTGAAAATACTCTGTAATTACATAATACAGAAATGCCACAACCACTGCAATTAAAACAACCATCATAATACTATTATCCTGTCCTTCTCACTAACTCTATTTCCAAAATTTCATTTTTGGGGGACTTAGTAACGCAATTCCAATTAGCAATACACCTAATATAAATAAAAGTATTTCCCAAAATTTATTCTCAGTTTTAATAAAGATACCATATCTATCTCATTTCTTATTTTTAAATAATTCGTACTCTTTTTCTCTGATAAAGGGAAGTGAGAAATTAGAAAAAATTAGTAGAATTGAAAACAGATATTCGTCTTTTTGTATCACTAAAACATAACCTAAAAATATATAGATAATCAAATCTAGTACAAAAAGAGAAAATATCCTCCTTTTCATTACCTTACTTGTCTTAAAAATTCCGTTTAATAGAAGCTTTATCGTAGTATCTACACAAATTTTTATCAAAAAGATAAGAGCCAATACACGATTATCAACTGTACCATGAAGAATAAATGGAAATATAGTTAATATAAAACTAGAAATCTCTAAATATTTTATCCAAGGAGATTGAGACATCTTACTTTTAAACTGACTGATTTTCCTATACTCGCTAGCTAATCTAGTATCAAAATCTTTACCAATTATATTAAAGATTAAGAACTCCAGGATAAAAATACTGATTAATACGATATAAGTAGAAACCTTTCCTGGGAAATATTTATTGATTAAAATCGGGAAAATCATTAACAGAATTGAGTTTATGGCTAGACAGATAGATACTATTTTATTTTTCACTGAATATATAGGGAGCGATACTATCGCATAGAGAAACGCTAAAAAAATAAGCAAGAAATACTCAGTGCTGCTAATTAGCGGCGCCCTTAATGATAAAAATAGATAGGCCCCCCACACGATGATATGCGCTTTACGAATTGACTCTAGATTACTCATGCTTCTTCCTCTTATCCTTGGTTCCATTTTTAAACTATGTCAACCTTTTTCACGAATTTATTTCGACTTTCTTTTTTACTTTTTACATTGCTATGATACAATATTTTTAATAGGATTTTATTATTTGTTAACTTTTTTCACGAAAAGGAGTAAATCATGCGTTATGATTTCGGAAAGGTCTATAAAGAAATACGTGAGTCAAAGGGGCTGACCCAAGAAGAGGTCTGTGGGGGTGTTCTCTCAAGAACTAGCTTATCAAAAATCGAAAGTGGCAAGACAACCCCAAAATATGAAAATATGGAATTTCTTCTCCGTCAAATCAATATGAGTTTTGAAGAGTTTGAATATATCTGTCAACTTTATCAACCAAGTCAACGCACAGAGATTATGCAAACCTATCTCAATATGCGTTCCATTATCGGGACCAGCGATCTTGTCAATTTAATTCAAAAATGCCAAGACTACCTCAAGACCCACCACGATCTCCCTGTAGAAGAAATCAGAGACATGCTTGAAGTTGTCATTTATATCCGTCAACACGGGACAGGGGAACTATCAGATCACGCAGAACAGGTTGTCAAGAAACTTTGGAGGAAAATTGAAAAACAAGATACATGGTATGAGAGTGATCTGAAAATCCTCAACACCATTCTTTTCAGTTTTTCCATTGATCACCTCCATCTCATTACTGGAAAAATCCTGCAACGCTTGGAAGTCTATAAAAACTACCAACATTTATATGACTTACGAATGGCAATCCTACTCAACCTTTCCACCATTTACTTATACAATCAAGACAAAAACATGTGTAAGCAAATCTGCTACACTTTACTAGAAGATGCCAAGAACAAGAAAAGCTACGATAGGCTTGCTATCTGCTATGTCCGTATCGGGATTTGTACGGATGATGCTAAACTTATCCAAAAAGGTTTCTCACTTCTAGAGCTGACCGAGGAAACTTCTATGCTGTCTCATCTCAAAAAAGAAGTAGAGACCTATTATCAACCAAAGAAATTATAAAAAAGTCGAGGGGGTTCCTCGACCTTTTCATATTATTCTGTTCGTTATTTCTTAATACCATCCGTTGTTAAGCCAGAAGTTTTTAGCTCTGCCAAGCCACATGGTGTGCTTACTACTATGTGTCCATGTCACCATGAATCGCCGAACGATTTAACGAGAAAGTATGACTTTTACGTTTATCCCAACTCAATTATGACATCTTTTTTCAAAAGTCAATATCTCTCACTTTTTTAACGATAAGAAAGAGGCTGTCAATCGACCAACCTCTTATTCTGAACCTATCAATCTATCACTTTCTAGCTTCATTCGCTTTCTTAGCAACTGCAATCTGGTATTTCACTTGGTCAAATCCTGTACCTCCCAAGGAATTTCGTCTTTGAACAGCAGTTTTAGGTTGCAAGTAGACATAGATATCCTCGGCAATGAGGGAATGATAGGTTTGCAATTCCTCCAAAGTCCAATCTTGAATATTTTTAGCAGACTTGATAGAGTCTAGCACTAATCTTCCTACAACCTCATGAGCTTCTCTAAATGGCAAGCCTTTTCCTGCCAAATAATCTGCCAACTCAGTCGCATTTGAAAAATCCTTCTCTGTAGACTCTTGCATTTTTTCCTTATTTACCTGCAAGCTAGATAACATACCTGCCAACACATCAAGGGAATTTAAAATCGTTTCGACCGTGTCAAACATTCCTTCCTTATCCTCTTGCAAATCCTTATTATAAGCTAAAGGCAAGGACTTCATGACTGTCAATAGTCCAAACAGATTCCCATAAACTCTACCAGTCTTTCCTCGAATCAACTCAGCCATATCTGGATTTTTCTTTTGTGGCATAATAGAGGAACCTGTTGTAAACGTATCTGACAAGGTAATGAATTGGTACTCAAAACTACACCAATTGATCATTTCTTCGCAAAAACGGCTCATATGCATCATGAGTATGCTGGCGTTGGATAGAAATTCTAAGATAAAATCGCGGTCACTAACAGCATCCAAAGAATTTGTATAAGGTTGCTTAAACTCCAGCAAATCGCTAGACAATTGGCGATCAATGGGGAAAGTCGTTCCCGCCAAAGCCGCCGCACCTAGAGGGCATAGGTCTGTATGCTTCTGGTTAAATCCAAAACGTTCACTGTCTCTTTGAAACATATTGTAGTAAGCCATCAGGTGGTGGGCAAAACTAATAGGTTGGGCATGTTGCAGATGGGTATAGCCCGGCATGATTGTCTCCACATGATTTTCCGCCAAGTCTAATAAAACACCTTTGAGATGAGCTAGTTTATCTAGGACATGACCTAGTTGTTCCTTGAGATATAAGTGCATATCTGTCGCAACTTGGTCATTTCGAGAACGAGCTGTATGTAGCTTCCCTGCAAGGGGACCAATTTTTTCTGTCAACAACACTTCCATATTCATATGAATATCTTCGTTTGCGATATCAAAGTCAAGTTGGCCTGCCTCTAGCTCTTCTAAAAGCTCTTTCAAACCTTCTTGAATCTTTTCTGACTCATTCAAACTCAAAATACCCGTCTGACCCAACATCTGAACGTGGGCTAAGGAACCAATCACATCAAATTTAGCTAATTTCTGGTCAAAAGATATACTCGCACCAAAGCGCTCTACCCAGTCTTCGACAGTACCTTCAAAGCGACCACCCCATAATTTTGTATTCTTAGCCATATCACATCCACCTCTCTAGTCAATCGCCCTATTTGGCGCTTTTTTGAACCTCAGAATGAACCTTGGTTGGAAGTCCCCACAACTTAATAAAGCCAACAGCCGCATCTTGGTCAAAGGTATCCGCACTAGTATACGTCGCCAAATTTTCATCGTAAAGAGAATTTGGTGATTTCCGAGCCACGACCTGAGCGCTTCCCTTATAGAGTTTAACTTTTGCAGTCCCATTGACAACTTTTTGAGTCTCTTTAATATAAGCAATCAAGGCTTGCGTAGCCGGACTAAACCACAAAGCATTATAAATGAGATTTGATAATTCATTTTCTATAATTGGTTTAAAATGAGCCACTTCTCTCACAAGCGTCAAATCCTCAATTTCCTTATGAGCTGTCAGCAAGGTCACTGCACCTGGACACTCATAGATCTCTCTTGATTTAATCCCAACCAAACGATTTTCCACGTGGTCAATCCGTCCGACCCCATGTTTTCCAGCTATTTCATTGAGTTTTTGAATTAAATCTGCCAATTTTATCTCTTCTCCATTGAGGGAAACTGGAACACCTTCACTAAACTCAATCTCAATGTATTCTGGCGTATCTGGAGCTTGCTCTGGAGAAGTTGTGATGCCAAAGGCTTCTTCTGGAGCCTGATTCCATGGATTTTCCAAAATACCACACTCATTGGCACGTCCCCAAAGATTTTGGTCGACAGAGTAGGGATTGTCAAGGTTAGCAGGAACAGGTACCCCATTTTCCTTAGCATAATGAATTTCTTCCTCCCGAGACCATTTCCATTCACGAACTGGCGCAACCACTTTTAAATTGGGATCCAAGGCTGCAATCGATACTTCAAAACGCACTTGGTCATTCCCCTTACCTGTACAACCATGAGCAATTGTAGTCGCTCCTGTCTGATGCGCTATTTCAACCAATTTTTTAGAAATCAGAGGGCGGCTCAAGGCAGATACCAAGGGGTACTTTTGTTCATAGTAGGCATGTGACTGAAGAGCCACTAGCACATAATCTGTAGCAAATTCGTCCTTAACATCAATGACATAAGATTCGACTGCCCCAACCTTGAGAGCCTTATCATGGATGAAATCTAAGTCTTTCCCTTCACCCACATCCATACAAACTGCAACAACATCATAATCTTTCTTTAACCATGTAATAGCAACTGATGTGTCCAAACCGCCAGAATAGGCCAAAATTACTTTTTCTTTACTCATATTCTTTTCCTTCTTTCTATTTTTCAATGGATGCTTTAAAGGCATCCTCAATGAGTTTGTCTAATTCCCCAGACTCCTTCAACTTTTGAATGGTTTTATCGACTGCCTCTTTCAATTCCTTACTATCTTTTTTCATGGCGACCGCGTAGGAATCATCTTGCTCTTTTTCAAAATTGAGGTCTGCGATTGCTAAATCAGGATTATTTTCCACAAATCCCTTGGCAACTGGTTCTTCAAAAATAACGGCATCCACTTGCCCTGATTTTAAATCTGTGATTAAATTCCCATTTTTAGGCAGAGATACGAGGGAAGAATTTTGTAGCAAATCTTTCGCCATTGTCTCTTGAATCGAACCTTTCTGCGCTCCGACCTTTTTCTGCGCCAAGTCGTTTACAGACTGATAAGTAGCCAAGTCAGATTTTTTGACAATGAGCTTATTTTTTGAAGTATAGTAGGGAATGGAAAAGTCAAACACCTTGCTCCGTTCATCTGTCTTAGAAACACCAGATATGGCAAGATCGGCTTTTCCTGATTGAACACTAGCCAGTACATTGTCAAAACTCATGGGAGATAGTTCCAATTCGACACCTAGTTCTGTTGCGATAGCCTTGGCTAATTCGATATCTGAACCCACAATCTGATTTTTCCCATCAACCACTTTTTGGTATTCAAATGGAGCAAAATCTGGATTGAGGGCTACAACCAATTTTCCTTTGGACTTGATGGCTTCAATTCCAGCCGATTGATTGTTACTACAAGCAAATAGTAGGGGGAGCATCACTAAACCAAACATCGTCATCAACACCTTCTTCATCTTATTCATAACAAAGCCTCCTTTATGTTTATTCTTTTTTGTTGTATAAATAATACTCCTATACTCATCGTTTGTCAAGCCTAAATTGAAAAAATTTTCAATTTGAAACAAAAAAACCTAGAAATACTACATAAAAATGTCATTCCTAGGCGTATTTATGCTATTTCTCTCTGGAAAACATGAGTATTCAGCCAGTCAAAAGAAGCCGAACGAACTCATTTCCCCTCGCCCAATTCAATGATACGATGACATTGTTGGGCTACATAAGCATCGTGGGTCACAATAATAACTGTTTTCCCCTCGCGATTCATCTCTAAGAGAAACTTCAAGACCAAATCTCTATTTTCAGGATCCAGAGAACCTGTTGGTTCATCGGCTAAAATCAGCTGGCTGGGTTTTAAGATGGCTCTAGCAACTGCAATTCGTTGTTGCTCCCCACCAGACAACTCGGAAACCTTTTGATGCAAAGTAGCTGACAAACCTACTCTCTCTAAAATCTCTTCCACCTTTTTGAGCTTGTCTTTCTTGGACAATTTCACATATTTCAGTGCCAGCATGAGATTGTACTCGACCGTTTCATCATCAATCAGGGCAAAATTTTGAAAAAGATAAGAGATATGTTCACGGATTATTGTTTGTGACTTAGCAGAATTGACTGCTAGATTTGTCTGACCAAAAATCTCATACCGTCCGCTATATTCACCATCTATTAAACCTAATAAATTTAACAAGGTCGACTTACCACTACCACTTTTTCCAACGATGGCAACCAAATCTCCCTGATCAATCCTGAGAGACAAGTGATCCAAAATCACTTTTCCCCCAATGGTTTTGGTAATATTTTTCAACTCAATCATAAGATGCCCCCTTTCAATAACTCTACTAGACTTTTTTTCTCCATCCTAGAAGCCAAGGCTAACACAAATAGTATATCTAAACATGTAAAACCTGCAAACAGTAGAAGTGGCAGGAGCGCACGGGCAAAGAAAATCAAGACTAGAAGAGGCAGACTATAGCCCAGCAAGAGCAGAACGAGGAGAGGACGGTAGCGATCGACCAGTTTCCACCCCATAAACTTCTTGGTAATGATATCCCTGCGCTTCAACAGGAAAGTGGTAACGAGTAAAAAGTAGGAGACAATCATACTGAGAAGAGCAAATAAGGCAAAAAGAACGTTAAAATTACGAACAGAATCCCGATAGGTATCAACTATCTCCTCTTGAATTGCTTGAATCGATGAAAATTTTAAATAGCTACCATCAGATAAGTTATCGACTAACTCCGTAATCACTTTTTGATTTTGTTCTGTATTTTCAACTTTCATCGGATTGTTTAAACCTGTCGTTGACAAGTGAGTCTTTTCTTCCCACATCATGTCTTGATCATTTACCAGACTAATGATTGGATTGTGGAGATTTTCCTTTCGCTCATTATTATAAGGGAAGAAAGACCAATCTCCTTCATAGTAGGCAATTTCTACATCCATATCTTCTACCCTTTGCTTTTGCTGATCTTCATACCTCATAGAAAGATAGGCGATGGATTTTCCCAAGAACTGATTCTTGACTTCTTGTCCTTTGTCACTGGCTGGCAACAAAATCACCTTTTTAGTACCGGTATCTGGTAACTTGAATCCCTTGCTCTTTAGAAAATTGCTATTAGCATAGTAAACATCTACCTTATCAGGCAGTTGGTAGTTCTGCACTTGTTCAGCTTTGATGACTGGTTTGATGGGAAGACTCGCACTTCGCACATAGTTTACTTGTGTTTTTGCTAGCAAGTCTTGATAAAATTGGTAGAAATAATCTGTAGATTTCCCTGACCCTGCTAGCTCTTCTTGCCACAGATTATCATTGAGTTTGAAGGTTTCTAAGGTCAGGTAATTACCTTGGCTTACCCACTGTTGCTGATAAGCAAGTTCTTTGTTTTCTTGTTCTAAACTTCTGCCCACCCCAATCAGTAAGGCCGTCAGTAAAATAGTTGTCCCTATTTTCATCACATAATTGAAGATGAGACCAAGTTTGACAGATGAAAAACCTTTCAACATGGAACTGACTGTCATTTTCTGAATCATCAGGTAGGTCAGCCAACTGATGAACAAATACAACTGTAAAAGTAGAAATTGGGATAAGAGTAAACTTGGGAACAGAAGTTTTGGTCTGTAGTCCAGCACTAAAAATAGTCCCAAGTCAATGATAAGACTTCCACCCAAGAGAAGATAAAAATTAGTCTTTACAAAACCAGCTAAAATCGCCCTGCTTTGGAAACCAAGTAACTTTTGAACCCCCACTCGTTTCATCTCCATCATCGGCTGATAAACTGTCATTAAAATCACAAACAAGATTGCCAAGATAAAGATAATGATAGATAGTAACAACTCTTGATTTAGCACTCCAACCTGACTTCGGTAAGTGGGTTCTAATAAAATCGTCTTATCTATCTGGAAAAAATCACTCCACTTTTGTAGAATGGTATCGCGATCTATCTCTTTGCTGGAGGTAATCATGTAGCGCCCATTTACAGTATGGGATTTATCCTCAATATAGGATTGGAAGGTCTGGAGTCGAATGAGTTTCACCTTTAACAAGGTGGGAATGGTTCCTAGATTATTGGGAAGATCCTGGTTGCTGTAGACCCCCTTCTCATTCTTTGAAAAATCAAGAGAAGTCAGACCGAACTCCTGATAGGGGAAGGTTTCCTTATTAAAAACACCAGCCTTGACGGCTTCATCGCCATTATCTACTTTGATAATAGAGACCTTGTCTTGGCTTGCAACCTCTTCAAAAAACTGGAGAATCGTTTCTGTCGGTTTAATGACATCTTTCAAGTACAAGTCAAATGAATAAGTTGTCTTGCCCATCTCCTGAATCCGCACTATTTCACGTGTAACATTTACATTCAGGACAAAAAACGTAGTACACAGCAAAAGCAGGAGCATACAAAGATGACTGATTTTTTTCATAGAGATACCTCCCGTGAAGAGACGAAAGCGAGATAGGTGCAGGTACTTTTTATTTTTTACTAAATTTTAAATAGGTGTAAATAAATCCTGCACTTATAGCCAAAGTTGTCCACCATTTAAAATCAATATGCAAAAGTGAAAAGATTATAAAACTGATGAACAGCGAGGCTAAAATATAAACAATGATTAAAATTTTATTTTTCATAGGAATTGCCTTTCTGAATGGATTCTAGTGTTTACAGCTCATTTGTAAAGTTTACAATAAACAACTAGGGCAATTGTCAATCAAAATGTCCGTTTATCTGTCAATAATCCGAGAAAATCTTGTCTCTTTAGGTCTGAGAAATGTTTGGTAGAAAGACTTCCTTTTTGAAGTCCATCATCTCTAACCTGCAAATAATAGCTATGTTGGCTTGTTTTAATTGTCAAAAAATCGCCAAATACAAAAAATTTTTTCCAGTTACGAATCTCAAATTCTTTCATCTCTGATTTTGGAATGCGGATAAGTCCTTGCCGCAAATCACGATGATGCTCACTTGTGAAAGTCATCCCATTCCCAAGATTTCTTATCAGCAGTTCATCTGGAGTTACCATCACCAGCGCTATTTTAGTTAAGAAAATTTCAACTGTTGGTGGTAAAATCGCCAAATTAAACCAGGGATGTAGGTAGCGATAAGCTAAGAAATAGTGAGGCTCCTCACCCAATCCTAGTTGTTTATATAATGTCTTGACCTCACTGTCTAATCTCGCTTCAAAAGACACATCCGAATGCTCTTCTTCCTTCCTCTGATTAAAATAACGCATCCATACTAGGAAGCTTATAAAGGCTAGGACAAATATTCCTGATAAAAGATATTTTAAATTGTAGTTCATTACTTAACCTCCTGATTAACTTTTCCGCCTAAAACAGAGGCCTATCTATTTTGAAAATAGTTCCATAACAACTTTAAATAAGACGGGTGTCATTAAAATTAGGATAATTCCTATCACAAATATCATGACTACTCGAAAAAGTTCCTTATTTTTAAACATTTTTCCACCCCTTTTCTAGCTACATCATTATAGTCATTAAGCTCATTCTAAAATTACATCAAGCTTATTTTACTTTTATTTTCTACTTTTTATATTACTATGATACAATATTTTTAATTGAATTTTATTATTTGTTAACTTTTTTCACAAAAAGGAGAAAACCCATGCGTTATGATTTCGGAAAAGTCTATAAAGAAATACGTGAATCAAAAGGATTGACCCAAGAAGAGGTCTGTGGGGAGGTTCTCTCAAGAACCAGCTTATCAAAAATTGAAAGTGGTAAAGCAACTCCCAAATATGAAAATATGGAGTTTCTTCTCCGGCAAATCAATATGAGTTTTGAAGAGTTTGACTATATCTGCCACCTCTATCAACCGAGCCAACGAACAGAAATCATGCAAACCTATCTCAATATGAGCTCTATCATTGGCAGCAGTAGTCTAGTTGATTTTTTTGAAACATGCCAAGACTACCTCAAGACCCACCACGACCTGCCTATAGAAGAAATAAGGGATATGCTGGAAATTGTCATTCATATCCGTCAACATGGTACAGAGCAACTGTCAGACCAAGTGAAACAGATTGTCAAAAAACTTTGGGAAAAAATTGAAAAACAAGATACATGGTATGAAAATGACCTAAAAATCCTCAATACCATCCTTTTCAGCTTTCCTATTGAACACCTCCATCTCATCACTGGAAAAATCTTGCAACGCTTGGAAGTCTATAAAAACTACCAACATTTATATGACTTACGAATGGCAATCCTACTCAATCTGTCCACCATTTACTTATACCATCAAGACAAAAACATGTGTCAACAAATCTGCTATACTTTACTAGAGGACGCCAAGAACAAGAAAAGCTACGATAGGCTTGCTATCTGCTATGTCCGTATTGGAATTTGTAGGGATGATGCTAAACTTATTCAAAAAGGTTTCTCACTTCTAGAGCTGATCGAGGAAACTTCTATGCTGTCTCATCTCAAAAAAGAAGTGGAGACCTATTATCAACCGAAAGAAATATAAAAAGTCGAGGGATTTCCTCGACCTTTTCATATTATTCTGTTCGTTATTTCTTAATACCAGCCGTTATTAAGCCAGAAGTTTTTAGCGGCTGTCCATGAACCGTAACGTCCTGCAACATAGGCATCTGCTACACGTTCTTGGTTTTCAGCTGAGTAGTCACCGTTCAAGTATGAATCTGTCAATTGGTAACGTCCGATATAACGTCCGTTTGTAGCTGTATAGCTACCACCTGATTCTTTTTGAGCGATCCATTCTTTGGCTTCTGCTTCAGATCCGCCTACAGTTGAAGCAACAGTTTCTTCTGCTACTGTTTCGCTTGCTACTGGAGTTTCCTCCTCTACCTCTGTAGTTTCTGCTACTGGAGCTGAAACAGCCTCATCTTGGGCAGCTGGAGCTTCATAAGTCGTTGAAGCTGATGCTACTGGCGCTGCTGGACCATCGATAACCAACTCTTGACCAACATAAATCATATGGATGTTGTCAATGTGGTTGTTTTCTGCCAATTTCTCAACTGTTGTGTTGTGAGTTTCAGCGATTTCTGAAAGTGTATCACCTTCTTTAACAGTGTAAGTTGATGATTCTTGAGCAGATACAAATGATGGAGCAAATACTGCAAACAAGGCAGCTACTCCTGCAAGAGTTGTTTTAATCTTTTTAGTTGTTGATTTCATATTTGAAAATTCTCCTTCTTTCTATAGTTCTATCATACCCTTTAAATATTACCGTTTCTTGACACTTTTATGTAGAAATATTACAAAATTATTTTTTATTTCCCTAAATAATGTGTTTTTTGTCATAAAAGATACTATTTTTATGCTATTTGAGGTATTAGAAAGGTTTTCATCCACAATTAAAGTCAAGACCTTTATTCTTTGATATAATAGAGATAAGAATTTTTATAAGGGGAAACTGATGAAATCACTTCGTTTTCAATCTGTCTTTGATATCATCGGACCAGTTATGATTGGCCCATCTAGTAGCCATACAGCTGGTGCTGTTCGTATTGGGAAGATTGTCTCTTCCATTTTTGATGATACTCCGACAGAAGTCGAATTCCAACTATTTAACTCATTTGCCAAAACCTATCGTGGTCACGGAACAGACCTAGCCCTTGTTGCAGGTATTTTGGGCATGGATACAGATGATCCTGAAATCCCAAACAGCCTGGAAATTGCCCACAAGCGTGGCATCAAGATTGTCTGGACCATTCAGAAAGACAGCAATGCTCCTCACCCAAACACCACTAAAATTACCGTCAAAAATGCTCACAAGACCATCAGCGTAACTGGTATTTCTATCGGTGGAGGGAATATTCAGGTCACCGAACTCAATGGCTTTGCCGTCTCTCTCAATATGAATACACCGACTATCATTATCGTTCATCAAGATATTCCAGGTATGATTGCCCTCGTAACAGAGGCTCTTTCACGCTATGGTATCAATATCGCCCAGATGAATGTTACTCGTGAAAAAGCTGGTGAAAAAGCCATTATGATTATCGAAGTTGACAGTCGCAACTGTGATGAGGCTATCGAAGAAATTCGAAAAATCCCTCATCTCCACAATGTCAATTTCTTTAAATAGGAGGAAGCATGTTTTATTTTATCAAAGAATTGGTCGAGCAAGCAGATCTGGACTTTCAAGGAAATGTCGCAGAACTTATGATTACAACTGAGTTTGAATTGACCGGTCGCGAACGTGAAGAAGTCCTCCTTCTCATGGAACGCAATCTGGAAGTCATGAAAGCCTCTGTCCAACTTGGCCTCAATGAAAATAAATCTCGTAGTGGCCTGACAGGTGGAGATGCTGCCAAGCTGGATCACTACATCAAAAACGGAAAAACTTTATCAGATTATACAATTCTCTCTGCTGCCCGCAATGCTATCGCTGTCAATGAACACAATGCCAAAATGGGCTTGGTCTGCGCTACTCCGACCGCAGGAAGTGCTGGCTGTCTCCCTTCCGTTCTCACTGCTGCTATTGAAAAATTAGACCTCAGCCACGAGCAACAGCTGGATTTCCTCTTTGCTGCCGGTGCCTTTGGACTAGTCATCGCAAACAATGCCTCTATCTCAGGTGCTGAGGGCGGTTGCCAGGCCGAAGTCGGCTCTGCCTCTGCTATGAGTGCTGCAGCTTTGACTCTGGCTGCCGGTGGAACACCTTATCAGGCCAGTCAGGCCATTGCCTTTGTCATTAAAAATATGCTGGGCCTCATCTGTGACCCTGTTGCAGGTTTGGTCGAAGTTCCCTGTGTCAAACGCAATGCCATGGGAGCTAGCTTTGCATTTATCGCAGCAGACATGGCCTTGGCAGGTATCGAATCTAAAATCCCTGTGGATGAAGTTATCGATGCCATGTACCAAGTGGGTTCAAGCATGCCAACTGCCTTTCGTGAAACAGCTGAAGGTGGACTCGCTACCACCCCTACTGGTCGTCGCCTCCAAAAAGAAATTTTCGGAGAATAAGCTTATCAAATAGGAGAAACCATGACCTCTATCACAGCGATTTTTTTCGATCTGGATGGAACCCTCGTTGACAGTTCTATCGGGATTCACAATGCCTTTACCCATACCTTTAAGGAACTGGGGGTGCCTAGTCCTGATGCCAGAACTATTCGTGGTTTTATGGGACCGCCCCTCGAAAGTAGTTTTGCGACCTGCCTGCCTAAAGAACAAATTTCTGAAGCCGTGCAGATATACCGTTCTTACTACAAGTCAAAAGGCATCCATGAAGCTCAACTTTTCCCTCAAATTGTAGAATTGCTTCAAGAACTATCTAAGAATTACCCTCTCTACATCACCACTACAAAAAACACCCCAACCGCTCAAGACATGACTAAGAACTTGGGAATCTATCATTTCTTTGATGGCATTTATGGTTCCAGCCCTGAAGCACCCCATAAGGCAGATGTCATTCGCCAAGCCTTGCAGACACATCAACTAGCACCAGAACAAGCCATCATCATCGGAGATACCAAGTTTGATATGCTTGGAGCTCAAGAAACAGGCATTCAGAAGTTGGCCGTCACTTGGGGATTTGGAGAACAAGCAGATCTACTAAACTATCAGCCTGATTATATCGCCCATACCCCCTTAGAGGTTTTAGAGTATTTTCAATAACATAGACTGGGTAACGACTCTATTTCAGAAGAAAATGGAGCAAGTCTCTACATAACAAAACGCATATTACCAAGGTTCTTATGAACAACTTGATAATATGCGCTTTTCTTTTTTATTCAACGTGGGTGGTTTGATTGGCAAAGGCGATAATGGCTTGCTTCAACTCATCTCCACTGAGAGTGCGGAACTCTTCAATCTTTTGATCGATGGCTTCTAGAGGCATGACATTAACCTTACCAACGAAAATCTTATCCATAACCTGATTATCAACCAGTTCTGTTGACACCAAGAGTTCTTCGTAGAGTTTTTCACCTGGGCGGATTCCAACTTCAACGATTGGAATTTCGCTTTCGGTATGTCCACTTAGAAGGACCATTTTCTTGGCCAAGTCATAAATCTTGACTGGTTTGCCCATATCAAGGATAAAGACTTCCCCATCCTTGGCATAAGCACCAGCGTGAATAACCAAACGGCTAGCTTCTGGAATGGTCATAAAGTAACGAGTCATGCGGAAGTCTGTGACCGTTACAGGCCCGCCTTCAGCAATCTGGCGTTCAAAGACTGGAATGACACTACCACGGCTACCAAGAACATTCCCAAAACGAACTGCACAGTAGGTTGATTGGCTACGTTGGTTAAAGCCAGTGACAATCAACTCAGCCACGCGCTTGGTTGCTCCCATAACATTTGGTGGATTAACCGCCTTATCTGTCGAAATCATAACCATCTTAGGTACTTTGGCTTCATCAACAGCCTTAGCAACGTTGTAAGTTCCACGGATATTGTTTTTGAAGGCTTCTTTTGGATTGCGCTCCATCATAGGAACGTGCTTGTGGGCAGCTGCATGATAAACAATAGCTGGCTTGTACTGCTTAAAGACTTGCAACAGACGGTCGTAGTCTTGAATATCTGCGATAACTGGCACATAATCAATCCCTTGGAACTTACGAATCAATTCATGATACACAAGGTAGATTGAATTTTCCCCGTGACCGAGCAAGACAATGCGTTCAGGATTGAAACGGCTAACTTGGCGACAGATTTCAGAACCGATTGAGCCACCAGCACCTGTAACCAAGATTGTCTTACCTGTCAGTTCTGCTCCCAGACGCGATTCGTCAAGACGAATTTCCTGACGGCCCAAAAGGTCTATGATATCAATTTTTTGGAACCCAGTACCTGCTTGGTGAAGTCCTTGAACAACAGTTTCAACATTAGGCATCTTGTAACATTTGACATCCAGCTTATTACACATCTGCAAGATACGCTCATATTCTGACGGATCAAGTGACGGAATCGCAACGATAACACGCTCGATTTGATGACGTTTAGCTAATTCAGGCAGATCATCATATGAACCCAAAACAGGGATTCCACCAAGTTTTTGGCCCTTTTTCTTAGCATCCTTGTCCAAAATACCGACAAGTTCTAATTCACTAGTTGGATGTTGGTAACTATCCATAAAGAGAGCTCCACCATCACCGGCACCAATCAAGAAAGTACGGCGGTGTTCTCCATCACCACTTCCTTTTTTGCGTCTGGAGTAGATTAACTGCCAAGTAATCCGTGGCAATAAAATCAAGAAGGTACTCAACAAGATAAAGAGAATGATAAAACGGATGGAGAAGAGTGGCAAGAAGGCATAGCAGATACTATATGACAAGACACTGCTCGCAGTCACACCAAAAAAGATTTTCATGAAATCCGTAATCTTGCTGTAACGACTAATACTCGCATTCAATCCCCAAAATGCAATCATCAATTGATAGAACAGGAAGGCCAAACTCGTATAGATAATGTAGTCAACAGGTGCTGGATTAATCAATCCGTAGAATAAGATATAAGATACAATGATGGAAACCACCATACTGAAAATATCAAATATTCCCCAGAAAACCTGTTTTTGTTGTTTATTTAAAATTTCCACCAGATCAATCACATAATCTGTGAGTTTTTTATTCATAGAAATTTACTCCTCCTTAAAAGAGCCGGATGATTATGCTCAATGAAAATCAAAGAGCAAACTAGGAAACTAGCCGCAGGCTGTACTTGAGTACGGCAAGGCGACGTTGACGCGGTTTGAATTTGATTTTCGAAGAGCATTATATTGTTATTATAACACTTTTTCTCTAGTTTACGATTTGCTACAATCTTTTAATTGCTTTTTCTTAACAGTTTCATAAAAATAAACTGTCTGACAAATCCTGGACAAAGGGCAACAATCATCTGAATGGCAACACTCTTGGCATATTCCATGTAAGAAATTTGTCCTCTCTTCAGCATCCGTTGACGAGCCTGACGATAGAGTTTGAGGTAACGCAGTCCCCCACGACGCTCAAACATCCCTGCTCCGACACGAACCTTACACAAGATTTGATCCAGATTTCCAGTCTTGGCTCCTGCAGCAATCATGTTGAGCCAGAGGAGGTCATCCTCCATATAAAGGCCATCTTCATAATTGCCTGCCTTGAGAACCATATTCTTCTTGAACATAACAGTCATGTGGTTAAAGGCACTTCTCATCCTTTGATAAGCTACAATATCTGCATGCTGGGTTGGAACACGACGGTAAGAAACAATCTCATCAGGATTATCAATAAATTCTGCAATATGGCCACCTAATAGGTCAAGATTGTCCTTCTCCATTAACTGAACCTGTTTCTCAAAACGATCTGGAACAGCTATATCATCCGTATCCATACGGGCAATAATATCATACTGGCACTGTAAAACACCGTATCGAAGAGCCAGACCCAAACCTTGATTTTCTTCTAAGGGGCAACGTTTCACTGGAATATCAGACTCAGCTTCAAGCTGGTCTAATACCTGATAGAGCTCAGGTGTCAAAGGCCCATCCTCAACCAGAACCAATTCGCTCGGTTTCAGGGTCTGATTTTGAACACTCTCAATAGCATCCTTTAAAAATGTCGGATTTTCCTTGATATAGACCGACATCAATACGCTGATTTTTTGCTTTTCAGACACAGTTTTTCTCCAATGTATAGATTTCCTTCCACTATTTTATCATAATTTTCAAGACTTTCCCATTTTTATCTTGAAAGCCAGAAACCTTACTTGACATTATAGTGAAAAAGCCTTAAAATAAGCTGTTATTAAAATCAGCTAGAAGAGGTATTTTATGAAAAAGCAATCACTCTTTTTTGTTCCAGGTATTATCCTGATTGGTGTTTCCTTACGGACTCCTTTTACTGTTTTACCCATTATTTTGGGAGATATTTCGCAAGGTCTGGGGGTAGAAGTTAGTTCGCTTGGTGTCTTGACCAGCCTGCCTCTCCTTATGTTTACCCTCTTTTCACCATTTTCTACCCGACTGGCTCAGAAAATCGGCTTGGAGCATCTCTTCACCTACAGCCTCTTCTTCTTGACCATTGGCTCACTTATTCGACTAATCAATCTGCCCCTGCTCTATCTAGGAACCTTGATGGTTGGGGCAAGTATCGCAGTCATCAATGTGCTGCTTCCTAGTCTTATCCAAGCCAATCAACCAAAGAAGATTAGTTTTCTGACCACCTTATATGTAACCTCTATGGGGATTGCAACGGCTCTGGCCTCCTATCTGGCTGTGCCTATTACACAGGCCAGTTCTTGGAAAGGACTTATCATCCTCCTCACCCTGCTCTGCCTAGCAACTTTTTTGCTCTGGCTCCCAAATCACCGCTATAATCACAGACTGGCTCCGCAAACCAAACAAAAAAGCAAAACAAAGGTCATGCATAATAAACAGGTCTGGGCAGTGATTGTCTTTGCCGGTTTTCAATCCTTGCTCTTTTACACCGCTATGACCTGGCTACCTACCATGGCCATCCATGCAGGCCTATCCAGTCACGAAGCTGGCTTGCTGACTTCTATCTTCTCTCTGATTAGCATTCCTTTTTCAATGACCATCCCAAGCCTGACAACAAGCTTGTCAACTCGCAACCGTCAGCTCATGCTCACTTTGGTCTCACTAGCTGGCGTGGTCGGCATTTCCATGCTCTTTTTCCCAATCAATCATTTCATTTACTGGCTTGCCATCCATCTCCTCATCGGAACCGCAACCAGCGCCCTCTTCCCTTATCTCATGGTCAACTTTTCACTCAAGACAAGCGCTCCTGAAAAGACAGCCCAATTGTCCGGCCTATCTCAAACAGGAGGCTATATCCTAGCAGCCTTTGGGCCAACCCTCTTTGGTTACAGTTTTGACCTTTTCCACTCTTGGGTACCAGCTGTAGCTGCCCTCTTGCTCGTCGATATTCTGATGACTGTAGCCCTCTTTACAGTAGACAGAGCTGATAAAATTCTCTAAACTTCTAGTTTTTCCTAGAAGTTTTTTTATATATAAAAATTTTACACATTTCTCTTGACAGGGCTTTCTTTTAGATGTACAATATATGTGTAGAAAAATTATATATAAAAATCCTACACATTAGAAAAGGAGGTTTCCCATGTACTTTCCAACATCCTCTGCCTTGATTGAATTTCTCATCTTGGCCGTACTGGAAAAAGGGGATTCTTATGGTTATGAGATTAGCCAAACCATTAAGCTGATCGCTAATATCAAAGAATCCACACTCTATCCCATTCTCAAAAAATTGGAAGGCAATAGCTTTCTGACAACCTATTCTAGAGAGTTCCAAGGTCGCATGCGCAAATACTACTCCTTGACAAATGGTGGTATAGAACAGCTCTTGACCCTAAAAGATGAATGGGCACTCTATACAGACACCATCAATGGCATCATAGAAGGGAGTATCCGCCATGACAAGAACTGAATACCTGACTCAGCTAGAACTCTATCTCAAGAAACTACCTGAAGCTGACCGTATCGAAGCCATGGACTATTTCAGAGAGCTCTTTGACGATGCTGGAGTCGAAGGAGAAGAAGAACTCATCGCTAGTTTGGGAACTCCCAAAGAAGCAGCCCACGAGGTTCTCTCCAATCTTCTCGATAAAAAAATCAATGAAGCACCTGCTCAAAAAAATAACCGACAAATTTTACATATCGCCTTGTTAGCCCTCCTTGCAGCACCCATCGGTATTCCTCTGGGAATCGCCATCCTAGTGACCCTGTTCGCAATCCTTGTGGCAGCCTTGACTGTCATCTTGGCTTTCTTTGCGGTTTCCATACTTGGTATCATCGGCGGATTCCTATTTTTAGTTGAAAGTTTCACTGTCCTAGCCCAAGCCAAATCAGCCTTTATCTTGATTTTCGGTTCTGGTTTACTAGCCATCGGTGCTTCTTCGCTAGTTTTACTAGGCATTTCCTATGTAGCTCGCTTCTTCGGTCTACTCATTGTTCGCTTGGTGCAATTTGTTCTTAAAAAAGGAAAGAGAGGTGACCAGCATGCGTAAATTGACAAAAGGATTTCTCATTTTTGGTGTGGTGACTACCGTTATCGGCTTTATCCTGCTCTTTGTAGGTATCCAATCTGATGGGATTAAGAGCCTACTTTCCATGTCCAAAGAACCTGTCTATGATAGCCGTACGGAAGAGCTAACCTTTGGCAAGGAAGTCGAAAACCTAGAAATTACTCTCCACCAACACGCGCTGACCATCACAGACTCTTTCGATGATCAAATCCACATTTCCTATCATCCATCACTTTCTGCTCACCATGATCTTATCACCAATCAGAACGATAGAACTCTGAGTCTCACTGATAAGAAACTATCTGAAAGTCCATTTATCTCTTCTGGAATTGATGGGATTCTCCATATTGTAAGTAGTTCATCTAATCGTTTTAATGATGTCATCATCGGACTACCGAAAGGGAGAACTCTAAAAGGGATCAACATCTCAGCCAATCGCGGACAAACCACCATCATAAATGCTAGCCTTGAAAATGCGACCCTCAATACAAACGGCTATATCCTCCGAATTGAAGGAAGTCGTATCAAAAACAGTAAACTCACAACTCCCAATATCGTCAATATCTTTGATACAGACCTTACAGATAGTCAGCTAGAGTCAACAGAACATCACTTCCACGCTGAAAATATCCAAGTCCATGGTAAGGTTGAACTGACTGCCAAAGATTATCTCCGAATCATCCTAGACCAGAAAGAGAGCCAACGAATTAATTGGGATGTCTCAAGTAACTATGGGTCTATCTTCCAATTCACAAGAGAAGAGCCTGAATCAAGAGGTACGGAATTAAGCAACCCTTACAAAACTGAAAAAACCGATGTCAAGGATCAACTCATTGCGAGATCTGATGATGATATTGAGCTAATATCCACACCAAGCAGACGTTGACAAAAGCGCTTACATCTGCTACTATAGAAGCATATTTATCTAACCAAAAGGAGGTTCTACCATGAAACAAGAATGGTTTGAAAGTAATGATTTTGTAAAAACAACAAGCAAGAACAAGCCTGAAGAGCAAGCTCAAGAGGTTGCAGACAAGACTGAAGAAATGATAGCTGATCTCGATACACCAATTGAAAAAAATACTCAAGTAGAGGAGGAAGTCTCTCAAGCTGCAGTCGAATTGGAAAGCCAGCAAGAAGAAAAAATTGAAACTCCTGAAGACGGTGAAGCGAGAACAGAAATAGAAGAAAAGAAGGCATCTAATTCTACTGAAGAAGAGCCAGACCTTCCTAAAGAAACAGAAAAAGTCACTATGGCTGAAGAAAGCCAAGAAGCTCTTCCTCAGCAAAAAACAACCATGAAAGAGCCGCTTCTTCTCAGTAAATCCTTAGAAAGTCCCTATATCCCCGACCAAGCTCCAAAATCGACGGATAAATGGAAAGAGCAAGTGCTTGATTTTTGGTCTTGGCTAGTGGAAGCAATCAAATCTCCTACAAGCAAGCTTGAAACAAGTAGCACACACAGCTACACAGCCTTTCTCTTGCTCATTCTATTTTCTGCGTCTTCCTTTTTCTTTAGTATCTACCACATCAAACATGCTTACTATGGACATATAGCAACTATAAACAGCCACTTCCCTGAGCAACTAGCACCTTTAACTCTCTTTTCTATCATCTCTATCCTAGTAGCGACAACACTCTTCTTCTTTTCATTCCTCTTGGGTAGTTTCGTCGTGAGACGATTTATCTACCAAGAAAAGGACTGGACGCTGGAAAAGGTTCTCCAACAATATAGTCAACTCTTGGCAATTCCAATCTTCCTAACTGCTATTGCTAGTTTCTTTGCCTTCTTTGACAGCCTACGATTTTCAGCCCTCTTGTGTGTGATTAGCATTGGAATCATTCTGCTCGCTAGCCTCCATATCATTACGAGACCTAGTCAAGCAAGTGAAACCGACTCCTTCTATCAGTTATTCTTATCTGTCCTTGTGAACGGAGTCATTATCCTCCTCTTCTTTGTAGCTGAAGTGGCACTGATTGGAGATTACCTTCGTATCTTGGCCCTTCTTTAAACTTCATACTCTTCGAAAATCTCTTCAAACCACGTCAGCTTCGCCTTACCGTAGATATATGTTCCTGACTTTGTCAGTCTTATCTACAACCTCAAAACAGTGTTTTGAGCAGCCTGCGGCTAGCTTCCTAGTTTGCTCTTTGATTTTCATTGAGTAGCAATCCTGTCTTTCATGGCAGGATTTTTCTATGCCAAAAAAGCAAGTCGATTGACCTGCTTCTGCTTTACTTTTCTTGTGCTAATGCTTTAAAATATTTGTCTAAGATGGGTTGCACTTCTAATTGATTGGCATCTAGTTGGTGGTAAGATGCTGATGGTAGTGACTCTAGGAATTTTGCATAGTCCAAGCGGGCAATGGCTTCATAGTCTTCTGGTTTAGAGCCATCTCCTGTAATTTGAACCAAGTCAATCTCCCACTGCACTTCCTTATCCACCAATTGCTCCATATAGACTGCAGGAACAAACGGTTCTCTCGGCAAAATAGTCTTGACTCCTTGAGCCAGATGGTAAACGCCATGCACTTTTCCTTCTCCATCCTGATAGAAGGAAACTCTTGCAAAGTAGGCGTCTGTCTCTTGAACCGCACGCACACACGCTTCAAATTGAGCCAAGCCGTCTTCCTCTAAAAAGCTTTTTAAGTCCTCATGACTAAAGAAAACAGGATTAAAAATTCCTTGGCAAATCGTAAAACGGGCTGCAGTGTCTGTCAGATAGGCTTGAATACTTGCTTGGAAATAAGCTTCAAAGTCAAAGCCATCTAGTCCTTCAATATCAGTCCCTGTATAAGCAAGCAGGGCATCTAAAAATGCTTTGATAATCTGCCAGTCTGTCTTTGTTAGTAGCTCAGGAAGATCGACACGGTAAGCCTTTTGACCATCAGCATAACTAACCTTAAAAAGAAATTGTGATTGCCCCACTATCGCACACTCGATATACTCAAGACGGTTAAGAGGCTGACGAAGATAGACTGCATCATAACTATGCGACTCCAAACCATCTACCAAGGCCAAGATTGACTTGGCAGTCAAAATCTCCTGTTCTCCTAAAACGCTCTGTTTATTTGGAATAAAAAATGTTTTCGCCATAACTGGACTCATTTGAAATCGTTTACATACAGTATACCTTATTTTTCTGAAAGATACAGAAACAAACTTTAGATTTTTGAGTACAAAGCATAGAAAAACAGCCCCTGAGGACTGTTTGATATTATACAGTAACTGCTTGATCCAAGATTTCACCAATAGCGGCTAGGCGCTCGACAACTTCTGCTTGTGTCAATTCATTTTCTAAAACATAGCGGTTACGCGGGTGAACACGGCACTCGTGTGAGCATCCACGAAGGTACTTGTCTTCATTTTCTTCTGATGTCAAGATACGACGGTTACAGAATGGATTTCCACAGTTGACATAACGTTCACATGGTGTTCCGTCAAACCAGTCTTTCCCTACGATGGTTGGGTTGACATGGTTGACATCAACGGCGATACGCTCGTCAAAGACGTACATTTTCCCATCCCAAAGTTCACCTTGGACTTCTGGGTCTTTACCGTAAGTTGCAATTCCTCCGTGCAATTGGCCGACATCTTTGTAGCCTTCACGGACCATCCAACCTGAGAATTTCTCACAGCGAACGCCACCTGTACAATAAACTACGACACGTTTGTCCATGAATTTTTCCTTGTTGTCACGGACCCATTGTGGTAACTCACGGAAGTTGCGGATGTCTGGGCGGATAGCTCCACGGAAATGTCCTAGGTCATACTCATAGTCGTTACGTGTGTCAAGGACAACGGTATCTTCGTCAAGAAGAGCTTCCTTAAACTCTTTTGGAGACAAGTAAGCACCTGTTGTTTCAAGTGGGTTGATGTCGTTGTCAAAGTCGTTGTCTTCCAAACCAAGGTGGACAATCTCTTTCTTGTAGCGAACAAACATCTTCTTGAAGGCTTGTTCACTTTCTTCGTCAATCTTGAACCAGAGGTCTTCCATGCCTGGGAGGCTGTGAACGTAGTCCATGTATTTTTGAGTTGTTTCATAATCCCCTGAAACTGTTCCGTTAATGCCCTCGTCAGCGACTAGGATACGGCCTTTAAGGCCGATTGATTTACAGAAAGCCAAGTGGTCTGCAGCAAATTGCTCTGCATTTTCAATTGGAGTGTAAAGGTAGTAAAGTAAGACACGAATATCTTTTGCCATAAGATTTGTTCTCTTTTCTATTCTTAAATTTTCAGAATTTTTCATCTAACTATACTAGTATACCTGCTTGAGAAAACGAATGCAATTTATTTGACTGGAAATTGTAGAAGGTGGCCTGTCCCTGCACTTCATCAGTAACCATAGCGAATAGCAGATAATTCTCTCAATTTTTTGATCTGCCTAGCTTGACTTTCTGAAAAACTTAGCTTGTTATCAATCAATACGCGCGCAAGGTCAACGTTCATTTGACTCAAAATAAATGGAGTAGAGGTCCCATCGTCCTCTAATCGTCTTTTATAAATCACTAACTGATTTTTCAAAGGAGCAAGTTGAGGCGTATCCTTTATATCTTCCAATAGATGATTTATGATAGTCATGGCTTCACAACGTCTTTCACTTCCTCCTGCAAACCATTTTAATGGTGTCATTCTTATTTTCATCCTTAAATTGAAAAACTATCATTCCTAACTCTCGCGTCAGTATTTAACCAAACACCCTCTGTAAAAAAGTCAGCAAAAATGGTAATGTCGCGAAAATATTATTAATCACATGCACCGCATAGGAAGGATAAATGCTCTTGGTATAGCGGGTCAAACTAGCAAAGATGATGCCAGATGTTGCAAAGACGAAGATATCTAACAAACTAGGCAGGCTTGAAAAATGAGGAAGAGCAAATAAAATTGACGGAAGAAGCAAATCAAGGCCAAATCTCGAATGCTTAAAAAAGGCGTGTTGCAGTAATCCTCTATAGATTAGCTCTTCCATAAGTGGAGTCAGAAAGAACAAAGTTATATAGATACCTAGCTCAGCAAAGTTGGTCCCACTATAACCGATCAATACAGCCCAACCTTCAGCAGTTGACTGAACATGTTTAGCTGTCTGAACGTTAAAAGAGATCTGGAGCACTACCACTAGTACTGTCAAAATCGAATACCAAAGCCATTTTTTTCTTGGAATGTGAAAGAGATAACCATGACCTGTCTTAACCAGAATCCAAATCATGACTCCGCTAAATAGCAAACTCAAGAGATTTTGAATCCAGACGAAATTTCCAATCTGGGAAGAAAATTGCCAATAATTTTGGACAATAAGCGTCAGCTGAGAAAGGCCAAATACGAAAAATAAGTAAGAGAAGATAGCAATCATCTTGAATAGAATCTGATACTTTTTCATAGAAACTCTCCTTTGTAAACTCGGAACATCTCTAATATAAGCCATATTCCCCCAAATCCTTACTCAAAATCCTAAATAGTGCTTGAGATTTCCTGAATAGTTAAATAGGGATAAGAAAAACATGGATATCTATGCCCTTGTTTCAAAAAATCACTGCCTCCCCTAGAGAACTAAGGAAGGCAGTGATCACATTTTTAGGAATTAGGAATGAATACACGAAATCAATTGATCTTATGATTTTTTGTTTTTCAAGAATTCATCGTATTGTTTTTGCATTTCATTCAATACTTTATCGTAAGCACCTTCAGATTTCAATTTTTCCATCAATTCTGGAATAGCTTTGTCTGGGTCTACAGTACCAGTGTTGATAGCTGTATCGAATTGTTGCATTGTGTTAGAGATAGCTGAGATTTCAGATTTCACACTGTCAGTGTTAAAGATGAATCCAAGCGCTGGAGATTCTTTAGCTTCAGCCAATTGTTTCTTAGAATCTGCGATTTGTTGGTCTGTAACGTTTTCGTTGATGTAAAGAATCCAGTTGTTACCAGTATTCCATCCACCCATGTGAGTGTTTCCTTTGTAGCCATCAAGGACACGAACACGGTTTTCTTTACCTGAAATTTTTTCCCAGTTCTTGCCTTCTGGACCATAAACAAGACCGTTCAAGAGTTCTGGGTTAGTATTCAAGAGATTCAACACTTCCATTGATTTTTCTTTGTTCTTAGAGTTATTTGAGATGACAAAGTTAGCAACTTGTGTTGTTTGGTTTTTCTTGATGAAGTTAGTGATTGGTTTGATTTGGATATCTTTGTTGGCAACACGTGAAAGCAAGCTGTTACCATAGTCAGCTGGTCCTACTGTTTCTTCACGAACGAACCAAGTATCTTGTTGAAGGTCGAATGAAGTATCGCTTGTTGCTACGTCTTTTGGAATGTATCCAGCTTCATAGAATTTGTGAAGAGTCTTCAAGTGTTCTTTGAAACGAGGTACTTCGTAACGGTTTACGATCTTAGTAGTGTCTCCTTCAAGGTCGATAACGAATGGAAGTCCGTTTGGAACTGGATAGTCAAAGTTATCAGATGGGATGAAGTTCTTAGTAACCGCAAATGGCACTACATCTGGAGCTTTTTCTTTGATTTGTTTCAAGACTGGCTCAAGTGTTTCGTATGAAGTGACACCTGAAATATCGATACCGTATTTAGCAAGAAGTGTTCCGTTGAAGGCGAAGTTTTGAGATGATGCAACGTTGGCTGCAACTGGAACTGCGTAAATTTTACCGTTAATGCTGTTACCTTTGATGTAGGCTGGGTCAAGTGCTTTGTAAAGCTCTGCCCCTTCTTTCTTATACAAGTCAGTCAAGTCAGCATAAGCACCTTTTTGAGCATTTACAACATAGTTAGATGCAAAGGCGATATCATAGTTTTCACCAGATGATGTGATAACTGACATTTTCTTATCATAGTCACCCCATCCAAGATATTGGATATCCAATTTAGCACCAACTTTTTCTCCGATGATTTTGTTAGCATTTTCTAGCAATTCATCCAAGTTATCTGGTTTGTCACCGATTTGGTACATTTTGATAACAGGTTTTTCACCTGAAGCTGAGTCAGCAGCTTTTTTGTTACCTGAAAGGTTTCCACAAGCAGCAAGACCAGCAGCCAAAGCGACTACGCTAGCAGATGCAAAAGCATATTTTTTCCAGTTTTTCATGACAAAAACTCCTTTTTTATTTTTAAACTTATAAACAATGTAATGATCTTAACTTCACGCAAGGGAAGTTTGGAAATGAGAAATGATTTTTCTCAACAAGCACTATTCTTTCACGCCACCGATAGTCAAACCTTTTACAAAGTAGCGTTGGAAGAATGGATATAGAATCGCGATTGGAAGGGTTGCGACCACAACCATGGCCATACGTCCTGTTTCTTTTGGAAGAGCAACTCCCAGTTGACCAGATAGGCCGACTGCTTTGGCGATGTAGTCCATATTCTGTTGGATTTGCATAAGCAAATATTGCAATGGATACAAGTTGTCACTCTTGATATAAAGAAGGGCGTTGAACCAGTCATTCCAGAAACCAAGTGCTGTCAAAAGCGTGATGGTTGCGATACCTGGTAGTGACAATGGCAAACAGATTTGGAAGAAGATCCGGGCCTCACTAGCACCATCGATACGAGCAGATTCAAGAATGGCTTCTGGAATGGTCTTCTTAAAGAAGGAACGCATCAAGATGATGTTAAATGGTGAGAGAAGCATTGGAACAATCAAGGCCCAAACTGTATCACCAAGTTGAAGTAAACGAGTGACCACGATATAGCCCGGTACCAAACCAGCGTTGAACAACATACTAAGAAGGGCAAAAATCGTAAAGAATCTGCGGTACTTAAAGGTTGTCCGTGAGATGGCGTAGGCATAGGTTGTTGTGATAAAAACGTTTGTGATAGTCCCCACCACTGTTACAAAGACTGAGATGAAGAGGGCTTGGAGAATTTTATCCTTAAACTGTGCCAAGAACTCAAAACCGTCTAATCCAAATTGAGATGGGAAGAAGCTATATCCATTTTGGAGGATACTCTTTTCATCTGTCACCGAGATAACGATAACGAATACAAAGGGTAGGATACAAGAGAGGGCGATCAAACCAGAAATGGTACTGAAGAAGATATCTGCTTTCTTACTGAAGGAGTGAATGCCGACATTATCAATTTTTTCTTTTTTAATTTTCTTTTCTGCCATATTCTCCTCCTTTCTAGAACAAGGCTGAGTTTGGATCAACTCGTCTTGCAAGTAAGTTTGATAGGATAACCAAAAGCAAACCGACTACTGATTGGTAGAGACCTGCCGCTGAAGCCATCCCGATATCCGCTGTCTGGGTCAAACCATTATAAACATATACGTCCAAGACGTTGGTTACGTTATAAAGCTGACCAGCATTGTGGGGGATTTGGTAGAAAAGACCGAAGTCTGCACGGAAGATATTTCCAACTGCAAGGATGGTTAATACAGTTACCAATGGTGTCAACTGCGGAATGGTTACATTGCGAATTCGTTGCCATTTGCTGGCTCCGTCTACTGTCGCTGCTTCGTAGTAGGTTGGATCAATTCCCATGATTGTCGCATAGTACATGACACTGCTATATCCAAAGCCTTTCCAAATACCTAGGAAAAGTAGGAGATATGGCCAGATACCCAAGTCAGCGTAGAAATTGATTTCCTTCATTCCGATAGATTCTAGGAAATGGTTGAACACCCCTTTATCAATGTTTAGGAAGGCATCTGTAAAGAAACTGATGATAACCCAAGACAAGAAGTAAGGGAACAACATAGAAGTTTGGAAGATCTTAACCATTCTCTTAGAACGGAGTTCACTGAGGATGATGGCAATCCCTACAGATACAATCAAACCAATAAAGATAAAGCCGAGATTGTAGAGGACAGTATTTCGTGTGATAATAAAGGCATCTTTTGAACTAAACAAGAATCTGAAATTATCGAGTCCGACCCATTTACTATTCATGATACTATCTATGAAACCATTACTGGTCATGTGGTAATCTTTAAAGGCAACCACGTTCCCAAATACTGGAATGTAGAAGAATAGAATCAACCAGAGTGCCCCTGGCAAAACCATCAAGAGAAAGATCCAGTTATCTCTCAATGTTTTTGAAAACTTATTCATAATTTCCTCCCTTTTTTATTTTGATATCCATCTAAAAATTCCTTTTTAGACTTTTGATAACGATTACATTATTAGTATACTCCTATTTGCAGGTTAGGTTAAACTACTAATTATAGAAAAAACTCCACAAATTATTTTATGTGGATTACTTTTGAAGAAAGGAATGTTTCACGAGAAACACTCTGAACAAGGGACACTGTTCTTGTTTCTAAGTTGTATAAATGGTTGAAGCTGTCGCAATAGTATGCCACTGGTTGGCTGTTGTAGCTGCGAAGTCCTTGTCTGCGTAGAAGTCCGTAAATGGTAAGATTTCCACTTCTAGCTCGTCGATGCGGTCAATCTGACCAGATAGATAAGCCTCGATACGACTTTCTGCTCGCTTGATGCGTTGCAAGAGTCCGCCCATACGGATGTCAACTGTATCCAAACCAAAGACCTTGTTTTCCTTCAACCATTGATGGCTAAAGAGCTTGTGGAAGTTTTCAACCTCACTTCTGAGTTTTGGCAATTCTTCTCTGGCAATTTGTTTCAAGCTGTCTTTGTCATCCGCTTGATAGGCTTGGCGAATGCGTCGTCCTACATCCACTTTACTGCTTAAAATAGCATTCAACTGGGCCTGAGTTTCAAAGAGATAGGCATAGTTGCCAGCTTTTTCTTTAATGTCAGCAAGAATCTCGGCTGCCTGAGCGAAGTGCGGTTTGTCCTGTTCAGGTGTCATGTGCTGGTCAAGAATTGGACAGAGAACATCCTGATAAAAGACATAGCGGTTAGGGTTGATGCCACTGAGATTACCTGGTAAATCTGGCAAGAGGTTGGCAAGGTCAATCTGCATAAAATCTTCAACCGATAGACCTGTATTGGTCTGGAAGTGGGCAGACAAACGGTCTAGGTCATTGCGGTAGCTGAGTTCTGCCCAGATTTGTAAGCTTGGTAGGATAGAGAACTGGGCAGTTTCCCCACCATTATCCCCCCAACCCGTTACAATGACTTCTTTGATGTCATTGGAACGACAGGCTTTATTGGCTTCAAGAGCGATGAGACGGCTAAAATGGTTGTTGGGTGTGAAACCAATCCACTTCCAAGCACCACCTGCAAAGGCAAGGTCATGACTAATCTTGTGGTGGTTGCGGAAGTTGCGATTGTATTTTTCCTCGCTATCCTGATAATAGTCCCAGTAAACCAAAGTCACTCGGTCTTTGAGACGGTCTAGGTAGACACGAGTTTCTTCTGGAATTTCCACATCACGGTCGTACTGGCCATCTGCTGACATAAGTTTAAAGAACATATCGCTCCACATCTGGCAGTGGAAACCATATTTGTCAGCAATATCCAGCACGCGCTCCAAGTGTTGGCACATGAGAAGACTACGATCCACAACACCGTTCAGAATCAAGTAGCGTCCCAAACCAACCAAGTGGGCTTCGTCCATGCCGATATTGACCTTGCGAGTTTGTAGTTTAGACAGAGTGGCAAACATGCCATCAATCAGGTCATAAACCTTTTCTTCGCCGATAAGGAGGATATCCTCCACATCACGGAGCTCCTGCACTTCTTTAACACCCCATTTGACAAAGGCTGACAAGTGGGCCAAGGTCTGAATGCAAGGCACAAAGGTCATGTCAAACTGTTGGGCATAGGCTTCGATTTCCTGCAATTCCTCAGCTGAGTAGGCTCCACGGAAATAGCCAAAATAAGGTTGCCCTTCAATCTGATAGGTGTCTTCCATGTAGAGCTCAAAGGTTGAGTAGCCCATGAGAGCCAAGACCTCAATCATCTGCTTGGCAGAGGCTACATTCAGCACCGCATTTCGCGAACAGTCTGCCATGTAAGCTAGATCCTCGTAAGCCGCCTGCTCCTCAATCTCTACTTTGTCACCTTCTGCTAGGGATGTTGCCAACAAGGACAAGGCGCGATAGAGTTGGTGGGGTTTGTCATAAGTCAGGTTATAGTGTCCACTTTCACCCTTAATAGAGATAGAGGCTTGGTCAGACTGAGCGACTGCCACTTCCACATCTGGTAAAGAGATATGCTTTGTCAGCAAGTCGATAGCCTGAGTTTGTTTGGGACTAAGTCCTGTAAATCTTACCATTGATTTTCCTCCTGTAGCCAGTTGACAAGGGCACCGTAGAGATTGGCATCTGCGTGATAGGTGCAGGCTTGAATAACAGGTGCAATCGTGTATTCTTCGTAGGTATCGACAAAGTCATCGACAGCTTTTTTGACCCCTGATATAAAATCCGGGTTTTGGCTGATAGAGCCTCCCAGACTGATGACATCTGGATCGATGAGATACTGAATATTGAGCAAGCCTTGCGCCAGATTACGGTTCATGCGCTCAATAGCTTCTTGGCAAAGAGCATTTCCTGCTTCGGCCTCTTGGTAAATCTTGCGACCGTCCCAGTCAGTCTGACCAGATTTTTCAATCACGTATCGCACCATATTACAAGTTGACGCTAGTTGCGACCAGTTGTTGAGCTTTTCAGCAGGGGCAAGGGTTGTCATATAGCCAAATTCTCCACCCAGACCGTGGCGACCTCGATGAAGTCTGCCATTGATAATCATAGCTCCGCCAATCCCTGTCCCAATCACGACACAGGCTGCATTTTCAAGTTCTGGATGAGCTAGCAATTCACTAAGTCCAACGCAGTTGGCATCATTTTCCAGATGGACAGGAATCTGATAAGAGCTAAGCGCCTCATACCAAGAAAATCCGTGAATGTAGGGCACCGCACTGAAGCCATCAATCACACCTGTCTCTTGATTGACCGCGCCTGGAACGCTCATAGCAATCCCACTGTAATCCTGCTCTGACAAACGTTGATCTAGCCAAGCTAGTAAGTCCTCCAAGCTTTCAGGCGTTGGAATGCTTGTCTTATTCAGTATTTTCCCATCAGGAGTCAGACTGGCAAACTTAATCCCAGTCCCTCCGATATCAATCGTTGCAATGATCATTGTTTTTACCATAAAAAGGGGCGAATCAGCAATTAATTCTTACCTTTTCGCCCCTCCTTTCTCTTTATGTTTACTTGTTGAAATTAAATTTCTTCTTTTTTGATGAATTCTGTACGAATCTCTTGTGGTGAAATGAGTCCTCTATGAACTGGGTATGGTTGTTCAAGTAGGTCAAGGAAGAGATGTTGACTTTCCGGTACACGTACATTTTCACTACACATATTGTAGTAACGAAGGACATAGCCTTCTTCATTTTCAGCTACCTTAAAGGCTGTTGGACAGATTTGCGGTATGCTGAGAACGGAATGGCTCAAGAGACTACCAGTCGCAGCCACGCTTCCTTCTTGTTTAGCAAGCTGAAGGCTGGTAAACGGTGTCTGCAAGGCTTTAGCTCGACGATAAGCTGAGAAGCGTTCTTGGGCTTGGTGGCACTCAAGCGCAAACTCGACTTCAAATTCACGCAAGCATTGTGCTTCTGGTGTTGGGAAGTAGCCCCAGTCACCTAGCTCACCTGATGCACGCAAAATAGTCACTGCAATGGTGTCGTCTCCAAGGATTTCGTATTCATTCAATCCCTTGTTGGATACAGTCACTCCTTTTTCATCGTCATACAGACTGACAAAGGCTTGTTGGTGTTGAGGATTTTCAGGATTTTCCCATGAAGCAGCTGGTTTGTTTGGTCGTGTCACCACCTCATAGATGCTCTCTGAGTCATTGCTTGGACGCGTGTTATGAGTCTTGATCAAGAGACGGATACGGTGGTCTTTGGCAGTGTTGGTAAAGCGAGTCTTGCAACGGATTTGTGGATTGTCAACAAAGACAGTCAACTCAGTTTCAAGAGGAATGCTTGTCAATTCTTCTGACCGTCCAGCCTCACGCTTCATAAACTCGATAATGCCTTTTTGCTCTTCTTCTAGCTTTTCATCTGCACTGACAGGCACGGTCAATTCATGTTTGAGCAAAATCTTAGCGTAGCGAGCTGTGTTTTCCAAGACCTCGTAGCCCTTAAGCTCTGCATAGATTGGCTCTGTTCCTTTTGGTTGGAAATAGATATACTCATTTCCGATGTCACCACGGTCTTCGAAGCGGATAAAGTCTTCATAGGCTTCGTGAGTTGTCTTGTCATAGACTGTGATATTGTCATCCACACTCACCGTTACAAATGGCGTATCAATCACTCCGTTTTGGTAAATGCCTTCACGGTGTTCTTGCTCTCCTTCCAGCAATTGGAAGGTTGTCCAAGAAAGTGGCGCTAGGTGAACTGGAATGGTCACGCGCACTTGTCGAGCAATACGAGCTTGGCGGAACTTATCTTTTGGTAAATCATACTCAAAATTAGCCCCAAGATCCTCGATTTTAACCTCTACAGGACGCCCATCCAAATCCTCCACACGGTAACTTGGCAAGGTAAGAGCAGCCATCTTCTTGTAGCCTTCCGTTGGGTGTAATTCCTTGAAATCACAAGTCGCCACATCAATCACTGTGCTGACAGTATCAACCTTATCATGCAAGCCTGTGTTAATGACAGTAAAGAGATAATCACTTTGAGCCTTAGCCGTAGCAATTTTACCCTTCCACTCATTAAGAAGATTGGTCTTAACAAAGTTTCCGACTTGGTTGACCTTGGCAAAACGCGTTTCCATCTCGCGGTGAACTTCGTCCACGCTACAGCCACAGATACTATCATGCGGCGCATTCTGCAAAAGTGTTTTCCAAGCATAGGTCAACTGGTCCTTGTGGTTGTGGCCCCCAGTGATAATCGTCAAGGGTTCTACAACTTGCTCTAGGAGGTTGCTATTTTCTTGGAAGGCTTGTTTGAGATAAATACGAGATGAAGAAGTGTTGGCAAGTGTGTACCAACCATCTGTTTCCTGACTGGTCAACTCACCTGTAACCGTTGATAATTGCTCTGGTAGGGCACTTTCCACGGCTTGGACATATTCATCAAAAGAACTATGAACAAAGGTTACATCTGGGAAGAGTTCATTTGCCACACGAATGGCTTCGCTCAGATTTTTCTGAACAGGCTGATGGTCACAGCCGTTCATCATCAACCACTGGTTGGTCGAAGCATAGTCACGCACGTCTGCCAGTTTTTGTTTCCAGAAGGTCAAGGCCTCGTCTTTATCAACTGGAATTTCATTCCCATTACTGTACCAGTTGGCAAAGAGAATCCCGAGGACACGACTTCCGTCCGCACCCTGCCAGTACATTTCTGAAAACTGGGAAGTAAACTGCTCATCTTCGAGGACTTGGTTGTCAAATCCAATCGGCTTCACACCACGACCAAAAGCTGCCACATGAATGCCTGATTTTTGAAGAATTTGAGGCGCTTGTCCCATATTTCCAAAGGTATCTGGGAAGTAACCAATTTGAGTAGATTTGCCCCATTTTGCACATTCTGCTTGACCAATCAAGGTATTGCGGACATTGGCTTCACTTGAAATCAAGTAGTCATCCTGCAAAATGTAAAAGGGACCAATTTTAAGTTTGCCTTGGTCGATGTATCGTTGGACTTTGTCGCGATTTTCAGGGCGAATCTCCAAGTAGTCATCAAGGACAATGGTTTGACCATCCAAGTGGAAGCTCTTGAACTCAGAGTCATTTTCAAAGAGATCGAAGAGATTGTCAAATAATTCCACCAACTGCATACGGTGGCTTTCAAAAGGCAAGTACCACTCACGATCCCAGTGACTATGTGAGATAATATGTACGACAACATTTTCCATGAAGTAAAACCTCATTCTAAATTTAAATTTTTATTGTTAACGTTTTAAATGTAAATTTGTGATTCTTTCCAAGAATCAGTGAAGCGAAGGCGAGCTCCTTATACTCAATGAAAATCAAAGAGCAAACTAGGAAGCTAGCCGCAGGCTGTACTTGAGTACGGCAAGGCGAAGCTGACGTGGTTTGAAGAGATTTTCGAAGAGTATTAGCGGATATCCAAGTAATCCAAGACTAATTCACAGAACATCATATTAGCCCAAGAGAACCATTCGCGAGAGTAGAGAGTTGGGTCGTCCACGTGGAAGCTTTCGTGCATGACACCTGTCCCCCCATCGCAAGCAACCAGCTGATCCAGCAAGAATTTCTTCTCTGCCTTATCTCTTGTTGTCAAGCCTTGGATAGAAAGGGCGATTGGCCAGATATAGCGATAGAAGGTATGAGAACTTCCGAGACCGCTAGCGTATTCTCCTTGGTAGAAGTATGGATTTTCAGGGCTCAGAATGGTACGACGAGTTGCTTGATAGACTTCGTCGTCAATATCGCAGTAGCCCAGATAAGGTGCAGCCAACAAACTTGGTACGTTTGGATCATCCATGATGCTGGCATTTCCTAGACCATCCACTTCAAAGGCATAAATCTTTTCACCCTTGCTGTTGCTTGTGTAGGCGTAGTTTTCAATTCCTTCTTGGATTTCAGACTGGAGGCGCTTAGCATCAGCAATAATGCTCTCGCTATCAGCTAGGTCCAATTCTGCAAAGATTTCTTGCACATAACCCAAGACTACTACAGCAAACATATTGGACGGAATCAAGTAACTATACTGACAGCAATCATCGCTCGGACGAAAGGCTGACCAAGTCATACCTGTCACTGCAAAATCAGGTCCAAAGCCATCATTTAGCAAGGTGTCTTCCTTACGATCGGTATCACGAACAAAACGATAAGGAGAGTTGGTGTGGTCTTGTTCCACCGTCCAAAGATGGAGAATTTCCTTAGTCGCTGCGACAAAAGTCTCATCAAACTGACTAGTATCGCCAGTCTCTTTCCAGAGGAGATAAGCCAGCTGCAAAGGATAGCAAAGCGAGTCCACCTCATACTTGCGCTCCCAAATCCAGCCATTAAGGTCTGTGTGGTCAGTTTCGTGGTGCCCCTTCCAGTTTTCCTCTATGTTGAAGGAGTTGGCATATGGATCCTTGAGTACCAAGGTCATCTGACGTTTGACCAAACCTGCAATGGTCTGACGCAGGAGGGCATCTCTTTTAGCCACATGCAGGTAGGGTCTGAGTTGAGCTGTCGAATCCCGAAGCCACATAGCAGGAATATCCCCAGTCAAGACAAAGGTTGAACCATCTTCTAGGATTTCAACCGTATTGTCCAAGGTATCTGTATAGCAACGCTCGAAAACATCCACCCACTCTGGATGGTCCTTAGCCCGCTCTGCCACTTCATCTAGCCACTCTCTAACAATTTCTTTTGAATAAATCATCGTGCAGTATCCTCTTTCAAACAAGTTTCATTTTCAGTATATAGCTTTTGAGACAGAAAATACATACACAAATGATAGTCATTTTTCTACAAAATAGTTATCTTTAAAACTCCTTTTCTAAAGGTTATCTTTTTCTGATATAATGTAGAAAAACAGCTAAAGGAAAGACTATGAAACCACTACTTGAAAGCATCGATACCCGATTTGGAACTGCCAGCAAACATGCCTTCTCTCGGGGAAATACCCTGCCATACACAGGCGTTCCTTTTGGGATGAATTACTTTGTGCCCCAGACCAGTGACCAGGAGGGAGCTTGGTTTTTCGATCCGCATCTGCCCATCTTTCAGGGAATTCGATTGACCCATCAGCCCAGTCCTTGGATTGGCGACTACTCTTGGCTCCTTCTGACACCTGCCACAGGCCAGCTAGGTGGAGACAGCCTCTTTCACCGCCAGTCTTCTTATGATATCGAAAAAGCCTCTTTCCAACCTCATTATCTGAAGATTTTCTCCCTGCGCTATCAGATTGAAACCCAGCTCACACCGACTTGCTACGGTGCTTCTATTCTTTTGGAGCAAAAGCAAGGCAAAGCACTCTCCCTCTATCTTCACGCAGCAGATGAACTGACCGTGGAGCAAGTAGATAAGCGAACTCTTGCCCTGCGACAAGAAGGTAAAACTGAAACCAACAAAAATCCACTAACGATGTTCACTGCCCTGCAAATGAATACGGATATTCTTGCTATCAGCCAAGAAGGCGAAGACTGGCGAATTGACCTAGAAGATAGTCATGCCGAAATTCAGCTAGCGACTTCTTTCATCTCTCACTCTCAGGCTCTGCTTAATCTACCTCAAGAAGATTTTGATAACTGTAAAGCAAATGCCCAAGCGGATTGGGAAAATCTCCTCCATCGTTTTGACATTATAGAAACAGGAGAGGCTGACCGAACCTTCTTTGATCACTGTCTCTACAGACTCTTCCTCTTCCCACAGACTTTTTATGAGGTTAATAAATCTGGGCAAGACATCCACATAGATTTGGCTACTGGAACTGTCAAGCCTGGTGTCCTCTTCAGCAACAATGGTTTCTGGGATACCTTCCGCACCACCTTCCCCCTCTTTGCCCTTATCATACCGGAGCACTATCACCGCTTTTTAGAAGGCTTTCTCAATAGCTATCGCGATACTGGATTCCTTCCAAAATGGTTGGCTCCAGATGAACGGGGTATGATGCCAGGTACCCTTTTAGACGGCATTATCGCAGATAGCGCCTGCAAGGACATGGCTCCTGACCTAGAAGAAGAACTCCTCCAAGCCATGCTTGAAACAGCCACCAAGTCCGACCCTCTCGGCATCAATGGTCGCCACGGACTAGCCCAATACCAAGAACTGGGCTACCTCTCTACCGACCACCACGAAAGTGTTAGCCATACCCTAGACTACGCCTATAGTGACTTTTGTATCGCCAGCTGTGCCAAAAAACTAGGGAAAATAAAAATCGCTGAAAACTACAAAGCTGCGTCACAAAATTACCGCCATCTATTTGATGTTGAGACAGGTTACATGCGAGCGCGAGACAATCAAGGCAACTTCCGCCCTGACTTCTCTCCTTATAGTTGGGGACGTGATTATGCCGAATGTTCAGCTATCCAAGCAACTTTAGGCGTTCTCCACGACATCCCAGACTTAATCCAACTTATGGGTGGAAAAGAAACCTTCAGCAACTATCTTTTGAAAACCTGTCAAGATGCTCCCCTCTTTGAGACAATAGGCTATGGTTACGAGATTCACGAAATGAGCGAGATGGCTACTGCTCCTTTTGGACAACTCGCCATTTCTAACCAGCCGAGCTTCCACATTCCTTATCTATTCCGCTACAGCGATTACCCTGACTACACTGCCCTTCTTATCAAGACCTTACGTCAGAAAGCCTTTCACCCAAGCTGGCAAGCCTATCCTGGCGATGAAGACAATGGCAGTCTCTCAGCCTGGTACATCTGGTCAGCTCTCGGTTTTTATCCGACCTGTCCAGGAAAACCAAGCTATGATCTCGGAATCCCTCTCTTTAACCACCTCCGTATCTACCTTGCTAAAGAAGGTAAATGGCTAGATATTCATACTGAGCAAAACCACAACCATTTTAACTTTGTCAAAGAATGCCGACTGGACACAACTCTAGTATCAACTATTCAACACCAAGACCTCCTAAAAGCTGAACAACTAACTTTCACCCTCAGCTGGTTACCAAGTCAGCCGTCCACTTCCTGAAATGCAAAAATCTCCTAGCAGACTTTCCTGCTAGGAGATTTTCTTATGAGAGGTACTTGCTTAAGCTTTGAAAATCGGATTTATCATCTGATGTTTATCAAACAATCTACCAATTAAGCTTCTTCGTCTTCTTTACGACGACGGCCTGCAAGACCAAGACCAAGTAATGCACTTGCGGCAGCTGCTACCATAGCTACAGTAGAATCTGCTGTACCTGTATTTGGCAATTCTTTAGCTGCTTTACGCGCGTTTGTTGCTGCTTCTTGGCTAGCATTAGCTGCTGCTTGAGTTGTAGCTGGAGCTACAGCTGGTGTTTGAGCAGCTTGATCGTTAGCTGGAGTTGCATGATCAGTTGATGAAGCAACTTTCGCCATGAAGTCTTCGATACGTTTAACCATTGCATCCACTTCTGCTTGACTTGCGTCTGCATTAGCAAATACTTTCTTAGCATCTGCTGATAATGCATTCGCTTCTTTTGCAGTTTCTGCATCAAACTTAGTTGATTCTTTGATGATCAATTCATCTAATTGATGGATAGCACCTTCTAACTTAGCTTTATCCACTTTTGCGTCAGTGTTAGTAGCTCCGTTATTGCCTCCACCATTTGATGGTACATATGGACGTTGTTTAAAGATATCTTTAGCTACGATTGTGTAAACTTTACCATCTTTAGTAATTACAGTTGCGTTTCCTGCTTTGTCGAAGATAACTTCTACTACATCAGCATTTGCTCCTTTAATCTTAGCTTTTGCAGCTTCTTTTTCTGCATCTGTTAAGTTATTGAAGTCTGCTACTGTTTCTTTTTCGAAGTCAACGTTGATGTTTTCACCATTGTTCTTAGCTGCAACATCTTTAGCATCTTTAACTAATTGAGCTGCTGGAATTGTTGCTGTCTTACCTTCTGGAGTTGTTACTGTCGCATTTCCGTTTTCGTCTACTACTACAGTTGATCCTGGGTTGACTGCTTTAATTGATTCTTTAACTTTTTCAATTTCATCAGCTGTTAATTTAGCTTTATCTCCAACTAACACTCTAGTTGCTGGTGTATTTACACCATTTTGTTGAGTTGGATCAGTTAATTTATCTTCTGGAATTACTAAGTCAAGTTCTGGGATTACTAATACTGTTCCATCACCTTTAGTAACGATTACATCACCTTTATCATTTACTACTACAGTTGATCCTGGGTTTACATCCTCTACTGCTTTCTTAACTTTTGCTTTTTCTTCATCTGTTAAGTTAGCTGGATCTTTAACTACTGTCTTAGTTGCTGGTGTATTTGCTCCATTTCCTGCATTTGCTTTACCTGCGTCTGATGCTGACTTAGTTAAGTCTGTTGCTGGAATTGTTGCTGTTTTG
>NZ_AEDU01000022.1 GCF_000148525.1 Streptococcus mitis SK564
TTATTCCGCCATAGCTCAGTTGGTAGTAGCGCATGACTGTTAATCATGATGTCGTAGGTTCGAGTCCTACTGGCGGAGTAGTTAGTTAAAGGAGGTATCAGCCTCTTTTTTATTATGTAATTAATAATCTAGGCTTTTTTCAACTGTAGTGGGTTGAAGAAAAGGCTAAGATCGAGAAAGGACACATTTCGTCCTTTCTTTTTTGATATTCAGAGCGATAAAAATCCTTTTTTTGAAGTTTTCAAAGTTCCGAAATCCAAAGGCATTTCGCTTGATAAGTTTAATGAGATTATTAGTCGCTTCTAATTTGGCGTCGTAATATGAAGTCTCTTCAAAGCAGGTAGGAGTTGCATTTTGAACCACTTTATAAATAGGAGCTATAAACTCTCCCTCTACTTTTCCTGAAACAATTGAAGTCCGCTCAAAACGCCGTCTGATAATATTTTCATAGACTTTCTCCTCTCTAGGAGCCCGTGCATCATAAGGACGATAGAGGTAGGGGGCGATTCCCGTTTCGTCAATATAGTAGATTGGAACTAGAATAGTATGTTACAACTGCTAAAAATATTTCTAGAAATTAATTTGACTTTCCTAATCGATTTATTCATCTCTTATTTCAATTTACTAGATATGCATAGCTTTATTATAACATGCGCATTTTAAACTAAGCGACTATACAAAATTAAGCATACCATCAGCTATTATAGATAATGCAAAATTACATAGATTTGAATATCTGATAATATGCGTTTTTCTTATTTTAAGATTTTTTCCTCAGTCTCTTTTAGTATTTAACGCAGTCAATAAGGTTTTTATCAAAGTCTAATTTAGGTAGTAAATTTATTTCTATTCTGTCAACTTTTCCTATTTTTTCTCTTGTTGAGGTTGGTATTTTAACAATTCAGGAGTTATTAATGATTAATTAAAATTTTTTGTTAGAATAAGATCATAAAAAGTAAAGGAGTGTATGCTTACGCTACAAAATATTTATGATCAGATGACTGATTTCTATGACAGTATCGAAGAAGAGTATGCTACTTTCTTTGATAATAGTTGGGAATGGGAACATTTTCATTTTAAATTTTTGATTTATTATTTAGTTCGATATGGCATTGGGTGTCGTAGGGATTTTATCGTTTACCATTATCGTGTTGCTTATCGTTTGTATCTTGAAAAATTGATAATGAAACAAGGTTTTGTTGCTTGTTGAGACAATGTGAGTTAATTTCCGAACAAATTTAACTTTTTGTGGAAAAATAATAATAAATAGCCGAAATTTTTTCTAAATCATTTTTTAATAGTTGGAAATAGCAAATCTTTCTATTGTTTCTTCTTGATAAAAAGGAGATTTTTTCTTATAATAAATTGTAAGATATAATTGCAGGTGAGAGTCCTGCCATGTATGTGAGAAAGGAAGAGCTTGAGGGCTCAGACAAGATTATGACTTCAGTTGTTGTTGTAGGTACCCAGTGGGGTGATGAAGGTAAAGGGAAGATTACAGACTTCCTTTCAGCGAATGCAGAAGTGATTGCGCGTTACCAAGGCGGTGATAATGCTGGTCACACGATTGTGATTGATGGTAAGAAGTTTAAATTGCACTTGATTCCATCTGGGATTTTCTTCCCTGAAAAAATCTCTGTTATTGGGAATGGTATGGTTGTAAATCCTAAATCTCTTGTAAAAGAGTTGAGCTATCTTCATGAGGAAGGTGTTACAACTGATAACTTGCGTATTTCTGATCGAGCGCATGTTATTTTGCCTTATCATATCGAGTTGGATCGTTTGCAAGAAGAGGCTAAGGGTGACAATAAGATTGGTACTACAATCAAGGGAATTGGTCCAGCTTATATGGACAAGGCTGCTCGTGTTGGGATTCGTATTGCAGATCTTTTAGATAAAGATATTTTCCGTGAGCGTTTAGAACGTAACCTTGCTGAAAAGAATCGTCTTTTTGAAAAATTGTATGACAGTAAAGCGATTGCTTTCGATGATATTTTTGAAGAGTATTACGAATATGGTCAACAAATCAAGAAATATGTGACAGACACATCTGTTATCTTGAATGATGCGCTTGATAACGGTAAACGTGTGCTTTTTGAAGGGGCACAAGGTGTTATGCTAGATATCGACCAAGGTACGTATCCATTTGTTACGTCATCAAACCCTGTGGCTGGTGGTGTGACCATTGGTTCAGGTGTTGGGCCAAGTAAGATTGATAAGGTTGTAGGTGTATGTAAAGCCTATACGAGTCGTGTAGGAGACGGTCCTTTCCCAACTGAGTTGTTTGATGAAGTGGGAGAACGTATCCGTGAAGTTGGTCATGAATATGGTACAACAACTGGTCGTCCACGTCGTGTGGGTTGGTTTGATTCAGTTGTCATGCGTCATAGCCGTCGTGTTTCTGGTATTACTAACCTTTCATTGAACTCTATCGATGTTTTGAGTGGTTTAGATACAGTGAAGATCTGTGTGGCCTATGATCTTGATGGTCAACGTATTGACTACTATCCAGCTAGTCTTGAGCAATTGAAACGTTGCAAGCCTATCTATGAAGAGTTGCCAGGTTGGTCAGAAGATATTACTGGAGTTCGTAATTTGGAAGATCTTCCTGAGAATGCGCGTAACTATGTTCGTCGTGTGAGTGAATTGGTTGGCGTTCGTATTTCTACTTTCTCAGTAGGTCCTGGTCGTGAACAAACAAATATTTTAGAAAGTGTTTGGTCCTAAGAGATTTTTAAGATTTGTTTAAGATAGGTCGGGTATACTATAGACAGTTACAAGAAGACCTCCTAACTTGTTGTAACAAATATCCTAAACTTTTCTTTTTCATAATAATCTCCCTATAAAGTCACCGCATTCGGTGGCTTTTTTTGTATTGGGATTCATGATATAATAATAAAATCGACAAGTAGTAAAAGGGAAATTGATGAATTATACAGTTGAAGAAAAAGAAGTCTTTATGAGGGAAGCTTTGAGAGAGGCTGAGATTGCTCTTGAACACGATGAAATTCCAATTGGTTGTGTGATTGTCAAAGATGGCAAAATCATTGGTCGCGGGCATAATGCGCGTGAAGAGTTGCAACGAGCGGTTATGCATGCGGAGATTATGGCCATAGAGAATGCGAATCTGAGAGAGGAGAGTTGGCGCTTGCTGGATTGCACGCTTTTTGTGACTATTGAGCCGTGTGTCATGTGTAGTGGTGCGATTGGACTCGCCCGTATTCCAAACGTGGTCTATGGGGCTAAAAACCAGAAATTTGGCGCTGCTGGGAGTTTGTACGATATCTTGACAGATGAGCGTCTCAATCATCGTGTGGAGGTTGAAACGGGAATTTTGGAAGATGAATGCGCAGCTATTATGCAGGACTTTTTTAGAAATAGACGGAAAAAATAATTTTGCTTTTAAAATGAATAGGAATGTGATATAATTAACAGTGGAGCAACAGTTCTGCGTGAAGCGGGTCAGGGGAGGAATCCAGCAACCCTAAGCGATTTGAATTGTGTGCTCTTTTTTTCGTGCTTTTTCCGAATAAATAAGATAGAATAATCTAGAATAAATGATAATAGAAAAGAGAAGATGATGAAAATTCGTGGTTTTGAATTGGTTTCTAGTTTTACAGATGAAAATTTATTGCCCAAGCGTGAGACAGCGCATGCGGCTGGTTACGACTTAAAGGTTGCTGTGCGTACGGTTATTGCGCCAGGAGAGATTGTATTGGTTCCGACAGGGGTTAAGGCTTATATGCAACCGACTGAGGTTCTTTACCTTTATGATCGTTCTTCAAACCCTCGTAAGAAGGGCTTGGTCTTGATTAACTCGGTTGGTGTCATTGATGGGGATTATTATGGAAATCCTGGAAATGAAGGGCATATTTTTGCGCAGATGAAGAATATCACAGATCAAGAGGTTGTTCTTGAAGTTGGAGAACGTGTTGTCCAAGCTGTCTTTGCTCCTTTCTTAATTGCAGATGGAGATGCGGCAGACGGCGTGCGGACTGGTGGTTTTGGATCGACTGGGCACTAGAATGAAGATTATCTTTGTACGTCATGGGGAGCCAGATTATCGTGAGGTAGAGGAGCGTTCTTATACGGGATTTGGGATAGATTTGGCACCCTTGTCTGAGAAGGGACGGCAGCAAGCCCAGAAATTGAGCACCAATCCCTTGCTTCCTTCAGCTGAAATAATCGTATCTTCTGCAGTCACAAGAGCTTTAGAAACGGCTTCTTATGTAGTTTGTGCTACGGGACTTCCTTTGAGAGTGGAGCCATTATTGCATGAATGGCAGGTTTATGAAAGTGGCACAGATAATTTTGAAAAAGCTCGTACTATGTTTCTAGAAAATAAGGGGAAGTTACTTCCTAATAGTCCTATTCGATATGAGACAGCTGCGGAGATGAAGTCTCGTTTTCTAGAATGTATGTCTAAGTATCGAGAACATCAGACTGTGGTAGTTGTTGCTCATCGAATGCTCATGCGCCAATTTGTACCAGACGAGAAGATTGATTTTTGCCAAGTGATTGAGTATGAGTTAGAGATATAGAAAGAGGTTTATCATCGCAAAGAAAAAAGCGACATTTGTATGTCAAAATTGTGGGTATAATTCCCCTAAATATCTGGGACGATGCCCCAACTGTGGGTCTTGGTCTTCTTTTGTAGAAGAGGTTGAGGTTGCCGAGGTCAAGAATGCGCGTGTGTCCTTGACAGGTGAGAAAACCAAGCCCATGAAATTGGCTGAGGTGACTTCAATCAATGTCAATCGAACCAAGACGGAGATGGAGGAATTCAACCGTGTACTTGGAGGCGGAGTGGTACCAGGAAGTCTCGTTCTCATTGGTGGGGATCCTGGGATTGGGAAATCAACCCTTCTTTTACAAGTCTCAACCCAGTTGTCTCAAGTGGGGACAGTTCTCTATGTCAGTGGGGAGGAGTCTGCCCAGCAGATTAAGCTACGAGCAGAGCGCTTGGGAGATATTGATAGCGAGTTTTATCTCTATGCAGAGACCAATATGCAGAGTGTTCGAGCTGAGGTGGAGCGCATCCAGCCAGACTTCCTCATCATCGACTCTATACAGACGATTATGTCTCCTGAGATTTCAGGAGTTCAAGGCTCTGTTTCTCAAGTGCGGGAAGTAACAGCAGAGCTCATGCAGCTGGCTAAGACCAATAACATCGCCATCTTTATTGTTGGTCATGTGACCAAGGAAGGAACCTTAGCTGGTCCGCGTATGTTGGAACATATGGTGGATACGGTGCTTTACTTTGAAGGGGAACGTCACCATACCTTTCGTATCTTGAGAGCGGTCAAAAACCGTTTTGGTTCTACCAATGAAATTGGGATTTTTGAGATGCAGTCGGGCGGTTTGGTTGAGGTACTCAATCCGAGTCAAGTTTTCCTAGAAGAGCGTTTGGATGGAGCAACTGGTTCATCAATCGTTGTGACCATGGAAGGGACGCGTCCGATTTTGGCGGAGGTTCAGGCCTTGGTAACACCGACCATGTTTGGAAATGCCAAGCGTACTACGACAGGTCTTGACTTCAATCGCGCTAGCTTGATTATGGCTGTTTTGGGAAAACGGGCAGGTCTTCTCTTACAAAATCAGGATGCCTATCTCAAATCTGCTGGGGGTGTCAAATTGGATGAACCTGCGATAGACTTGGCCGTTGCGGTTGCTATTGCTTCGAGCTATAAAGACAAGCCAACTAATCCTCAGGAATGTTTTGTAGGAGAACTTGGCTTGACTGGAGAGATTCGGCGCGTGAATCGTATTGAGCAACGTATTAATGAAGCTGCTAAACTTGGGTTTACTAAGATTTATGTACCTAAGAATTCCTTGACAGGAATCACTCCGCCCAAGGAAATACAGGTCATTGGGGTGACAACGATTCAGGAAGTTTTGAAAAAGGTCTTTGCATAATCCGTGACAAATCCTCTTAAAAATGATAAGATAGGAGAAATATTTGACTATCAAATTTTCAAGGAGGGAATCGTGTCGTATTTTGAACAGTTTATGCAAGCCAATCAGGCTTATGTTGCCCTACATGGGCAGTTAAATCTGCCACTTAAACCCAAAACCAGAGTAGCTATTGTGACCTGTATGGACTCACGTCTGCACGTTGCGCAAGCTCTAGGTTTGGCACTTGGGGATGCTCATATCTTGCGGAATGCAGGTGGCCGAGTGACTGAGGACATGATTCGTTCGCTAGTTATTTCCCAGCAACAAATGGGGACAAGAGAGATTGTGGTATTGCACCATACAGACTGTGGTGCTCAGACATTTGAAAATGGCTCTTTTCAGGAGTATTTGAAGGAAGAATTGGGTGTCGATGTGTCAGACCAGGACTTCTTGCCCTTCCAAGATATAGAGGAGAGTGTACGCGAGGATATGCAACTCCTTATCGAGTCTCCCCTAATACCAGACGATGTCATTATCTCTGGTGCTATTTACGATGTGGATACAGGAAGTATGACAGTAGTAGAATTGTAAATACTTCATTTAGAAAGAAAGTGTATGAAGAAAAACAGTATTTTATTTATTTTTATTTTATTGCTATGTATTGGTTTGCAGTATGAAACCATCTACTATACGGACGGTTCGATGTCAGGTGCGGAATATGGACTAATGGGAGTTTCTATCTTTCTAGCTCTCTTTTACATGATTCCGGCTCTTTATTTCCTTTTCCGTATTGGGAAAAAATGGGAATTGCCAAAGAACGCCTTGATCTTGTCTTTATTGGGCGGGATGTTCCTTTCAGGCTGGCTATCTAGCTTTGCGAATACCTATATCCATGATTTGCTTGGCGTTCTTTTCCCAGATAGTGCATTTTTAAATGCCTTTGAAAGTGCGATTGTGGCTCCTTTGGTAGAAGAGCCCTTGAAATTGTTGCCACTTGTCTTTGTTTTAGCTTTGATTCCTGTGCGAAAATTAAAATCTTTGTTTTTACTAGGGATTGCTTCTGGTTTGGGATTCCAAATGATTGAGGATATTGGCTACATTCGTACAGATTTGCCAGAGGGCTTTGATTTTACCATTTCAAGGATTTTGGAGCGTATCATCTCAGGAATTGCCTCTCACTGGACTTTTTCAGGTCTGGCTGTAGTGGGTGTTTACTTGCTTTACAGAGCTTATAAAGGACAGAAGGTTGGCAAGAAACAGGGACTTATTTTCCTAGGTTTAGCCTTGGGAACTCACTTCTTGTTTAATTCTCCTTTTGTAGAATTAGAGACAGAGTTGCCTTTAGCGATTCCAGTGGTTATGGCTATTACTCTCTATGGTTTTTATCAGGCTTATCGTTTTGTTGAGAAGAACGATGAGATAATGAATTAGAATATTTTTCAAAAGAATGATGCAAGGGTACAAATATGGTGCCCTTCTTTTATTTTTGATTGAAAAATAGTGTAAAAAGCGCTACAATGGTATATGGAAAATCTTGTGAAAAGCACAAGTGATACATATATACCGGAGGAAATCATGTCTTTTTCTGATTTAAAGCTGTTTGCCCTTTCTTCTAATAAAGAATTGGCAGAACGTGTGGCGCAGGAGATTGGGATAGAGTTGGGGAAATCAAGTGTTCGCCAATTTTCAGATGGAGAGATTCAGGTCAACATCGAAGAATCAATCCGTGGGAAACACGTCTTTATCCTACAATCAACTAGCTCGCCTGTAAATGACAATCTGCTTGAAATTTTGATTATGGTGGATGCTTTGAAGCGTGCGAGTGCAGAATCTGTCAATGTTGTCATGCCTTACTATGGGTATGCACGTCAGGATAGAAAGGCGAGAGCGCGTGAGCCAATCACTTCAAAACTTGTAGCAAATATGCTTGAAGTAGCTGGAGTGGATCGTTTATTGACCATCGACTTGCATGCTGCGCAGATTCAAGGATTCTTTGATATTCCTGTGGATCATTTGATGGGAGCCCCTCTGATTGCGGATTATTTTGAGCGTCGTGGCATGGTTGGTTCTGACTATGTGGTTGTCAGCCCAGACCATGGAGGGGTGACTCGTGCTCGTAAGTTGGCAGAATTTTTGAAAACATCTATCGCTATCATTGACAAACGTCGTAGCGTTGATAAGATGAATACTAGTGAAGTCATGAACATCATCGGTAAGGTAGAAGGCAAGACTTGTATCTTGATTGATGATATGATTGATACTGCTGGAACTATTTGTCACGCGGCAGATGCCCTGGCAGAAGCTGGTGCTGTTGAAGTCTATGCAAGCTGTACGCACCCAGTTCTTTCTGGTCCTGCTATGGACAATATCCAAAATTCAGCTATTAAGAAATTGGTTGTTTTGGATACCATCTATCTGCCAGAAGAGCGTTTGATTGATAAAATTGAGCAGATTTCAATCGCTCATCTCCTAGGGGATGCTATCGTTCGTATCCATGAAAAACGCCCACTTTCTCCACTTTTCAGTATTGAGAAAAAGATTTAATGACCAAGCCTGAGATGATTCTCAGGTTTTTTTCATCTCTTTTCCGAATAAATAGATAGTAGCAGTGAATCTAGTAAACCTAGATTTAAAACTGTGGTATAATAAAAGGAGGAAAAGGATGATTCTCAGACATCCGGGCATCAGCCCAACCAATGATTTGGTTGCTAAGAAGATTTTTAGCAATCCAGAAATCACTTGTCAATTTATTCGCGATATGTTGGACTTACCAGCCAAAAATGTAACTATTTTGGAGGGGAGCAATATTCATGTCTTGCCTTCCCTGCCGTACTCAGCCCAGGATTTCTATACCAGTATAGACGTCTTGGCAGAGTTAGACAATGGGACACAAGTAATTATTGAGATTCAGGTGCATCATCAGAATTTTTTCATCAATCGCCTGTGGGCTTACCTGTGCAGTCAGGTCAATCAAAATCTAGAAAAAATTCGTCAGCGAGAAGGTGATACACACCAGAGTTACAAGCATATTGCACCTGTTTACGCAATCGCTATTGTGGCTAGTAATTACTTTCAGGATGATCAAGCTTTTCATAGTTTTAGCATGCGAGAGGATACGACAGGTGAGGTCTTAACTATCACAAATAATGAACAGGAACATCATCTAGTCAAGATGGCATTCTTGGAACTAAAAAAATACAGAGAAACCAGTAAAGACGAGGTTCGCAAGCCGTGGTTGGAGTTTTTCGGGAATAAACCATTTACCCAAGAACCAGAGCGAGCCATCAGCCAAGCAGACCAACTGCTGGACTACAAGAGCTGGTCCGAGGAGGACAGGAAAATGTTTAGTCAACTACGTATGCGCGAGGAACAAGCTTTGTTAGCACAGGACTATGCCTTGGAACAAGCTGAGGAGAAAGGTTTAGAGCGTGGACGAGCAGAGGGAATTGAACAAGGTTTAGAACAGGGACTGGAGCGTGGTCGAACTGAGGGGATTGAACGAGGAAAACTCTTTGCTTTCTTGGACATGGTTCGCCAACATGCTCTAACTTCCGAATTCGCGAGTGAACAATTGGGTATGTCAGTAGCGGAGTTTGAAGCGCTGTTATAAGACCAGCACTAACGGTCAGGAAAACCATCTGGTTAAGATGGCGTTCTTGGAATTAAAAAATACAGAGAAACCAGCAAAGACGAGGTTCGAAAGCCGTGGTTAGAGTTTTTCGGGAATAAACCCTTTACCCAGCAACCTGAGCGAGCTATCAGCCAGGCAGACCAACTGCTGGACTATAAGAGCTGGTCCGAGGAGGACAGAAAAATGTTTAGTCAACTACGTATGCGTGAAGAACAAGCATTATTGGCTCAGGATTATGCCTTGGAAACTGCTAGGGCAGAGGGTATCGAAGAGGGATTAAAAGTAGGTTTAGTAAATCTCGTTCGCCAACATCTTTTAACTGCTGAGGTTGCCAGCCAGCAATTGGGTATGTCAGTAGCTGAGTTTGAGGAGCTATTGAAAGACCATCATAAATAAGACCTAAAATACAGAAAAACCAGCAAAGATGAGGTTCGCAAACCATGGTTGGAGTTTTTCGGTAACAAGCCCTTTACCCAAGAACCCGAGCGAGCCATCAGCCAGGCAGATCAACTGCCGGACTACAAGAGCTGGTCCGAGGAGGACAGGAAAATGTTTAGTCAACTACGTATGCGCGAAGAACAAGCCTTGTTAGCACAGGACTATGCCTTGGAACAAGCTGAAGAAAAAGGATTAGAACGTGGCCGTGCAGAGGGTATCGAAGAGGGGTTAAAAGTAGGTTTAGTAAATCTAGTTCACCAAGGTCACCAAGGTCTTCTAACACCTGAGGTAGCTAGCCAGCAATTAGGTATGACTGTCGCTGAGTTTGAGGCGTTGTTGTAAGATTAGCAATAATGGTCAAGAAAACCATCTAGTCAAGATGGCGTTCTTGGAACTAAAAAAATACAGAAAAACCAGCAAAGATAGCATTCGCAAGCCATGGTTGGAGTTTTTTGGGAATAAGCCATTTACCCAAGAATCTGAGCGTGCCATCAGCCAGGCAGATCAACTGCTGGACTACAAGAGCTGGTCCGAGGAGGACAGGAAGATGTTTAGTCAACTACGTATGCGCGAAGAACAAGCCTTGTTGGCACAGGACTATGCCTTGGAAACTGCTAGGGCGGAAGGTATTGAACAAGGTTTAGAACGTGGGAAACTCTTTGCCTTCTTAGACATGGTTCGCCAAGGTCTGCTGACTTCCGAGATAGCAAGCCGGCAATTAGGCATGACTGTCGCTGAATTTGAGGCTTTATTATGAGTTCAATCTTTATATAGTAGAAAGTTTATGAAATGGCAAGTGTTATCCAAATACTTGCCGTTTTTACTTGACTTTTACAAGGGTTTGTAAGATAATACCAAGGAAGTAAGTTCTGTCTAACTATCTATATAGTTTAGATATAAAAGATATCATCTGAGGGATGAGTAGTTGCGAAATGTCAACTTGGAAGCTAGAGTATTTCAGGGGGAATTTTTTCGTGAGTTAGTTTTCTTCTCCTTTTTTCGAAGAAATAGGTAAAAAGTTTAAAAAACATAAGAAAACTCTTGACAAATCCTGCAAATATTTATATACTGTATGGTAGTAAGATAGTCTTACGAAAAAATATATAATGAAAAACAAAGGAGATAAAACGATGAAAAAAGTTTTATTGACAAGCGCAGTCGCTCTTGCAGCATTTGGTGCTGTTCAAGCTGTTTCAGCAGACGTTAATGGTGGGGCTAACCTTCCAGGTGCATACGATCAACCATTAGTAGGTGGTGGAAAGTATGATGTTTATAACAGCCAAACAGAATTTATTACTGCTGATAGAGTTAATGAATATATCGCAGCTCACAATGAAGACCTCAAAGTGAAGAAAGCAGAACTTGAAAAAGTTCAAGCAGAATTAGCAAACGCTGAGGCAGAATTTAATAAAACTGTAGCAGAGTATGGTAAAGCAGAAAATGCTCCAGAAAATTTTGCTCATGACCGTGATGTACGTTTAGCTCCATACAAATTAGCAGTTGTTAAAGCTAAGACAGCTTATGAAGAAGCATATGCTAAGGTTAGAAATGAAGCGATTAAACATTTCCAAACAGTTTGGAATACAGCTGTTAAAAAAGAAGGTAAGTACTACATCTTGAATGAAACACCTGAGCAAAGAAATGCTCGTTACTTTAGAGAGCATGGTCAAGCTACTCAAGGTTGGGCTAAAAACGCTAAAGGTCAATGGACTTACTTGAAAGATGCTCAAGGAAATAAAGCAACTGGATGGCTTAAAGATAACGACACTTGGTACTACCTAGATAAAGATGGTATCATGCAAACAGGTTGGGTTAAAGACAACGGAACTTGGTACTACCTAGATGGTTCAGGCGCAATGCAAAAAGGTTGGAAATATGTAGGTGGTCACTGGTACTACCTAGATGGTGCAGGTGCAATGCAAACAGGCTGGAAATATGTAAGTGGTCACTGGTACTACCTAAATGCTTCAGGTGCTTTGCTTGTAAATACAACTACTCCTGACGGTTACACAGTTAACGCAAGTGGTGAGTTGGTATAATACCGATATATAAATAAGACTAGGAGAACAATCTCCTAGTTTTTTCTTTTTTTGACAGGTCTAGTTATTGGGGCATGAGGAATTGTATTAAATATATGCTACATAAAGAAGAGCTTTTTACCTTTAAATATTTCTACACTTTTTATGTTTTTTATTGCATTAATTATAGAAAAGGAATATAATGAAATAAATTTAATAGGTTAACAAAGGAGGTTTTTCTTATGAAGAAAACACTTACAGGTATCTTGCTAGCTACTTCTGCGCTAGCTATGGCTGCAATTCAACCAGTGAACGCTGAAAGTACAGGAACTGGTACATCGTCTACAGGTGCTCAATCGACTTCATCATTTAAGGAAATTCATTTTGTAACATTCCAAAATGGTAGACTAGTTGATATTAAAGAAGCTCTTGCAGGATCAGCTGCATCTAATACAAATCATCCAGATATTGCTAATTATAAATATACTAGCAGTAGAGAGGAAGAGGGTATTCTTTACCATATGTATGCTCCTACTAGTACCACAAGTAGTACGAATAGTATTCCAACAAATCCATATCATAGAGATAATAACCAAAACAATACTGCTAGTACTGATAATAATCACGGTTCAACATCTAGCTCCAATTTTACAATAAAGACAGTTCGCTTTGTAGAATACAAAAAGGGTAGTGATATCCCTATTGATATTAAGGCTCCCCGTACAGGAACTGCAGCATCAGATACAAGTCATCCAGATATTCCAAAATATAAATACTCTACTGGTAAATTGGTAGATGGTGTTCTTTTCCATGTGTATACACCAGAAAAATCTACAGATGATACTGGAACGACTAACAATAGTAATGTGAATAATAGTGGAAATAGCAACCCAAATAATGCTAATGCCAATAATGGTGCAGGCAATAACCAAAATCAAGGTACGAATGCAAGCGTGGGACAGTTCAAAACCGAAGATGGGAAAGTCTACTATATCAGGGATGGTAAAAAAGTTACTGGCTGGCAAAAGATTGATGGTAAGACCTACTACTTTGAAACTGATGGAGCAATGAAAAAAGGGCTACTAACCTTAGGTGATAAACAATACTATCTAAATGAAAAAGATGGTGTTTTGACACCTAATATTGTTGTAATTGATGGTAAAAAATTCTTTATTGATAATGAAGGGAACCGATCAGTTGGATGGAAGAAAATTGACGGTGACTGGTATTATTTCTCTAAAGAAGATGGAATGAAGACAGGTTGGCTTAAAGATGGCTCATGGTATTACTTGGATGAAACTGGTGTGATGGGAACTGGTTGGAAACAAGTTGATGGCAATTGGTACTATCTCAATGATTTAGGTGCCATGCAAACTGGCTGGAAACTTATAAATGGTAGTTGGTACCATCTCGACAGTTTAGGTAAAATGAGTACTAGATGGATAAAAGAAAATGGTACATGGTATTATCTAGGTGGCTCAGGTGCTATGCAAACAGGTTGGAAACTTGTAGATGGTAAGTGGTATTATCTCAATAATTCAGGTGCCATGCAAACCGGCTGGTTGAACCAAAGTGGTACATGGTATTATCTTGATGGTTCAGGCGCTATGAAGACAGGCTGGTTCCAAGTTGGAGATAAATGGTACTATGCTTATAGCTCAGGTGCCCTTGCTGTTAGCACTACAGTTGATGGTTATTACGTAAATGCCAACGGTGAGTGGGTGTAGTTTGAATTTGTTTATGTCACTAGGAGATTTTTAGCTTAGTTTTTTATAGCATATACTTGCTGATATAATACTTATCAAGCCCCAGCTGCGAAAGCAGAAGATAAGAAAGAACTTCCTAACACTGGTGGTAAAGATAATGTTGCAATTGCATCATTGGGATTCCTTGGATTGCTCCTAAGTGCACTTCCATTTGTGAAACGCAAAAACTAATTAGTTGAAGATATAAAAGAGAAGGATTTATGACCTTCTCTTTTTGGGATATGGACTATAGTGAGAATTCTGTTGAAAAGAAGAAAAAAGTGAACAAAACGATGTTTCAGCTTTGTTCACTTTTATGTTATTCTATAAACTTACAATAGTGCCTCAAACTCAGCGATGCTCATGCCGAATTGCTCACTTGCAACCTCAATGGTTAAAAGATGTTTGCGAACCATATCTAAAAAAGCAAGCAGTTTTCCATGTTCAATACCTTTTTCCTCAGCTTGCTCCAAGGCATAGTCCTGTGCCAACAATGCCAGTTCTTCTCGCATACGTAGTTGACTAAACATTTTCCTGTCCTCCTCGGACCAGCTCTTGTAGTCCAGCAGTTGGTCTGCCTGGCTAATGGCTCGCTCGGGTTGTTGAGTAAAGGGCTTATTACCGAAAAACTCCAACCACGGTTTGCGAACCTTATCTTTGCTGGTTTCTCTGTATTTTTTAGTTCTTATTTGTGATGTTCTTTCAATAGTTCTTCAAATTCAGAGACAGTCATGCCCAATTGCTCACTCGCAAATTCAGAAGTTAGAACATGTTGGCGTACTAAATCTAGAAAGGCAAAAAGTTTCCCACGTTCTAAGCCCTTTTCTTCAGCTTGCTCCAAGGCATAGTCCTGCGCTAACAAAGCTTGTTCTTCACGCATACGTAGTTGACTAAACATTTTCCTGTCCTCCTCGGACCAGCTCTTGTAGTCCAGCAGTTGGTCTGCTTGGCTGATGGCTCGCTCGGGTTGCTGGGTAAAGGGTTTATTCCCGAAAAACTCCAACCACGGTTTGCGAACCTTGTCTTTGCTGGTTTCTCTGTATTTTTTTAATTCCAAGAACGCCATCTTAACCAGATGGTTTTCTTGTCCATTATTGGTGATGGTTAAAACCTCACCTGTCGAATCCTCTCGCATGCTAAAGCTATGAAAAGCCAAGTCATCTGAGAAATAATTGCTATCCACAATAGCGATTGCGTAAACTGGTGCGATGTGTTTGTAACTCTGGTGTGTATCACCTTCTCGTTGGCGAATTTTTTCAAGATTTTGATTGACCTGACTGCACAAATAAGCCCACAGGCGATTGATGAAAAAATTCTGATGATGAACTTGAATTTCAATGATAACTTGGGTTCCATTATCCAACTCCGCCAAGACATCTATACTGGTATAGAAATCCTGAGCCGAGTAAGGTAGGGAAGGTAAGATGTGAATGTTACTCCCCTCCAAAATGGTTACATTTTTTGCTGGTAAATCCAACATATCGCGGATAAATTGACAAGTGATTTCTGGATTGCTAAAGATTTTCTTAGCAACTAAGTCATTGGTCGGGCTAATGCCCGGATGACGTAATGTCATATTCTTTCTCCTTTCATTATAGCACATTTTTAAATCTAGGTTTGCTAGATTTACTGCTACTATCTATTTATTCGGAAAAAGTTTGAAAAATACTTGCTCTAGCTCTTTCCAATGGTATTTTTTGGTGCTTTCCTTTATAATAGGTGTATGGATAAGAAAAAATTATTATTGATTGATGGGTCTTCTGTAGCTTTTCGGGCGTTTTTTGCGCTCTATCAGCAGTTGGACCGTTTTAAGAATGCGGCTGGTTTGCATACCAATGCGATTTATGGTTTCCAGTTGATGTTGAGCCATTTGTTGGAGAGGGTTGAGCCTAGTCATATTTTAGTAGCCTTTGATGCGGGAAAGACGACTTTCCGGACAGAGATGTATGCGGACTATAAGGGTGGTCGGGCTAAGACTCCTGATGAGTTTCGTGAGCAATTTCCTTTTATTCGTGAGTTGCTGGATCATATGGGGATTCGTCACTATGAGTTGGCTCAGTATGAGGCGGATGACATCATTGGGACACTGGATAAACTAGCAGAGCAGGATGGTTTTGATATTACCATTGTCAGTGGGGACAAGGACTTGATTCAGCTGACGGATGAGCATACGGTGGTTGAAATTTCCAAGAAAGGTGTAGCTGAGTTTGAGGCCTTTACGCCAGACTATCTTATGGAAAAGATGGGTATTACACCGACTCAGTTTATCGATCTCAAGGCGCTTATGGGAGATAAGTCGGATAATATCCCTGGGGTGACCAAAATCGGTGAAAAGACGGGTATCAAGCTCTTGCTGGAGCATGGTTCGCTTGAGGGAATTTATGAAAATATTGATGGGATGAAGGCTTCTAAGATGAAGGACAATCTCATCAATGATAAGGAACAGGCTTTTTTGTCTAAAACACTAGCGACCATTGATACCAAGGCACCGATTGAGATTGGTTTGAAGGATTTGGTCTATAGTGGTCCAGATGTGGAAAATCTTGGAAAATTCTACGATGAGATGGGCTTCAAACAGCTCAAGCAGGCTTTAAATGTGTCGTCAGCTGATGTCGCTGAGAGTTTGGACTTTACTATCGTTGACCAAATTAGCCAAGATATGCTGAGTGAAGAGTCTATCTTCCATTTTGAGCTTTTTGGTGAGAATTACCATACGGATGATTTGGTTGGATTTGCCTGGTCTTGTGGGGAAAAGCTCTATGCTACAGACAAGCTTGAGCTGTTGCAAGAGCCTATTTTCAAGGCCTTTTTAGAAAAAACACCTCTGAGAGTTTATGACTTTAAGAAGGCTAAAGTTCTCTTGCATCGTTTTGGTGTGGATTTGCAGGCACCTGCTTTTGACAGCCGTTTGGCTAAATACCTCCTTTCGACTGTGGAGGACAATGAAATTGCGACTATTGCTAGTCTTTATGGTCAGACATATTTGATCGATGATGAGACTTTCTATGGTAAGGGTGTCAAGAAGGCCCTTCCTGAACGTGAGAAATTCTTGGAACACTTAGCTCGTAAGCTTGCAATTTTGGTTGAGACTGAGCCTGTTTTACTTGAAAAACTCAGCGAAAATGGGCAATTAGAGCTTCTTTATGATATGGAGCAACCTCTGGCTTTTGTCCTTGCCAAGATGGAAATTGCTGGGATTACGGTCAAGAAAGAGACCTTGCTTGAGATGCAGGCTGAAAATGATCTTGTCATTGAAAAACTGACTCAGGAAATTTACGAACTGGCTGGTGAGGAGTTTAATATCAACTCGCCTAAGCAGTTGGGTGTCCTCCTATTTGAAAAGTTGGGACTTCCTCTAGAATACACTAAGAAAACCAAGACCGGTTATTCGACAGCCGTGGATGTGTTGGAGCGTCTAGCTCCTATTGCGCCAATTGTTAAGAAAATCCTGGATTACCGTCAGATTGCTAAGATTCAATCCACTTATGTAATTGGCTTGCAGGACTGGATTTTGGCTGATGGTAAGATTCATACTCGCTATGTTCAGGATTTGACCCAGACTGGGCGTTTGTCTAGTGTGGATCCAAACTTGCAAAATATTCCTGTGCGTTTGGAACAAGGTCGTCTCATTCGGAAGGCTTTTGTGCCTGAGTGGGAGGATAGTGTGCTACTCAGCTCGGATTACTCGCAGATTGAATTACGCGTTTTGGCGCATATTTCTAAGGATGAGCACTTGATCAAGGCTTTCCAAGAGGGGGCAGATATCCATACTTCGACAGCTATGCGGGTCTTTGGAATTGAGCGTTCTGAAGATGTGACTGCAAACGACCGTCGCAATGCCAAGGCCGTTAACTTTGGAGTGGTTTACGGGATTTCAGACTTTGGTTTGTCTAATAATCTGGGCATCAGCCGTAAGGAGGCCAAGGCCTACATTGATACCTACTTTGAACGCTTCCCAGGTATTAAAAACTACATGGATGAAGTGGTGCGGGAGGCGCGTGATAAGGGCTATGTAGAGACCCTCTTCAAGCGTCGTCGTGAGTTGCCAGATATCAATTCGCGCAACTTTAATATTCGTGGTTTTGCAGAGCGGACAGCTATCAACTCTCCTATCCAGGGGTCGGCGGCAGATATTCTCAAGATTGCTATGATTCAGCTGGATAAAGCCTTGGTTGCAGGTGGTTATCAGACTAAGATGCTGTTACAAGTGCACGATGAAATCGTCCTTGAAGTTCCTAAATCTGAATTGGCAGAGATGAAAAAATTGGTCAAACAAACTATGGAAGAAGCCATTCAACTCAGTGTTCCCCTCATCGCAGATGAAAATGAAGGGGCAACCTGGTACGAGGCTAAATAAAAAGGGGGCTAGTCCTCCTTTTTTGTAGTAGAATTATGCAAGCCTTTTCAAATTGTGCTATACTGATGAAAAAGGAGGATTTCTATGAGTCAAGAATTTATCAATCCAAGTGATGGTGTGATTTGTCAGTATCTAGCAACGAGTAAAACCCTTGCTGTAGTGGGTTTATCAGACCGTGAGGAAACAACCAGCAATCGAGTGACCAAGGAAATGCAGGCTCGAGGTTATAAAATCATTCCAGTCAATCCCAAGGCGGCAGGTGGAGAAATCTTGGGTGAAAAGGCTTATGCTAGTCTAGCAGAGATTCCTTTTCCTGTAGATATTGTCAATGTTTACCGTCGCAGTGAATTTTTGCCAGATGTGGCGCGTGATTTTCTCAAAGCTGATGCCAAGATTTTTTGGGCACAGCTAGGACTTGAAAGTCTAGAGGCAGAAGAAATCTTACGTGCTGGTGGATGCGATGACATCGTGATGAATCGTTGCATTAAGAGAGAACATACACGCTTAATTGAGGAAGCATAAGAAAAGGTAGCTGATGGGCTACCTTTTGTGTTATATTCAATGAAAATCAAAGGGCAAACTAGAAAACTAGCCGCAGGTTGCTCAAAACACAGTTTTGAGGTTGCAGATAAAACTGACGAAGCCAGCTCAAAGCACGGCTTTGAGGTTGTAGATAAGACTGACGAAGTCAGTCACATATATACGGCAAGGCGACGTTGACGTGGTTTGAAGAGATTTTCGAAGAGTATTAGAAAATGCCGATAAGGGTCTGTATACCAAGACTAGTGAGGATGATGGCAATCCAGCAAATAGCTCCGAGAACAATGGATTTTCCACTGGATTTGACCATAGCTACTAAATTGGTTTTGAGACCGATAGCACTCATGGCCATGATAATAAGGAATTTAGAGAGTTGTTTGAGAGGGGTAAAGAAATTACTGGACACACCGAGAGAGGTGAGTAGTGTAGTGAGGAGAGAGGCAAGGATGAAGTAAAGGATAAAAAGTGGGAAGACTTTTTTCAGTTGCAATCCTTGCTTATTTTTTTGCTCGCGGCTTTGCCAGTAGGAGAGAAAGAGAGTGATGGGGATAATAGCTAGAGTACGTGTGAGTTTGACAATGGTTGCGGATTCGAGGGTATTGGTCTGGTAGAGACTGTCCCAAGCGCTGGCTGTGGCGGTTACAGAGGAAGTATCATTGACCGCAGTTCCTGCAAAGAGGGCGAAGCCGTCATTGGATAGATGAAGCCAGGTGCCTAGGATTGGAAAGATGAGCGCAGCCAAGACATTGAAGAAAAAGATAACGGAGATGGCTTGGGCTACTTCCTTTTCCTTGGCATGGATAACGGGCGCTGTCGCCGCAATGGCAGAGCCCCCACAGATAGAAGAACCCACTCCAATCAAGGTAGCCAGTTTTGTATCCAGTGCAAAGAAGCGCTGGAAGAGGTAGGCAACAATTAAGGCTATTGAAATGGTGGACAGGATGACAGGGAGCGAAGATTGCCCTACTGCGAAGACTTGAGAGATATTGAGACCAAAACCAAGCAAGATAACGGCATACTGGAGCAATTTTTTAGAACTAAAGGTCAATCCAGCATCCAGTTGTTTATAGGGTGAGAGAAAGGGATGGAGAAGCATGCCTATGAAAATGGCAAAAACGGGCGCGCCAATCACAGGGAAGAATCCTCCTAAGTACCAAGATAGGATGGAAATGAGAAGGCAGGCCAAGATGCCTGCTCCATTTTTTGATAGAAATGACATAAAAACCTCCAAATAGGATCTGTTACCATTATAGACCTGTAAAGAGGAAAAGTAAAATAGAAAGTGGAAAGCTATTCTATCATGTATTTTTGCGGTCGGGGGGCTTTTGTAGTATAATAGAGATACGTTTTTACAGTAGGAGGTATCTATGGACTTAACTAAGCGCTTTAATAAACAGTTAGATAAGATTCAAGTTTCGTTGATTCGTCAGTTTGACCAGGCTATTTCGGAGATTCCTGGGGTCTTGCGTTTGACCTTGGGGGAACCTGATTTTACAACGCCAGATCATGTCAAGGAGGCGGCCAAGCGAGCGATTGATCAGAACCAATCCTACTATACAGGGATGAGTGGTCTGCTGACCTTACGTCAGGCGGCCAGTGATTTTGTTAAGGAAAAGTATCAACTGGACTATGCTCCTGAAAATGAAATCTTGGTTACAATTGGGGCGACAGAGGCCTTATCTGCTACTTTGACAGCTATTTTGGAAGAGGGAGACAAGGTACTCTTGCCAGCTCCTGCTTATCCGGGTTATGAACCGATTGTCAATCTAGTTGGGGCAGAGGTTGTCGAGATTGACACAACTGAAAATGGGTTTGTCTTGACTCCTGAAATGTTGGAGAAGGCCATTTTGGAGCAAGGTGACAAGCTCAAGGCGGTTATTCTCAACTATCCAGCTAATCCGACAGGAATTACCTATAGTCGGGAGCAGTTGGAAGCCTTGGCAGCTGTTTTACGCAAGTACGAGATTTTCGTCGTCTGTGATGAGGTTTACTCAGAATTGACCTACACAGGCGAAGCCCATGTGTCTCTAGGAACTATGTTGAGAGACCAGGCTATTATTATCAATGGTTTGTCTAAATCGCATGCCATGACAGGTTGGCGTTTAGGTCTGATTTTCGCTCCTGCAGCCTTTACAGCTCAGTTGATTAAGAGTCACCAGTACTTGGTCACTGCCGCAAATACCATGGCTCAACACGCTGCGGTGGAAGCCTTGACGGCTGGTAAAAACGATGCGGAACCTATGAAGAAGGAATACATCCAGCGTCGGGACTATATTATCGAGAAAATGACTGCTCTTGGTTTTGAGATTATCAAACCAGACGGTGCCTTCTATATCTTTGCTAAGATTCCAGCGGGCTACAACCAAGACTCCTTTGCCTTTCTCAAGGATTTTGCTCAGAAGAAGGCCGTTGCCTTTATCCCTGGTGCTGCCTTTGGGCGTTATGGTGAAGGCTATGTTCGCCTATCTTATGCAGCCAGCATGGAGACTATCAAAGAAGCCATGAAACGACTTGAGGAGTACATGAGAGAAGCATGATTCAGTCTATCACGAGTCAAGGCTTGGTGCTCTACAATCGCAACTTTCGTGAGGATGATAAGCTAGTCAAAATCTTTACAGAGCAGGCTGGTAAACGCATGTTTTTCGTCAAACATGCTGGTCAATCCAAACTGGCGTCTGTTATTCAGCCCTTGGTACTGGCTCGATTTCTCTTACGAATCAATGATGACGGGCTTAGCTACATTGAGGACTATCATGAGGTGATGACTTTTCCCAAGATTAATAGCGATCTCTTTGTCATGGCTTATGCGACCTACGTGGCAGCTCTTGCAGATGCTAGTTTGCAGGACAATCAGCAGGATGCTCCCTTATTTGCTTTTTTGCAAAAGACTTTAGAGTTGATGGAAGCTGGCTTGGATTATCAGGTTTTGACCAATATTTTTGAAATCCAAATCTTGACTCGATTTGGGATCAGCCTCAATTTTAATGAGTGTGTCTTTTGCCATCGGGTTGGTCAGGCTTTTGACTTTTCTTTCAAATATGGAGCCTGTCTTTGCCCAGAGCATTATCATGAGGATGAGAGATGTTGCCATCTCAATCCCAATATCCCTTATCTGCTCAATCAATTTCAAGCCATTGATTTTGAAACCTTGGAGACCATTTCGCTCAAACCTGAAATTAAGCAAGAGCTACGCCAATTTATGGATCAACTCTACGAAGAGTACGTTGGGATTCACCTAAAATCAAAGAAATTTATTGATTCCCTAGCAGACTGGGGACAATTACTAAAAGAGGAAAAGAAATGAAAAAAATCGCAGTAGATGCCATGGGAGGCGATTACGCACCTCAGGCCATCGTTGAGGGTGTCAATCAAGCCCTAGCTGACTTTTCAGATATCGAGGTTCAACTCTATGGAGATGAAGTTAAAATCAAGCAATATCTGACAGCGACAGAGCGCGTCAGCATAATCCATACGGATGAAAAGATTGATTCAGACGATGAACCTACGAGAGCTATTCGGAAGAAGAAAAATGCCAGTATGGTCTTGGCGGCCAAGGCTGTCAAAGAGGGTGAAGCAGACGCTGTCCTCTCGGCTGGGAATACAGGTGCTTTGTTGGCAGCAGGATTTTTCATCGTGGGTCGTATCAAGAATATCGATCGACCTGGGCTTATGTCGACCTTGCCGACTGTAGATGGGAAGGGTTTTGATATGCTGGATCTCGGTGCCAATGCGGAAAATACAGCCCAGCACCTCCATCAATACGCTGTCCTCGGTTCCTTTTATGCTAAAAATGTCCGTGGCATTGTGCAACCACGCGTTGGTTTGCTCAACAACGGAACAGAGAGTAGTAAGGGTGACCCCCTTCGTAAGGAAACCTATGAATTACTGGTAGCTGATGAAAGTTTGAATTTTATCGGAAACGTGGAAGCGCGTGATTTGATGAATGGCGTTGCGGATGTTGTCGTGGCAGATGGTTTCACGGGAAACGCTGTGCTCAAATCCATCGAAGGGACAGCCATGGGAATCATGGGCTTGCTCAAGACAGCTATTACAGGTGGTGGGCTTCGAGCGAAACTAGGCGCCCTCCTTCTCAAGGACAGCCTCAGAGGTTTGAAAAAACAGCTCAACTACTCAGATGTTGGTGGAGCGGTCTTGTTTGGTGTCAAGGCACCGGTTGTCAAGACTCATGGCTCAAGCGATGCCAAGGCTGTTTATAGTACAATTCGCCAGATTCGTACCATGCTAGAAACAGACGTAGTTGCCCAGACTGCGCGTGAATTTTCAGGAGAATAAAAGAGATGATAGAAAAAGAAATTTTTGACCGTATTGTGACCATTATCCAAGAGCGACAGGGAGAAGACTTTGTCGTGACAGAATCCTTGAGTCTGAAAGATGATTTGGATGCTGACTCAGTTGACTTGATGGAGTTTATCTTGACACTGGAAGATGAATTTAGTATCGAAATCAGTGACGAGGAAATTGACCAACTGCAAAGTGTAGGAGATGTGGTAGAAGTCGTCAAAAGTAAAGAATAGCAAGAAGCAACATGCAAGTCGTGTTGCTTTTTTATTGTCAGGGAAAATAAAAAATTTAGAACTTTTAGTGGGAATTACGAATAGATAGATAAGGAAGAAAAAGAGGAGTGTTTATGTATGTGACTGGTTTTTATCCATGGTTTATTAAATTATTTTTCAAATAAAATTTAATTTAGTTGTACATTTTCGAATTGTTTTTCGAATAGATAAGTAAGAGGAAAAGGAAGGAGATTAGAAATGATTATTTCAGTTATTTATCCAACTTGGCTATTTAAGTGGCTTAGAGGCTAAACATTAAAGATATAACAAAACATAAAAATTGAGGAGAAAAAAGATGACAAATTTTGACAAAATGGAGCAGAACTTTGTAGCTCTTACAGAAGAAGAGTTGGTGAATGTGGATGGAGGATTCTTTGGTCCTGTATTGTTTACTATTTGGGGAACAAAAGTATTAGTCGGCCATGCTCTATCAGCAGGTGTAGCAGTAGGTTTTGCTGCTCTAGCTACTAATTAATAGATGAAGGGGATAGATAATGAATTATAACTTTGAAAATATGAAATCAGATGAATTGGAAAAAATTTCAGGTGGCTCTGTAGTAGGTGCTCTTGCGTTAGCATGGGGTGTAACCAAGGCGCTTGGAATCATTGGTGGTACAGCTGTTTCTGTTTACGTTGCAGGAAAAAGCGTTAAAGCAATAGGCGATTGGGGACTTTCAAGATTGCGATAATTTTTTAATACTTATGAGGTGATTCAATGAAAAATGAAATAACTAGAGTAATAAAAATTGTTTTATTGTTTGTCTCTATGGCTATCATGAATTTGATGTTGCTTGGAATATTAGCTATGCTTGGTTTTTCTTTGACGGGCAGTGTGGATAGTTACCTCATGCCACCTTTATTTTCTACTCTTGTGTTGCTCTTCATTAACAAGATGATAACAAGGTTAGACAGACAGAAGGAAAAATAAGAGCTTGCTATGAAAAAATTTTTATTAGGTTTTGTTTTAACAGCTTACAGCATATTATTAATTTATTCTCTATTTAATTTAGAAAAGGTATCGTTGGAGAGCTGTATTTTGTTAGTAGCATTGACATACTATATTAATAAAAAAGAAACATTTAAACCCAAAGTGAATTATACTAATAATATTTTAGGAAGTGATTATCAGTTTACAGCAATGACAGAAAAAGAACGATAATCAATGAAAACAAGAACAGAGTAAAGAGTCTCGTAAAAGGTATATTATCGGAGGTTTATCTGATGTAGATCTAGTTACATGGGATTACTATATCTAAGATAAAACACTTTGGAGAAATCATAAATTTTCAAATAAAATTTAATTTAGTTGTACATTTTCGAATTGTTTTTCGAATAAATAAGTGAGAAGAAAAAAGAAAGGAATAAAATAATGAAAGAACATTACTATGGATTTGTTGAGCTAACTTCGGAAGAATTGACCGATATTCAAGGTGGAGAAAATTGGACGAAGACCCTTGTAGATTGGTACATTGGATTTCGTAGAGGTTTAGGTTTTTAGGAGGATAAGCGATGAATGAAATGAATGATAAGTATACTATTGAGGTATTAAAGGAAAGCGACTTAGCTTTGCTGGTGGGTGGTAGTGAGGAAAGTTATCAAGGGGGTCTAATTACAGGTCTATTGTTACGTAGTGTATTTATTGGAATCCCATTTTTTAGAAGATAAGATTTAGAGAGTAAAGTTTATCTACAACAATGAATGGCATATATGAAAAATGAAACACAAATAACTACCTTCTTCAATCGTTAATAATCAAAAAAGGAGAATAAGATGGAACAAATTAAAAATATGGAAGATAGTTTTCATTAATGAGTCATGAGGAATTGGCCGATGTAGAAGGAGGCTTGTTGTTTGGTCTAGTAGTAGTTGGAGGAGTCGCAATTGCAGGAACATTTTTATTGGGTGCGGTAGATGGTGCTTCAGGAGCACATTCTAAGCGTCGTGGACGTTAACAGGGAAGGAAGAGCGCCAATGGAACGCATAATAGAAAGTTGGATTACTAGGGTAGAGAATTTTTACAGTTTGCAGTCAATTCCTGTAAAAGTATTAATTTTCATAGTTGGAGTAGTTGGGGTTTATGCTTTAGGGACATTAATTTTAGGTCCTATTTATTGGGCAGGCCAGAAGTTTGGCGAAACAATTTACAATTATTTATTTTAATAAAAAATTCGAATAGATAAGTAAGAGGAAAAGGAAAGGAGCCTAGTTCATGTTTATATCAATGTTCTACCCATGGTTCACTGAGTTATTTTTTAAATAAATTTAATTTAGTTGTACATTTTCGAATTGTTTTTTGAATAGATAAGTAAGAGGAAACAGAAAGGAGTTTGCTTCATGTATCTACCAATTTTCTATCCATGGTTTACTAAATTATTTTTCAAATAAAATTTAATTTAGTTGTACATTTTCGAATTCTTTTTCGAATAAATAAGTAAGAAAGAAAAGGAAGGAGATTAGAAATGCTTATTTCAGTTATTTATCCAATCTGGCTATTTAAGTGGCTTAGAGGATAAACATTAAACATATAAAAACATATACAAATTGAGGAGAAAAATATGACAAATTTTGACAAAATGGAACAGAACTTTGTAGCTCTTACAGAAGAAGAGTTGATGAATGTAGATGGGGGAATTGCTTGGGAGGTAGTCTCTTTGGGTATTGCGATTAGCTGGGGGATTTACCAAGCTGGTGAAGCTGCTGGTAAAACATTCTACTATATTACTCATCCATAGTATTTGATATTTGATAAATATGAGCAAGAAAACATTTTGGATTATACTACTCGTTATTACAATTGTGGTGACTGCCGTTGGTTTAGGATTGTCTGCATATAATTATTATGTTTTTGATAGACCTTTTTTCAATAGTACTACTAAAGGACTGTTATCTGCATTTGTTATGAGTGTATTGATGATTATTATTGGTGTATTAAAAGAAAACTAATTTTTATTATTAAAATGGAGGATAAATATGTCAAATTTACAAACTATTGAACAAAATTATACTACGTTAAGTGATATTGAATTGCAAGAAGTTGATGGTGGAGGAGTGTTACTTTTGGTTGGTGGTGGTATTTTGGCTGTCGGACTATTAGCTTGGGGTGCGTATAATGGTTATCAGTCGGCATCACGAGGTGGATAAAAGGATGGTAGATTGTTTTTTAGTAAATAGGAGTCTACCATGAAAGAATACTTATTAGGTTTTGCTGAGGGTTATTTTACCATATCTCTCATAATCTACATCGCAACGTATTTGATTTTGAAAAATCCGATCAATACCCTATTTTATCCAGAAATTTACTCCGTTTTATTTGGGCTCTTTTATCTAGGATATAAGGTCAATAAAAAGCAAGTAGAGTAAGCAGCTAAGAATGACTTGTTAGTCTGCGCTGAAAATAGCTAGGCTAGAATCTAAGAATGCATCACATTGGAGTTTAATATGAAATTTGTTAAATCAATACTGAAAGTTTTGCCTGAAATTATGGTATTACTTAGTTCAATGTCTTATATCATCATCAGATTAGTAGCTGACATGAATAAAGTATCTTTACCTACTTGCTTTGATAATTTCAATATACCAACGATTGCATTATTTATGATGGTCTTCATTCTTTTATACAGAAGTAAAGAAAAAAAGAATGGATAAATTTGAGGTAGTAGACGCTCTATAGTGAATAGGTGTCTTATAGTAACGAATCAAAAAAGGAGTAACTATGAATCGTAATTTAGAACGATGTTATCTATTCTGACTAGGAATAGATCATACCAAAGGTGGCTTAGAAATAACGGGGACATTGGAAATTGAAGTAACTTTAAATAGGATGTCGTAAATGTTGCTATCAATGATTTATTTGTCCCAAGCTTGCCTAGGGTGACAGTAAAACATCAATTTCCTTTCATACCATATTTTTAGTAGGTAGGACGCTTGTTCTGCCTATTTTTTGCCAAAAGTGCAGTTGAGGTGTTTATTTGGAGTTTTACATATATTTTTGATAAAATAGGTGTAGAAATTAGGAAAGTTGAAGAAAAGAAATGAAGAAGGTTTTAAGATATTTTTTAGTATTTGTGTTTCTATTTTTGATGAATATTTTCATCTTTAAGATACTAGCAACTCTGGGATTTCAGCTGACAATGAGTGAAAAGAGTTATATTGTTCCACCGCTGTTTTCGATTATCGTGTTGTATATGATTGACAAAAGAATTAGGAAGAAAAAGAAATAAATATATATTTTAGGCATGACGTTTGTTCTGCCTATTTTTTATCCCAAAAGTGCATTTGGGAGGTAGATAGGCGCATTTGGGGAGGAAGTCCAGTTTTTGTTTGGTGATTGGGGTAAGATAGTTGTTATCAGATGAGTTTATACTCTTCGAAAATCAAATTCAAACCACGTCAACGTCGCCTTGCCGTGTAGATGTTACTGACTTCGTCAGTTCTATCTACAACCTCAAAGCCGTGCTTTGAGCAGCCTGCGGCTAGTTTCCTAGTTTGCTCTTTGATTTTCATTGAGTTTAGGAAAAAGGAGATGAATATGAAATTTGGGAAACGTCACTATCGTCCGCAGGTGGATCAGATGGACTGCGGTGTAGCTTCATTAGCCATGGTTTTTGGCTACTATGGTAGTTATTATTCTTTGGCTCACTTGCGAGAATTGGCCAAGACGACCATGGATGGGACGACGGCTTTGGGCTTGGTCAAGGTGGCAGAGGAGATTGGTTTTGAGACGCGAGCAATTAAGGCGGATATGACGCTTTTTGACTTGCCAGATTTGACTTTTCCTTTTGTTGCCCATGTGCTTAAGGAAGGGAAATTGCTCCACTACTATGTGGTGACTGGGCAGGATAAGGATAGCATTCATATTGCCGATCCAGATCCTGGGGTGAAATTGACCAAACTGCCACGTGAGCGTTTTGCGGAAGAATGGACAGGAGTGACTCTGTTTATGGCACCTAGTCCAGACTACAAGCCTCATAAGGATCAAAAGAATGGCCTGCTCTCTTTTATTCCTATATTAGTGAAGCAGCGTGGCTTGATTGCTAATATCGTTTTGGCGACACTCTTGGTAACCGTGATTAATATTGTGGGTTCTTATTATCTGCAGTCTATCATTGATACCTATGTGCCAGATCAGATGCGTTCGACGCTTGGGATTATTTCTATTGGGCTAGTTATCGTCTATATTCTCCAGCAGATCTTGTCTTACGCTCAGGAGTATCTCTTACTTGTTTTGGGGCAACGCTTGTCGATTGATGTGATTTTGTCCTATATCAAGCATGTTTTTCACCTGCCTATGTCCTTCTTTGCGACACGTCGGACAGGGGAAATCGTATCTCGTTTCACGGATGCTAACAGTATCATTGATGCGCTGGCTTCGACCATTCTTTCGATTTTCCTAGATGTGTCAACGGTTGTCATTATTTCCCTTGTTTTATTTTCACAAAATACCAATCTCTTTTTCATGACCTTATTGGCGCTTCCTATCTACACAGTGATTATCTTTGCTTTTATGAAGCCGTTTGAAAAGATGAATCGGGATACCATGGAAGCCAATGCAGTTCTGTCTTCTTCTATCATTGAGGACATCAACGGTATTGAGACTATTAAGTCCTTGACCAGTGAGAGTCAGCGTTACCAAAAAATTGACAAGGAATTTGTGGATTATCTGAAAAAATCCTTTACCTATAGTAGGGCAGAGAGTCAGCAAAAGGCTCTGAAAAAAGTTGCCCATCTCTTGCTCAATGTCGGCATTCTCTGGATGGGAGCTGTTCTGGTCATGGATGGCAAGATGAGTTTGGGGCAGTTGATTACCTATAATACCTTGCTGGTTTACTTTACCAATCCTTTGGAAAATATCATCAATCTGCAAACTAAGCTTCAGACAGCGCAGGTTGCCAATAACCGTCTGAATGAAGTTTATCTGGTAGCTTCTGAGTTTGAGGAGAAGAAAACAGTTGAGGATTTGAGTTTGATGAAGGGAGATATAGACTTCAAGCAGGTTTCCTACAAGTATGGTTATGGTCGAGATGTCTTGTCGGATATCAATTTGACTATTCCTCAAGGCTCTAAGGTGGCTTTTGTGGGGATTTCAGGGTCAGGTAAGACGACCTTGGCCAAGATGATGGTTAATTTTTACGATCCAAGTCAGGGAGAGATTAGTCTGGGTGGTGTCAATCTCAATCAGATTGATAAAAAGGCTCTGCGCCAGTATATCAACTATCTGCCTCAACAGCCCTATGTCTTTAACGGAACGATTTTGGAGAATCTTCTTTTGGGAGCCAAGGAAGGGACGACTCAAGAGGATATCTTACGGGCGGTCGAATTGGCAGAGATTCGGGAGGACATTGAGCGCATGCCTCTGAATTACCAGACAGAGTTGACTTCGGATGGGGCAGGAATCTCAGGTGGTCAACGGCAGAGAATTGCTCTGGCGCGTGCTCTCTTGACAGATGCGCCGGTCTTGATTTTGGATGAGGCAACTAGCAGTTTGGATATTCTGACAGAGAAGCGAATTGTCGATAATCTTATGGCTTTAGACAAGACCTTGATTTTCATTGCTCACCGCTTGACCATTGCTGAGCGGACAGAGAAGGTTGTTGTCTTGGATCAGGGCAAGATTGTTGAAGAAGGAAAGCATGCTGATTTGCTTGCACGGGGTGGCTTTTACGCCCATTTGGTGAATAGCTAGAAAGAGGAGAGGATGAAACCAGAATTTTTAGAAAGTGCGGAGTTTTATAATCGTCGTTACCATAATTTTTCCAGTCGGGTGATTGTACCCATGTCCCTTCTGCTTGTGTTTTTGCTTGGATTTGCAACATTTGCAGAGAAGGAGATGAGTTTGTCTACTAGAGCTACTGTTGAGCCTAGTCGTATCCTTGCAAATATCCAGTCAACTAGCAATAATCGCATTCTTGTCAATCATTTGGAAGAAAATAAGCTGGTTAAAAAGGGAGAACTGTTGGTTCGATATCAAGAAGGGGCAGAGGGTGTCCAAGCGGAGGCCTATGCCAGTCAGTTGGACATGCTCAAGGATCAAAAAAAGCAATTGGAGTATTTGCAAAAAAGTCTGCAAGAAGGGGAGAACCACTTTCCAGAGGAGGATAAGTTTGGCTACCAAGCCACCTTTCGCGACTACATCAGTCAAGCAGGCAGTCTTAGGACTAGTACATCGCAACAAAATGAGACCATCGCGTCCCAGAATGCAGCAGCTAGTCAAACCCAAGCCGAAATCGGTAACCTCATCAGCCAAACAGAGGCTAAAATTCGCGATTACCAGACAGCTAAGTCAGCTATTGAAACAGGCGCTTCCTTGGCCAGTCAGAATCTAGCCTACTCTCTCTACCAGTCCTACAAGTCTCAGGGGGAGGAAAATCCGCAAGCTAAGGCTGAGGCCGTGGCGCAGGTTGAAGCGCAGCTTTCTCAGTTAGAATCTAGTCTTGCTACTTACCGTGTTCAGTATGCAGGTTCAGGTACCCAGCAAGCCTATGCGTCAGGGTTAAGCAGTCAATTGGAATCTCTTAAATCACAACACTTGGCTAAGGTTGGTCAGGAATTGACTCTTTTAGACCAAAAAATCTTGGAGGTGGAGTCAGGCAAGAAGGTACAGGGAAGTCTTCTAGACAAGGGGAAAATTACGGCCGGTGAGGATGGGGTGCTTCATCTTAATCCTGAGACCAGTGATTCTACCATGGTAGCAGAAGGCGCCTTACTAGCCCAACTCTATCCGTCCTTGGAAAAAGAAGGGAAAGTCAAACTTACAGCTTATCTAAGTTCAAAGGATGTAGCAAGAGTCAAGATTGGGGACTCTGTTCGTTATACGACGACTCATGATACCAAGAATCAAATTTTCTTGGACTCTACGATTACCAGCATAGATGCGACAGCTACTAAGACTGAGAAAGGGAATTTCTTTAAGATTGAGGCGGAGACTAATCTGACTGCTGAGCAGGCTGAAAAACTTCGGTATGGGGTGGAAGGTCGTCTGCAGATGATTACAGGTAAGAAAAGTTACCTGAGTTATTATTTGGATCAATTTTTGAATAAAGACTAATGTTCGCGTTTTTAGAATTAAATGATTTTAAAACTGTGAGAAAGATTCTTCTTGCGGTTTTTTCTTTATGATTTTTAAGATCGCTACGTTATTTATTCGGTTAAATTCTTGTAATTTTAGGTTTTTTATGGTAGAATGTGCTCAAGTAATACGAAAGGCGAACTTTAAAATGTCAAAACAATTGATCTATTCGGGAAAAGCTAAAGATATCTATACAACTGAGGATGAAAATCTTATTATTTCAACTTACAAGGACCAGGCGACTGCTTTCAATGGTGTTAAGAAGGAGCAGATTGCTGGTAAGGGAGTGTTGAATAATCAGATTTCATCTTTTATTTTTGAGAAATTAAATGCGGCTGGTGTGGCGACTCACTTTGTGGAGAAACTTTCAGATACAGAACAACTCAATAAAAAGGTTGAAATCATTCCTTTGGAAGTCGTGCTACGCAACTACACGGCTGGTTCCTTTTCAAAACGTTTTGGTGTAGATGAAGGAATCGCATTTGAGACTCCGATTGTTGAATTTTACTACAAAAATGATGATTTGGATGACCCATTTATCAATGACGAGCATGTGAAATTCCTACAGATTGCGGATGACCAGCAAATCGCCTACTTGAAGGAAGAAACTCGTCGAATCAATGAACTCTTGAAAGTCTGGTTTGCTGAGATTGGGCTTAAGTTGATTGACTTTAAGCTAGAGTTCGGTTTTGATAAGGATGGCAAGATTATCTTGGCAGACGAATTTTCACCAGATAACTGCCGCTTGTGGGATGCGGATGGCAACCACATGGATAAGGATGTTTTCCGTAGGGGACTAGGTGAATTAACCGATGTTTATGAAGTTGTTTGGGAGAAGCTGCAAGGTTTGAAATAATCTGTTTGCAACGGAAAACCTTCGTCTCTCAACTAAAAGGACTCAGGCTGAAAAGGTCCCCCAGACCTTTTCACTCCGTAGGGGATTGGGAGAACTGACAGACGTTTACGAGATTGTTTGGGAAAAGTTGCAAGAACTAAAATAACAACCTAGAGGTCGTTTGGGAACATTGCAAGAGCTGAAATAAAGGAATAAGAATTGATGTATAAACGTATTTTTGTAGAGAAAAAGGCTGATTTTCAGGTCAAGTCAGAGAGTTTGGTAAGGGAGCTCCAGCATAACTTGGGACTTTCAAGCTTGAAAAGTATTCGTATTGTGCAGGTTTATGATGTCTTTGATTTGGCGGAGGACTTGTTTGCACCTGCAGAGAAACACATTTTCTCTGAGCAGGTGACAGACCATGTCTTGGACGAAGCGGCTGTACAGGCGGATCTTGCTAACTATGCTTTCTTTGCCATTGAAAGCCTGCCAGGGCAGTTTGACCAGCGTGCGGCATCTTCACAGGAAGCCTTGCTTTTGCTGGGAAGTTCGAGTGATGTGACCGTCAACACAGCTCAACTTTACTTGGTCAATAAGGACATTGAAGCGACTGAGCTAGAAGCGGTCAAGAACTACTTGCTCAATCCAGTTGATTCTCGTTTCAAAGATATCACGACAGGGATTGCCAAGCAGGAATTTTCTGAGTCAGACAAGACCATTCCAAAATTGACTTTCTTTGAAAGCTATACAGCAGAAGATTTTGCCCTCTACAAGGCCGAGCAAGGGATGGCTATGGAAGTGGATGATTTGCTTTTTATCCAAGACTACTTCAAGTCAATCGGGCGCGTGCCAACTGAGACGGAACTCAAGGTTTTGGATACTTACTGGTCTGACCACTGCCGTCACACGACTTTTGAGACTGAGTTGAAGCAGATTGATTTCTCAGCTTCTAAATTCCAAAAACAATTGCAGTCAACTTATGACAAGTATATTGCCATGCGTGATGAGTTGGGGCGTTCTGAAAAACCGCAAACCTTGATGGATATGGCAACTATTTTCGGTCGTTATGAGCGTGCTAATGGACGTTTGGATGATATGGAAGTGTCAGACGAAATCAATGCTTGCTCAGTAGAAATCGAAGTGGACGTTGATGGTGTGAAAGAACCATGGCTCCTCATGTTTAAAAACGAAACCCACAATCACCCAACGGAGATTGAGCCATTTGGTGGGGCGGCTACTTGTATCGGTGGTGCTATTCGTGACCCATTATCAGGTCGCTCATATGTTTACCAAGCTATGCGTATCTCAGGTGCTGGAGATATTACCGCACCGATTTCAGAAACTCGCGCTGGTAAATTGCCACAACAGGTCATTTCTAAGACAGCTGCTCATGGTTATTCTTCTTACGGAAACCAGATTGGGCTTGCAACAACCTACGTTCGTGAGTACTTCCACCCAGGTTTCGTTGCTAAGCGTATGGAGCTAGGTGCTGTTGTCGGTGCAGCTCCTAAGGGCAATGTTGTCCGTGAAAAACCGGAAGCGGGAGACGTGATTATCCTCCTCGGTGGTAAGACTGGACGTGACGGTGTCGGTGGTGCGACAGGTTCTTCTAAGGTTCAAACAGTTGAGTCCGTGGAAACTGCTGGAGCTGAAGTTCAAAAAGGGAATGCTATCGAAGAACGCAAGATTCAACGTCTGTTCCGTAATGGCGATGTGACTCGTCTTATCAAAAAATCAAATGATTTTGGCGCTGGTGGTGTCTGTGTGGCTATCGGTGAATTAGCAGACGGTCTTGAAATCGACCTTAACAAAGTGCCTCTTAAATACCAAGGCTTGAATGGTACAGAAATTGCCATCTCTGAATCTCAAGAACGGATGGCAGTTGTGGTTCGTCCTGAGGATGTAGATGCCTTCGTTGCTGAATGTAACAAAGAAAATATTGATGCTGTTGTCGTTGCTATAGTGACTGAAAAACCAAATCTTGTCATGCATTGGAATGGTGAAACCATCGTTGATTTGGAACGTCGTTTCCTTGATACAAACGGTGTACGTGTGGTTGTAGATGCTAAGGTGGTTGACAAGGATGTCAAGCTTCCAGAAGAACGCACAACAAGCGTAGAAACACTTGAAGCTGATACCCTTGCGGTTCTATCTGATTTGAACCATGCGAGTCAAAAAGGATTACAGACTATCTTTGACTGCTCTGTTGGACGCTCAACGGTCAATCACCCACTTGGTGGTCGTTACCAACTCACACCAACTGAGGCATCTGTGCAGAAATTGCCAGTTCAACACGGTGTGACTCATACTGCGTCAGTCATGGCTCAAGGTTTCAACCCTTATGTAGCAGAATGGTCTCCATACCACGGTGCTGCTTATGCGGTTATTGAAGCGACTGCTCGTTTGGTGGCTGCTGGTGCCAACTGGTCTAAGGCTCGTTTCTCTTACCAAGAGTACTTCGAACGCATGGACAAACAAGCTGAGCGTTTTGGTCAGCCAGTAGCTGCTCTTCTAGGTTCTATCGAAGCTCAGATTCAGCTTGGCTTGCCATCTATTGGTGGGAAGGACTCCATGTCTGGTACTTTTGAAGAATTGACCGTACCACCAACCTTGGTTGCCTTTGGGGTCACGACGGCAGATAGCCGTAATGTGCTCTCTCCAGAATTTAAAGCTGTTGGGGAAAATATCTACTACATCCCAGGTCAAGCCCTTGTTACAGAGATTGATTTTGACTTGATTAAGTCTAACTTTGCTCAGTTTGAATCCCTTCAAAAGGATCACAAAGTAACAGCAGCTTCAGCTGTCAAATACGGCGGTGTGGTTGAAAGTTTGGCACTTGCTACTTTTGGAAATCATATCGGTGCAGAGGTAATCTTGCCTGAACTTGAAAGTTCTTTGACAGCACAATTGGGCGGATTTGTCTTCACATCTCCTGAAGAAATTGCTGGAGTAGAGAAAATCGGTCAAACGAAAGCAGACTTTACACTGATTGTCAACGGTGTGAAGCTAGATGGACAGAAACTTGACAGTGCCTTTCAAGGAAAACTGGAAGAAGTTTACCCAACAGAATTTGCACAAGCCAAAGAACTGGCTGAAGTACCAGTTGTCGCTACTAACACAGTCATCCAAGCCAAAGAAAAGCTTGAAAAACCTGTGGTTTATATCCCAGTATTCCCGGGCACCAACTCAGAATATGATTCAGCTAAGGCCTTCGAAAAAGAAGGTGCAGAGGTCAACTTGGTGCCATTTGTGACCTTGAATGAAGAAGCCATTGTCAATTCAGTTGAAACTATGGTTGACAACATCGGCAAGGCTAACATTCTCTTCTTTGCAGGTGGTTTCTCAGCTGCGGACGAGCCAGATGGTTCCGCTAAGTTTATTGTCAACATCCTGCTTAATGAAAAAGTGCGTGTAGCAATTGATAGCTTTATCGCCCGTGGTGGCTTGATTATCGGTATCTGTAATGGCTTCCAGGCTTTGGTCAAATCAGGTCTTCTTCCATACGGGAACTTTGAAGAAGCCAGCAGTACTAGCCCAACCCTCTTCTACAATGATGCCAACCAACACGTGGCCAAGATGGTGGAAACTCGGATTGCCAATACCAACTCACCATGGTTAGCTGGGGTGCAAGTGGGCGATATCCACGCTATTCCTGTTTCACACGGTGAAGGGAAGTTTGTCGTGACGGCTGAGGAATTCGCTGAACTCCGTGACAATGGTCAAATCTTTAGCCAATACGTTGACTTTGATGGCAAGCCAAGCATGGATTCTAAGTATAATCCGAATGGTTCTGTCCATGCCATCGAAGGAATTACCAGCAAGAACGGCCAAATCATCGGTAAGATGGGCCACTCAGAACGTTATGAGGATGGTCTTTTCCAAAATATCCCAGGCAATAAAGACCAGCACCTCTTCGCATCGGCGGTTAAATACTTTACTGGGAAATAGGCTTTGCAGATGTTTTAATAGATAGTATCAGTAATGTAAAAGTCATGTAGATTTAGCTCTTGGTGCTACACAAATAAAAATTAGGTATATAAAATGACATACGAAGTAAAATCTCTTAATGAAGAATGTGGTGTTTTCGGTATTTGGGGACATCCAGATGCTGCTAAATTGACCTATTTTGGTCTCCATAGTCTTCAGCACCGTGGTCAAGAGGGGGCAGGAATCCTCTCCAATGACCAAGGGAAACTAAAGCGCCATCGTGACATGGGGCTTTTATCAGAAGTCTTCAGAAATCCAGCTAATTTGGATAAATTGACGGGAACTGGTGCGATTGGGCATGTGCGTTACGCGACTGCTGGCGAAGCTTCTGTAGATAATATCCAGCCCTTCCTCTTCCGTTTTCACGATATGAAGTTTGGCTTGGCTCATAATGGAAACTTGACTAATGCGGCCTCTCTCAAGAAAGAATTGGAAGATAGAGGAGCGATTTTCAGCGCGACTTCGGACTCGGAAATCTTGGCTCACCTCATTCGTCGGAGTCACAATCCGAACTTGATGGGAAAAATCAAGGAAGCGCTCAGCCTTGTCAAAGGTGGCTTTGCTTATATCCTGTTGTTTGAGGACAAGTTGATTGCGGCTCTTGACCCCAATGGTTTTCGTCCTCTTTCTATCGGAAAAATGGCCAACGGAGCGGTGGTGGTTTCCTCTGAAACTTGCGCTTTTGAGGTCATTGGTGCCGAGTGGATTCGTGATTTGAAACCAGGTGAGATTGTGATTATTGATGATAAGGGAATTCAGTATGACAGCTATACAGACGATACCCAGTTGGCGATTTGCTCTATGGAGTATATCTATTTTGCCCGCCCTGATTCTAATATCCACGGTGTCAATGTCCATACGGCACGTAAACGTATGGGTGCCCAATTAGCGCGAGAATTCAAGCATGAGGCGGATATCGTGGTCGGTGTGCCCAATTCTTCCCTCAGCGCAGCCATGGGATTTGCGGAAGAGTCCGGGCTACCAAATGAAATGGGCCTCATCAAGAACCAATACACCCAACGTACCTTTATCCAACCGACTCAAGAATTGCGGGAGCAAGGGGTGCGGATGAAACTATCTGCTGTTTCTGGTGTTGTAAAAGGCAAGCGTGTGGTTATGATTGATGACTCTATTGTACGTGGAACAACCTCTCGTCGTATCGTTCAGCTCTTGAAAGAAGCGGGTGCGACTGAAGTTCACGTTGCCATTGGTAGTCCAGCGCTAGCTTATCCATGTTTCTATGGGATTGATATCCAGACTCGTCAGGAACTGATTGCGGCCAATCATACGGTTGAAGAAACGCGCCAAATCATTGGAGCTGACAGCCTGACTTACCTCTCTGTTGAAGGTTTGATTGATTCGATTGGGATTGAAACAGATGCACCAAATGGTGGTCTCTGTGTCGCTTACTTTGACGGTGACTATCCAACACCTCTCTACGATTATGAAGAAGACTATCGTCGAAGTTTGGAAGAAAAGACCAGTTTTTACAAATAGATGGCAGATCTTCCGTTAAAGAAAAGGAATATAAAAATGACAAATAAGAATGCTTATGCCCAGTCTGGCGTGGATGTTGAAGCGGGTTATGAAGTTGTTGAACGGATTAAAAAGCACGTGGCTCGTACGGAGCGTGCAGGTGTCATGGGAGCGCTGGGCGGTTTTGGTGGTATGTTTGACCTTTCAAAAACAGGTGTTAAAGAACCTGTCTTGATTTCAGGGACTGATGGTGTCGGAACCAAGCTCATGTTGGCTATCAAGTATGACAAGCACGATACCATCGGTCAGGACTGTGTGGCCATGTGTGTCAATGATATCATCGCTGCAGGTGCGGAGCCCCTCTATTTCCTTGACTACGTCGCAACTGGCAAGAATGAACCAGCTAAGCTAGAACAAGTGGTGGCTGGAGTCGCTGAAGGTTGTGTGCAGGCAGGCGCAGCCCTCATCGGTGGGGAAACGGCTGAAATGCCTGGTATGTATGGCGCAGATGATTACGATCTAGCTGGTTTTGCGGTCGGTGTGGCTGAAAAATCTCAAATCATAGACGGTTCAAAAGTGTCTGAAGGAGATGTCCTTCTCGGACTTGCTTCGAGTGGGATTCACTCAAATGGGTATTCACTTGTGCGTCGTGTATTTGCCGATTACACAGGTGAGGAAGTCCTTCCAGAATTGGAAGGCAAGCAACTCAAGGACGTTCTTCTTGAGCCGACTCGTATCTATGTCAAGGCTGTTTTGCCACTCATCAAGGAAGAGTTGGTCAACGGCATTGCCCACATCACTGGTGGTGGCTTTATCGAAAATGTCCCTCGTATGTTTGCAGATGACCTAGCTGCTGAAATTGATGAAAACAAAGTTCCAGTGCTTCCGATTTTCAAAGCTCTTGAGAAATACGGTCAGATCAAACACGAAGAAATGTTTGAAATCTTCAATATGGGTGTGGGACTTATGCTAGCAGTTAGCCCTGAAAATGTAAGTCGTGTCAAGGAATTGTTGGATGAACCAGTCTATGAAATTGGTCGTATCGTCAAGAAAGAAAACGAAAGTGTCATCATCAAATGAAAAAAATAGCGGTTTTTGCCTCTGGTAATGGCTCAAATTTTCAGGTGATTGCTGAAGAATTTCCAGTGGAGTTTGTCTTTTCAGACCATCGTGACGCCTATGTGCTCGAGCGTGCAGACAAGCTCGGCGTTCTGTCCTATGCTTTTGAACTCAAGGAGTTTGAGAGCAAGGCAGACTACGAAGCAGCACTTGTTGAGCTATTAGAAGAGCACCAGATTGACTTGGTTTGTCTAGCAGGCTACATGAAAATCGTTGGGCCAACCTTATTGGCGGCTTATGAAGGTCGAATCATCAATATCCATCCAGCTTACTTGCCAGAATTTCCAGGAGCTCATGGGATTGAGGATGCTTGGAATGCTGGCGTCGCTGAGAGTGGTGTGACCATTCACTGGGTGGACTCTGGAGTGGATACAGGAAAGGTCATCAAACAAGTACGTGTACTGCGACTAGCTGATGATACGATTGAAAGTTTTGAAAATCGGATTCATGCCACCGAGTATCAGCTCTATCCTCAAGTGTTGGAGAGTTTAGGGGTGGGTAGAAGATAAGAAGTAAATCAAGTTTTGATTTTGCAATATTGCTAGGAGAAAAAATGATTGAGATAAAATTAGTAGATGAGAGCAGTTTTCAGGCAGTGCTGGATTTGAAAATATCTGAAGCTGATGAACGAGCACGTTTCGTGTCTCCAAATGTACGCTCTTTAGCTGACGCATGGCTCTACCGAGAGAATGGGGATGTGTTTCCAATGGCAATTTATTGGAATGAGCTTGTAGTTGGTTTTCTCCTGTTGGAAATAGATAAGGATGAAGCGGAATACTTTATCTGGCGGATAATGATTGGCCAGCAGTACCAAGGAAGAGGTTATGGACGAAAAGCCGTGGAATTTCTGATCAAAAAGGCTCAGATGGATAGCACTTGCAATCATATTATCGCAGATTATGTGGTTGGAAATGAAAAAATGAAGCACCTGTTGACTAGTTTGGGTTTTCAGGAAACAGGATTTATAGAAGAAAATAATGAAGTCGCTATGCGCTTGGACCTAAAGAAAGAGGAATAGAATGACGAAAAAAGCTTTAATCAGTATCTCAAACAAAGAGGGTATTGTTGAATTTGCCTAAGAACTTAAAAAAAACTCGGTTGGGACATCATCTCAACAGGTAGAACCAAGGTTGCCCTTGATAATGCTGGGGTGAGCACCATTGCCATTGATGATTCATATGATATCTTTGATTCAAAATTGGAGTCAGTGATTGTTGAAGACGGCTTCAAACGGAGGTATTTATAATGTTAGAATCTAAAAAAACAACTCGATATGTATTTTATGTCTATCTGATGTTATTAACTTGGGGAATCTTATTTAAGTTTGAGACCAATCCTGAATTTATAGCATTTTTCTTAGCTCCAAGGTACATCAATTGGATTCCATTTTCAGAACCACTAATAGTAGACGGAAAAATTGTTTTTGCTGAAATGTTATTTAATCTGATTTCCTTTATTCCATTAGGTGTTTGTTTCCCTCTGATAAAAACTAATTTATCTAATTTAAAAATAGTCGGGACAGGTTTTTTGATTAGTTTATTGTTTGAGTGCTTACAGTATATTTTAGCAATAGGTATAACAGATATAACGGATTTGACTTTAAATACGCTAGGTGTTTGTGTAGGCTTACTGATTTATCAAATTTTTATAAGAGTGTTCAAATCACAGACTAGAAAATGGGTCAATATCTTAGGTATGCTTAGCCTTGGTTTTGCTTATTTTGTTTTACTGTTACTGCATTTAATTGATGTTTAACTAATGATTAAAAAGGAGAATATAATGACTAAACGCGCCTTAATCAGCGTCTCAGACAAAGCGGGCATTGTTGAATTTGCCCAAGAACTTAAAAAACTTGGTTGGGATATTATCTCGACAGGTGGGACAAAGGTTGCCCTTGATAATGCTGGGGTAGATACCATTGCGATTGATGATGTGACCGGTTTTCCAGAAATGATGGACGGTCGTGTCAAGACCCTTCATCCAAATATCCACGGTGGACTCCTCGCTCGTCGTGACTTGGATAGTCACCTGGAAGCGGCCAAAGACAATCAAATCGAGCTCATTGACCTTGTAGTGGTCAATCTCTATCCCTTTAAAGAAACGATTCTCAAACCAGATGTGACTTATGCTGATGCGATGGAGAATATCGATATCGGCGGGCCATCTATGCTTCGTTCAGCAGCGAAGAATCATGCCAGCGTAACAGTTGTTGTAGACCCTGTTGACTATGATGTGGTGCTTAACGAATTGTCAGCCAACGGCGAAACGACTTACGAAACCCGTCAACGTCTGGCAGCTAAGGTTTTCCGTCACACAGCGGCTTATGATGCCTTGATTGCAGAATATTTCACAGCTCAAGTGGGCGAAAGCAAACCTGAAAAGTTAACCTTGACCTATGACCTCAAACAAGCCATGCGCTATGGGGAAAATCCTCAACAGGATGCCGATTTCTACCAAAAAGCTTTGCCAACGGACTATTCAATTGCTTCAGCCGAACAGCTCAATGGGAAAGAATTGTCATTCAACAATATCCGTGACGCTGATGCGGCCATTCGTATCATCCGTGACTTCAAAGACCGTCCAACCGTTGTGGCTCTCAAACATATGAACCCATGTGGAATCGGTCAGGCTGATGACATTGAGACTGCTTGGAACTACGCTTATGAGTCTGACCCAGTGTCTATCTTTGGTGGTATCGTTGTTCTCAACCGTGAGGTGGATGCTGCGACAGCTGAGAAGATGCACGGTGTTTTCCTTGAAATCATCATTGCACCAAGCTATACGGATGAAGCGCTAGCCATTTTGACCAACAAAAAGAAAAACTTGCGCATCCTTGCCTTGCCATTTGATGCTCAAGAGGCTAGCGAGGTGGAAGCAGAATACACAGGTGTAGTTGGTGGACTTCTGGTGCAAAATCAAGATGTGGTCAAGGAAAGCCCAGCCGATTGGCAAGTGGTGACCAAACGCCAACCAACTGAGACAGAAGCGACAGCTCTTGAGTTTGCTTGGAAGGCTATTAAATACGTCAAATCAAACGGAATCATTGTAACCAACGACCACATGACACTGGGTGTTGGTCCAGGTCAGACTAACCGTGTGGCTTCTGTTCGCATCGCTATTGACCAAGCTAAAGACCGTCTGGACGGCGCTGTGCTTGCTTCGGATGCCTTCTTCCCATTTGCGGATAACGTGGAAGAAATCGCCAAAGCAGGTATCAAGGCGATAATCCAGCCGGGTGGGTCCGTCCGTGACCAAGAATCCATCGAAGCAGCGAACAAGTATGGCTTGACTATGGTCTTCACAGGCGTGAGACATTTTAGACATTAAGAACGTGAGGGTGGGCGACAACCCCATTTCAGAAGAAAATGAAGCAAGTTTACACATAACAAAACGCATATTACCAAGGTTCATGTCCTGGTATTATGCGTTTTTTAATTTAAAGACTTTTAGCCCAGTCTCATGTTTTGGATTATATGAGAGGGAGAAGATTAATCATTTAGTAATGTTGAATTATATTCTGCTATAAATAGTAGAAAAGTATTTATTGTCCATAGTTTGTTATCTTTAAACATTTCATTTTGGATGGTTAATAATATTGGATATTCGAAGTCATTAATTGGTTGTAAATTACGATATTCGTATTCAGATAAAATATGTGTTGGACAGGGATAAGTTATAATGCGTTTGTATTTTAAAATTTGTAATTTTACAATTCTCTTAAGTAATCTTTTTATGTAGATATTATAAGAAAATTCACCATTGAAGTAGGTTTCAAAATTTTTATATAGATAACAGTTTAAATTTTCCTTTTTCTTGTCATCTATATTTAATTCATTGCATATTTCTTTTAGAGACTCAGAACTGTAGCAGTTTAATATTTTAGAAACTGTATCGTGTTGCAATATTGCAGAGCTACCTAGAATACTTTCTAATCGTTTTGGAATGATGAAAGGGATTTGGAATAATTTGTAAAGTTCATTATTTTTAACACTTGCTTTATATTCCTTACCCGTCACAATTTTATTTAAATATTTATTTAGAAATTGTAAGTCATTATTGATTTCTAAATCAAAATAAGATTCAACCATTGGGTAATTTATATAGAGTTGGCCATTATTGGTTACATCGCTGAAATATTTTTGTAATCGTTGTATCTTGTATATAGAAAAGTTGGGATCTTGTGCTTCGTAATCAAAAATTAAAAAAATATTTTTATAATTTCTTTTTCTACCGATAGATTCAAATCTTTGAGAATCATATTTATTTAAAACAAAAGGTAAATCCACATCATTGGAGGGAACATCCCATTCCTCTCCATATTCTTCTTGAATTTTCTGGTATAATTGGTAAATATTTGTGCCAAAAATATGTATATTCTCTTCAGTAATACTAAGTTCAGGGAAAACTTCGATAATAAGTTTAAAAAGTTCATTTTTTTCATGATGGCCTTCGACTATGAAAAGGGTTTGACCTCGTGTTACATTATTCATATTCAACAAACTCTCCGCTAATGTACATCTTTTCTAAATTATGCCCCTCTCGTAATTCTCGCTTAGTTGCTTTGTTTAAAGGTGTTATAAATCCTTTTTGAGATAAAATGAACAAGCAGTCGGGTCTAAATAACTCATTAGACATAATATTTGTATCGTGGGTAGTCAAAATGATTTGGGTGTATGGAAATATTTTTTTTAAATGACGTATCAAATTTTCAGAAAGTTCGTAATGATAAAAAGCATCAAATTCGTCGAAAAATAAAAATTTAGGAGGATTACTGACTTTGAAGTGCTCAAAGATATAGAGGATTCTAAAATAGAATTTGGCCAAAGCCAATGTTCCACTAGATGCTTCTCTAAAGAACGGAACATTTTTATTTTTATAAACAAAACAAAGCATATCGTCCCCATCTATTTGTTCTATTGAATCTAAGTGACAGTTTATACCCATGCTATTAAGAAATGCTTCCAGTCCTTTTGCTGTCTCTTTGTGATCAAGTGTACGCTGGAACCAACGATTTATAAAATGTTTCGGGGCTTCATGATTAATAAGCACCATGTTTCGTATAAATGTTCGGAGATATGTGAGAATAGAATCATCTGACTTAGAGGTGTTAGTTATCAGCCATGTTAAAAAAGATCTGTTTTCTCCGTCTAAATCTTGCTTGTCACTTGAAACCTGATCTCGATAATTATCTATTAGTATGTTGAAATCGTTGTTTATGATACCTAGTTTATTGGCTATGTCCTCCACAGCATTATATGATATTGGGTCAGTAGACAAATTTATTTTCCAAACTAATTCGTCATTTATAGATAGTGATTCTGTTTGTATAATCTGATATTCATTTTTTGTATAAATATATTTAATTTCATCGTTATTATGTAAAAATATATAACAAAAAGTAGCAATAGCGTTGTCAGAGTTGTTATTTAAAAAAGATGTTAAATTTTGATCATCAATTAAGGACCTACTGGAAAGATTTTTGGTAATATCAAATAATGCTAAACCTAAATTGGATTTTCCTGTAGCATTTCTACCATAGATAAGTACTTTACTCAAAAAATTATTTGATAAGCAGTCCTCATTAAATTTATAACCTCCGACTTGTGAAAAGTTAATTGAGATTTCATTTTCAAAGTTTTTATAATTCTTTACTGAAAAGTATTTTAGCATTTGTCAATCCTCCTATTAGGATTATTATATCACAAAAAACAATTTCCGTAAAAAAATTACGGCTCTTGAGTTCGCTTGGAAAGCCATCAAGTACGTCAAATCAAACGGTATCATCGTAACCAAAGACCATATGACACTTGGTATTGGTCCAGGTCAAACCAACCGTGTGGCTTCAGTCCGTATTGCCATTGACCAAGCTAAAGACCGTCTTGACGGTGCTGTCCTTGCTTCGGATGCCTTCTTCCCATTTGCCGATAACGTGGAAGAAATCGCTAAAGCAGGTATTAAGGCTATCATCCAGCCAGGTGGATCGGTCCGTGATCAGGAATCCATCGAAGCTGCTGACAAATACGGCTTGACTATGGTCTTCACAGGAGTGAGACATTTTAGACATTAAGAAAATAAAAGGGAAGAAAACAGTTTCTTTCCTTTTTTGCGTAAAAATGCGGAGCAAAACAAGATTAAAACGAACATTTGTGATATAATGTTATTAAATAATTCGCAAAAGAGGTTGAGAAATGAAGCTGTTAGTTGTCGGTTCGGGTGGTCGTGAACATGCGATTGCTAAGAAGTTGCTTGAATCAAAAGACGTTAAAAAGGTCTTTGTAGCTCCTGGGAATGATGGGATGACTCTGGATGGTCTGGAATTGGTAAATACCTCTATTTCCGAACATTCTAAATTGATTGACTTCGCAAAGGCCAACGATATTGCTTGGACCTTTATCGGTCCAGATGATGCCCTTGCTGCTGGTATCGTGGATGATTTTAACCAAGCTGGTCTCAAAGCCTTTGGTCCGACAAGATTGGCGGCAGAGCTAGAGTGGTCCAAGGATTTTGCCAAGGAAATCATGGTCAAATACGGCGTTCCGACAGCAGCCTATTGCACATTCTCAGATTTCGAGGAAGCCAAGGCCTATATCGAAAAGCAGGGTGCGCCTATCGTAGTCAAGGCGGATGGCTTGGCGCTTGGGAAGGGTGTCGTCGTTGCTGAGACAGTTGAGCAAGCGGTCGAAGCAGCTCATGAGATGCTTTTGGACAATAAATTTGGTGACTCAGGTGCGCGTGTAGTTATTGAGGAATTCCTTGAAGGAGAGGAATTTTCACTATTTGCCTTTGTCAATGGCGACAAGTTCTATATCATGCCGACAGCGCAAGACCACAAACGTGCCTATGATGGCGATAAGGGGCCTAACACTGGTGGGATGGGTGCCTATGCGCCAGTTCCACACTTGCCACAGAGTGTGGTTGATACAGCGGTTGACACGATTGTCAAGCCAGTCCTCGAAGGGATGATCAAAGAAGGTCGTCCGTATCTTGGTGTCCTTTACGCAGGGCTTATCTTGACAGCGGACGGTCCTAAGGTTATCGAGTTCAACGCTCGTTTTGGAGATCCTGAAACACAGATTATCTTGCCTCGTTTGACATCTGACTTTGCGCAAAATATTATTGATATTTTGGAAGGTAAAGAACCAGCCATCACTTGGACGGACAAGGGTGTGACTCTGGGTGTGGTTGTCGCATCCAACGGTTACCCGCTAGAATATGAAAAAGGTGTCAAGTTGCCAGCCAAGACAGAAGAAGACACTATCACCTATTATGCAGGGGCTAAGTTTGCGGAAAATAGCAGAGCACTGCTATCAAACGGTGGCCGTGTTTATATGCTGGTTACCACAGCAGCCACCGTCAAAGAAGCTCAAAACATTATCTACAGCGAACTTAACAAACAAAAAACAGAAGGACTCTTCTACCGAACAGATATCGGAAGTAAGGGAGTATGAATATGATTGTAAAATTAAGTATTATAATATCGTTGCTAACAGCCTTAGTTGCGGTATGGAACAGTTGGTTCACAATAAAATCATTTAATGAGACACGTAAATACGATGTCAAAAAAATGAGATATGAAAAATTATACGTCTATTATATGGAGTATATCTCAAGAAAAGAAAAATTAAATTTTTTGTCTTCGACAGATACAATCAACACATTGAATTATATATTTAGTGTTTATGATAATATTAAATTTTTAATGGATAAAGAAATTTCAGATAACCTCAATATTCTTCAAAATAATCTTGAAAAAGAGCGTAATCAATTTTTATCAGATTTTGATAAAATGAAATTGGACGAAAGAAGTAGAAGATTGGATGAGTTGATACAGGCTTCTAAAAGCTTTAACAGGGAATTTAAGAAATATTATCAGCTTCAACTATCAAAAGATTATAATAAATTAGTTTAAAAAGAGAGAAATTAAGAAAATATGAAACCCGTAATTTCCATTATCATGGGCTCAAAATCCGACTGGGCAACCATGCAAAAAACCGCCGAAGTCCTAGACCGCTTCAGCGTTGATTACGAAAAGAAGGTTGTATCTGCCCACCGCACGCCAGACATTATGTTCAAGCATGCAGAAGAAGCCCGTAGCCGTGGCATCAAGGTCATCATCGCAGGTGCAGGTGGCGCAGCTCATTTGCCAGGTATGGTCGCAGCTAAAACAACCCTTCCAGTCATTGGTGTGCCCGTAAAATCGCGTGCCCTTAGTGGTGTGGACTCGCTCTACTCTATCGTCCAGATGCCAGGTGGAGTGCCTGTAGCAACTATGGCTATCGGTGAAGCAGGTGCGACCAACGCTGCCCTCTTTGCCCTTCGTCTCCTATCAGTAGAGGATCAGGCTATCGCGACAGCTTTGGCAGATTTTGCAGAAGAACAAGGAAAAATCGCAGAGGAGTCAACAAATGAGCTCATCTAAAATAATCGGAATTATCGGTGGTGGCCAGCTGGGTCAGATGATGGCCATTTCTGCTATCTACATGGGCCACAAGGTTATCGCGCTGGATCCTGCTACGGATTGCCCAGCCTCTAGCGTGGCGGAGATCATAGTGGCTCCTTATAATGATGTGGATGCTCTTCGTCAGCTGGCAGAGCGCTGTGATGTTCTTACCTATGAATTTGAAAATGTCGACGCTGACGGTTTGGATGCCGTTATCAAGGATGGGCAACTCCCTCAAGGAACAGATCTGCTCCGCATTTCGCAAAATCGTATTTTTGAAAAGGACTTTCTCTCAAATAAGGCACAAGTCACTGTAGCACCTTACAAGGTTGTGAATTCTAGCCAAGACTTGGCAGATATTGACCTATCGAAAAACTATGTCCTTAAGACTGCGACAGGTGGATACGATGGCCATGGACAAAAGGTCATTCGCTCGGCAGAAGACTTGGAAGAAGCCCATGCACTAGCTGACTTAGCCGACTGCGTTTTGGAAGAATTTGTCAACTTTGACCTTGAAATCTCTGTTATCGTTTCTGGAAATGGTCAGGACGTGACGGTTTTCCCAGTTCAGGAAAATATCCACCGTAACAACATCCTATCTAAGACCATTGTGCCTGCTCGCATTTCAGAAAATCTAGCAGAAAAAGCCAAAGCCATGGCAGTGCGAATCGCAGAACAACTGAACTTGTCTGGAACACTTTGTGTGGAAATGTTTGCGACTGCTGATGACATCATTGTTAATGAAATTGCGCCACGTCCACACAATTCTGGTCACTACTCGATTGAAGCCTGTGATTTCTCTCAATTTGATACCCATATCTTGGGCGTTCTCGGAGCACCATTGCCAGCTATCTACCTGCATGCGCCAGCTGTCATGCTCAATGTTCTCGGCCAGCATATCGAGGTCGCTGAAAAATATGTCACAGAAAATCCAAGCGCCCACCTCCACATGTATGGTAAAATAGAAGCAAAGCACAACCGCAAGATGGGACATGTGACATTGTTTAGTGATGTGCCGGATGAGGCTGGGGAATTTGGGAAAGGGATTGATTTTTAGGACAAGTCTATGATTCAAATCATCGTTAACGCATTTGTTGAAAAGGATAAGACTGGAGCAGTCGTTGAAGTCTTGTATGCTAGTAGTGATCACGAAAAGGTAAAGGCTAAATATGAAGAACTAGTTGCACAATACCCTGAAAACTATTTAGCTATCTACGATCTACCGCTGGATACAGATTTGAACACCCTAGATCATTATCCATCTGTATGGGTTGGGAAAGAAGAGTTTGAGTGAGTAAGACAGGATTTAATTACAAGGTTCGTTGTCTTATCCTTTAAAGGTTGCCTAGTCTTGTTGTAGAGGATAAAGTCAGCAAGAGAAGACACTCGACTACTGCTAGAAGAGATTGATTGTAAAAGGGAACAGTGACTTATGAATGAGGTTACAAATAATTATAGTTTGTCAAGTAGAGCATTGGAACACGTATTTTTAGGAGAAATAAGTAGAGCTGGCTCTCCTAAAGGGTATCATTGTAATAGAAATCTTGGAGATGAAAATGCAGAGGTTCTTCCGGATACAAAAGCAATAATTAGTGGTAATATTTTTGAATATATGGTACGTAGCAAAAACACTCATATTCTAAAGGAATCCAACCGAGGGTATTCAACTTTTTTTCCAGAGACTTGGTCTAGACAGCAGGTTTTAGATATGATAGAACACTCATGTCGATTAGTCGATCCAACTAGTGGTGTTTATATTTGTAATAACATTCTTGTTAAAATTGTAAAAAGAAATAGGAATATAATAACATTTTATCCAGTTCGTGAATAGTAGGTGGGAAATGAAGTTTGAACATAAAGTATTACGTATAGAGGAAATAGATGGCTATTGGCTAACATTGGTTCCAAGAAAAGAATTTGACGAGCAGAAAGTTACGGATTTATCGTGTAAAGCTATAGTTTCTGATATACGTGAAAAGTACTTTTTATTTTTAAAGAGACCCTTTAAAGAAGAATTGAATGTATATGTATTTTACAAAGGGGATTCAATTTTAATTATAGTAAATAAAATTGAAAATGAAGTTTATTTTTTTGAAAGATATCATGAAGATATTGACGAAGAATTCGAAAAACAATTTTCAACCTTAATTAGTATTCAAAAGGTATATAGAATATTTGAAAAATTGAATTTACGTGCATTATTAAAAGAAGATTTCAAAGGTACTGGTAATATAAAAAAATTAGAAAAATATATTAATTTTTATTGTAATGTTGATTCGACTTTTTTTGAACCGTTCAATATCTTAATTGCTCTTCTCAAAGAAAAAATTGAATTTACAAAAACTAAAGAATATACTTTGCCAATTTCACCGTATAAGATTGAAGAAGCGTATTATCAAATTATTGAAAGTTATAAAAACTATTGTCAGAAAAGTATCTTAAAACTTTTAAATTCGAACATTCCCCATCAAAAAGAAAAGTGGACAGAATGGGAGGAGGCATTAAGCGATTGGAAGGATTTTTATAATTCAAATCAATTTTTTCAGGGAAACGAGGTACTTATAGAAAGATATAGGGAAAACGAATATCTTAATGATTTCAAAATTCAATGTAAATCTAGGGGAATTAATACAAATTACGGAGAAGATGTATTAAAAAATACGATTTCAAGAATTATTGAGATTATATCATATAAGAAAGGTGTAAATATTGAAACAGTAGAACTTTCGCTGAAAAAAACAATCGGAGTTAAGAAAAAAGATGAACTTAACAGTTTTTTGATAAATAATATTATAGGAGAATAAACATGATCGACCGTTACTCTCGCCCTGAGATGGCGAACATTTGGAGTGAAGAAAATAAATACCGTGCTTGGCTTGAGGTGGAAATCTTGGCTGACGAGGCATGGGCTGAGTTGGGGGAAATCCCTAAGGAAGATGTGGCTTTGATTCGCGAGAAAGCGGACTTTGACATCGACCGTATTTTGGAGATTGAGCAGGAGACTCGTCACGATGTGGTTGCCTTCACGCGTGCAGTTTCTGAAACGCTAGGGGAAGAGCGCAAGTGGGTCCACTATGGTTTGACTTCTACCGACGTGGTGGATACGGCCTACGGTTACCTCTACAAGCAAGCCAACGACATCATCCGTCGTGACCTTGAAAACTTCACCAACATCATCGCTGATAAGGCTAAGGAGCACAAGTTTACCATCATGATGGGGCGTACCCACGGTGTGCATGCTGAGCCTACAACCTTTGGTCTGAAATTGGCGACTTGGTACAGCGAAATGAAGCGAAATATCGAGCGTTTTGAGCATGCGGCTGCTGGTGTAGAAGCTGGTAAGATTTCTGGTGCGGTTGGGAACTTTGCCAACATCCCACCATTCGTTGAAAAATACGTCTGTGACAAGCTTGGTATCCGTGCTCAAGAAATCTCTACACAGGTTCTTCCTCGTGACCTTCACGCTGAGTACTTTGCAGTTCTTGCTAGCATCGCGACTTCTATCGAGCGTATGGCGACTGAGATTCGTGGTTTGCAAAAATCAGAACAACGCGAAGTAGAAGAATTCTTTGCTAAAGGGCAAAAAGGTTCATCTGCAATGCCTCACAAACGCAACCCTATCGGTTCTGAGAACATGACAGGTCTTGCGCGTGTTATCCGTGGTCATATGATTACAGCCTATGAGAACGTCGCTCTCTGGCATGAGCGTGATATCTCTCACTCATCAGCTGAGCGTATCATCACACCAGATACGACTATTCTGATCGACTACATGCTCAACCGTTTTGGAAATATCGTCAAGAACTTGACGGTCTTCCCAGAAAACATGATCCGCAACATGAACTCAACTTTCGGTTTGATTTTCAGCCAACGCGCTATGTTGACCTTGATTGAAAAAGGTATGACCCGTGAGCAAGCCTATGACTTGGTGCAACCAAAAACAGCCTACTCTTGGGACAACCAAGTAGACTTCAAACCACTGCTAGAAGCAGATCCAGAGGTGACATCACGCCTCACACAAGAAGAAATCGACGAAATTTTCAACCCTCTTTATTACACTAAACGAGTGGATGATATTTTTGAACGTCTTGGATTAGGATAATTAGAAAAAATCGAAGTACTATTACTCTATTTATAGGAGTAGCAGAACTTCGGTTTTTCTTGTTTATTAAAGCTCTTTTGCTAAAAAGATTCCCTATATTTTAGTAAAATTTAAACAAATTTAATCTATCTTCATTGACATATAGAAAATACAGTTTTGATGGGATATAATAATCATAGAAAAAAGCCCAAGCAAGGCTCAGGCTTTCTTCTTAGTGATCACGGTCACATGAAATGAATTTGATTTTGTAGTAATCCGCTCGTTTATAAGTTTCGCTGTAAGCGAGAACCTGACCAGTAGACTCTAATTTAGTAGTCTTGGTTTGTAAAACGCTAGGGAATTGTTCATCGACTCCGAGGACTGAAGCCGCATGTTCTGGAGTTGGAAATGCTATTTCATTGATTTCTTCAAAATGTTCATCATTCATGTGGATGTGATAATCCAATTTGAAACGGTTATAGATAGAGCTATAATATTCAAGATTTGGATAATTTGCGTTGATGTATTGTTCTGGAATATAAGATGTGTGATAGATGTATACGACACCATTTGTTTCGCGTACACGTTCAATCTTGTAGTAGAATTGGTTACCGCGTAGTCCAAGTTTTTCTAGGTAGCTTAGTTTGTTTCCACGCTCAATAGAAAGGACGGTCACTTTATCATCTTTAGTTTCAAAAACTTCTACATCAGAAAACTCTACGAGTTTGTGTTTGCGTGCGCGTGAAACGAATGTACCCTTTCCTTGTTGGCGGACAATATAGCCATCTTTGGCAAGGTCGTTTAAGGCGCGGACAACTGTGATAGAACTTACATCATACATAGCGATCAATTCAGCTTCAGTGTAAAATTTATCTCCACTAGCGAATTGGCCAGAAATGATTTTGTTCTTTAATTCATCTTTTATATATTGATACTTTGGAATTGCCATAATTTCACCTCGATTTTCCTTCTCCGTTAAAGATTTTACCATAAAACCGGAAAGAATAGTAGTCTTTTGAATAAAAAAATTAGAATAATAGGCTATAAGGTTAATTTACATAAAAAATAGGAGGTTTTATACATTTTTATACATGCCACCTGTTTGAAGCTATATGTCTGTAAATTTTATATCTTTATAAGTTTTTTGTGTAAAAGTTGGGGAAAAATGAAAAAAATTGTGAAAAGCTATTGACAAATGTGGTATATTGAGTTATATTCAATATATCAACAAATGAAAGCGTAAACTTTAGTTGTCAGAAGGTAAGAATATGACACGATTTGAGATACGAGATGATTTTTATCTCGATGGAAAATCATTTAAGATTTTATCTGGCGCCATTCATTATTTTAGGGTTCCTCCAGAAGATTGGTATCATTCGCTCTATAACTTGAAGGCTCTTGGTTTTAATACAGTAGAGACTTATGTGGCTTGGAATTTACACGAGCCTCGTGAGGGTGAGTTTCACTTTGAAGGGGCTCTGGATTTGGAGCGATTTCTTCAGACAGCACAAGATTTGGGTCTCTATGCGATTGTTCGTCCGTCTCCCTTTATCTGTGCGGAGTGGGAATTCGGTGGCTTACCAGCCTGGCTCTTAACAAAGAATATGAGGCTTCGTTCCTCAGATCCAGCCTATATTGAAGCTGTAGGTCGCTACTATGACCAGCTCTTGTCACGGTTGGTTCCACATCTGTTGGACAATGGTGGCAACATCCTCATGATGCAGGTTGAAAATGAGTATGGTTCTTATGGAGAAGATAAGGCTTACCTGAGAGCCATTCGACAGTTGATGGAAGAGCGTGGCGTAACCTGTCCCCTCTTTACATCAGATGGTCCATGGAGAGCTACTCTGAAAGCTGGAACCTTAATCGAAGATGACCTCTTTGTAACAGGAAACTTTGGTTCTAAAGCTCCGTACAATTTTTCACAGATGCAGGAATTCTTTGATGAACATGGCAAGAAATGGCCACTCATGTGTATGGAGTTCTGGGATGGCTGGTTCAATCGTTGGAAGGAACCGATTATCACACGGGATCCGAAAGAATTAGCAGAAGCTGTTCGAGAGGTTTTGGAACAAGGCTCTATCAATCTTTACATGTTCCATGGTGGTACAAACTTTGGCTTCATGAATGGTTGCTCAGCTCGAGGAACTTTGGACTTGCCACAAGTTACATCGTATGACTACGACGCTCTTCTTGATGAAGAAGGAAATCCAACTGCCAAATATCTGGCAGTTAAGAAGATGATGGCAACACATTTCCCAGAGTATCCGCAGTTGGAACCACTCTACAAAGAGAGTATGGAGTTGGATGCTATTCCACTGGTTGAAAAAGTTTCCTTGTTTGAAACCTTAGATAGCTTGTCTAGTCCAGTAGGAAGTCTCTATCCTAAAAAGATGGAGGAGTTGGGACAAAGCTATGGCTACCTACTTTATCGAACAGAAACAAACTGGGATGCAGAAGAAGAAAGACTTCGTATCATTGATGGTCGAGATAGAGCTCAGCTTTATGTCGATGGTCAGTGGGTTAAAACCCAATATCAGACAGAGATTGGGGAAGATATTTTTTGTCAAGGTGAAAAGAAAGCGCTGTCTAGATTGGATATCTTGATAGAAAATATGGGGCGTGTCAACTATGGTCACAAGTTCTTAGCGGATACGCAACGTAAGGGAATTCGGACAGGGGTTTGTAAGGATTTGCACTTCTTACTAAACTGGAAACACTATCCACTCCCACTAGATAATCCTGAGAAAATTGATTTTTCAAAAGGATGGACAGAAGGACAACCAGCCTTTTACGCTTATGACTTTACAGTTCAAGAGCCAAAAGATACCTACCTAGACTTGTCTGAGTTTGGGAAAGGAGTTGCCTTTGTCAATGGGCAGAATCTAGGACGTTTTTGGAACGTCGGCCCGACCCTCTCGCTTTATATCCCTCATAGTTATCTTAAGGAAGGTGCCAACCGCATCATTATCTTTGAGACAGAGGGTGAATATAAAGAAGAGATTCATTTAACTCGTAAACCTACACTAAAACACATAAAGGGGGAAAACTTATGACAATTGTAGGATGCCGTATCGATGGACGTTTGATCCACGGACAAGTAGCCAACCTTTGGGCTGGAAAACTAAATGTTTCACGTATTATGGTTGTAGATGACGAAGTTGTCAACAACGACGTTGAAAAGAGTGGTTTGAAACTTGCGACACCACCAGGTGTAAAATTGAGTATTTTGCCAATTGAAAAAGCGGCAGCCAATATTCTTGCTGGAAAATACGATAGCCAACGTCTCTTTATCGTGGCTCGTAAACCAGACCGCTTCCTTGGTTTGGTTGAAGCAGGTGTACCACTTGAAACCCTAAATGTTGGGAATATGTCTCAAACACCAGAAACTCGCCCCATCACACGTTCTATCAATGTAGTAGACAAGGATGTGGAAGACTTCCACAAATTGGCAGAAAAAGGTGTTAAACTTACTGCTCAAATGGTTCCAAATGATCCAATTTCAGACTTTTTGAGCTTATTAAAATAGGAAAAAATTTTTAGGAGGTCATTGTTATGATACAATGGTGGCAAATTTTACTTCTCACTTTGTACTCAGCTTATCAAATCTGTGATGAGTTGACGATCGTTTCATCTGCAGGTTCCCCTGTATTTGCTGGTTTCATTACTGGTTTAATCATGGGAGATGTGACTACTGGTCTACTTATCGGTGGTAACTTGCAACTATTCGTTCTTGGGGTTGGCACCTTCGGTGGTGCCTCTCGTATCGACGCAACTTCTGGTGCGGTTCTTGCGACAGCCTTCTCTGTTTCACAAGGAATTGATACAGCGCTTGCGATTACAACAATCGCTGTGCCAGTAGCAACTCTCTTGACTTACTTCGACGTTCTTGGACGTATGACAACTACTTTCTTTGCTCACCGTGTGGATGCTGCAATCGAACGCTTTGACTATAAAGGTATTGAACGCAACTACCTACTTGGTGCGATTCCTTGGGCTTTATCTCGTGCCCTTCCAGTTTTCTTTGCCCTTGCCTTTGGTGGTGCCTTTGTACAATCAGTTGTAGACTTCGTTGAAGCATACAAATGGGTTGCAGCTGGTTTGACACTTGCAGGGCGTATGCTTCCAGGTCTTGGATTTGCAATCTTGCTTCGTTACCTTCCAGTTAAACGTAACCTTCACTACCTTGCTATGGGATTTGGTTTGACAGCTATGTTGACTGTTCTTTACTCATATGTAACAGGTCTTGGTGGCGCTGTTGCTGGTATCGTAGGTACTCTTCCTGCTGAAGTTGCTGAAAAAATTGGTTTCGTGAACAACTTCAAAGGCTTGTCTATGATTGGTATCTCTATCGTAGGTATCTTCCTTGCAGTGCTTCACTTCAAAAATAGCCAAAAAGTAGCTGTAGCAGCACCTTCTACACCATCAGAAAGTGGGGAAATCGAAGATGACGAATTCTAATTACAAACTTACAAAAGAAGATTTTAACCAAATCAATAAACGTAGCTTGTTTACTTTCCAATTGGGTTGGAACTACGAACGTATGCAAGCTTCTGGTTACCTTTACATGATTTTGCCTCAATTGCGTAAAATGTATGGGGATGGAACTCCTGAATTGAAAGAAATGATGAAAGTTCATACTCAATTCTTCAATACTTCACCATTCTTCCACACCATCATCGCTGGTTTTGATCTTGCCATGGAAGAAAAAGATGGTGTAGGTTCAAAAGATGCCGTTAATGGTATCAAGACAGGTTTGATGGGACCATTCGCTCCTCTTGGAGATACAATCTTTGGTTCACTTGTACCTGCTATCATGGGATCTATCGCAGCAACTATGGCTATCGGTGGTCAACCTTGGGGTATCTTCCTTTGGATTGCAGTTGCAGTAGCGTATGATATCTTCCGTTGGAAACAGTTGGAATTTGCCTACAAAGAAGGGGTTAACCTTATCAACAACATGCAAAGTACCTTGACAGCTTTGATTGACGCTGCATCTGTACTTGGTGTCTTCATGATGGGTGCTCTTGTAGCAACAATGATCAACTTTGAAATTTCTTACAAATGGGCAATCGGTGAGAAGATGATTGACTTCCAAGACATCTTGAACCAAATCTTCCCACGCTTGCTTCCAGCAATCTTTACTGCCTTTATCTTCTGGTTGCTTGGTAAGAAAGGTATGAACTCTACTAAAGCTATCGGTATTATTATCGTACTTGCTTTGGCTCTTTCTGCCTTTGGTAAATTTGTACTTGGAATGGGCGCATAATTTATGACGCAATCATTAATTTTGGTGAGTCATGGTCGTTTCTGTGAAGAACTTAAAGGTAGCACTGAAATGATTATGGGGCCACAAGACAATATTTACACAGTAGCTCTTCTTCCAGAAGATGGCCCAGAAGAATTTACTGCAAAATTTGAAGCTGCTATTGAAGGATTGGATGATTTCCTAGTCTTTGCGGATCTTCTCGGTGGAACACCATGTAACGTGGTAAGCCGTTTGATTATGGAAGGTCGTGACATCGAACTTTACGCAGGGATGAATCTTCCAATGGTGATTGAATTTATCAATGCGAGCCTGACAGGCGCAGATGCGGACTACAAGAACCGTGCTGCAGAAAGCATTGTTAAAGTCAATGATTTATTAGCGGGCTTCGATGATGATGAAGATGAATAAGATGTGACAACGTGAAAATCATAGGGAAAATAGGCGATAGGAGGATGGAGCGATGCTCCGACGATAATCGGTCTTTTTCCCAAAGATTTTAGTTGGAACTCGATTCAATTCATGTGACAACGTGAAAATCGTTAGAGTATTTTATATAGAATATACATGGGAATGGGGCTTACTCCCATTCCCATATTTAATAGAAAAAGAGGAATTCAATGCTACATTATACAAAAGAAGACTTGCTCGAATTGGGTGCAGAAATCACTACACGTGAAATCTACCAACAGCCTGATGTCTGGAAAGAAGCTTTTGAATCTTATCAAGCAAAACGTGAAGAAATTGCAGCCTTCCTGCAAGGGATTGCTGATAAACATGACTATATCAAGGTAATCTTGACAGGTGCTGGGACTTCTGCTTATGTGGGAGATACCTTGGTACCTTACTTTAAGGAAGTATATGACGAACGCAAATGGAATTTCAATGCTATTGCGACAACAGATATCGTTGCCAATCCAGAAACCTATTTGAAAAAAGATGTGGCGACTGTCCTTGTATCTTTTGCTCGTAGTGGGAACTCGCCTGAAAGTGTGGCGACTGTTGATTTGGCCAAAGCCTTGGTGGATGAGCTTTATCAAGTGACGATTACTTGTGCAGCAGATGGTAAATTGGCTCTTCAAGCTCATGGAGATGACTGCAATCTCTTGCTCTTGCAACCAGCTGCTTCTAATGACGCTGGATTTGCCATGACTTCTAGCTTTACGTCTATGATGTTAACAGCTCTCTTGGTCTTTGATCCTACAGAATTTGCTTTGAAAGCTGAACGTTTTGAAGTTGTATCTAGTCTTTCCCGTAAAGTTTTAGACAATGCAGAAGATGTCAAAGAGCTTGTTGACCTAGATTTTAACCGCGTCATCTATCTAGGCGCTGGTCCATTCTTTGGACTTGCTCATGAAGCTCAGCTCAAGATTTTGGAATTAACAGCTGGTCAAGTTGCGACCATGTATGAAAGCCCAGTTGGCTTCCGTCACGGTCCAAAATCACTGATCAACGAAGATACAGTTGTTTTGGTCTTTGGTACAACGACAGACTACACTCGTAAGTACGACTTGGACTTGGTTCGTGAAGTTGCTGGTGATCAGATTGCTCGTCGTGTTGTGCTTTTGAGTGATCAAACCTTTGGCCTTGAAAATGTCAAAGAAGTGGCCCTTGGTTGTGGCGGTGTATTGAATGATATTTACCGTGTCTTCCCTTACATCGTTTATGCCCAACTCTTTGCCCTATTGACTTCACTCAAGGTAGAAAATAAACCTGATACACCGTCTCCTACAGGTACCGTAAACCGTGTGGTACAAGGTGTTATCATCCACGAATATCAAAAGTAAGGAAATGTTTATGAATTCTTGACAAGAGAATTTGTAAACTATCAGATAAACCATAGATTGTCAGTAGGCTTTCTATGGTTTGTTTGCTTGAGAGAAATAGTAAAAGGAGAACAGAATGAAAGCATACACAGAGCGTGTATTTGGAAATGTTGAGGGTAAGGATGTCTTGGCCTATCGTTTTGAGACGGACGGTGGCTACCAGCTTGAAGTCATGACTTATGGTGCGACTATCTTGCGTTATGCCACGCCTGACAAGGCTGGAAATTTTGCCAATGTTATCTTGGGATTTGATGATTTTGATAGCTATGTAGGCAATAGTCCCAAGCATGGAGCTAGCGTAGGTCCTGTGGCGGGACGTATTGCAGGTGCGACCTTTGAATTAAATAGCAAGACCTATGACCTTGAAGTCAACAATGCTAGCAATTGTAACCACAGTGGTTCAACTGGTTGGGATTCCAGCTTGTTTGAACTAGTTGAAGTGAGCGACCATGGCTTGACCCTCTACACAGAGCGTACAGACGGGACAGGAGGATTTCCTGGGAATCTTAAGATTTGGATTAGCTACTATTTGGAAGAAACTGGTGCCTATGAAATCAGCTACAAGGTAACAACAGATCAGGATACGCTGGTCAATCCAACCAATCACAGCTATTTCAACTTGTCTGGTGATTTCACGCAGACGATTGACCGTCATGTCTTCCAACTAAACACAGAGGGCATTTACCCAATCGCTCCAGATGGTGTTCCTGCCAAAACTTCAGATGCCAATCGTGATGTGGTCAAACACATCTACAATGGTGCCTTGTTGAAGGATATCTTTGCAGAGGACGATGAGCAAATCCAACTGGTATCTGGTTTGGACCACCCCTTTGCCCTTCCTGCAGGTCATGACAATGCTGGTTTCCTTTATGACCAAAACTCAGGTCGTTTCCTACTTTTCAAGACAGAGGCTCCTTGTTTTGTAGTCTACACAGCAAACTTTGTGGATGAGAGTGTTATCATAGGAGGTCAGCCAATGCTACAGCACAATGGGATTGCCCTTGAAGCGCAAGCTTTACCAGATGCCATTCACAGTGATCTCAAAGACCAAGTTGTCCTCAAAGCCGGTCAAACCTTCACCAGTAAGACACGTTATGAGCTTGTTGTGAAATAAAGGATGAAGCTTCTACTTTTCGGAGGAAATAGCATTTGCCTCATGACATTGGTAGAAACGGGCAAAGAGTAGGGAAATATGATATAATTTAATAGTGAAAATACCTGTCCTATCTAGAGGATAAAAGGAGAAAAAGATGAAGAAAATTGTATTTGCTAGCGCCTTGGCTTTGACCTTGGCAGGAGCAGTTTTGACAACTGATGTTTTTGCGAATGACAGACTGGTGGCAACACAATCTGTTAATGGTAAAAATGAAAATGTATTGACCTCAGAGGTGCTAAAACCTGCTAGTGGCAATGTTTTGGTTGGAATCAAGGGAGAATTTTTAACTCCAAATAAACAATCTATTTTGGACGCGATTAATAAGATTCGTAAGGAAGCGGCTGATGAAGGTTTGGTAGATAAGTATGTCCCTATTAAATGGTCTACTGATCTTGAGAAAACTGCTTTTGTACGAGCTACTGAGGTGTCAGTAGCTTTAAAACCTGAGCGTCTTTCTACTAAAGAAATCTGGACTGCTTTTCCATCTAGCAATAGTATAAGAGGAGAAGCTTTAGATGTGAACTATGAAGGTTTTCTAAAAGCAATTGAAAACTGGCATGCTGAGAAGGCGAATTATGTAGCGAAAAAGAAGGGTGGAACCTCTAAAGAATTTACAGGTTATTATGAGGTTTTGATTAATCCTAAATTTACATATGTGGGTCTTGCAGCTTTTAAAAACGCAGCCAGCTCTCAGCAAGTAGCAACGATTTCTCTAGCTTTAGGTGATGATGCTTCTTCAGAGGAATTGGCTGGTGGATATGGTTCTGCTATTCAGTATACAGAAGTGACTGCATCAAATCTTTCAACAGTTAAAAGTAAAGCTACGGTTGTAGAAAAACCGCTGAAAGATTTTAGAACATCTACATCTAGTCAGTCTGGATGGGTGAAGTCTAATGGAAAATGGTATTTTTATGAGTCTGGTGATGTGAAGACAGGCTGGGTGAAAACGGGTGGTAAATGGTACTACTTGAATGATTTAGGTGTCATGCAGACTGGATTTGTAGAAGTTGATGGTGCATGGTATTTCCTTGATAGTTCAGGCGCGATGTTTACAGGCTGGGGAACAGATGGTAGTAGATGGTTCTACTTTGATGGCTCAGGAGCTATGAAGACAGGCTGGTATAAGGAAAATGGTACTTGGTATTATCTTGATCAGTCAGGTGTCATGAAGACAGGTTGGTTTAAAGTAGGCAAGCACTGGTACTATGCATATGGTTCAGGAGCTTTGGCAGTCAGCACAACAACACCAGATGGTTACCGTGTAAATGGTAATGGTGAATGGGTTAACTAGGCTGAAAATAGCAAGTCATAGGTAAAGTATTCATCTTACTTAGCAAAAAGAATGAACGATAAGAAAGAGGTTGATGGCGGACATTGACCTCTTTTTGTTAGAATATAGGCTTCAAGTTGTCTGGCTTGACTTTCTTGGTGGGAATTATATAATGTATGTAATAAAATCGATTACAACTGGAAAAGAGGACCATTTATGACCTATGAATACAAGAGCCACATTTATTTAGCAGAGGCAGTTTTAAATGTAAAGGATTTGGTCAGTCAAACAGCCTTTTATCAGCAAATCATTGGTTTAGAAATCTTATCTCAAACGTATACAGAGGCCATTCTAGGAAGCGGTGGAAAAGCCTTGGTACACTTGATTCAAGTACAAGAGAGTGGTGACGTAAGGGAACATTATGGTCTTTACCATCTGGCTATTCTCTTGCCGTCACGAAAGACTTTGGCTGATGTCTTGAAACACCTGACAGATTTACAGATTCCTCTTGTGGGCGGTTCAGACCATGGTTATAGTGAGGCTCTTTACTTGGAGGATTTAGAGGGAAATGGTATTGAACTCTATCGAGATAAGCCGGTTTCCACATGGGATATTCGAGAAGATGGACGCATTATCGGGGTGACAGAGGCCCTTGCGGCGCAGGATATCTATGAGTTGGGGGAAAGAGTAGAGCCCTTTACTTTAGCCGAGGGTACGAGAATAGGGCATATCCATCTGTCCGTCAAGGATAGTCGAAAGTCAAGCCAATTTTATCAAAAGGTATTAGGGCTAGAGGATAAATTCAGTGTACCTAGTGCCAGTTGGATTGCAGCTGGGGATTACCATCATCATTTGGCAGTCAACGAATGGGGAGGAAAAGGCCTAGCTCCGCGTAAGCAAGGCTTGCCAGGTTTGGCCTATTATGTTATTGAAGTCGCACATAAAGAAGAACTGTTAACGATTGCTCTGCGAGCACAAGAAGTTGATGCACTAATCAAATGGCTGACATCGATCCAGTTGGAAATCACAGACCCAGACGGAATTGTGACTCGTATCTGCTTAGACAGATAAAACGAGGAATTTCTATCAAGTTATCAGCATGGATAGTTTACCTTTTGAAACGTCTTTGGTAACAGAACTGCGTGAGCTGGATGGGCGATAATTTTGACAAAGGAGCTGATTAGAGATATAATGAAGAAAAATCGAGCAAGGAAAAAGAAATGACAAACTCAAAGTATATTACTCGTTTGAAACGTTCAGAGGGCCAGTTACGTGGAATTCAAAAGATGATTGAAGAAGATCGTGACTGTGCTGATATTGTTACGCAACTAACAGCCGTGAAATCTAGTGTAGAGCGCGTGATTGAGATGATAATTACCGAAAACCTTACTGAATGCATCAACCAGCCGCTAGATGATCCTGAAGCTCAAAAGGAACGCCTAGAAAAGGCTATCCGATACTTGATTAAACGGAAATAAAGAGATGAGAGTTGCAAAGATCTCTGCTATTAGAATAGTTGAATGTGAATTAAGAGAGGCTGGAAAAAGTCTTTAAAATTAAAAAAACGCATATTATTATCAGGTGCAGTTCAAAAAAACCTTGATAATATGCGTTTTATTGTGGGGAGATTTATACTCTTCGAAAATCTCTTCAAACCACGTCAGCTTCACCTTGCCGTAGAAATATGTTCCTGACTTTGTCAGTCTTATCTACAACCTCAAAACAGTGTTTTGAGCAGTCTGCGACTAGCTTTCTAGTTTGCACTTTGATTTTCATTGAGTATTACTTCACTTTTTCCTGAAATTGAGTTTTTGCCCAGCTCCTCTTGATTATTCTACTTGACCGGGCCAAGCATTCATACCACCTTCTACATTGATAACGGTGAGGCCTTGGGCGCTGAGAAATTGGCAGGCAGAGGCAGAACGCACTCCACCTTGACAGATGACATGGTATTCATGGTCAGGTTTGAGTTCTTTGTATCCTTGTTCCAAGGTACTTAATGGAAGATTTTTGGCACCTGGTGCATGTCCTGCTTGGAATTCATGTGCTTCACGGACATCGATAAGCTCTAAATTTTCATTTTGATATTTTTCATAAAAGTCAGCCATACTGATACTAGTTTCCATATTCTACTCCCTCTGGCTTAGCCATTTTGTATAGTGAATAAGCGCCGTCAAGGTTTTGGACGGTAAATCCTGCTTGCTTGAGGATACGCTCTGCGATATAGCTGCGCAAACCACTGTGGCAGCTAACGATATAGGCTTGGTTCTTGTCCAGTTCGTCCAAGCGTTCCCGTAGTTCGTTTAGGGGGATGTGGATGGTATCGACTTTGAGTCGACCACTTTGGAATTCGCCACTTGTCCGTACATCTAGGAATTTCTTTCCCTTAGCTAGTTCGTCTTCTAGCTGGTACCATTGAATATTGTCGCTGAGACCTTCGATAAGGTTCAAGGCTGCGTAGCCCAGCATATTGACGGGATCCTTGGTAGAGCCAAATGGTGGCGCATAGGTGAACTCCAATTCTGGCAAGTCAAAGATGGTGAGATTTCCCTTGATAGCAGTTGCTAGGATATCGATTCGATTGTCAACACCTTTCTTCCCAACTCCTTGGGCACCATAGATTTTTCCAGTGGTCGGGTCAAAGAGGAGCTTCAAGGTCATATCAGTAGCGCCTGGATAATAACTAGCGTGGTCTTTTCCACTGACATGAAGTGCCTTGTAAGGAAGTTGATTCATGCTAAGGATACGCTCGCTGAGACCAGTCGATGCAGCTGTCATATCAAAGGCACGAACGATAGCAGTGCCGATACTACCCTTGTTTGTACGCCCGAGTCCTGCGATGACGTCTGCCACTTGGCGTCCCTGACGATTGGCAGGAGAAGCGAGAGAGATGAGAGCATCTTGGCCTGTAATCTCTTGCTTGACGACGATGGCATCTCCAACTGCAAAGATATCTTTTTGACTGGTTTCGTAACGTTCATCGACTAGGATTCCACCACGAAGTCCCAGTTCAATCCCTGCAACTTTGGCCAGTCCGTTTTCAGGTTCAACACCGACAGAAAGGATGGTGAGGTCAGAAGTGATCTTTTGACCGTTTTCGAGAACGATGACTTTTCCTTGCTCTTCAAATCGAGTTGCAGACTGAGAAGTGATGATGCGAACGTCATTTTTGACCAACTCTGCTTGGACAAAGGCTGCCATTTCCTGATCTAATAGCGGCAAGACATGGGGTGCTTTCTCAACGATAGTAACTTGCAATCCACGTTTTGCCAGGTTTTCAGCCATTTCAAGTCCGATAAAGCCTGCACCGATAACGACAGCTTCTTTTGGATGATTGTCCAAGGCTGCCATAATTTCATCGAGATCGGGAACATTGCGAAGCGTGTAGGTATTCTTAGTTTCTGCCAAACCCTCAATGGCAGGAACAAATGGTTTAGCTCCTGGGGAGAGAATCAACTTGTCGTAGCTTTCTGTAAAGTCTTGTCCATCGTGTCGCACCGTCACAGTGTGTTCTTCTGGCGAAATCTGGATGACCTCGTGAAATGGTCGCACATCTAGATTAAAGCGTGCCTTGAGACTTTCAGGAGTTTGGACCAATAAACTATCACGGTTTGCAATTTCTCCTGAAACATAGTAAGGAAGCCCGCAGTTTGCAAAGGAAACAAAGGGACCTTTCTCAAAAATAGTGATTTCAGCGTCTTCCATGAGACGTCTGAGACGGGTTGCTGCTGACATTCCGCCTGCAACTCCCCCGATAATGATAATTTTCATTGACTTCCTCCTTTATGCTTCTAGATGACTTTTCCTGTCCAAGCACTCATACCGCCTCGGACATTGATGACATCATAGCCTTTTTTCTTAAGCTTTTTCGCAGCTAGTTTGCTTCGCACACCAGAATGACAAATGACATAGAGTGTTTCTTTTGTTGTTGGTGTGTAGGAACCAATTTCGGTCAGAGGAACATTCTTGGCATTTTTGATATGACCTCTACGAAATTCCATCGGCGTCCGAACATCCAGTAGCTGAATTGGTTCCTTGAGTTTAGCTTCTAACTCGCTGGTAGAAATACTGTCAATTTTTGTAAATAAGTGAAACATAGGCACCTCCAAATATACCCTTATGGGGTATATTAAACCATGAAGTCAAGCTTTTGTCAAGCAAGTTGTTTTGACTTGGTGGAGATTGGTTGCGATTGTATTGTTTTTTTCCTCGGTTCCTCAGCTTCCTCCTTGACATTCGGTCCGCTTTTGATACAATAGTACAAAATTAGAGGAGGTGGGTTATGATTCAGAAACATGCGATTCCCATTTTAGAGTTTGATGACAATCCTCAGGCGGTCATCATGCCTGATCACGAGGGGCTGGACTTGCACTTGCCCAAGAAGTGTGTCTATGCATTTTTAGGTGAGGAGATTGACCGCTATGCGAGGGAAGTAGGGGCGGATTGTGTCGGCGAATTCGTTTCTGCCACTAAGACCTATCCAGTCTATGTCGTGAACTACAAAGGCGAGGAAATTTGTCTGGCTCAGGCTCCTGTCGGTTCAGCTCCAGCAGCTCAGTTTATGGATTGGTTGATTGGATATGGTGTGGAGCAGATTATCTCTACTGGTACCTGTGGTGTGCTGGCTGATATAGAAGAAAATGCCTTTCTAGTCCCTGTTCGCGCTATGCGAGATGAAGGAGCCAGTTACCACTATGTGGCACCTTCTCGTTATATGGAAATGCAGCCAGAGGCTATTACTGCGATTGAGCAAGTTTTGGAAGCCAGAGGGATTCCTTATGAAGAAGTCATGACCTGGACGACAGACGGTTTTTACCGAGAAACGGCTGAAAAGGTGGCCTATCGTAAGGAAGAAGGCTGTGCTGTTGTAGAGATGGAGTGTTCTGCGCTTGCGGCAGTAGCCCAACTGCGTGGGGTTCTCTGGGGAGAGTTGCTGTTCACAGCTGATTCCTTAGCGGACTTGGACCAGTACGACAGTCGTGACTGGGGTTCAGAAGCTTTCGAGAAGGCCTTGGAACTCTGCCTTGAGATAGCCTCTAAGTTCTAGCTACTCTTCTTCTTTTTATGGTACAATGGATGTATGTTATTCAAATTATTTGTGAAAAAACTTGAAAGAGTCTTTGGTGGACTTTCGCCAGCACGTCGGATTTTTTTAAGTTTCGCTGGAGTTATTTTTATAGGCTCTCTCCTTTTGAGTTTGCCTTTTGTTCAGGCGAGCGGTTCGCAGGCCACTTATTTTGACCATCTTTTTACGACGGTGTCTATGGTCTGTGTAACCGGCCTTTCTACGCAACCGGTGGCTACTACCTATAATGTCTGGGGGCAGTTGATTTGTATGCTCTTGATACAGATTGGTGGCTTAGGTCTCATGACTTTTATCGGGGTCTTTTATATTCAGGGGAAGCAAAAGCTTAGTCTTCGCAGTCGTGAAACCATTCAGGAGAGCTTCAGTTACGGGGAGACTCGGTCGCTGAAGGCTTTTATGCGGTCCATCTTTTTGACGACTTTTCTGGTGGAGGGCTTGGGTGCCTTCCTACTAAGTTTTCGTTTTATTCCTGAGTTTGGTTGGGGACGGGGTATTTTTACCTCTATCTTCTTAGCTATTTCAGCCTTTTGTAATGCTGGTTTTGATAATTTCGGCAGTAGCAGTTTAGTGGCTTTTCAGACGGATCCCTTGATTAATCTGGTTATTGCTGGCTTGATTATCACAGGTGGTCTTGGCTTTATGGTTTGGTTTGACTTGGCAACCCAGTTTGACAAGAAGAAAAAACGCCGTCTGCGTTTCCACACCAAGCTGGTTCTCTTCTTGACTGCAGGGATTTTGCTGTTTGGGACAGTATCTACTCTCTTTACGGAGTGGCACAATCCAGGAACCATTGGCAATCTCGGTGTTCCAGAGAAAGTGCTGGTTAGCTTTTTCCAAACCGTCAGCATGAGAACGGCTGGTTTTGCCTCTATTGATTACACCCAAGCTCGGCCTGTGACCCTGTTTATCTATATCCTACAGATGTTTCTGGGTGGGGCGCCTGGAGGGACGGCTGGGGGTCTCAAGATTACGACTTTCTTTGTCTTATTGGTCTTTGCGCGTAGTGAATTGTTGGGCTTACCTCATGCTAATGTTGCGCAGAGAACCATTGAGGCTCGAACAGTCCAAAAATCCTTTAGTGTCTTCATTATCTTTTTGATGACCTTCTTGTTGGGCTTGATGTTGTTGGGAATTACAGCAGAAGGAACACCGCGCTTTATCTATCTTATGTTTGAGACCATTTCAGCCCTTGCGACAGTTGGGGTAACGGCAAATCTGACGCCAGAACTGGGTAAGCTAGCTCTCAGCATTGTCATGGTGCTCATGTTTATCGGCCGTATCGGTCCCTTAACCTTGCTGGTTAGTCTAGCGGATTACCAGCCTGATAAGAAAGATTTGATTCAGTATATGAAAGCAGATATTAGTATTGGATAAGAAAGGAAGAACTATGTCAGATCGTACGATTGGAATTTTAGGTTTGGGGATTTTCGGGAGTAGTGTCCTGACGGCCCTCGCCAAGCAAGATATGAATATCATTGCCATTGACGACCACGCCGAGCACATCAATCAATTTGAACCAGTTTTGGCGCGTGGAGTAGTTGGTGATATCACAGATGAGGAACTCCTCAGAACCGCAGGGATTGATACCTGTGACACGGTTGTAGTCGCAACAGGGGAAAATCTAGAGTCGAGTGTGCTTGCAGTTATGCATTGTAAGAGTCTAGGGGTACCAAGGGTTATTGCCAAGGTCAAAAGCCAGACAGCTAAGAAGGTACTGGAAAAAATCGGTGCTGACTCGGTGATTTCACCTGAGTATGAAATGGGGCAGTCTCTAGCGCAGACCATTCTCTTTCATAACAATGTTGATGTCTTTCAGCTGGATAAAAATGTGTCTATCGTGGAGATGAAAATTCCGAGTGTTTGGGCAGGTCAAAGCCTGAGCCAGCTGGATCTACGTGGCAAATATAACCTCAATGTCCTAGGATTTCGTGAACAAGAAAATTCACCGCTGGATGTCCAATTTGGCCCTAATGACCTCTTGAAGGCGGATGCCTATATCTTGGCGGTCATTAACAACCAGTATCTAGATGACTTGGCAGAATTAAATTCGTAAGGAGGGAATTTCCCTCTTTTTTAATGTTCAAGATAGGAAATTGGGAGAACACCTTGTATTCCAGTAAAAGTCCTTCAAAAACTGGACTTTATGGTAGAATAGAAAGAAGTGACAAGAGAGAAAGAAAAAATCAGTCCCCTAAAGGAGTAGATTATGAAGTTATTGTCTATCGCCATCCCCAGCTATAATGCCGCTGCCTATCTTCATTACTGTGTGGAGTCGCTAGTGATTGGTGGTGAGCAAGTTGAGATTTTGATTATCAATGACGGATCTCAGGACCAGACTCAGGAAATCGCTGAGCGTTTAGCCAGCAAGTATCCTAACATCGTTAGAGCTATCTATCAGGAAAATAAGGGCCATGGCGGTGCGGTCAATCGTGGCTTGGCGGAGGCTTCTGGGCGCTATTTTAAAGTAGTGGATAGTGATGACTGGGTGGATCCTCGTGCTTACCTAAAGATTCTTGAAACCTTGCAGGAACTAGAGGGTGATGGTCAAGAGGTTGACGCCTTTGTGACTAATTTTGTCTATGAAAAGGAAGGTCAGTCTCGTAAGAAGAGTATGAGTTATGAGTCAGTCTTGCCTGTCCAACAGATTTTTGGCTGGGATCAGGTCGGAAATTTCTCAAAAGGCCAGTATATCATGATGCACTCGCTGATTTACCGGACAGATTTATTGCGTGCTAGCCAGTTCCAATTGCCTGAGCATACCTTTTATGTCGATAATCTTTTTGTCTTTACCCCCCTTCAGCAAGTCAAGACCATGTACTATCTTCCTGTCGATTTCTATCGTTATTTGATTGGGCGTGAGGACCAGTCTGTCAATGAGCAAGTGATGATTAAGCGCATTGACCAGCAACTCAAGGTCAATCGACTCTTGGTAGACCAGCTTGATTTATCTAGAGTAAGCCACCCAAAAATGAGAGAATATCTACTGAATCATATTGAAATCACGACGGTTATTTCCAGTGCCCTGCTCAACCGAGCTGGAACAGCAGAGCATCTTGCAAAAAAACGTGAGCTGTGGACCTATATTCAGCAGAAAAATCCAGAGGTCTTTCAGGCTATCCGTAAGACCATGCTCAGCCGTTTGACCAAACATTCAGTCTTGCCAGCTCGCAAACTTTCTAATGTTGTCTATCAAATTACCAAGTCTGTTTATGGATTTAATTAATATAAGTATTTTATAAGAGGGATTTAAGAAAAATTTTAACTTTTTCTTAATCCTGTTTAATTTTAGGAGATTATACTAGAGTCATCAAATAAAGAAAAACTCTAAGGAGAATCCTATGAAATTCAATCCAAATCAAAGATATACTCGTTGGTCTATTCGCCGTCTTAGTGTCGGTGTTGCCTCAGTTGTTGTGGCCAGTGGCTTTTTTGTCCTAGTTGGTCAACCAAGTTCTGTACGTGCCGATGTGGTAAATCCAACCTCTGCCCAAGTCGTGCCAGACGCTGCTTCGGTGAGTGAAAAGAGCGACTTACCAGCAGAACTTCTCAAAGAAGCAGTCGATACAGCTCTTCCTTCAGAACAGGCAGACGTAACACCTAAAGCAAGCTTGGATGCTACAAGCTCTCCAGAAAAAGTGAATGTAGCTGATAAAGACCAAGTGGTAGCGCCAAAAGAAGAAGTTCAAGCAAAACCAGAATCTAAGAAACAAACAGAATATGCGGTTAAACCTGCGACAAATCCTGCGCCTACAGTTTCTGGACAAGACCGTGAAGCAAGTGAAGTGCAGCCAGCAACTACCCCAGCTGAAGTGCAAAAAGGTGTGGCTGACAATACTAAAGACACAGTAGATGTCCCAGCTACTTACTTGGATAAAGCCAATTTCCCAGGCCCATTCACAGCCGGTGTTAACCAAGTCATTCCTTACGAATTTTTCGCCGGTGACGGTATGTTGACTCGTCTTATCTTGAAGGATTCAGACAAGGCCCCATGGTCAGATAACGGTTCAGCCAAAAATCCCGCCCTTCCACCAGTAGAAAACTTAGGCAAAGGTCTTTACTTCTATGAAGTAGACTTGGCAGGAACTCAAGGCAAATCAGATAAAGAGCTTCTAGACCTTTTGAAACAAAACGGCACTCAAAGTTATAAAGCTACTATTAAAGTGTACGGTGCTAAAGATGGCAAGGCTGATTTGAGCAATCTTGTAGCGACTAAGGATTTGGATGTCAACTTGAACGGCTTGACTACCCCAGCTGAAGTGCAAAAAGGCGTGGCCGACAACACTAAAGACACAGTAGATGTCCCAGCTACTTACTTGGACAAAGCCAACTTCCCTGGTCCATTCACAGCCGGCGTCAACCAAGTCATTCCATACGAATTCTTCGCTGGTGACGGTATGTTAACTCGCCTTATCTTGAAGGCTTCAGACAAGGCTCCATGGTCAGACAACGGCTCAGCAAAAAATCCAGCTCTTCCACCAGTAGAAAAATTGGGCAACGGCCTCTACTTCTACGAAGTGGACTTGGCCGGCACCCAAGGTAAATCAGATAAAGAGCTTCTTGACCTCTTGAAACAAAATGGCACTCAAAGTTATAAAGCTACTATCAAGGTATACGGTGCCAAAGACGGCAAGGCTGATTTGAGCAATCTCGTAGCGACTAAAGATTTGACAGTGAACTTGAATGGACATCAGTCTCTGATTCCGATGCAGTCAGGTTTCGTCCCATCTTCTAATGGTTCAGCTATGCCGGCTCCAATGATGAATAGTCATCAAGATGCGTCTAAGATGAACGCTCAAATGCCAAGTGCTCATCAAGATGAGATGAAATCTCAAATGCCAGCTGCTAGTCAGGATAAGATGATGCCTAACAAAGAGCAGGACAAAAACATGAATGCTAGCCAGCCTATGGCAACACCAAGCATGAAACAAGATCAAGTTCCAGCAGCCTCAAGCAAAATGTCTGATGAAGGCAAGATGGCATCTACTAACAAGGAGTCAAGTCCAATGATGGCTGATCAAATGAAAGACAAAAAAGACATGCTTCCATATACTGGTGAAGCCCAAACATCAATGGCTACTCTTGGATTCTTTGGCCTCACCTTAGCAGGACTATTAGGCGGACTCAGTTTGAAAGCTAAAAAAGAGGAAAATGACTAGTCTAGTTACAGACTTTCTATCTAGGATTTGAAAAATCCAGATATCGATTAGAATGTTCGTAAAGAGATTAAAATAGTGTTATACTATTGTGGTATAGCACTGTTTTTTTCAAAGGAGAGACAGATGGGAAAGACAATTTTACTCGTTGACGACGAGGTAGAAATCACAGATATTCATCAACGTTATCTGGTTCAGGCAGGATATAATGTTTTGGTGGCCCATGATGGAGCAGAGGCCTTAGAAATCTTCAAGCGAAAACCAATTGATTTGATTATTACAGATATCATGATGCCTCGGATGGATGGTTATGATTTGATTAGTGAGGTTCAGTATCAATCTCCAGATCAGCCTTTTCTATTTATCACGGCTAAGACCAGCGAGCAGGACAAGATTTATGGCCTGAGCTTAGGGGCAGATGACTTTATTGCCAAGCCCTTTAGCCCTCGTGAGCTGGTTTTGCGTGTCCACAATATCTTGCGTCGCCTTCATCGTGGAGGTGAGACAGAAGTCGTCAGTCTCGGGGATTTACGGATGAATCACGGTAGCCATGAGGTCCAAGTCGGAGATGTGGCGCTTGATTTGACAGTCAAATCCTTCGAACTTCTATGGCTTCTAGCCAGCAATCCAGAGCGGGTTTTCTCTAAGACAGACCTCTATGAAAAGGTCTGGCAGGAAGACTATGTGGATGACACCAATACCTTGAATGTTCATATTCATGCTCTTCGACAGGAGTTGGCTAAACATGCTAGTGCAGAAACACCGACCATCAAAACCGTCTGGGGCTTGGGCTACAAAATTGAGAAAGCACGAGGTAGTCAATGAAATTAAAAAGTTATATTTTAGTGGGGTATGTCATTTCAACACTCCTAACGATTATCGTGGTTTTTTGGGCTGTTCAAAAAATGCTGATTGAGAAAAGCGAGATTTACTTTCTGCTTGGAATGACCATCGTTGCCAGCCTTGTCGGTGCTGGGATTAGTCTCTTTCTCCTATCGCCGGTCTTTACTTCATTGGGCAAACTTAAGGAACATGCCAAGCGGGTAGCGGATAAGGATTTTCCATCAAATCTGGAGGTTCAAGGACCTATGGAATTTCAGCAGTTAGGGCAAGTCTTCAATGAAATGTCCCATGATTTGCAGGAAACTTTTGATTCCTTGGAAGAAAGCGAACGAGAAAAGGGCTTGATGATTGCCCAGCTGTCGCATGATATCAAGACCCCCATCACTTCGATCCAAGCGACGGTAGAAGGGATTTTGGATGGGGTTATCAAGGAGGGAGAACAAGCTCATTATCTAGCAACCATTGGACGCCAGACAGAAAGGCTTAATAAACTGGTTGAGGAGTTGAATTTTTTGACCCTAAACACAGCTAGAAATCAGGTGGAAACTACCAGCAAAGACAGCATTTTTCTGGACCAGCTCTTGATTGAGTGCATGAGTGAATTTCAGTTCTTGATTGAGCAGGAGGAGCGAGATGTCCACTTGCAGGTGATCCCAGAGTCTGCCCGAATTGAAGGAGATTATGCCAAACTTTCTCGCATCTTGGTGAATCTGGTCAATAACGCTTTTAAATATTCTGCTCCAGGAACCAAGCTGGAAGTGGTGGCTAAGCTGGAGAAGAACCAGCTTTCAATCAGTGTGACGGATGAGGGACAGGGCATTGCACCAGAGGACTTGGAGAATATTTTCAAACGCCTTTATCGTGTCGAAACTTCGCGCAATATGAAAACAGGTGGTCATGGCTTAGGTCTTGCGATTGCGCGTGAATTGGCCCATCAATTGGGTGGAGAAATCACAGTTACCAGTCAGTACGGCCTCGGAAGCACCTTTACTCTCGTTCTCGATCTCTCTGGCAGTGAAAATAAAGCTTAAAACCCCTTTACAAATTCATCTATTCATGGTAAAATGGATTTTGTGTGAAATATCAGCAGGAAAGCATGAAGCTCGTCAACAGGTGTCTTATGATAAGTAACCTTGGCTGTTTAGGCGAAGGGCATCTGCACGAATCAGGGCTTTCTAAGTGACTATTTCCACCGAAATATTATTTATATCAGGAGGACATTTACATGTCACGTTATACAGGACCATCTTGGAAACAAGCTCGTCGCCTTGGCCTTTCACTTACAGGTACAGGTAAAGAATTGGCACGTCGTAACTACGTACCAGGACAACACGGACCAAACAATCGTTCTAAATTGTCAGAATACGGTTTACAATTGGCTGAAAAACAAAAACTTCGTTTCACTTACGGTGTAGGTGAAAAACAATTCCGTAACTTGTTCGTACAAGCTACAAAAATCAAAGGCGGAATCCTAGGTTTCAACTTTATGCTTCTTTTGGAACGTCGTTTGGATAACGTTGTTTACCGTCTTGGTCTTGCGACTACTCGTCGTCAAGCTCGTCAATTCGTAAACCACGGTCACATCCTTGTTGACGGAAAACGTGTTGACATCCCATCATACCGCGTAACTCCAGGTCAAGTGATCTCAGTTCGTGAAAAATCATTGAAAGTTCCAGCAATCCTTGAAGCAGTAGAAGCTACTCTTGGACGTCCAGCATTCGTATCATTCGACGCTGAAAAATTGGAAGGTTCATTGACTCGCTTGCCAGAACGCGACGAAATCAACCCAGAAATCAACGAAGCACTTGTCGTTGAATTCTACAACAAAATGCTTTAATTTTAAGAAATATCTTACAGAAAGCCTACAACAGTGGGCTTTTTGCTTTGTCTTAAAACGTTGATTTCTGGGTTTGTCCCCCTTTTTGTCCCCCTTTACAAAGAACTTACAGCTTTCTCATAAAATGAGACGGCTGTTTTTGCTTTTTCTTTGGAGAGATGACTGTAAGTGTCCATAGTCATAGCTAGTGTAGAATGACCTAGACGGTGTTGTAATTCTTTATATGGTATTCCAGAGTTTAGCAAAAGACTAGCGTGTGTGTGTCTAAAACCGTGGAATCCAATATTAGGTACACCAGCATGTTTGAAACGTGTGTTTAAACGAGTTGATAGTGTTTTATTGTTTGGGTATTTATGAATAAAATCTGAGAAGACAACAGTTTCAGTCCGACCAAGTTTCCAAGCTTCTTGCCTTTGTCTTTTTTGATACACTTTTAAGACCTCTATAGTTTGTGGGTCAATATCAATTGTGCGATAACTTGCCTCAGACTTTGGGCTGTTAATCTCACCTAAATGATTTAGTGTCTTTGTAATATTCACAGTTGCATTATTTAGGTCAATATCTGACCAGTGTAGAGCTAAGGCTTCGTTAATACGGCAACCAGTAGCAAGAAGAAACTTGTACAAAGTAATTTCATAGATATTTCTATATATTGCTAAGTTAGCCTCTTCTAAATAGCTGAGAAATTGCTTTAACTCTAAGTTATTAAAGTGTTTTACTTTGTTTCTACCCTTTTTTATTTTACGAGGAAGAATAACTTCACGAGCTGGATTCATATCAATAATCTGCATTGTCACAGCATATTGTAGTATACGTTTATTTAGCGCGTGAATTTTATCATAGTGTAGAAATGCGCCTTCTTCTCGTTTGTTAGCACGTAGAGCTAGTTGATTAACAATGCGTTGGATAGTTGGAGTAGTTAACTTATCTAACCTATAAGAACCAAATAAAGGAATCACATGGTTAGATAGTAGTCGCTTTACTGAATCTTGCGTATTTGGTTTTACTGTGTGTTGATAGCTTTCCCACCATAGTTGAGCTACTTCTTCATAACTTGTTAGTGGGATTATTTCTTTTTTAGTGAAGCCATTATTTTGGAATTCAGCCTTAGCTAATTGAGCTTTTTTCTTCAATTCAGTTTTAGTTCTAGCTGTCAGATTAGACTTTATTTTTTTTCCTGTGAGTTTATCTACTCCTAAGTATACTTTGGCACGATATACAGTGCTACCATTTTGTTTTTTTATTTCTGCTATTTTCATTTTTTAACCTTTCTAACATCAGTAGGCAAGCTGTAAAAGGTTATGAAAAATAGATATTATGATTTGTGTCTAGAACGAATACCTTCAATTAGTATCTGTAGAGCAGTTAAGTCCTCAGTTGTGAGTGCTTGACCATCAATAGTTATTTTTACATTCTTCCTAAAGATATAATCAAGATTAATTTTGATATTTTCCCCATTGATAATATCTTGGCTAATATCTTTGTATGTTTTTAACTTTGAGAATATGGATTCGCCATTTCTTAACTCAATTAAATCTTTTAAAAGTTGCTTCTCTTTATCGTTATGAACAGAATCCATGTGGATATTTTTGATTATATCATCAATATAAGAGTTAGCCAATTGTTGATATTTAATTTTGTGCTCATCAAACTCTAATCCACCTTGTTCGCATTTTTCTTTTATAGAGAGTGAAGCAATGCTTTCAGTAATTTCAGAGAGTTTAGTTAAACTGGGAATCTTTTTCTCATTTTCAATTTGTGAGATATAAGACTGTGATACTTTTAGTTCTTCAGCAAGGCTCTTAGTAGTTACGTTACCTTCTGTACGGTATTTTTTAAGATATGCTCCTATCATTTTTAACCTCCGTTTAATAACTTTAGTAATATTTTAGCAAAAAACTCTTGACATGTAAATAGAAAACTGATAAAATTCCAAATATAACCCAAGTCAATTAACTTGGTTAATAGGCGAGCTGTACTAGTTATGAGAGGATAGTTGTGCACAAAATGGAAAAGAAAGGGGGTGTCTATGTTTAGTACACCACAAGGGATATTATCTCAAGAAGCAGAACTAGCATTGTTGGGAAGGATTGAGCATTTAATAAATGATTATCTATCACATGCAATGCTTTCACCTCACAGTGACTCGTTTGGCTTGATACAACAGAAAGAGTTAATCAAAGAACTAGGTATTAGTTTAGTAACTCTGCATGAATGGGAGCGTTTGGGGTTAACTCGATACTGTCCACCAATAGAAGGAACTCGCAAAGTTTTCTATAAGAAATCAGATGTTATGAAGTTTCTTTCAATTACTAGTAAGGAGTGAATACATTGTATGAAAAGAAAATAAACACAATTGAAAAGTTCTATGATTTCTTGAAATACATAGGTACTTGCAACCATGTTGAATCACAGATTCAATTGCTATCAATTACGCTATATAGTGTAATGCTTATCCAAGAAAGGATTGTCTAATGACATTAATTACCATAAAACCAAAACATTCTGTTCTAGAAGCAGATATTAAATTTGAAACTTACCCTGAGAATGCTATTCAAGATTTTGATAACGCTACTCCAATAACTGAATATAAGGAAGAATGGCGAATATATAAAAATGAGGTAATTGATTCTACCCCTCACATAGAGCCTTCAGAAAAAGAGAAGATGAAAAAGAGAAAAGCTCCTTTTTATATCATGGCAGATTTTTTAATGGCTCATCTCATTGTGGTTAGTATAGCTGAAATAGAGGATACTGGTGAAGGTAACTTATTTGTGTATAATCCCAAAGAGGGGATTTATCAACCTGCTTGGCATATTGTTAATAAATTAGCAAGAAGGTTAGAACCTTCTTTTAGGAGTAATGATATATCAGAGATTTTTTCTGTACTAAGTTGTATCTGTAAAAATGTAAGTATATATCAAGGCTCACGTTACATAGCGTTAGGGAATTGTATTTATGATACTTATTATGGGGACGGAATGAAGTACAGTCCTTCAATTGTGTTTACACATAAGGTACAAGTAAATTATAATTCAGAAGCAACTTCTCCAGTATTGGGCGATTGGTCTATTGATTCTTGGTTAACTGAACTGTTTAATAATGATGCTGAACTAATTCACTTAGCATGGCAAACAATTTTGGCAGTGATACGTGGTTATGCTGATGAGAGAATTATTTGGCTGATTGGAAAAGGAGGAACAGGTAAGGGTAGTTTCCAAGAGTTGTTAATTAACTTAGTAGGTAGGATTAATACAGCATCCATGAAACTAATTGAATTAGAGGGCAAAAATCGTTTTGCCACTTCACAGTTAATAGGTAAACATCTAGTTATTGGAGATGATAATCCTATTGATAAGGTGGTAACAGACCCTTCTACTATGTTTTCTCTAGTTACTCATGATATTGTCACAATCGAAAAGAAAGGCAAACAGGCCTATTCTGCTCGACTTACTCCTGTGATTGTTCAATCATCTAATCGATTGATTAAGATTCAAGGAGACAAAGAAGCTATAGCAAGAAGAACTTTCATACTTCCCTTCGTTTCTGAATTTAACAAAGATGGTTACAAGAGAGAAATAAAGCAGGTTTATCTAAAACGTCAGGATGTATTAGAATATGTATTGAAGAATGCATTAGAATATGATATCAGTGATGGATTCAAGGATATCAGTCACCACCCTGCTATCAAGGAAATTCATGGGAAGTCTATGACAAGTGTTGAACAGTTTTCATCTTATCTGTTTAGTCGTGTGAAATCTACTTTCTTGCCGAATTCATTTATGCTATGGGCATATGAACAATTCTGTGAAGGAAATGGTTTAAAACGAGAAACTAAGGAAGCCTTTCACAAAGAATTAAAAGATGCACTTCCATCAGACTGGGTATTTAAGCCAACATTATCTACTTGTAAAGATTTTGATGAGGGTGATTCTGTTTATTTTATTCATTCTGAGTCTTTTAATTTGGATTCTACAAAGAGATATAAAGGGTATGTAATGAAGTCATGCTCTTGATACACTTGAAACAGTAAATTTCATTTCTATTTTCAATTTTATTTGTTTTATTTATTCTAAGAAGTTGGAAATTAGTGTATCAAGTGTATCATTCTGGAGATATACAAAGTGTGAACGACTAGCCCGCCACGAGCGAAGGCAAAGGAGTGAAACACTTTGTTAAGTACCAAACACGCCTAATTTATTCCATGGTCTAATTGACAGCAAGAAACAAGGCACTCTCGTACAAATGAACTGTCCATCCGAAAAACTAAAGCCTTTCGTCTGAGACGTTCTTAGCGTACTTTGTGCCTACTTACTGTCAATTTGCTTTCACGGCATAAAGGCGTATGCTTGTGAGATAAAATAGAGAATAAAACTAGCTATTTAATAAGGATTTAGATTATAGAATTTAACATTTTTATAGTGTTGTCTTGATTCAGCTATCAGTTTTTTCTGTACAATTGTATCAATTTATCTTTTTGTGTTTGTGGTTAGTAATGCGCGTGATAATGGGATTTCTAAGGGGCGATTAAAAAATAGAATAGTAATGGATGTATGTGAATTTTGCTATTCACCGATTAACTCTCTATATCAAAAATGTGTTAGTAATGTGGAATTGTCTGAAAGAGATTCATGTGATGTAACGGATATACAAAATCCCTGCAATGAGTAATTGCAGGGATTTTCAGGTAACTAGGAAAACTTTGTAAGTATAGGGAATATTGTTTTAGTCTATTTTGTAGTAGACAGCTTTTTCATCAGATGGATGTGTTTGAGTAATGATAATTCTAGTTTTACTTTTATCAGTTGGGTCTTCGATTGATACCATTTGGTTATTCTCAAATCGTTTCATAGGTATACTTGTTCCAGGGGGATATATTCCCATTGCAGCTCCTATAGGTCCTGAGCTGATACTAAAACCTATGTGTCCATCGCTTCCCATGCCTGACTGAGCTATCTGTCCTCCTTTTGTTAACCCATTCTTATTAAACACTATTTCATATCCTAGTTCATTCCTCCAAGTACCAGCTATACTAGAGTAGTCTCCATGTAGAATAGCCTGTGTATCAATTTCTTGTGTTGTATTTTCTGTGTGCTTTTCTTCTGTGGGAGTCGTGATAAGTGTGGCATCAGTAGCAACCCAGAATTGAAATTTTTCAGAGTCTTCCATGATTCTGACTGTGAAAGTAACGGTTGCTCCTTCTTGCCATCCTTCAATCATAGATTTCTTAATTTGTATTTGTACACCAGTTATAGGAGCATTACTAGCTTTTACCCAAATAGTATGGTATGTTTCTAGAGCTTTAAAATGTCCTACGTATGCTTCCCAAAATTTTTGGCGTGTTAGTTCTGCTGTGAAGCGGTATAGTTGACCAGTTTTTAACCTACCATCATTTTCCATGTCTCGAAGCTCTTCGGCTGTCGTGTCTATTATACTATCTTCAGTTGAGCTAGAGCTTGTGGTAGATGTGCTGGATGATGCAGAGAAACTAGAAGTAGTAGATGAGATTTGTTGTGAAGAGTGACTATCTACTGTTTCTATATTTTCATTTAGATGTCTAAAGAATAAAAAAGTAGCTCCTATAATGGTAAGAAGTAGAAGTGTAATTGAGGTTATAAGAATCCAAAATTTGTTGCTCTGTGGTAGAGGACAAACTACTACGTGATTCTGATTTTGGTAAACTTCAACAATATCGTTTACTTTAGGATGAAAAGTTAACTCATTGATAGGAACATTTAGAGTCTCATTTGTGTGGAGTCGAATGATAATATGTGTTTCTGAAACGTGAATAATTTGGTTATGTTTTTTATTTTTCATGTAGTATTAGTTCTCGTACATATAGGCAACCATGAGAGGTAGTGTTTTTGTGGATTTAAAGACCGTTTCATAACTTTGTCTTCCTTTTACTAGTCCGTACAATGTTATATGGTCATCTTCGGCTATAACTCTATTGTTGTATTCAGAAGGAATAGAAACCAAAATAATTTTATCATAGTCATCATTTATGGCTACACGCAGTGTGTAGGCTTTCCCATCTTCCATAGCTTGTAAAACTTTACCATATACTCTTACTTTAGTATCTACGGCTATTTCATCATGATTCCACTTGTTATAGTCTACTTCACCATAATTTGCTTTATCATTATCTACAGTAATCTTAGGTTTTGATGGTACTGAGGATGAGGAACTGGAACTACTTTCCTTTAAGGAAGATGAAGAGGTAGAGCTACTTTTTTTGGATGATGAAATTTGTTTTGATGTTGAACTTGAAGTTGTTTGATTGTTTGAAATTTGTTTTTTAGTATTTATAAAACTTATAACAATAATTACAAACAGTAATAGTAGAGTGACTATAATTCCTATTTTTTTAGATTTGTTCTTTTTCTCTATGTTGTTCTTGTTGATGTCGACTTTTATGACAATACCTTCATAAACTTCTACATAATCCCCTATACTAGGTTCAAAGTCACAAGATTCAATAGCAATTTCCTTTAAACTTCCATCTTCATAACCTATATAAGCAGTATCTTCAGTTATTTTAATAATTTTCCCTATGTTCATTAGTACTCTCCTATTTTAATATTCCAGAAAACTTAACTTCATCAGGTGCCATTACATAACGATTCACAGCGACTTCTTCCCCACTGAGAGTGTAATAGAATCTAGGGCTATTTACTCCGTGGGATTTGGCAATTTTATATAAAGATTTGTTTAATGCACTGATAATTGCTCTAAGTTCTTTGTTTGAATACGAAGCATTATTTTCTGTGAGAATGATTCTGATGCCAAGTGTTACAGATGTTTTTTCCATTTCAAGCATATGTGCTCCTGATTGTGTATTTACTTTATCTACACCTCCTTGAATTGCATTATAGAAAGCATCTAAATCTACTTTTCTGTTTTCTTCATTAGACTTTTTTTCAGATTCTTTAGATTTTTTCTCTGCTTCCTCTTTCAATTTTTTCTGTTTTTCCCGTTCTTCCCGTTCTTCTCGTTCTTTCCGCTCTTTTTCTTCTTTAATCTTTTCGATTTGTTTATTAAGTTTTAATTCCACTTCGTTTACACGGGAGGACAAACTACTAATTTTGTACTCGTGGTCGTTTGGATATCTATCTTCTAGGTATTTAATTTCCTTTTTAACAGATGACAATTCACTATCATCAGAAACAAGCTTCAAAGCTTCCTCTAACGTTATATTTTGTTTTATATTTGTTGTGTTATTTTCTAGTGCTTCAACTAGCTTAGTAACACGTTCCGTATCTTTAACATATTGTTGATTACCATAGCTTATTGCAATATAAGCAAATAATCCAAATAATAAAGTAAATATCACTAGAAAACCTACAATATATTTATAAATTTTTTCTTGGTTCATTATTTATTCCTTTCTTATAAATGACTCAATCACTTCAACACTAGCTTGACTTGCTTTCGGTAATATGTCATATACTGTACCATTTGTGAAGTAAGTGAGATTGGGGATTGTTTTGAATCCTACATTTGTTTTAAAGTTATTCCAACTTGTCTTATCTATATGCTCACTATCTAAGTAATACACAGTTGTCTCAGTTTTATCTACTGCTTTTGCTAGCTTTGGAGCAAATTCTTGGCAGTATGGACAACTCTCTCTCCCTGTGTATAGGTAAAAGCTTTCTTTATGTTGTATTTTCTGTTCCACAGCCTCTAAACTTATCTTTTGGAGTCTCTTTATAGCTATCTGGTATTCTGTTTGTGGTAGAGTAGTTAAGTATGCTGTGAATGTGACGATTATAATAAGTAGTAGTGACAGTAGAATAAGAACTTTTTTACTATTCATCACATCCGTATCCGTCTTTGTCTCTATCTAGCCATGGACCATATTGTGGGTCACTAGCAGGTATGTTTACACGTCCTGCTTTTCGTGCTTCCTTACAGTTTTTGAACGGTCTTAAATTTGATTGTGGAGCAGGTGTAGACGATTGTGTAGGAGTGGTTGTGGTGTGAGATGAAGCTTGTTCTTGCTCTTTTGCTCGTGAAGATGCTTTCCTTTCCTCCTCTTTTGATTTGGAGGCTTCAATACTTGCTTTTTCCTCTTCTTGTGCTTTTTCTGTTTTTCTCACTTCACTGATTACTAACGAACCTTTATCGATTGAATCATATTTTTCTAAAGATACTGTATTTCCTGTATAGACCATAAGTTCATTCATTTTCACAGCTAGTGATTCAGGTGTACGGATAAGAAGCTTCTTACCTGTTATGTTGTACTCACGGTATTCATCTTTTTCTTCAATCCCAATTACCTCAGCTTCAACTTCGTAGAGTTTATCTGTGTTAGAGAGTTTGTGTGCTACCTCTCTCAGTGCTTTGGCTCGCAGTATGATTTTAATTTGTGGTGTATTTAGATAAGCATCTACAGCTATATGTCCAGTTGGAGACCATTTCTCTATTTTAGAGCTAGTTTCACTACTAGATGATGAAGTAGAGGAAGATGAACTAGACTGTTTAACTTGTGAAGACTGTTTGACAGAATCACTAGCCTTGGTTTGAGCTTGTGAGTGTTTAGTGCTACCGCTAGTTAGTAGTGTGAAGAACAAAATGAGGATAAGCAATAGTACAATACCACCTATAATCTTTTGTTCTTTGCTTAATTCCTTAAGCTTTTTAAGCATATATAACCTCCAAATGTTTAACTTTATTTAATGAAATAAAATAAATATTTCCTAATAGTTATAATTATATCACACAAACTTTAACAATAGAATATGTTTTTATTAAATATTAAACTATAGAGAATGTAAACCTGATTGTTTAATCTATAAGATAGATAGTAGATTTAACATAGAGGGTGAAGGAATGGATGATATATTAGAAAATATAAGTAATCAGATACGAGACTTACGAGCTTCAAAGAAGATTACACAGCAAGAATTAGCAGAAAGAACAAATCTAAGTGTTCCTTATATCAGTCAGATAGAAAATAATCATAGAAATATCTCTTTGGAAACTTTTGTGAAGATTGTTGATGCTTTAGAAGTTCCGTTGAGTGATTTTTTCTTACCTTATTCTGTTCCACAAGATACAGAGATGATGGAACTGTTATTGAAGATTCAGAAACACCCACAGCATAAGATGATTGTTCATAAGGTGATGGAAATACTTGAATTAAGCCAAGATAGTTAGTGATAAATAAAAAGCACTAAAGAGTAATTTATACTAAATCTATCCAACCATATATAGTTGTTTTAGTATCTATTATTATTTCATCATGCTTAAAATTGTTATAGTCTCTCTCGAAGTGATTTTTAATAGTAATCTGTAGGTCGGGTGATTAGAAATTATCTGTACTGTTTGTATATTGTGAGGATTAGAGGTTACATTATTCAGATAAGGAATGAGAATTATTTTTCTTAATTGAAGAGGTCGATTAAAAAACAAAAAGAAAAAAGAAAGCACTGAATCTGAATATTCAGCGCTTATCTATTTTCTTAAAAAACGTGTTACTAAATCCATTCCCCATTAGCATTTACAGTATAACCATCAACTGTAGTGCTTACTGCTAATGCTCCTGAGCTATAAGAGTAGTACCATTTAGTGCTGACTTGATACCAACCAGTTTTCATAGAACCTGATTCAGTGAGGTAATACCAAGTACCACTTTGACTAAGCCAGCCAGTCTGCATAGAGCCTGAGCTGTTTAGGTAGTACCATGTACCAGATTGATTGAGCCAACCTGTTTGCATAGCTCCTGAACCGTTGAGATAATACCAAGTTCCATTAACTTTTTGCCAACCTGTTTTCATAGAGCCTGAATCAGTCAAATAGTACCAAGAGCCTCCTTGATTTAACCAACCAGTCTTCATTTCTCCATCTTGTGCTAGGTAATACCATGCACCGTTTACTTGAACCCAGCCAGATTGCTTGTTCTTTGATTGGTCATAGTAGAACCATTTACCATTTTCTTGCACCCAACCTTGTTTCTGTGTTGTAGCTTCTTCTTTTTTAGTAGTACTTTCGTCTACTTTCTTTTGCTTCAGTTCATTCTCCTGTTTTTTTAATGGTTCTTCAGCTTTAACTGTAGTATCACTCTTAGGTTTCTTTATTCCCTCTTTAATTTTTTCAAGAGAGTCATATCCTCTACGCTTATTTATTTCTGCAACATAGTCAGCATAGGGTGTATCTCCACCCTCAAAAGGGTTCCCAGTAGTTTGGCTAATCGTTTTAGATTCATAGGGGTCTTCGACTTTTCCTGTTTCAGGATGATACCAAGCAAGTACGCCTGCTTCCCCCCAGTAGAATATACCCCAATTATTTCTGAGAACATCTCCCACATATTTTAAATCTTCACTGTTTGCATATTTTTTATCTGCAATTATTCTTTCTATATACTCAGCTTCTTGTCTTTTCTTTTCTTCTGACCTGTTTCTTCTAGTTTCTTTAAGTTTTTCTATGTATTCTTTATGTCTCTTTGCTTGTTCCTCTTTGTCTTTATCAAACTCTTTTTTGATTTTATCAAAACTATCATACCCTCTAAGGCGGTTTGTTTCAGCAATATAGACACTCGAGACTAAACCAACATCATCAAAAGGGTAACCATAATGTATTTTCTCATATTCGGTTACATTTAAAGGGTCTAATATAATTTCATTTTCAGGCTGATACCAAGCAAGTTCTCCATTTTTACCCCAGTAAAATACGCCACTATTTCGAGCAATTTTTTGATTTTGCATTTTAAAATCTTCATCCCAAATAGCTTTCGTCTTCTTTGGAATATCATTTATTATTTTACTAATTCTTTCAGTCTCGCTTTTATTAATTACATGGTCTGCTGAGACAGACTTAACACCAGCAAAAACTATAAACAATGCTATAAGCGCTGTAATAATTGTGTTTTTCTTTTTCACTTTAAATACTCCTTTGTTTTATAATTCATTTCAAGCAATAAGAAGTCATTTAAACTTTATTACTTAAATATAAATCGTAAATTATTATACCATAAATCAAGTAATATCACTATATTTTCATAAAACACCTCCTGTTTTATATTTATGTTTAAAACATTGTTAAACACTATCCTAATTATATCACAGTTACATATATATTAGTTAATGTTTTTAATAATTTTTTAACTCTAGCAAATGTAAAATATACACCTTAATCTACAAGATGAATGGGGTAAAATAAAAAGCACCTAAACGGTACTTCTTACTTGCCTACTGAACTCATCACCATGAAATTTGTACTCCTTTTTGTCCACCTCGGAGTAAAGTTTAATCTATTTTATTTAATATGTAAATTCTAAAAATACTACAGAATCAACATTTATAAAGCATACCAAAGTGTAATTTATACTAAATCTATTCTACAACAAAATGTTGTAATATTTTATTGAATAAGATAGGCTTTAGAGCCTTGATATTAAGCACTTTGGGGCGTTTTCCCTTAGTGCTTTTTTTGTTTTTACTACCAGCTATAAGTATCTATACGCAACTAGACCTGTATAGTTTAAAGTGATATAATAGTCTAAAAGGAGGTGCTACTATGAATGTTTTAGAAAAAAACACACAGGTAAACTTTAAGACTAACAGAGACTTGTTAGAGAAGGCTAAAGCTATTATCACATCGCAAAATCTTGATATGACAGCCAGTTTTAACTTGTTTTTAGAACACATTGTAGAAAATAAAGCCTTGCCATTTGAAACTCAAGTAGACAAAGAAAGAGAAGAACTTCTATTAGGATTGCGTGCCGAAATTGCCCGTAGCTTTGAGGATTTAGAACATGGAAGGACTTACAGCCTTGATGAAGTGAGGGCTAACCTTGGAATTTAACGAGAACTCATATAGCCTTATTATCTCTGAAACGGTACAAGAACAGCTAAGAGGTATTAAAGATTATATCTCAGCTAACTACTTTTCAGAACAGGCAGGAGCAAACACAGTTAAGAATATTCTTTACGGATTGGAACGTCTTGAAGTTTTCCCGGAAGCAGGATTTGATGCTGATGAAAGAGTAGGAGTTATTATATACCCACCCCACAAAACTCGATGCATCATTTTAGGCGATTACCTAGCCTTCTATCATATTTTAGAGGATAGAAAAGCTGTCTTTGTATCAGATATTATTCATAGCAAACAGGATTACATTCGCTTGTTCAAGAAAAAATAGTGCATATTATTGAACTGCGTTTTGGATTCCAAAAATTTTAAAAAAGATTACTCTATTTCAAAAATTTTTAGGAATGAAAATATAAAAAAAGAGAAACCTCATAATGAAGTTTCTCTTGCTTTTAATCGTCCGAATCAATATTCTTATTTCAAAAAAGGTAGTGAAAAAGGTAGTGATTCGAATGATTTCCCTTGCAATATAGTGAAATTAACAAAAAGAAAAAACGCTAATCAAGCGTTTTTCTTCTGTATTGATTCGTATTGAATGCTTATTTAACCTCTGTAAGGAGTAGACAGAGTTCTATATAACCCCTCAAAACCTTTATTTTAAAGGCTTTGTAATTTATTGAAGAAAAAATGTAGAGACAAATGTAGAGACGATTAAGTAGATAGTTCAGCTATTTTATCTAAATAAATATTTACTGCCTCTAATTTCTTCTTCGGTGCTAACTCGGCGTATGTATCCATAGTTGTGTTGATAGATTTATGTCCCATACGAACTTGTAGTTCTTTCCAGTTTGCCCCAGCATTTAACATCATTGAAGCATGAGTATGTCTGAAAATATGGAAACCGTAATCAGGTAAGCCAAGAGAAGTTAGTCGTTTTTTTAAAGTAGCACGTTCGTTTCTATCGCACATATAATTTCCATAAATCGTTGGAAAGATTAACTTGGATTGAGGTAGACCTTGTTTTTTGAAATAGTTATTCATTTCTGTGTAGAAATCCCTAAGGTCAGTGAGAGTAGAGTTTGGAACGGGAACCTGACGATTACCAGAATCGGTTTTTGCGGTTGGTTTACAAATCATACATCCTTTAGTACCAAGTTTCTTATTGGCACTTTTCCACATCAATGTTTTATTTACAATAATTTCATTGTTTGTGAAATCCAAGTCATTTATTTCTAATGCTAGAAGTTCATTGATTCGCAATGCAGAAGCGAGTAAGGAATTGCAGATGGTAATAAATCGTCGATTAGCTCTGTTATTAGGTAAAGTTTTTAAGAATGCTAACCATGTTTTTAATTCTTCATCATGTAAGACCATAGTTCTACGAGAAGCTAATTTAGGCTTTGGAGGGATTTTGATAGTTTTCACTGGGTTTTTAGTTAATCCAAAATGTGTGATGCCAAAATCGAAAATATCACTAAGTTTGTGAGTGACTGCTCCAAAGTCTTTTGCACTACCTTTTTCAGCACGTTTTTTCCCTGATTCAATCGATGTTCTAGCTTTTTGGGCGAGATTGTTAACCCATCTTTGAATGTCGGCAGATGTGATTTTTTCAGGAATGTAATCCCCGAATGCAGGGATGATGTAATTATATACGTATCCCTTCACTCTATTGATTGTATTATGAGAAGTAACCCAAACTTGATAATTATTGAACCATTCTTCTGCAAGTTCAGAAAAAGTGGATAATCGTTTATCTTCTTTCCTCGTTCCACCTGCTTTTTCAAAATTAACTCTAGCCGTTAGGATTTTACGGTCAAGTTGCCGTAGTGTTTTAGCTGTTATAGACGTTGTTACTTGTTTGCCTGTTTTTTCATCGATACCTAAGTAAAGGCCTCGTAAAATATAACTAACCTCTCCGTTTGAATTTGTTTTTTTAATAACTTTTTTGTTATTGTAAGTTATAGTTTCAGATGTCATAATGCCCTTTCATTATACGGATATAAAATAAAAAGGCTAAAATAGAACATTTTCTATACATAACAGACAGTTCTATTTTAGCATAATTCATGTTATTTCTCTAAGAATTGGAGAACATTTTCAAGTTTATAGTAAACAGTTCTGGTTCCTTCTATAGGTGGTTCCAGTCGTTTTAGTCCTTTTTCTTCCCAAGATTTTAATGTATTCGGAGAAATTTGAAGGAGATTCAATAGGTCTTTTTGGGTATATAGACCACAATAATTGAAGATGTGGGTTTCCTGTTGTAGGATTTGTAAGAGATTTAGTAGTAGGTTTTTAATTTCAAATAGTTCTGAGTTCATTATTGTTGTTCCTTTCTTTGAATAGTTGTTTCAAACTGTGTGAAGAAGCTATTAGCACGATGTATTGACTGAGACTCAAAGGGGTTCGTGAAAAAGTTGCTGTCATCTTTTTCGTATTCCCGACTCTCATTGTTATAGTGTGTATAAAAGATATTATCCTTTTCAACTAGTATGGCTGTTTGTATTCGTCGTTCTAGCTGGTCGAAACGGTCAATTCGTTTACTGGTTTGAAAATTATCATACAACTCCTTTGGTGAGTAAGGGCTAGTTATGAAGATTAGTTCAGCGGTTAATGCTTTATCTATATATCTAGAAGGTAAGAAAACATCGAAATTATAAGGGTCTAGAATTTTCAAAAGGTCATCATATCGAAAGCTATCTGGTCGCAGTTCGTCAATAATGATAGTTTCCTGGTTTTGATAACTCTGAAAAGGATCGCGACTTGAGCCTGTTACAAAATAAGAGGTATTTTTATTTTCTGCATAAGTCTTAGCCAGTCTTGTCTTACCAAGTCCAGACTCACCATAGATATAGACTACTTGTTTTGTCTTTTGTTCATACTTCATACGATTCAGGAATTCTCTTCCTAATCTTTCTTGCCTTTTTTCGGCAACAGCTTTAAGTCGCGTACTTGCTTTTGCATATTGACTTCCCGTTAGCTCAGATTCAATCTCTTCTAGAGTTAATAAACCGTCATAAAGCATATCTAGATATTCTCGTATTAGTTCCCCTTCTTTTTTACTTTGGTTTCGCTCTACTTGTTTTCGAATGTTTTCTAATTTTTTAGCAAAATCAAAGTTACTTATTACTTCCGAAATAGGGTACTGATATTTATTTTGAGCATCTTTAGTTTGGTGAACAAGATAACTAAAACCATTATTAGGATGCTTGAAGAATTCTAATCGTTCGATTTGAGAATCTTCACGCTTACCATTTCGTTCATTAATTTCCCAAGCTATGCTATGTGGACTACGAGCATGTTTGAAATACATCATGAGATGAATATGGGGTTCTACAGTTTCTCCATCTTCATTAACATCTTTATCATGTAAAATGCCTGCCCAGAGTAATGGCTCTAATAGCTTAACGATTCTATCAATTTCTTCTTTCCAATCAGATAAAATAGCTAGTCGCATTTGTTGTGTATACATGATTGCACGCTGTTTAGGGATTTTTTTATTTGTTTTTTTCTCTGAAGACATTTCAAGAATTTCCTTTCGTTTTGTTTTTGGCACATTGGCACAGTTTGAATGCGAGACAATGCCAAGACCAGTCTCGCAGGATTGTTAGTATTAAGGGTATTTAGAGTAAGTAGTATCATTGGCACAGTTTTGTAATATAAAAAAATGGTGGAAGGACTTTTTGTCTTTGACAAAGTCCTTCCACCGATTTTAATTGTAAGAGCCTGTTGCTTGATACCAACGACCGTCACTAGGCGCTATGTTGGTAAAGAACAATTCGGGTTCTATAGTGTGTAATTTTGCTTTAATAGCAGGGAATATTTCTTGTACTTTCAAGAAACTTTCGTGATTGTTTGGAACTTTCCACCGTAATATAGCCCCATCTTCTGTATAAATCATCGATAAGGTTAGCAAAGAACGATTGGCTTTGTTGACGATTGATTTTTGAGTAGAAATCTGTTTATTTTGAGTATCGAGAATAGAATCGGATTCAAAATGGGCAAATTTTCTCAGTTCGTAGGTTGCTCGTAATCCTTTGAGCATGTATTTTATATCACTTTTAAACCAGTGATAAAGGAAAAAAGAGAAAAGTAGTATTGAAAAAATTATCAAAGGATAGAAAAGAAAAACAACATTTTGATAATTAATTTCAATGTTCAGATTCTGTTGAATCAAGATAAGTATAAATATAGGGAAAAAGCTTACTACAGTTCCTATACATAAGATTTTGAATAGATTATACTTGTTTATCATAAGCACCTCTTGTTATAGTATGGGGTGAGGAGTGGCATGATGTTGCTGTCATGCTTTCCATCACTAAATTTGACAATTCCTGTCCCTATTCCGCTAGGAACAACAATATTTTCAATATGAGCGTTTGGCAATAAAAACTGAGTGGTGTTAGTATTTATCTCTCCCAAAATAATAGAACAGTTAATTTGTTCTCTAACTGCTAGATTTCCTCCAAATGCGGTAGCATCAAAACGTTGGGAAACTAGGATAAGTGAAACTTTGGTAGCTCTACCTAGAAGAGCCACAGTTCCTAATAGTTGTGCAAACGTATCTCGTGCTTGTTTTGAAGAACCCTGAACAAGAGCAAGTAGCTCATCTATGATAATATATTTGCGTTTTAATGTAGCTTTTGGGTTTTCTAAAAGTATTTCTTGACGTTCGTAAATCTTATTGATAGCATCCCCCAGAATTTCATTTACTTCTGTGATAAAACTATTTAAGTTAGCCCCTCTTTTCGGAGACAGGACAGACAGATTTAATTCACGACCTAGAGAATAAATATCGGCACGTTTAGGGTCTACTGCTACAATATCGTCAGTTATTTTCCGAATACACCGAATAAGGTATTCTAGGAAATAACTTTTTCCTGAACCAGATGAACCACTGATAGCTAAATGAACAACATCATTTAGATTGATACTAACTTGGTTTGACATGAGCGGAACCCTAATCTCACTAACTTCTTGATTTATAAAGTGTTGGATATCAGGAATAGTTAGTCGAGTTGGAATACCATTTACCCAAGGGAAGAAAAAACCTCTAGCAAGATTAGGGTCACCTGTCTTGTAGGGGATGAAAATCGCATTACTTTGTAACATAAGCGTTTTATACGGGTAAAGAATGCCAGAACAGATATCTGCTATCTTAAAATACAGGTTTTTATCTAAAACATAGGAAACAGGAAGATTGGGAATGAAAAACATTCCCTTATCTTCTGCTTCTAAAGAAATGGAGAAAGAGTTTGTAAAGCTCGTTTCTCCGTTTATATCTAGTGTATTGTTGAGATTGCTTGTAATGAATTTAGCTAATTCATTTTCAGACATAGGCATTTTAATAGGGATAGTCATAAACTACCCCCTAAGCTTTGTGAATGCCTGTGGCACGGAAATACGCATTTGATTTAATCTGAATTGCTTCTAATTTATCAAATGCTATTTTCTCACCAATGTTAAATTCAGATAAATCTGGTTTGTTATCCGGAAGAAACTTCACTTTAAAAGGATTATGAGTATCCGTAGCAATCCAAATCTGATAACCAATAACTTTATCTGTCCGCTTATCGTCTTTATATTCATACTGTGTTTCTATTTGCAGTCCTACAATATAAGTTGTTTCATTTCCAAGAAGTTTCTCAGCATTTTCTGAGCTATAATAGCTTGATGATTTGACTGTGAATGTCATATTTTTGACCTTTCTTATTAAGGAGGAGAATAATTTTTATTCTACAGGAGTAATAGTTGTATTTAACAACTATATGTTGATTTATCTCATGGTGCCCATCTCTTATATATATATTGAAATGCCACGCGTGGCTAAAGGGAGTTAAGGTCAAGTGATTTTATGTCATCAAAAATTAACAAAAATGTAACATAAAAACACTTGACAGAGTGTTAATTTTTAGATTATACTCCCTTTAGGGAAATAAGATAAGAGATGGGCAAGAGATAAGAAAAAAATTTTTTTCATAAAGAAAAAGGGGATTCGGGGCGTAGCCCCGTTGAGATAAGTTAGTTTCGGGTACCCGAAACTAACTAGAATGGAGCATTGCATAAAATTTTATGCAACATTAAAAATGTAAACGGCTGAGCTTTTCTTGGCTGTTTTTTTGTTTTCTAAAAGAAAAAATGAGAGTTTTTCAACTTATAATTTATAGTAAAGTTCAGGAAAAATAATTTATAAAATCCTCAGAAATGGCTTGACAAAAGCATTTCGGGGGGGGTATAATATAGTAGGAATATTTTAAATGAGTCTATAAATCGAAAAAGGAAGCGCTTGCTTTTTGGTTTTGTTAACGACTTTTATAAAGGAGACAATATGAATAAAAAAGATATTTTGTTAGGTGCTGGTTTGACAACTATTCTTGTTGGGGCTGGTGCTGTAAATACAACTGCCCATGCAGAAGAGGTTGATTCTAGTCAGCCTAAGCCTACGGTGAAGACGACCCCTGTTCATGTTACTGAACAAGACGTTAAAAATGCTAAAGCTGATGTAGATAAGGCGCAAGCTGATATCAACGCAAAACAAGGCACAGTCGACCAAGCAAAAGCTGATAAAGTAAAAGCTGATGGCAAAATTGACTCAATCAATAAAGACATCGACACTGCTAATAACGCAAACAAAATCATCAATGCTCAAAACGATATTATCACTAGCAAAACAGCGGACAAGACAAACGCAACAAACGATTTGAATACCGCTAAAGATGGTGAACGTGATGCACATACAGCATTAGACAATGCTAATACTGCAAAAACAGACGCCGATAACGCCCGTGACGCTAAGAAAGCTGATGTTGATACGAAACAAGCCGACCTTGACGCAATCACAGACGCTAATGTACGTAAAAACATCACAAACACAACTAGCAAAATTTCAAACGTTGATAATGATTTGAACGCTAAAGGTGCACAAATCACAGATACAGACACTAAAATTGCTGCTAAACAAGGGGAAATCGATAACTATAGAGTTAAAGTTATTTCGACAGATTTAAATCCTGATGAACGTAATCATACCGCTCATGATAATCTTGATGATTATGCGCATAACCACGGTCCGTATCGCAATAAACAAATGGAACCGGTTAATTTCCAAGGTGTTGACATCAAAGAAATTGATGCAACTAAAGACATGATTGATTTCACAGAGGCTTTAGCGGATTATAAGAAAGAACCGTTTGACCGTGTTACCAGAAAATTAAAAGAACGCCCAGCATATCGCTACAAGGTAGATAACAAAGGTATTTCAGATGCATTTGTAAAATTAATTAACCAACTACGTGTTAATAACAACTTGAAGGGTGATATGGTGGTTGACGATGAGTATCTTGCATACGCACAAAAACGTGCAGATGAAATGCAGAAAACAGGCCTATTGTCACACCGTACAAGTTTAACCGACAAACCGGGCTATATTGAAAGAGTTCAACCAGGGGAAAACGTTGAAAACATCCTTGGTGGTGCATATGGTCAACTTATTGACCGTGATGGCGAATATTTAATGTTTGACCACATTGTAACTAACGAAACATTAGCCTACGAAATGTTGTTGGGTTGGTATGATGACTACAATAACGTGCGAGGTTTAGATTATGGACACCGTAAAAACCTATTGACACCAACAGGTAGTAAAATGGGTATTGCTCTATCTAAAATCGATGGCGTAGACAAAACAACATATTATGGCTCATTTAATGCTAGTGCATTCAAGGATTCTACTTATGAATGGGATGACGAATACAACGAATTCTTTCAGTTAAACCGAAGTCAGAGTGAGAAGGATTATTGGAACAATAACAATAACTTCAAACAAGATGACCCAATGAACCCAACATTCTATGGTAAAAAGATGAAATTTATCGCAGACACTCATTATGTGTTTGTTAAACGTCAAATCATCGATGACAGACCAAAAATGCACGCAGAGTTAGATGCATTGAAAGCTCAAAAAGCGACACAAGAACGCGAACGTGACGTATTAGTTGCGAAGAAAGCTGATTTGACTCAAGAGTTGGACGCTTTAAACAACCAATTGAATGATATTGCTACAGCACGTACGAATGCGACAACAGCACTAAATCAAGCAAAATCTGATTTAGCTACACTTACAGCGACAGCTCAAGATAAGGCAAATGCTGTTATCCAAAAACAAAAAGAGTTGGATAAGGCAACAGAACGTGTAAATGATGTAACTGCACGTATCAACACAATTCAAAGTGAAATTGATGCGGCAACAAGCAAACGTGATAATGCTATGAGTGTCCACGCGCAATTACCACAATTGCGTGCAAGTTTAACACAGGCAGAAGCAGATAGAACAAACGTGGAACAACGCATCACAGTTGCAGAGCAAGACTTAGCGGATGCCAAAGCTCGTTTGACACAAGCACAAGCTGACCACAAATACAAATCAGATATCTTTTCAATTGATAAGATACTAAATGTATATACTGATGGTAACCGTGTCATTTCAGCAACACCGAAAGTTGCTCCAACAGTAGATGAATTGCCAGAATTGGATATCACAGCTGACATTCCAAGTGATTTGACTACAAAACAAAATCCTGACGGTATCGGTGCGACACCAAAAGTAGCTCCAACCGTAGATGAATTGCCAGAATTGGATATCACAGCTGACATCCCAAGTGATTTGACTACAAAACAAAATCCTGATGGTATTGGTGCAACACCAAAAGATGCACCAGTTGAGGATGAATTGCCAGAGTTGAATCCAAGTGCTATCATTGATAAGCCAGCAGATAAGCCAGCAGATAAGCCAGCAGATAAGCCAGCAGATAAGCCAGCAGATAAGCCAGCAGATAAGCCAGCAGATAAGCCAGCAGATAAGCCAGCAGATAAGCCAGCGGATAAGCCAGCGGATAAACCAGCAGATAAACCAGCGGATAAACCAGCGGATAAGCCAGCGGATAAGCTAGCGAATAAGCCAGCGGATAAGCCAGCAGATAAACCAGCAGAACAACTTGCGTTACCAAGTACAGGAGAAAATCCTAGGGTAGCAAATTCAATTGTTACAGTTGGCTACGGATTGTTAGCAATGATTGGTCTAGCAGGATTATTTGTTAAGAGAAAAAACTAAATTAAGGGTGATTAAAGATAGGAGTCTTTGGGGAATAAAAAAAGGGAACTATCTAGTTATAACTAGGTAGTTTCTTTGGAAAGGTGTATAATGATGTTATTTTTTAGAAACGTAGTCAATTATGTAACAAAATACTCAGAATTAGAATATATCCTAGAGAATGATAAACTTGTGATAAAGAACTATTATAAACAAAGTGCAGGAGAACGAGAAGCGTTTGAAGAATATGTTAGACAACGTGGTGTAAGAGTTTATCGTATACTTTCGTTCAAAAAAGTGCCTCTAGAAAGGTTTAGTGAGCTGATTAGGAAAATTAAAGACTATTGTAAACAAATAGATACGACTCTTGAAGAAATTGACAATGCAAAGTTCCCAGACTACAAGGATAAAAGTTATCGAGTACCAGAAAGATTATATGCGATAGACTATTATAAAAATGGTAGTTTGTTAGTAAGTGGTAGAATGCAAGATGTGGCAGTTATAATGAGATTTAGGCCTAATCTTAGAGAATTTATAAAGAGTGATAATCTAATAATTGAAGTGGAAGAACGGGACGGGAAACCAATTGGTGAAAGTGTAAAATCTATTTGGTCGCAAGGGTTTACGACAATGACGAAAGAAATTGAATCAAATAGTGTATCTGAAGATTAGTTTGCTATTTATATAAAAATAAATAGTACGAGGTGTTAAAATGCAACTGATAAATTATGAAGCATTTTTAAGTGCTAAAGATGCTCTAACTTTTGAAGAATGTCAAAACATTCATCAGACAATTCTAAACAATATTGGTAACGATGAGGAAATTTTAGAAGTATGGTCTGAGTTTTTGCAAGCTAGTATAAGCTATGCTCATATTCGTAGCCAGTGGTTGCTATGGGAACGTGAAGAGCGTCAACAAAAAGATGAAGGTAGAACAGCAAAGCATGAGCGAGTAATATATTGTTTAAAGCTTCTTAGTCGTTATCTAGGGAAAGAAAGTGTGGACATTTCATGGTTTGATGCTATAGAGGATAACAGAAAGCAAATAGGAGATTTTGCTTGTTATATAGCTTATATTTACTCTATAAATGCTAGATAGAAAATGCAGGCTGATTAATGCCTGCATTTTGGACTTCAATTATTCATTCAAAAGATTTTACTATTTTCATGAATAAATTGAAGTGAAAGAATAAAAAAAGAAGAGCTACTCATCTGTGAAGTAGCTCTTCTCTTATATCCGTAATCTCTTTTTATTTATCTGAAAATGTAGAGAAAAATGTAGAGATTCGGCTGATTTGTATTGCAATACATTGAAATTTGAAATCTCAAGAATCGCTTAAAATCAGGGATTCTCACGCCTGCTGACGTGTAGTGAATCTCTATTTAACCTCTGTAAACACAACGTGTTTGCGAAGTTTTGGTGAGTATTTCTTCAATTGAAGACGGTCTGGAGTGTTACGTTTGTTTTTAGAAGTAAGGTACAAGCGTTCACCAGATTCTTTGTGTTCAAGTGTAATATTTACGCGCATGGTATCTCCCTTCTATTATTCAGCTGATGCAGCTTTAGCGATTTTACGTCCTTTGTAGTATCCTTTAAGTGATACACGGTGAGAACGTGAGTAATCTCCAGTAGTTTCGTCAAAGTTTACAGATGGAGCTGTTACTTTGTAGTGTGTACGACGTTTGTTTTTCTTCGCTTTTGAAGTGCGACGTGCAGGTACTGCCATTTTGATTTCTCCTTTAGGTATTTATATTCGATTCAATCTACTGATTTTCATCAACCATACTAGGATAACACATTTTTTTTGTAAAGTAAAGTTACTTGACAAAAAAAGATGAAAAAATTCTCCTGTCCGACCTAGCAGACAGGAGAAGATCTTAAATATCAATCTCAAATGGTTCGTCAATGGTTTCTGATACGTATTTTCCGTCTTTCTTCCGTTGTTTGACACATTCTGTGAGGAGATATTCGATTTGCCCATTGACTGAACGAAAGTCGTCTTCTGCCCATGATGCGAGTGCAGCGTATAACTTTGTTGATAGTCGAAGGGGGATCTGCTTTTTTTTAGCTTCAGCCATCTTTAGTAAAGACTTCCTGTGTTGACAATTGGTTGTGCATCATGATTGCCACAGAGAACGACTAGGAGATTTGAGACCATGGCAGCTTTTCGTTCTTCGTCAAGTTCTACCAATTCTCCTTCATTGAGACGTTCTAGTGCCATTTCAACCATACCCACAGCGCCGTCTACAATCATCTTACGTGCATCGATAATAGCAGATGCTTGTTGACGTTGAAGCATTACAGCTGCAATTTCCGGTGCATAAGCTAGGTATGTAATACGTGCTTCAAGGATTTCCAAACCAGCGTCCTCTACACGACTTTGAATTTCCTCACGAATACGTTTAGCTACAATCTCACTAGAACCACGGAGGCTTCCTTCATCGGCTTGCCCATCACCTGTAGTATCCACATTAGGAGATACATCGTAAGGATAGATGCGGACAATATTACGAAGGGCGCTATCACACTGCAATGAAAGATATTCTTTATAGTTATCTACGTTGAAGACTGCTTTGGCTGTATCGACAACTCTCCAAGTTACCGCGATTCCGATTTCAACAGGGTTACCTAAACAATCGTTAATCTTTTGACGAGAATTACTCAAAGTCATAACTTTGAGAGAAATCTGTTTCTTGCCAATTTCAATGTTTACATCATTGCCATTGGATGATTTCATTCCTGAAAAAGGAGATTTTGTGCTAACGTCACCACTTTGTCCAAGTCGAGTGTGGTTTGCAGGGTTAACTGCTACGCTGAAGGGATTGACAAAGTAAAAACCAGGTTCTTTGATGGTACCTGTATAGTTACCAAAGAGTGTCAGAACCAGAGCTTCCTGAGGTTTGACAACTTTTAAACCAGCATGAGCTAGGCCTGCAATTAAGATTAATAAAAGTCCGATAATAATTCCAAAAATGTTTTCCGAAGCAGCACCCATTATAAATATAAAGAAACCAAGTACGAGTGTCAACTCAATGAGAATCAATGCGAATACACCATTTGGTTTTGAATTGATGAGTTTTTCAGTCATAAGAATGACCTCCTGTTGTTTGATATCTAAATGATATCACTTTAATTTATAAAGTCAAGAAATAAATGTAAAATTTTCAAAGAAAATATTACTGTATAGAATTTTCTGAAAATTCAAGAATTTTCTTCTGTTCATTGCTTTTAAAATGTGCTATAATAGTAAAAACTGAAATGGGAGGGATAAGATGACTGAATTAGATAAACGTCACCGCAGTAGCATTTATGATAGCATGGTTAAATCACCAAACCGTGCTATGCTTCGTGCGACTGGTATGACAGATAAGGACTTTGAAACACCGATTGTGGGAGTGATTTCGACTTGGGCGGAAAATACACCATGTAACATTCACTTGCATGATTTTGGGAAATTGGCTAAAGAAGGTGTCAAATCTGCAGGTGCTTGGCCTGTTCAGTTTGGTACCATTACCGTAGCGGACGGGATTGCCATGGGAACGCCTGGTATGCGTTTCTCTTTGACATCTCGTGATATCATTGCGGACTCAATCGAGGCAGCTATGGGTGGTCACAATGTGGATGCCTTTGTTGCTATCGGTGGCTGTGATAAGAACATGCCTGGTTCTATGATTGCCATTGCCAATATGGATATCCCAGCTATTTTCGCCTATGGTGGAACTATTGCACCGGGAAATCTTGATGGCAAAGACATTGACTTGGTTTCTGTTTTTGAGGGGATCGGAAAATGGAACCACGGTGACATGACAGCTGAGGACGTAAAACGTCTTGAATGTAATGCCTGCCCTGGACCTGGTGGCTGTGGTGGTATGTATACTGCTAATACCATGGCGACTGCTATCGAAGTTTTGGGGATGAGTTTACCAGGATCTTCATCTCACCCAGCTGAATCAGCTGATAAGAAAGAAGATATCGAAGCAGCAGGACGTGCTGTTGTTAAGATGCTGGAACTTGGTCTCAAACCATCAGATATCTTGACTCGTGAAGCCTTTGAAGATGCTATCACTGTAACTATGGCTCTCGGTGGTTCTACAAATGCCACTCTTCACTTGCTTGCCATTGCCCATGCTGCCAATGTTGACTTGTCTCTTGAGGACTTCAATACGATTCAAGAACGTGTGCCTCACTTGGCCGACTTGAAACCATCTGGTCAGTATGTCTTCCAAGACCTCTACGAAGTTGGTGGTGTCCCTGCGGTTATGAAGTACTTGTTGGCAAATGGTTTCCTTCATGGTGACCGCATCACATGTACTGGTAAGACTGTCGCTGAGAACTTGGCTGATTTTGCAGACTTGACACCAGGTCAAAAAGTCATCATGCCACTTGAAAATCCAAAACGTGCGGACGGTCCGCTTATCATCTTGAACGGGAATCTTGCCCCTGATGGTGCGGTTGCTAAGGTATCAGGTGTTAAAGTGCGTCGTCACGTTGGTCCAGCTAAGGTTTTTGACTCAGAAGAAGATGCTATTCAGGCCGTTCTGACAGATGAAATCGTTGATGGCGATGTAGTCGTTGTTCGTTTCGTTGGACCTAAAGGTGGTCCTGGTATGCCTGAGATGCTGTCACTTTCATCAATGATCGTCGGCAAAGGTCAAGGAGACAAGGTTGCCCTCTTGACGGATGGTCGTTTCTCTGGTGGTACATATGGTCTGGTTGTTGGACATATCGCTCCTGAAGCTCAGGATGGCGGACCGATTGCCTACCTTCGTACAGGTGATATCGTTACGGTTGACCAAGATACCAAAGAAATTTCCATGGCCGTATCTGAAGAAGAACTTGAAAAACGTAAGGCAGAAACTACCTTGCCACCACTTTACAGTCGTGGTGTCCTCGGTAAATACGCCCACATCGTATCATCTGCTTCACGCGGAGCCGTGACAGACTTCTGGAATATGGACAAGTCAGGTAAAAAATAAACTCAAAAAGCAAGCCAACTTTGGCTTGCTTTTTTCATCTTCAAAAGTAATTTGCCTGCTTAACGAGGTGGCAGTCCAAGGGCGATGCGGCCGTAGCGACTGATTCGTGTGATTTTCCAAGCAGGTGACCAGGTAACTTCAACCTTAACATCTTCGATGCCCTCGATTTGTTTCAAACCTGCCACGATTTCGATAGGCAAACTTTCTGCGCAATCGCAGGCAGTATCGGTGAAGGTCATGACAATCTTACAGAGACCTGTTTCGTCCAGATTGATTTCATAAATCAACCCTAGATTGTACACATCCAATTCCACATCTGTATCAAAAACCTTCTCTAGTTTTTCGATAATTTGGTCTTGCAAGGCCAAAGCGCGGTCATTGATTTTGATATCCTCTCTCATTACAGTCCCTCCACGTGATAAATATCCTCTATTTTCTCATAATTCTGACAATTTGGCAAGTTTTTGATGAATTTTCTGAAAAATATGATAAAATGAAGAAAATACGGAATCAAGGGGAAGCCTATGGAGCAGATTGGAAAAGTCTTTAGACAATTACGAGAGTCAAGAAATATCTCGCTGAGACAAGCAACTGGGGGACAATTTTCGCCGTCTATGTTATCTCGCTTTGAAACAGGTCAGAGTGAGCTTTCGGTGGAAAAGTTTCTATTTGCCCTAGAAAATATATCTGCCAGTGTGGAGGAAATCCTCTTTCTAGCGAGAGGTTTTCAGTATGATACAGATTCTGAGTTGAGAAAAGAAATCATAGATGTCTTGGATCCAAAGAACATAGCTCCGCTTGCGGACCTGTATCGCAAGGAATATCAAAAGCATGCCCATTCTCAAAACAAACAGAAACATATTCTAAATGCCATCATTATCAAGTCTTATATGAAGAGCATGGATGAAAGGGTAGAGTTAACAGCAGAGGAAGGGAAAGTCCTTCATGACTACTTGTTTTCTACTGAGATTTGGGGAATTTATGAACTCAATTTGTTCTCGGTCAGTTCTCCATTCTTATCTGTTGCTCTTTTTACTAGATATGTACGAGAAATGGTCCGCAAATCCGATTTTCTAATGGAAATGTCTGGTAATCGAAACCTTTTTCACACTATACTATTGAATGGTTTTTTAGCCAGCATTGAGTGTGAAGAATTTACAAATGCCTCTTATTTTAAACGTGTTATCGAAGAGCATTTCTATAATGAAAATGAGACCTATTTCCGAATTGTCTATTTGTGGGCGGAAGGTCTCCTTGATAGCAAGCAAGGCAGAGTCAAGGAAGGTCAGAAAAAGATGGAAGATGCTGTCCGTATTTTTGAGATGCTTGGCTGTAATAAGTCTGCCGAATACTATAGAAAAACGACAGATTGTTGAATATCTGCAAACTAAGAAAATTATTTGAAATTTTAAGTGATAGAATTGTTGAGCTCTCTCGTGTCACTGGAGAAATTCTATCGTTTCTTTTTGCTCATTTTATGTGTTGCATATATTCAAAAGTTTTTCCTCTAACATTTCTAAGTGCTATACTATAGTCATACTTCACATAAAACTTCTAACAAGAAGGGAGATTATCTATGAAACTATTGTTTAGAAATCAAGCTTATCGACTCTTGACTTTGTCACGATTCTTCAATGCTTTTGGTGCTTCGATTTTTAATCTGGTCTTTATCGTCTATGCATCGACCTTGCAACAAGCATCTTTTGCGGTTGCTATGGCGAATATTGTCATGATCATTCCGACTCTCTTTACAGTTTTTGTAGGGATTCGGGCAGATTACACGAGGGACAAGGTCACATGGATGGTCTATAGCGGTTTGTTTCAGGCGGTTTTATTTTTTCTAGCAGCCCTAGTTGTCCAGCAAGCTAGTCTCTTTGCCTTTTCTAGCCTGTGTTTGATCAATGTCATTAGTGATGTCATCAGTGATTTTGCAGGTGGCTTGCGCATGCCTCTCGTTAAGGAAAAAGTAGCTGAAGATGATTTGATGGAAGCTTACTCTTTTTCTCAGTTCATCACCTATATTTCAGCTATTGGTGGTCAAGCTTTTGGAGTCTGGCTTTTAGGTTTATCGGTCAACAATTTTTCCCTCGTTGCGGGAATCAATGCCTGTTTCTTCCTAGTATCAGCCGTCATCCTCTTTTTAGGAAAAAGCAAATTAAGCCTGTCAATGTCATCTGCTGATGGTGAAATTCTAAAAAATGAGAAGCTTCCGATCAAAGAGCAGTTCCTAACGATTTATCGAAATTTACGTCTCGTTTTTCTTAAAGGTGGACAGAAAAACTTTGGATTCATGATCTTTGCTGTCTTGCTTATCAATGCCTTGGGTGGCGCTTTAGGAAGTATCTATAACATCTTCTTTTTGAGCCATTCTCTTTTGGACTTTTCTTACACAGAGGCATTATTTATCAGTCAATTCTGTGCTTTGTTAGCAATCATCATCAGTAGCCTTACGGGCAATGATTATTTTGGGAAGCAGTCCTTGCCTAGATTGATGATGTGGGTGACCGTAGGACTCAGTCTAATTGGTCTAGCTAATTTATTCAATCAAGTCGTACTTGGTTTACTATTTCTCTGTTCAACTCTGTATGTGTCTGGTAAAGTTCAACCAAAGATTAGTGCCATGCTCCTGAAAAATCTAGCTCCAGAGGTTCTAGCTCGTACCAGTAATTTTTTAGGTTTATTGTTCACCTTATCCATACCTGTGGGAACAGCTTGTTTTTCACTTATAGCTGTATGGAATATACAGTTGACTTGGATGCTATTTGTTGGTCTTTCCTTGCTAGCTATTCTTTTGACGATTCTTAATCTCAAAAATGATATCTAATACTCTTCGAAAATCTCTTCAAACCACGTCAGCTTCGCCTTACCGTACTCAAGTACAGCTTGCGGCTAACTTCCTAGTTTGCTTTTTGATTTTCATTGAGTATAAATCCTAATTTTTTTCTCACTGTTTTAATCCCTCTATTTATGGTAAAATAAGACTATTAAGTTTAAAGAGGATTCCCTATGAAATTACAAAAACCAAAAGGAACGCAGGATATTTTACCTGCTGAATCTGCCAAGTGGCAGTACGTTGAGGGCTTTGCCCGTGAGATTTTCAAGCGCTATAACTATGCAGAAGTGCGTACGCCTATTTTTGAGCATTACGAGGTTATCAGTCGCTCTGTCGGAGATACAACGGATATCGTAACCAAGGAAATGTACGATTTCTATGACAAGGGTGACCGTCATATTACCCTCCGTCCAGAAGGAACAGCGCCGGTTGTCCGTTCTTATGTGGAAAATAAACTCTTCGCCCCAGAAGTGCAAAAGCCAAGTAAGTTCTACTACATGGGTCCTATGTTCCGTTATGAGCGTCCACAGGCAGGGCGTTTGCGTCAGTTCCACCAGATTGGTGTCGAGTGTTTTGGCTCTAGCAATCCAGCTACGGATGTGGAAACCATCGCGATGGCAGCTCATTTCTTGAAAGAAATCGGTATCCAAGGTGTCAAATTGCACCTCAACACGCTTGGAAATCCTGAGAGCCGTGCGGCTTATCGTCAAGCCTTGATTGACTATTTGACACCGCTCAAGGAGACCTTGTCTAAGGATAGCCAGCGTCGCTTGGAGGAAAACCCTCTCCGTGTCTTGGACTCTAAGGAAAAAGAAGACAAGGTGGCAGTGGAGAATGCACCGTCTATCTTGGATTTCCTTGATGAAGAAAGCCAAGCTCATTTTGATGCGGTGCGTCAGATGTTGGAAAATCTTGGGGTAGACTATATCATTGATACCAATATGGTGCGTGGTCTGGACTACTACAACCACACCATTTTTGAGTTTATCACTGAAATTGAGGGCAATGACTTGACAGTCTGTGCGGGTGGCCGTTACGATGGTTTGGTTTCTTATTTTGGAGGCCCTGAGACTGCTGGATTTGGTTTTGGACTTGGGGTAGAGCGCCTACTTCTCATCCTTGAAAAGCAAGGTGTGGCTCTTCCTATCGAAAACGCCCTAGATGTTTATATCGCAGTCTTGGGTCAAGGAGCAAATGTCAAGGCCTTGGAGTTGGTACAGGCCCTTCGCCAACAAGGTTTCAAAGCAGAGCGTGATTACCTCAACCGTAAACTCAAAGCTCAGTTCAAGTCAGCCGATGTCTTTGCGGCTAAGACCCTCATCACCCTAGGAGAGAGTGAAGTCGAAAGCGGACAAGTAACGGTCAAGAACAACCAAACACGAGAAGAAGTGCAAGTATCACTTGATGCTATCAGCCAAAACTTCTCAGAAATCTTTGAAAAATTAGGCTTTTAATAGTAGATAAACTGGTCAGGATTTTACTCCTGACCTTTTTCTTTTGCAAAATGACAAAAATTATAAACTTTTTGACAAATATGCTTGTCAAAAAGAAAAAGATGTGTTACAATATAAGCAAGTTAAGAGAAAAGGAGAAAGGAACGATTATGTGGGCATTAGGATTTGTACCTCTTGTGATTATGTTTTATCTCTATCATACCCAAAGGGTCAAGAAATTAGAGAATAAAATCAAAAGAATTGAGCAAAAACAGAAAGGAAATAAAGAAATGTCAAGATTATTAAAAGAATTGATTGGGAAAACACCGAAAATCTTTGGACAAGTTTTTGGAACAGATAACTGGGAAGTTGTAGATGTTGATGAGGAATGGGTCAAGCTACGTCGTGTTGATAAAAAAGGAAAAGAAAAATTCAAACTACAACGCATTGAGGATATCCAAACCGTTGAATTTGATGGAGAGTAGGTGTGTAACATGCAACTAAAAAATCGTCTAAAAGAGCTTCGGGCTCGCGATAGTCTCAATCAAACCGACCTAGCCAAGCTGGCAGGGGTTTCCAGACAGACCGTTAGCCTACTAGAACGGGACGAATACACCCCGTCCGTTGTGATTGCCCTGAAAATATCTCACATTTTCAACGAAACAGTCGAATCGGTATTTCGCTTGGAGGAGGACGAGTGATGAATAAGTATAAAGTGTTTTATTATATGAGTGTTCTTGCCCTTATTGTGAATGCCTTTGCTATGATTGGAACATTACTGGGGTGGTTCTATTTTGTTGAAAGTAAGTATTTGTTTTGGATTAATTTAATCCTCTTATCCATTTTCAATTGGTTAAAGAAAAAGGAGAAAAATGATGAATAAGTATAAAGTAATCTATTATGTAGTTGCCATAGCTCTATTAGTCAGCCTGTGTCTACTAATTGGAACAAATCTAGGATGGTTTGATCTCTATTACAGCGACCAATTTATCTGGGTCTACTTTGCTCTTATCCCAGTCGTTGACTGGATTGAAAAGAAATCCAAAAATCTAGCAAGTAAATAAGGAGAATGAATATGGAAAAGAAAAAGAAAAATAAACGTGGATTGTTGTTATTTTTAATGTCTGTTGTCTTGGGAGGTTTCTTGGGCATGTTTGTAGGGATGTTTAAGGCACGTGCCGAATCCCACGAAATTATGTTAGATGTGAAAGTCTTGATACCATGGATATCAGCTATTTGTTTACTGATAGGTTTCATTAGCATTCTTTTGACTTTCAATTTCTTAAAGAAAAGCAGAAAATTTCACTCCTTGTATCAAGAGGAAATGGATGATAATCTGAATGAAACCTATTATGTGCAAATGTATCGGAATCTCGAGTTTGGAACCATTGCTTTTAATATTGCAAGTGTAGCAATCTTATTGGCTCTTTTCATCTCAGGTAGTGAAGTGATTGTACCAAATAGAAGCAATCTAACCTTATCTCTTTCTTTTTTGGGATTAGTGCTGATTCTCAGTGTTCAAAAATATCTTTTTAAGACCATTGCGATTGTTCGTCAGTTTGATTTGGCATTTTTCTCAACACCAAAGGATGTCTTAGAGTATGTCAATTCTTATGATGAAGGGGAGCGACAAGCTAATTTAGAACAGAGTTTTCGGATTTTATTCCAATTAAATAACTATGTCTTACCAGCCTTATATATTTTTCTTTTTATCATTTCTTTCTTGACAGGAGAGATTCAGCTACTAGCCTTCTTGCTTGTCGGAGCAATCCATATTTATATCAATGTGATGCAGTTACCTATGGTGAAACGTTATTTTAAATAAAGGAGTTTCTATGATTCGTGTTGAAAATGTAAGCAAAAGTTTTGGGAGCAAAAAAGCTCTTCATCAGATTTCTTTTGAGATTAAGGAGGGGGAAATCTTTGGTTTTCTTGGGCCTTCTGGTTCAGGTAAAACAACCATGATCAACGTCTTGACAGGTCAGTTGCCTGCAGATCAAGGTAACACAATTTTGTTAGGTAAGAATTCTCAAGATTTAACTTCAAATGATTTAGAACAAATCGGTATAGTTAGTGATGGCAGTGGTTTTTATGAAAAGATGAGTCTTTATAAAAATCTGCTCATTTACGCTAAGTTATATGGTCTCAAGTCAGATAGAGTAGTTCAGGTGCTCCAACAGGTTGGATTGGCAGATGCTAAAGATATTATCGCAGAAAAACTATCTACAGGAATGAAACAACGAATGTTCTTGGCTCGTGCCCTTCTGAATGCTCCTAAGATTCTCTTCCTAGATGAGCCAACTAGTGGCTTAGACCCTACAACATCTAAGATGATTCATACCCTACTTCAAGAACTAAAGCAGGCGGGGACAACTATCTTTTTGACCACGCATGATATGCATGAAGCAACTCTGCTTTGTGATCGCTTATCTCTTTTGAATAAGGGGAATTTAATAGAGTATGGAAGTCCGCAAGATATTATTCAGAAGTATCATGTGGATAAGAAAGTACATGTGGTTTATAATGATGGACGAGAACAGATAGTTCCATTTGAAGAATTGCCACATTTAGACACGACAGATTTGATGGTGGTTCACTCTTGTGAGCCGACTTTAGAAGAAATCTTTATCAGATTGACAGGAGAAAAGTTAGATGTTTAGAAAATTAAATGCCCTACTATGGTTAAGATTACAAGTTCTTATCAGCAATTCAACTTTATTGGCGAGTCTATTGATGCCTTTTGGTACTGCTATTCTATATAATGAATTTTCAAATAAGGATGGACAATTGAGCCTATTTTTACTATCTGCTAGCTTGACGATGGTCTTGAGCATGGGAAGTGGTTATATGGTATCGATTATGATGGCAGAAGATAAGGAAAAGCGCAATCTTAAATCACTCATCCTAAGTGGTGTGACAGCAACAGAATATACTTTCAGTATGCTTGTTCTCCCTATTCTGATAATGTTACTTGCTATGATTGTACTTCCCATCTATCTTAAAGTAGATGTATCGGGTTATTTAGTTGCCTACGTTATCTATTTGCTCCTAGCAACGATTAGTATTATTTTTATCAACCTTCTAATCGGTGCGGTGTCAGATACTCAATCTAAAGCGCAAGTTTATAGTATCTTCCCTATGTTAATTGTCTCTTTTTTACCTATAATTGCTCTTCAAAATGATACGGCTCAGAAAGTGTTGGATTACTCGTTCGTTGGTCCTATTGTAAATCTTTTAAATAAAAAAGGTGGGGAAATATCTTTTTCTAACATCGGTATGTTACTTGCCTGGGTACTTGTGTTAGGAATAGCGAACCTCTTTGTATTGAAAAATAGCTATAAAGCAAGATAGGAGAACTTTATGAAACTACTTAAAAACCTTGGCTGGTTTCTTCTAGCCATTCTATCCTTTTTATTCATCTATGGCTTCATTCAGGGGCTCGCGACTACGTCGCTTGCCTTAGGCGGTTCACCCTATGCTGTTACCCTACTCTATGTGGCCCTGGCTGGAGTATATGTGTACGTCATTTATAAATGGTACCAGAAAGCTCCTGTCCATATTGAGAAGAGTGGTTTTAACCGATTTATTTGGCTCCCTGCCTTGGTTTGGTTCTTATCTCTTGTCGTTCAATTTTTCCTACCAAATGATCCTTCGGTAAATCAGCAAACAGCGACAGACCTGACCTTGGCTCAGCCACTTTTTTCATTCTTTGCTATTAATATTTTTGCTCCTTTGACGGAAGAACTCATCTTTAGAGGGATGTTAGCACGCTATCTCTTTCCTAAGCAGGACAATAGCAAACAAACTCTGCTTTTCCTTCTGGTAACTAGTGTTCTGTTTGCCTTGATTCATTCTCCCGGAACTTTGCAACAGTTTTTAGTTTATGCTAGTCTTGGTTTTAGCTTGGGCTTGGCTTATATTAGCAGAAAAGGTCTGGTCTACAGTATTTCTCTACATGCTTTGAATAATTTAGTCGGCTTTTTGATGATTCTCATGCTATAATAGAGTCAGGAGGTCACATGAAACGAGTAATTTTATTAGCAGTGATTCAAGCAGTTGTTCTATTTTTCATCATTGGGGGATTAGCTTATGCCTTCAAAGGTGATTTCTTCTATAGCCATCTCGCAGTGGTCTTTGCCCCTATTGCCGGTATCTGGCGTTTTGGGACAGCTTACACAACGGAAATTGTCTTGCCTCGAAAGGCAGCTGAAATTGCTGAAAAGCGTAAAGCAGGCAAAGATTCAAAATAAAAGAGTCCGATGAACTTCATCGGATTTTTGTATGGGCGTTAATTTTTAAAGACTGGCAAACTTTTCTGCTGATTTTCATGAAGAGCCTGCGCTTTTATGGTAAAATAGTAACAGAATAAAAGAGGAGAGAAACAATGAAACGTAGTATGTATGCTGGTCGTGTTCGTGAGGAACACATCGGACAAGAAATGACCTTGAAAGGATGGGTAGGCCGTCGTCGTGACCTTGGTGGTTTGATCTTTATCGACCTTCGTGACCGTGAAGGAATCATGCAGTTGGTTATCAACCCTGAAAAAGTCTCTGCAGAGGTTATGACAACAGCTGAAAGCCTTCGTAGCGAATTTGTTATCGAGGTGACTGGACAGGTCGCTGCGCGTGAGCAAGCCAATGATAAGTTGCCAACTGGTACAGTTGAGTTAAATGTAACAGCTTTGACAGTGCTTAATACAGCTAAGACAACACCATTTGAGATTAAGGATGGTATTGAGGCCAATGACGATACACGTTTACGTTACCGTTACCTTGACCTTCGTCGTCCAGAAATGTTGGAAAATCTTAAACTTCGTGCTAAGGTGACCCACTCTATCCGCAACTACTTGGATGAGTTGGAATTTATCGACGTGGAGACACCATTCCTTTCTAAGTCAACGCCTGAAGGGGCGCGTGATTATTTGGTGCCGTCTCGTGTTAATAAAGGGCATTTTTACGCTCTTCCTCAAAGTCCACAAATCACGAAACAGCTCTTGATGAATGCTGGATTTGACCGTTACTACCAAATCGTTAAATGTTTCCGTGACGAGGACTTGCGTGGTGACCGCCAGCCTGAGTTCACTCAGGTCGATTTGGAAACATCTTTCCTTACTGAGCAAGAAATCCAAGATATCACAGAAGGCTTGATTGCGCGCGTGATGAAGGAAACTAAAGGCATCGAAGTGACGCTTCCATTCCCTCGTATGAAATACGATGACGCTATGGCTCTTTACGGTTCTGACAAGCCAGATACCCGTTTTGACATGTTGCTTCAGGACCTGACAGCAGTAGTCAAAGGTGTAGACTTCAAAGTCTTTTCAGAAGCACCTGCTGTAAAAGCAATTGTAGTTAAAGGCGCTGCGGACAACTATTCACGTAAAGACATCGACAAGATGACGGAAGTAGCCAAACAATACGGTGCCAAAGGTCTTGCCTGGATCAAGGTTGCTGATGGAGAATTAAATGGACCAGTTGCTAAGTTCTTGACTAACATCCAAGCAGAATTGACAACAGCGCTTGCTCTTGAAGATAAGGACTTGGTTCTCTTTGTGGCAGATACGCTTGAAGTGGCTAATGCAACGCTCGGTGCCCTTCGTGGACGTATTGCCAAAGAGCTTGGTTTGATTGATAATGATAAGTTCAACTTCCTTTGGGTGGTTGACTGGCCGATGTTTGAATGGTCTGAAGAAGAAGGCCGCTACATGAGCGCCCACCATCCGTTTACTCTTCCACAGGAAGAGACTGTTCACGAATTAGAAGGTGATTTGGCTAAGGTTCGTGCCATTGCTTACGATATCGTCTTGAACGGTTACGAACTTGGTGGTGGTAGTCTTCGTATCAACCAAAAAGACCTTCAAGAACGCATGTTCAAGGCTCTTGGTTTCTCAGCTGAAGAAGCAAATGACCAGTTTGGCTTCCTTCTTGAAGCCATGGACTATGGTTTCCCACCACACGGTGGTTTGGCTATCGGGCTTGACCGCTTTGTCATGCTCTTAGCTGGAGAAGAAAATATCCGTGAAGTTATTGCCTTTCCTAAGAACAACAAGGCAACTGATCCAATGACACAAGCTCCTTCAACAGTAGCTCTCAAACAACTAGAGGAACTCAGCTTACAAATAGAAGAAGATGAAACAAGCAAAACGAATTAAGCGGTGGCGCTATTATCTGCGCCGCTTTGCTTATCAGATAAAAATTTTACGTGTCTTACAAAGCATCTCTCGCGAAAAATATGATGAGAAGATTTCGGCCTCTCTGGTCTATGGTTTTTTATCAGCAGTAGCGGTCAATTTCTTTTTCCAACCGGGGCATGTGTATTCGAGTGGTGCGACAGGTCTGGCACAGATTATCTCTGCCTTGAGTAATCACTGGTTTGGTTTTCACATTCCGATTTCGCTGACCTTCTACGCCATTAATTTTCCTTTGATGGTCTTGGCTTGGTATCAGATTGGCCATAAGTTTACGATCTTTACCTTTATTACGGTTTCCATGAGTTCCTTCTTTATCCAGTTTGTCCCTGTGGCGACCTTAACGGAGGATCCCATTATCAATGCCCTTTTTGGGGGTGTTGTCATGGGCTTGGGGATTGGTTTTGCTCTTCGAAACAATATCTCCAGTGGTGGGACGGATATCGTCAGTTTGACCATTCGCAAGAAAACAGGTAAGAATGTCGGCAGTATTTCTTTCTTAGTAAATGGGACCATCATGCTGATAGCAGGTTTGACCTTTGGTTGGAAATACGCTCTCTACTCTATGATTACCATCTTTGTCTCTAGCCGTGTGACAGACGCTGTCTTTACCAAGCAAAAACGGATGCAGGCCATGATTGTGACCAATCATCCAGAGAAGGTAATTGAAAAAATACATAAAAAATTGCACCGCGGAGCAACTATGATCCACGATGCAGAAGGAACCTATAATCACGAAAGAAAGGCAGTTTTAATCACTGTCATTACACGTGCAGAGTTTAATGAATTTAAACAGATTATGAAACAGGTGGATCCAGGTGCCTTTGTCTCTGTATCTGAGAATGTTCATATTCTGGGACGATTCGTTGAAACAGAAAATTAGTAACTAAAAAACCAGCGCGAGCTGGTTTTTATTTTTCAATAATTTTGTGGGCGATTAACTGACGGTAACAAATTTGCTTATTGCTCTTAGCATCGTTGATAATCTGAAGAATCGTTTCAAATGATGTTTGACCAAGTTCTAGGCTATTGATATCGACATAGGCCGCCAAGTTGAGCTTGGGATTGACTGAGTCGAAGCTGAGAACAGGGACATCCAGTTGGTGCTTAGCGATGTAGTCACAGACCCCTTCAGCTAGGAGGCTATCAGTTGTGATGATAGCATCAATCATAGGATCGTGTTTAAACAAACGCTTACTAAATTGATAGCCCTTTTCTTCTAGAAATTCGTTCGCAAAATAGGTCAAGTTACTATCAAGAGGCAGTTGGTACTGTTTGAGTGCTGACTCATAGCCTGTTAAACGGTCTTGTGTTACGAAGAGTCTCTTAGTCCCTCCAATAAAGGCAATTCGTTTGCATCCTTTTTTGATGAAATATTCAGTCGCATCAAAGCCAGCTTGAACGTTGTCATTATCGACAAGTGGAATGAAGGGAGATAGAGATTTACCTAAGATAAGGAAAGGAAATTGCTCGTCTGCTACTAACTTAACCAAAGGGTCCTCTTCTTGGGCATAGAGGAAAATCAAACCATCTACACGCTTACCATAGACCATCTGAGAAATAGCTTTAAGACGCTCTTTGGCATCTTTACCTGTTGCAATCTGAATGGCGTAGTGGTTTTTAGATGCGACTTGAGAGATGCCACGTAGGACTGATGGAAAGAAAGGATTCTGGTAGAAGGCATCTGAGTCATCAGGAAGAACTAAGCCGATAACTTGGGTATAACTGCTTACCAAACTGCGAGCATTGAGGTTGGGGTGGTAATTGAGCTCCTTCATAGCCTTGCGAACGCGTTTTTTAGTTTCGTCGCTAATGGTTGATTTATTTTGAATAACACGGGTTACGGTTGAAGGCGAAACACCAGCAGCCTTGGCCACGTCTTTAATCGTAACGGGCATAAAAATCTCCTATTTATGGTAATCTGGATCACGAAAATGCGTTTTATAAAAGATAGTGACCAGATAAAGGACAAAAAGAATGTTTTGTATAGTGATGAGGTTTGACATATTTTGGCCAAACAATCCCAAAATAAGCGTAATCAGAGTCGGCAATCCTAAACAGTTCAAAATAAAATGGTAGCACTCTTTAAAGGTTTTAAATGAAAAGAGGCGTGATTTCTTAGTGATATAAAGGAGAAGACTCGCTCCTAGAGAGACGATAAAGAAATTCAAACCAAAGAGGAAACTTGCACCGAGAACTAGGAAGAGACTGATATAGACACGATTTTGCTGGTACCAGTCTTTAGAAATCGCTTGGGTCAAGCTGTCTTTACTTTTGAAACTCTCAGTCTGAATGGCTCGGTAAGAGACACGGGTCAGTTCTTTACTTTCCTTGCTGATGACGAGCTCATTCGTATCGAAATGCAGTTGCAAGTCCTTAGGTAACTCCTTACTTTGACTTGGACCGATCACAATAGAAGGGGCTTGACTAGCTGTTCCTGTATAAGTTAATTTACCATCAACAATTGCAGCATGCTCAGAGAGATCCTGGACAACCTCATCTGTCAATGGTTCATAGACATTATCGATAAAGGTTTCTAGCGGATAAGTCTCCTGCGAGCTGTTTTGAATGGCAATGGGTACCATAGACAAGCTGATAAGGAAGATACTGGTAAAGAGTAGTTGAAACCAGTTGAGCCCGAAACGTTTGGACAGGGGCTTACGAAATCCCCAAATACTTGAAAAATAGGAAAATGGATATGGAAGCATAGGTGTCTTTCTAAAAGGTGTTTTCTATATGAGTATTATTATATAGAGAAATGCGCTTTATTTCAAGTCTAGGAGAAAAATTGCTTGCTACAAGGATATTTTTACAGTAACAAGTTTTAAAATGAAAAAGGGTGGCGGGGATATATTATCCCTTGTCGCCACCACTTGTAAGTCCTGAAACAAAGTTCTTTTGTAGGAAGAAGAAGAGAATACAGATTGGAAGGGCGATGAGGATAGCACCTGCTGAGAAGTAGGCGATCTTCATGTTTTTCACATTGCTAACGAAGGTTTGGAGACCTACGGCAACAGTAAAGTATTCTTTCTCACGAAGCAAGAAACTAGAGAGGATGTAGTCTCCAAAAGGTCCCATGAAGGCCCAGAGAGCTTGTACGGCAACCATTGGGCGAACAAGTGGAAGAACAATTTGCCAGAAGCGGCGGAAGTGTCCTGCACCGTCTAGTTTTGCAGATTCGTCTAGAGACATTGGTACTGTATCGAAGTAGCCCTTCATGAGCCAAGCATTCATCGGGATACCACCACCAACGTAGAGGAAGATGAGGAACCAGCTGTGGTTAAGGGCGTTCAACATAAGCGCCATAACGAAGAAGGCTGTCAAAGCGGCCATAGTTGGCACCATTTGGATAATCAAGAAGAAGACCAAACTTTGTTTACGAGCCAAGAAATTGTAACGGCTATAAGCATAACCAGCAAGTACGATAATACTTGTTTGAACAGCCATAGTAATTAAGGCGATAATCAAAGTGTTGAGGTACCAAGTACCGTACAAGGTTTCAGTGAAGAGGCCTTTAAAGTTATCAAAATTGAGGTCGATATTAGTATCTAGTTTAAAGGCTGAGACGTTACCTGCTTTAAAGGCTGACATGATGGTAATCAAAAGTGGATAGATAATCACGATTGATAGGCCAATTAAGTAGAGGTAAGTAAGGGTTTGAGTCAGTCTACGTTTGAGTTTAATTGAGTTATTCATCTTAGACATCCTCCATATCAAATGCGTGTAGTTTCTTGAATGCGATCATAGAGATTGAGATGACAATGATAGAGATAATCAAGGTAACAGCTGCCGCCATTGAGTATTGAGGAGATGTACCTGTTGTCAAACGGTAAATCCATGAGATTAAGATATCGGTTGAACCAGCTCCACCACCGACACTACCAGGACCTCCACCATTGAAGAGGTACATGATAGAGAAGTTGTTAAAGTTGAAGGTGTATTGGCTAATCAAAGTAGGTGCTGCAACAGCCAAGATCATTGGGAAAGTGATGTTGCGGAATTTTTGCCAAGCATTAGCACCGTCAATATAAGCTGCTTCGTAAAGGTCGTTAGGAATAGATTGTAAGATACCTAAAGTTAAAACGTAGATGTATGGGAATCCAAGCCAACCTTGCATCATAATCAAGGCAACCTTTGTCCAAGTAGGGTCTGTTTTCCAAGGGATAAGAGCACCATCAAGGAAAGGAAGGAATTTAGCAAAGATCGGCAAGACTTGAGTGTTGATAGCACCGACACTATCATTAAACATGTTTGAGAATGTCAAGATAGTGATGAAGGCTGGGACAGCCCAAGGAAGAAGGAAAATAACACCAAAGATACGTTTTCCTTTGATAAATGGTTGGTTAGCAATGATAGCTGTGAAGATACCAATCACGATCTGTAAAGTTGAGGCAGATAAAGCCCAAATGATAGTCCAAGAAAGAACAGAACCGAAGGCAGAACGGAAGGTACTCAAGCTCCAAATGTTTGTAAAGTTTGTCAAACCAACCCAGTCCAACAATTTGTTTGGTGGCAAGTGTTGGAAGTCGTAGTTAGTAAAGGCAATCATCAAGGTTACGATAACTGGGAAGATGATTGCAAAAGTCATGGCAATATAAGATGGAATGATCAAGAGGTAAGGGAAGCCATTTTCATAGATTCCTTTGACCATTTCTTTAAAGGTAAGTGCTACTGGAATACCATTATTAATGTGTTTAGCAGTTGTATGTGCATCTTTAATATTTGAGAAATAAAAGAGTACATAAACAACTACAAAGATTAAATGGAAGGCACCACGAATCAGCATAAAGAGGGAATTGTCACGACCTGGCTTGTCACCAAGAGTGATGAGATTGCTCAATTCAGGGGCTGCAAGTGCTAGGAAATAAAGGACAAATACGATGGTTACACCAAGGAAGATAAAACCTTTGGCCTTTTGTTTATTGTAAATCTGTCCTAACCCAGGAATGATAGACAGCAGGGCTGCTTTACTAGGTTGTTGCTTTTCCATAATAACTCCTTTCATAGGATACTGGTTTCTAGATAAAACCTAAACTATTTGTGTTTTTGTTGATAAATTCAAAGGGGGATTTGATTTCCACCCCCCTTGAACAAATTTTTTATTCACCAAATTTTTGTTTGATTGTTTCTTTGATCAATGTTACAGCATCGTTAGCAGCTGTTTTAGCATCTTTCTTACCACTTACAGCTTCAAACAACATTGTTTTAGCTGGGTCCCAAACAGCTGACATTTGAGAGATGTTTGGCATTGGTTGAGCGTTCTTGAACTGTTTGATAACAGCTGTTGTCAACTCATCATTTTTACCTTCAGCGTATGAACGAGCTTCAGTGTTAGCTGGGATTTCATTAGTTTTATCGTAGAAGGCTTTTTGTTGTTCAGTTGAAACAAGGAAGTCTACAAATTTTTGAGCAGCTTCAAGGTTCTTAGTGCTTGATGGGATGATCCAAGCTTTACCACCACCAAATGCTGCGTAGTCTTTTCCGTTTGGAAGAGTTGGGATAGTTGCAACACCGTAGTTTACTTTAGCGTCTTTGAAGGCTTGAGCTTTCCAAGGTCCATCGATGATAGCAGCTGTTTTACCTTCTTGGAATTGAGTTTGGATTAGGTTTCCAGCTCCTTCAGTATCTTGCATACCTTTAGGCCATTTTTCATACCAAGTTTTAGCGTATTCTACACCTTTGATAGCGCCGTCGTTTGCAAGACCGATGTCTTTAGCGTCTTTACCGTTTTGTCCGAATACGTAACCGCCGTTACCAGCAAGAAGTCCGTATGCAAAGTAGAAGTTTGTCCAGTCAGCTAGGAAAGCAGAAGTTTTTCCATCTTCTCCAGCGAATGCGTATTTGCTATCTTTAGCAAGGTTTTCCAAGTCAGCAAATGTTTTTGGAGCTTCTTTTACCAAGTCTTTGTTGTAGTACATAACAAGTGACTCGATAACGGCAGGAGCACCGTAAACTTTACCGTCAGCAGCTGTTACAAGAGATTTAGTTTTATCATCTGTTTTAGCACCGTCGCTCAATTTCACTTCTGAAAGTTGTCCGTCAGTACCAAGGCTACCTACACGGTCGTATGGAGCCATCATAACGTCAGGAGCTTGACCTGATTGGTTGTCAAGAGAAAGTTTGTCAAGCCCACCCATTTGGTCACCAGATTTGATGTTAACTGTTGTTCCTGATTGTTCTTTATAAGCTTTAGCTACTGTTTCAGCATAAGCTTTGTATTGGTCCTCAACGTAAAGAGTGATTTCTTTCGCTTCAGATGAACCAGAATCAGCAGGCTTATCAGCAGTTTTGCTTCCGCAAGCTACCAAAAGCAAGCTAGCAAGTGTAACAGTTCCAAGCACAGCAGCGCTCTTCATGAATTTAGATGACATAGTGTATTCCTCCTAAAGAATAACAAATTTTATAATGAGGAAACGCAAACGTTTTCCTTTATGGGACTAGTATAGCACAAATAGAAAACGGTTGCAAGTGTTTTTTGTAAAAATTTTAAAAAAATTTCACGGAAAGGGTAAGCGTTTTATTTGTTTATAATAGAAGAAAAGTTAGAAAATATATTTTCATGCTTTTACTGAAATTATTTAGGGAAACGATTGCCTAGATTTTGAACAAAAAATAAATTGCTCTAGACCAAAAGTAGGCTAAGTTGAGCCTTCTATTTGTAGTTGAAGAAGGTTTTGTAAATAGAAAAGAAAAATGTATATGTATACATAAAGAAGGACAAGTTTTTTTAAAAAAATAATCAAAAAGTTTTTTAAAAACGCTTGCATTTGTCGGGAAAATACGCTATAATTATCTTAACGCAAACGTTTGCGCCCAAAAATGAAAATTTAAACTACAAATACACGAGGTGTTGTTTATGAAAAAACGTCAAAGTGGTGTGTTGATGCACATCTCTTCTCTTCCAGGAGCATACGGAATCGGATCATTTGGTCAAAGTGCTTACGACTTCGTTGATTTCTTGGTCCGTACAAAACAACGTTACTGGCAAATCCTTCCATTAGGAACAACTAGTTACGGAGATTCTCCTTACCAGTCTTTCTCAGCCTTCGCAGGAAACACTCATTTTATCGATTTGGATATCTTGGTGGAGCAAGGTTTGTTGGAAGCAAGTGACCTTGAAGGAGTTGACTTTGGTAGCGATGCGTCTGAAGTTGACTATGCTAAGATTTACTATGCACGTCGTCCTCTTTTAGAAAAAGCGGTGAAACGTTTCTTTGAAGTCGGAGATGTTAAAGATTTTGAGAAATTTGCTCAAGACAACCAATCATGGCTTGAGCTCTTTGCTGAGTATATGGCTATCAAAGAGCATTTTGAAAATCTTGCTTGGACTGAATGGCCAGATGCTGATGCTCGTGCTCGTAAAGCTTCAGCGCTTGAAAGCTACCGTGAGCAATTGGCAGACAAGTTGGTTTACCACCGTGTGACTCAGTACTTCTTCTTCCAACAATGGTTGAAATTGAAAGCTTACGCTAACGACAACCACATTGAAATCGTTGGGGACATGCCAATCTACGTAGCGGAAGATTCAAGCGATATGTGGGCAAATCCACATCTCTTCAAGACAGATGTCAACGGTAAGGCAACTTGCATCGCAGGATGCCCACCAGATGAATTTTCTGCAACTGGTCAGCTTTGGGGTAACCCAATCTATGACTGGGAAGCAATGGATAAAGACGGCTACAAATGGTGGATTGAACGCTTGCGTGAAAGCTTCAAAATCTACGATATCGTTCGTATCGACCACTTCCGTGGTTTCGAATCTTACTGGGAAATCCCTGCTGGTTCCGATACAGCAGCACCTGGTGAGTGGGTGAAAGGTCCAGGCTACAAGCTTTTTGCAGCCGTTAAGGAAGAACTTGGTGAGCTAAATATCATCGCTGAAGACCTTGGCTTCATGACTGATGAAGTTATTGAGTTGCGTGAACGTACTGGCTTCCCAGGAATGAAGATTCTTCAATTTGCTTTCAACCCAGAAGACGAAAGTATCGATAGTCCACACTTGGCACCTGCTAACTCAGTTATGTACACAGGAACACACGATAACAACACGGTCCTTGGTTGGTACCGTAACGAGATTGATGATGAGACTCGTGAGTACATGGCTCGCTACACTAACCGTAAAGAATACGAAACAGTTCCACACGCTATGCTTCGTACAGTCTTTTCATCAGTTAGCTTCATGGCAATTGCAACTATGCAAGATTTGCTAGAATTGGATGAGACAGCTCGTATGAACTTCCCATCTACCCTTGGTGGAAACTGGTCTTGGCGTATGACTGAAGATCAATTGACACCAGCTGTCGAGGAAGGCTTGCTTGACTTGACAACAATCTATCGCCGAATCAATGAAAATTTGGTAGAATTAAAGAAATAATACAATATCAGGAGACACCTTAAACATGTTATCACTACAAGAATTTGTACAAAATCGTTACAATAAAACCATTGCAGAATGTAGCAATGAAGAGCTTTACCTTGCTCTTCTTAACTACAGCAAGCTTGCAAGCAGCCAAAAACCAGTCAACACTGGTAAGAAAAAAGTTTACTATATCTCAGCTGAGTTCTTGATTGGTAAACTCTTGTCAAACAACTTGATCAACCTTGGTCTTTACGACGATGTCAAAAAAGAACTTGCGGCTGCAGGTAAAGACTTGATCGAAGTTGAAGAAGTTGAATTGGAACCATCTCTTGGTAATGGTGGTTTGGGACGTTTGGCTGCCTGCTTTATCGACTCAATTGCGACTCTTGGTTTGAATGGTGACGGTGTTGGTCTTAACTACCACTTTGGTCTTTTCCAACAAGTTCTTAAAAACAACCAACAAGAAACAATTCCAAATGCATGGTTGACAGAGCAAAACTGGTTGGTTCGCTCAAGCCGTAGCTACCAAGTACCATTTGCAGACTTTACTTTGACATCAACTCTTTACGATATTGATGTTACTGGTTATGAAACAGCAACTAAAAACCGCTTGCGTTTGTTTGACTTGGATTCAGTTGATTCTTCTATTATTAAAGATGGTATCAACTTTGACAAGACAGATATCGCTCGCAACTTGACTCTCTTCCTTTACCCAGATGATAGTGACCGTCAAGGTGAATTGCTACGTATCTTCCAACAATACTTCATGGTTTCAAACGGTGCGCAATTGATCATCGACGAAGCAATCGAAAAAGGAAGCAACTTGCATGACCTTGCTGACTACGCAGTTGTACAAATCAACGATACTCACCCATCAATGGTTATCCCTGAATTGATCCGTCTTTTGACTGCACGTGGTATCGAGCTTGACGAAGCAATTTCAATCGTTCGTAGCATGACTGCCTACACTAACCACACAATCCTTGCTGAAGCCCTTGAAAAATGGCCTCTTGAATTCTTGCAAGAAGTGGTTCCTCACTTGGTACCAATCATCGAAGAATTGGACCGTCGCGTGAAAGCAGAATACAAAGATCCAGCTGTTCAAATTATCGATGAGAGCGGACGTGTTCACATGGCCCACATGGATATCCACTACGGATACAGCGTTAACGGGGTAGCAGCGCTCCACACTGAAATCTTGAAAAATTCTGAGTTGAAAGCTTTCTACGACCTTTACCCAGAAAAATTCAACAATAAAACAAACGGTATCACTTTCCGTCGTTGGCTCATGCATGCTAACCCAAGATTGTCTCACTACTTGGATGAGATTCTTGGAGATGGTTGGCACCATGAAGCAGATGAGCTTGAAAAACTCTTGTCTTATGAAGACAAAGCAGCTGTCAAAGAAAAATTGGAAAGCATCAAGGCTCATAACAAACGTAAATTGGCTCGTCACTTGAAAGAACACCAAGGTGTGGAAATCAATACAAACTCTATCTTTGATATCCAAATCAAACGTCTTCACGAGTACAAACGCCAACAAATGAACGCTTTGTACGTGATCCACAAATACCTTGACATCAAAGCTGGTAACATCCCTGCTCGCCCAATCACAATCTTCTTTGGTGGTAAAGCAGCTCCAGCCTACACAATCGCTCAAGATATCATCCACTTGATTCTTTGCATGTCAGAAGTTATTGCTAACGATCCAGCAGTAGCTCCACACTTGCAAGTTGTTATGGTTGAAAACTACAACGTTACTGCAGCAAGCTTCCTTATCCCAGCATGTGATATCTCAGAACAAATCTCACTTGCTTCTAAAGAAGCTTCAGGTACTGGTAACATGAAATTCATGTTGAACGGAGCTTTGACTCTTGGTACTATGGACGGTGCTAACGTGGAAATCGCTGAGTTGGTCGGTGACGAAAACATCTACATCTTTGGTGAAGATTCAGAAACTGTTATCGACCTTTACGCAAAAGCAGCTTACAAATCAAGCGAATTCTACGCTCGTGAAGCTATCAAACCATTGGTTGACTTCATCGTTAGCGATGCAGTTCTTGCAGCTGGAAACAAAGAGCGCTTGGAACGTCTTTACAATGAATTGATCAACAAAGACTGGTTCATGACTCTTCTTGACTTGGAAGACTACATCAAAGTCAAAGAGCAAATGTTGGCTGACTACGAAGACCGTGACGCATGGTTGGATAAAGTCATCGTTAACATTTCTAAAGCAGGATTCTTCTCATCTGACCGTACAATCGCTCAGTATAACGAAGATATCTGGCACTTGAACTAATACTCTTCGAAAATCAAATTCAAACCACGTCAGCGTTGCCTTGCCGTACTCAAGTACAGCCTGCGGCTAGCTTCCTAGTTTGCTCTTTGATTTTCATTGAGTATAAGATACAAATTCATACTAATACATTTTGTAAAAAAGCGAGTTTCGATTGAAATTCGCTTTTTTAAATGCTGTGGATTTGGGTCAATCTTGTCTAAAAATAGGGAAATCCTAGATACAGTGAAGGCTTTAAATGCTGGTTTTTACTGTCTTCAGCCTTATATTTCTTCGTAGTTGTTTACCTCATATCTCTTGTATTCGCTTACATAAAGTATTATAATATGATTGTAGGAAAGAAGGTGTTCTTATGTGGAAAAAATATTTTTCAAAATATAGATGGACGGATTTATTTTGGATTCTATTTGTTATTTTAACATGCCTCTTGGCGGGTAATAGTAATCTTTACCCCCTTACCCATCAAGAAATCTCTTATCATGGGTGCTTATCGGGAATTACACTTGCCTTATTTCACTTGCTATTCATTGATAAGTTTGTAATTTCGAATCGAAAATAAAGATTAGAGCTATGCTTGACTGTGTACTTTTATGATTGATTTTTGGGGGAAGATTTTGTCTCTGTTATTTATTATTTTAAATTTATTTATTTTGTACAAAATCTATTCTTTGAGGCGGGAGAAATCGAAATACTTGATTTATACGGCCTATATCATATTTGGGGTAAATGTACTATATGGTATTCAATGGTTATTAAAAGAACTGATTTCAAAGATTTCCACTTAATGTGTATAGAAACTCCAGTGATTTTTGCATAACAAAACGCATAAGATTAAGGTTTTTGAGTACCTGTTCTTATGCGTTTTTGTAATATTAAAGATTTTCGGTAAGTTTTATACCTTTGGGAAGTCTAGTTTAGAATGCTTTCCCAACCAAAATCTTTGCTTCGATAGTAATCTCTGTCACTTGGCTCCAGTCAATCTTAGTCTGGTCGATGTGAAAGAGTAGGGGCGTCATACTGAGTAGGGCTTGGAGTTGTTCTGCTGTGATAGTCTTAGTCAGAGAGGCAGTTTGACTAGATAGGATGGTAAAGTGTTCCTGGAAATGCTCCTTGATATCTTGGTTGGAATAGTCCTTGTTTGTCAGCTGGTCTTGTACCTTCTGACGGATTTCCTTGAGGTGATTTTTAGTTGGAATAACCTTTATCAAGATACCGTCTTTGGATAAAACGCGACGAAATTCTCCATAGTTTGCAGGTGAGAAGATATCAAGCAGGATATCCATGCTGGCGTCTGTTATAGGAAGACGAGCCAAGTCGCCTACAAACCAATTGACTGCCCAGTTGGGTTCACTTTTAGCAGCGATTTGGACGGAATCTTTGGAAATATCAAAGGCATAGAAGGTTTTGTCAGGATGACTTTCTTGGAGTTTGCGAGAATAGAATCCTTCGCCACAACCGATATCTAAGACTGTGGTGCTAGTGTCTGAATTTGCTAACAAGTCAGATACAGTCTCTAAGATAGCGTGGTAAAAGCCAGCTTCTAGGATTTGTTGACGGTTTTGAAAATTTTCCTTGTCGTAGTTAGTAGATTGCTTGATTTGAGGGGCTAGATTGACATAGCCAAATTTCGCCAGGTCAAAAGAATGACGGTTGCAGCACTTGAGACTAGTCTCTAGCAGAGTCAGATTTTCTTGACAGATAGGGCAGGCAAAGGCAGTCGCAGAAGCAAAACGCTGGAGTTTAGGTTTGAGATTTGTATTCATAGTTTAAGTGTATCAAAAGAGGCAAATGAAAGCAACTTTAGGATGATTTGTAATAAAATTAAATAGTAGTATAATTACTTTTCAAAGTGCCAAAATTAAATTGCTTTTATATCTAAATTGCTATATAATAATAGCTAGGAGGAAATAAGTATGTTAAAAGAAGTATTGACCGTCGCAAAAGTTGCGAAAAAATCATCACTCTTTTTAGGTGGTGTTGCATTTGGTACCCTTGGTTTGAAAATCTTGGCAAGTAAGGAAGCTAAAAAAGGTTATTCTAAAGCCTTGGCTAAGGCTTACAAGTTGAAAGACGGGCTAGACGCATCTGTTTCTGTTGTGAAGCAACATGGAGACGATGTCTTGCAAGATGCCAAATATTTGTACGAGCAAGAGAAAAAAGAAGAGCAATTAGATAGCCTTATAGGAGAATAATATGTCTTTTAAAGTGCTACATAGAGGATACCAACATATCCGACTATCATCTTCTTTTTCACTCACCTTGGATATTCAAGACTATCTTCGTTCCTTGGCGAGAGATGAAAAGGGGATTGAGTCTATCCAGTTTTACATGGATCAACAGCACTTTACTCTACGCATAAAAGAAGGCTTTTCTGTATTAGATAATGCAGAAGCCTTTTTAAAAAGAATTGATAAAGGGAAAGTTTCTGAGCTGATGACTCTTCCCATTCGTAGAGAAGAGAGTGCTTATTCTATTGTTTCAGGTGCAGCGATTAAGCGTGTGCTTTTTCGTAGTTTTGTGCCGTATCCTATTCGCTATATATGGACTTGTTATCAGGCTTTGGGTTATGTTAGAGAAGCCTATCAAACACTGGCGCGTAAGGAACTAACAATGGAAGTCTTGGACTGTTCGGCGATTTTATTGTCCTTGTTTATGAACCAATCCAAGACGGCTAGCAATATCATGTTTATGCTTGATTTGGGGAATCATTTAGATCAATGGTCCTTGAAAAAAACTGCAACAGATTTAGAACAGAGTCTTCTTGCAAAAGAGAGCGATGTATTCTTAGTGCAGGGCGATACGGTCGTTAGTATCAAGAGTTCCGATGTTCAAATAGGAGATGTCTTGGTCCTATCTCAAGGAAATGAAATTCTGTTTGATGGACAAGTGGTTTCAGGTTTAGGTATGGTCAACGAAAGCTCCTTGACGGGAGAGAGTTTTCCAGTTGAAAAAAGAGAGTCTGATTTGGTTTGTGCAAATACAGTATTAGAAACTGGAGAGTTACGCATTCGTGTAACCGATAATCAGATGAACAGCCGTATTTTACAACTGATTGAGTTGATGAAGAAATCTGAAGAAAACAAGAAAACGAAACAACGCTATTTTATCAAGATGGCGGACAAGGTCGTCAAATATAATTTCTTGGGGGCTGGGCTGACTTACCTATTAACAGGTTCTTTTTCTAAGGCTATCTCTTTCCTATTGGTCGATTTCTCCTGCGCTTTGAAAATCTCTACTCCTGTAGCTTATTTGACAGCTATCAAGGAGGGGTTGAATCGTGAAATGGTGATTAAGGATGGGGATGTTCTGGAGAAATATCTGGAAGTTGATACTTTCTTGTTTGATAAGACGGGAACAATCACAACTAGCTATCCGATAGTTGAAAAGGTGTTACCTTTTGGGGACTATAGTGAGGAAGATATTCTCAGAATCAGTGCCTGTCTTGAGGAGCACATCTATCATCCTATTGCTAATGCTATCGTCAAGCAAGCTGAGATAGAGGGGATTGAACATGAGGAAATGCATGGGAAACTCCAATATATCGCAAGTAAGGGAATTAAGTCACATATTGATGGCCAACTAGTTGTTATTGGGAATTATGTCTTGATGCAGGATGAGCAGATTCATATTAGTTTGGAACAACATGCTTTGATTGAAGAGTACAAGAATCACTACAATCTCTTATTCTTAGCCTATCAGAATGAATTGATTGGAATGTTCTGCATTCATACTCCTTTGAGAAAAGAAGCAAAAGCAGCCTTGGAGAAACTTAAGGCACAAGGGAAAAAATTGATTCTGGCAACAGGGGACACCTTGGTTAGGACAGAGGAATTAGTCAAAGATTTGCCCTTTGATCAGGTTTATACAGATTTGAAACCTGATGGGAAATTTGAGTTAGTAGAGGAACTGCAGAAAGCAGGTCACACTATTTTGATGGTTGGGGATGGGTTGAATGACTCAGCTGCTCTAACCCTATCAGATATCGGTGTGGTGATGAATGAGAGTGCAGATATTTCTAAGCAGATGAGTGATATCTTATTGTTAGATAATCGTTTGGATTTCTTCCAAGAGTTGGATTGGCTATCATCATCTTTGCAAACACTCATCAAGAAGAATATTCAAGATACTGTTGTCGTAAATAGTAGTTTGATTGGCTTTGGCTTATTTAATTGGCTCAGTCCTTCAAATCTCTCTATCTTACATAATCTAACAACCTTGCGCATTGTACTGCGTAGCCTGTCTATTAAAAATAGATAGATGAGAGTTATCAACAACAAAAAGGAGTTACCTTTCTTGAGGTTAACTCCTTTATTTATAGGTAAATGTTGAACAATTTAGTAAGTCAATACAAAGTATTTTTTCTTCCCACGACGGATAACAGTCAGTTCGTTCTCAAGCTTATCTGCGTCACTCAAGACATAGTCAAGGTTTTGGATGCGGTCACCGTTTACGTAAATAGCTCCATTTTGGACATCTTCACGGGCTTGGCGTTTTGAGTTAACCACACCAGATGAAACGAGCAGTTCCACGATATTGTGGTCTTCATCAGCTTGAACGTGGTAGTTTGGCACGCCAAGAAGTCCTTGTTTGAGCTCTTTGACAGAAAGATTTTTGATGTTTCCGGCAAAGAGTTGCTCGGTAATGTTAAGGGCTTCTTTGTAGGCTTCTTCGCCGTGAACAAGTGTGACAACTTCACGAGCCAAGACTTTTTGAGCCAAGCGTTCGTGTGGCGCTGCTTCAAATTGTTTACGAATGTCTTCAATCTCATCAAGTGACAAGAAAGTAAAGATCTTCAAGAAGCGAACAGCGTCAGCGTCCATAACGTTCATCCAGAATTGGTACATTTCGTATGGAGAAGTCTTTTCAGGATTGAGCCAAACTGCGTTTCCTTCTGATTTACCAAACTTCTTACCAGTTGCATCGGTAATCAGTGGAACAGTGATAACGTAACCAGTTTTGTCAGCTTTACGACGAAGCAATTCAGTACCAGCTGTCATATTTCCCCACTGGTCAGAACCACCGATTTGTAGCGTTACGTTGTGGTCTTGGTTAAGGACGAAGAAGTCGTACCCTTGCATGATTTGGTAAGCAAACTCAGTGTAAGAAATTCCAGTTTCAATTCGTTTTTTAACAGATTCCTTACTCATCATGTAGTTGACCGTGAAGTATTTTCCAATGTCACGGAGGAAGTCAATGAAGCTGATGCTGCCAAACCAGTCGTAGTTGTTGACCATGACAGCTTTATTTTCGCCATTTTCAAAGTCAAGAAAACGAGAAAGTTGTCCTTGGATAGACTTGACCCAGCCATTTACTGTGTCTTTTGTTTGGAGACTACGTTCAGCATCTTTGAAGGACGGATCTCCGATGAGACCTGTAGCACCGCCAACGAGCGCATAAGGTTTGTGACCTGCTAATTGCAAGCGACGACTTGTCAAGATTGCGACAAGGTGGCCTAGGTGAAGGCTGTCAGCAGTTGGATCGTAGCCAGTATAATAAGAAACTTGACCTTCTTCTAGGGCTTTACGCAAAGCTTCTTCATCAGTCGTTTGAAATATCAAACCACGCTCTTTTAGCTCATCAAAAATGTGCATGTGTCTTTTCTCCTTTTTAAAATTATTGTTTCTAACTATTGTATCACAAACTTGGGCAATAGCCTAGCAGAATAGGGAAGAAAGTGGCTATTTTATTGAAAGTTTCCCTTTTATGGTATAATAGATAGAGTGAGGAAATCCATGCAAAATCAAGTAAATGAATTAAAACGAAAAATGCTGGAATTTTTCCAGCAAAAACAAAAAAATAAAAAAACAGCTAGCCCTGGCAAGAAAGTCTCAAGTGTCCAAAAATCTAAATCCTTAGAGAAGCCAGCTATTTTTCCAGCTATTTTACTGAGTATAAAAGCCTTATTTAACTTACTCTTTATACTCGGTTTTCTAGGAGGAATGTTGGGAGCTGGGATTGCTTTGGGGTACGGAGTGGCCTTATTTGACAAGGTTCGGGTGCCTCAGACAGAAGAATTGGTACATCAGGTCAAGGACATCTCTTCTATTTCAGAGATTACCTATGCGGATGGGACGGTAATTGCTTCCATAGAGAGTGATTTGTTGCGCACTTCTATCTCATCTGAGCAAATTTCGGAAAATCTGAAGAAGGCTATCATTGCGACGGAAGATGAACACTTTAAAGAACATAAAGGTGTAGTGCCCAAGGCGGTGATTCGTGCGACCTTGGGGAAATTTGTAGGTTTGGGTTCCTCTAGTGGGGGGTCGACCTTGACCCAGCAACTAATTAAACAGCAGGTGGTTGGGGATGCGCCGACCTTGGCTCGTAAGGCGACAGAAATTGTGGATGCTCTTGCCTTGGAACGCGCCATGAATAAGGATGAGATTTTAACGACCTATCTCAATGTGGCTCCCTTTGGCCGAAATAATAAGGGACAGAATATTGCAGGAGCTCAGCAGGCAGCTGAGGGGATTTTCGGTGTAGATGCCAGTCAGTTGACGGTTCCTCAAGCAGCATTTTTAGCAGGACTTCCACAGAGTCCCATTACCTACTCTCCTTATGAAAATACTGGGGAGTTGAAGAGTGATGAAGACCTAGAAATTGGCTTAAGACGGGCTAAGGCAGTTCTTTACAGTATGTATCGTACAGGTGCCTTAAGCAAAGACGAGTATTCTCAGTACAAGGATTATGACCTTAAACAGGACTTTTTATCATCGGGCACGGTCACAGGAATTTCACGAGACTATTTATACTTTACAACTTTGGCAGAAGCTCAAGAACGTATGTATGACTATCTAGCTCAGAGAGACAATGTCTCCGCTAAGGAGTTGAAAAATGAGGCAACTCAGAAGTTTTATCGTGATTTGGCAGCCAAAGAAATTGAAAATGGTGGTTATAAGATTACTACTACCATAGACCAGAAAATTCATTCTGCTATGCAAAGTGCGGTTGCTGACTATGGCTATCTTTTAGACGATGGAACAGGTCGTGTAGAAGTAGGGAATGTCCTGATGGACAACCAAACAGGTGCTATTCTAGGCTTTGTAGGTGGTCGTAATTATCAAGAAAATCAAAACAATCATGCCTTTGATACCAAGCGCTCACCAGCTTCTACTACCAAGCCTTTGCTGGCTTACGGTATTGCTATTGACCAGGGCTTGATGGGAAGCGAAACGATTCTATCTAACTATCCAACAAATTTTGCTAATGGCAATCCGATTATGTATGCTAATAGTAAGGGAACAGGAATGATGACCTTGGGAGAAGCTCTGAACTATTCATGGAATATCCCGGCTTACTGGACCTATCGTATGCTCCGTGAAAAGGGTGTTGATGTCAAGGGTTATATGGAAAAGATGGGTTACGAGATTCCTGAGTACGGTATTGAGAGCCTGCCAATGGGTGGTGGTATTGAAGTCACAGTTGCCCAGCATACTAATGGCTATCAGACCCTAGCAAATAATGGTCTATATCATAAAAAACATGTAATTTCTAAAATTGAAGCAGCAGATGGTAGAGTGGTGTATGAGTATCAGGATAAACCGGTTCAAGTCTATTCAAAAGCTACTGCGACGATTATGCAGGGCTTGTTGCGAGAAGTTCTATCCTCTCGTGTGACAACAACCTTCAAGACGAATCTGACTTCTTTAAATCCTACTCTGGCTAATGCAGATTGGATTGGGAAGACTGGTACAACCAACCAAGACGAAAATATGTGGCTCATGCTTTCGACGCCTAGATTAACCCTGGGTGGCTGGATTGGGCATGATGATAATCATTCACTGTCACGTAGAGCAGGTTATTCCAATAACTCTAATTACATGGCTCATCTGGTAAATGCGATTCAGCAAGCCTCCCCAAACATTTGGGGGAACGAGCGCTTCGCTTTAGATCCTAGTGTCGTAAAATCCGAAGTCTTGAAATCAACAGGTCAAAAACCAGGGAAGGTTTCTGTTGAAGGAAAAGAGGTAGAGGTCACAGGTTCGACTGTTACCAGCTATTGGGCCAATAAGGCAGGAGCGCCAACGACCAGTTATCGCTTTGCTATTGGTGGAAGTGATGCGGATTATCAGAATGCTTGGTCTAGCATCGTGGGGAATCTACCAACTCCATCAAGCTCCAGCAGTTCAAGTAGTAGCTCTAGCGACAGTAGTAACTCAAGTGCTACACGACCTTCTTCTTCAAGGACGAGACGATAAGTTCTATAAACTGTGCTAAATGAAGTGGCTAATCAATGGATTGCCACTTTTTTCTTTTTTACTTTCGTGTTACAATAAAGGTATGAATCAGTATCAGAAAAAGATTGTTAAAGGAACTATTTATTCGCTTCTATCCGGCTTAATATGGGGAATCTGTGGAATTTTAGGAGAATATTTCTTTACTCATTATCAGGTGTCCTCTGGCTGGATTACCTCTATGCGTTTGACACTGGCAGGGAGTCTTGTGCTCATTTGGTCAGCAATGCAATTAAAATCGCAAGTGTTAGATATTTGGCGAGATAAGAAAAATTACCTGCCCTTTTTAGCCTATGCTATTTTGGGGATTTTGTCAGTTCAGTATTTTTTCTATCTCTGTGTAGAATACTCAAATGCAGCGACAGCAACTATTTTACAGTTTATTAGTCCTGTCTTTATCCTCTTTTACAATCGCTTGGTTTATCAAAAACGAGCGTCAAAAAGCGCTATTTTTTATGTTTTGGTTGCCATGTTGGGTGTTTGCCTGATGGCGACAAAGGGGGATCTCTCTCGATTATCCATGACACCACTAGCCCTTGTGACGGGTTTGTTGAGTGCCATGGGGGTCATGTTTAATGTTATCTTGCCTCAGCCTTTTGCGAAGCACTATGGTTTTGTACCCACGGTTGGGTGGGGGATGATTTTGGCAGGTTTATTTAGCAATGTCCTTTCTCCGGTATATCAACTTTCCTTTACTCCTGATATTTGGAGTATCTTGATTTGCCTTATTATCGCTTTCTTCGGTACAGCTTTTGCTTTTTTCATTTCTATGAAGGCAGTGTCCTTGGTTTCTCCTTTGGTTGTTTCCGTTATCAGTGCTAGTGAACCTCTCTCTTCTGCCCTTTTGAGTGTTTTGTTTTTAGGATTGGTAGTGGATTGGTCCCTTCTTCTAGCTATGGCCTTGATTATTTTGCCTATGATTTTCCTATCGGTAGAAGAAGCGAAAGAAAGTAAATAAAAAGTCTTTTCTTAATTCTAAAAGTGTGCTATACTAGAATAGTCAATAAAACATGGGGAGATAGTTGTGAAGAGTGTTTTTAGGTTGTATCGGTAGGGGCTTGCTTTTACCGACAGCACGTTTTATCTCACATCCCTAAAAATCATACCTAAAAACAAACAAAAAGGCTTCAAATTTGAGGCCTTTTTTGGTAGAATAGGTATCATTAAAATGAACTAGGAGGCGCCTATGACTGCTACAAAAATGAACGCTCAAGAAATTATCCAATTTATCGCCAATGCTGAAAAGAAAACCAGTGTGAAAGTAACCTTTGAGGGACAACTCGCAACTGCTGTACCAAGATCTGTTGTTAAACTAGGGAATGTACTATTTGGAGACTGGAAAGATGTTGCTCCTCTTCTCGATGGTTTGGTAGAAAATCAAGACTATGTTGTTGAGCAAGATGCTCGCAATTCTGCAGTTCCTTTGCTAGATAAACGTGCTATCAACGCTCGTATCGAACCAGGTGCTATTATCCGTGATCAGGTTGAAATTGGTGACAATGCTGTTATCATGATGGGAGCAGTTATCAATATCGGTGCTGAAATTGGTGCAGGAACTATGATTGACATGGGTGCTATCCTTGGTGGCCGTGCTATCGTGGGGAAAAACAGTCACGTTGGTGCAGGTGCCGTTCTTGCAGGTGTGATTGAGCCAGCTAGCGCAGAACCAGTCCGTGTTGGAGACAATGTTCTCATCGGTGCCAACGCAGTGGTTATCGAAGGGGTCCAAATCGGTAGTGGTTCAGTTGTCGCAGCAGGAGCTATTGTTACCCAAGATGTCCCAGAAAACGTGGTGGTAGCAGGTGTTCCAGCTCGTATCATCAAAGAGATTGATGCCCAAACCCAACAAAAAACAGCGCTAGAGGATGCGCTTCGTACCTTATAATTGTAAAAGTAATAAAGAGGCGGAACCCTTCTTCCAGCCTCTTTCTGCTATATCGGAGGATAGATAGATGTTAGATTTGATTCAGACTAGACGAGATTTGCACCAGATTCCAGAGATTGGCTTGGAGGAGTTCAAGACTCAAGCTTATCTGTTGGATGTGATTGAGAAATTGACTGCGGGTAAGAATTTTGTCCAAGTTCGAACTTGGCGGACAGGGATTTTGGTCTATTTGCAGGGAAGTCAGCCAGAGCGGACCATTGGTTGGCGGACAGATATTGATGGTCTGCCTATCGTCGAACAAACAGGACTTCCTTTCGCTTCTCAGCACCAAGGTCGCATGCATGCTTGTGGACATGATTTCCACATGACTATTGCTTTGGGCTGTCTTGAGCGAGCCCTTGAGGAGCAACCAAGGAACAATCTGCTCTTTCTGTTTCAACCTGCTGAAGAAAATGAAGCTGGTGGTATGCTCATGTATGAGGATGGTGCTTTTGGAGATTGGTTACCAGATCAATTTTATGGCCTCCATGTTCGACCAGATTTGAAAGTCGGCCAGATTGCGACTAATACTCATACACTTTTTGCAGGAACTTGCGAGGTGAAGATCCGTTTCAAAGGCAAAGGTGGCCACGCAGCCTTTCCACATGAAGCTAATGACGCCTTGGTGGCTGCTAGTTACTTTGTGACCCAAGTACAGTCAGTGGTTAGCCGCAATGTTAATCCAATCGAGGGAGCGGTGGTGACCTTTGGCGTTTTTCAAGCTGGAACAACCAACAATGTCATCACAGACACAGCCTTTTTGCATGGAACTATTCGGGCCTTGACTCAGGACATGAGTCTCTTGGTTCAAAAGAGGGTCAAAACAGTTGCAGAAGGGGTTGCAGCTGCTTTTGATATGGAAGTCGAAGTGGAACTCAAACAAGGTGGATACCTACCTGTTGAGAACAATCCAGCCTTGGCGCGTGAACTGATGAACTTCTTTGAAGAGAAAGACGGAATCGAGTTGATTGATATCGAGCCTGCTATGACAGGTGAAGACTTTGGTTATCTCCTTTCAAAAGTTGATGGCGTTATGTTCTGGCTTGGTATAGATAGTCCCTATGCCCTTCATCACCCTCAGATGAATCCTAAGGAAGAAGCATTAGCTATTGGGGTGGATGCGGTCTCTAGTTTCCTGAAAAAGAAGGCAGCAGAGTAGAGGGCTTGTCTATGAAATCGGAATTACGCAAGCAAGTCTTGCACGAAATGAAGGCTTTAACTCGAGAGCAAAAACAGTTTATAGATCAAGCTTTAACAGAACGACTTTTACACCCTCCCTTTTATCAAGAAGCTAAGGTCATCGCAACCTATCTCTCTTTTCCTCATGAATTTCAAACGCAGGAACTGATTGAGCAGGCGCTGAAGGATGGCAAGAAGGTTCTGATACCTAAAACATATCCCAAGGGGCGCATGGACTTTGTGGTCTATGATCCGCAACAACTGGTTAAAACTTCCTTTGGCCTACTGGAACCACAGGGAAATTTGGAAGTGATGGATGCCTCTCAGATTGATTTGATTCATGTTCCGGGGTTAGCTTTTACGACAAAGGGCTATCGGATTGGCTATGGTGGAGGTTATTATGACCGCTATCTGAAACATTTTCCTGGTCATACTTTGAGTACAGTTTATCCTTGTCAAATTCGGGACTTTAGCCCTGAAAATCATGATATTCCTGTTGAGGAGGTACTGATTGATGAAAGAAATCTTTGATAGGCGTTACCCTGTGACGAGTTTCTTTCTCTTAGTGACGGCCTTGGTATTTCTACTAATGTTGGTGACCACAGGAGGAAACTTTTACAGGGCAGATACCCTATTTCAATTTGGAGCCATGTATGGGCCTGCCATTCGCCTCTTTCCAGAGCAGATTTGGCGTCTCTTCTCTGCCATTTTTATTCATATTGGGTGGGAGCATTTCATTGTCAATATGCTTTCGCTTTATTATCTTGGTAGGCAAGTAGAGGAAATTTTCGGTTCTAAGCAGTTTTTCTTTCTCTATCTCTTATCTGGAATGATGGGCAATCTCTTTGTTTTTGTATTTAGTCCCAAATCCTTAGCAGCAGGAGCCTCTACCTCTCTTTATGGGCTATTTGCCGCGATTATCATTCTTCGCTATGCAACTCGCAACCCCTATATCCAACAGCTAGGGCAATCTTATCTGACACTTTTTGTGGTTAACATTATTGGAAGTGTTCTGATTCCAGGAATCAGTCTAGCAGGCCATATCGGTGGTGCAGTTGGTGGCGCATTTCTAGCAATTATCTTTCCAGTTCGAGGAGAAAGACGGATGTATAGCGCTAGTCAGAGACTGGTAGCATTAGTCTTGTTCGTAGTACTCGCAGTCTTGCTTCTCTACAAGGGAATGGGATGAAAATTTATGTAATGAAAAAAGATAAGGCATTTTTTGAACCTTATCTTTTTATTTTATTCCTTCTCAGCCAATTCTTTTCCCAGTTGGATGAGGTAATTTTTCAAGGCATCTTTGACTTGTGGGTGCTTGAGGGCGTAGTCAATAGATGTTTTCATAAATCCAAACTTATCCCCAACGTCGTAACGAGCTCCTGTAAATTCACGGGCAAAAACACGCTGTGTTTTATTGAGCGTATCAATCGCATCGGTAAGTTGGATTTCATTTCCAGCACCAGGAGCTTGCTTTTCGAGGATATCAAAAATTTCCGGTGTCAGAAGATAGCGACCGATGATTGCCAAATCACTTGGTGCATCTTCGGGAGCTGGTTTTTCTACGAAAGTTTCAACGCTATAGAGTCCATTACTTCCTTCGCCCTGAGGAGCGATAACCCCGTATGATGAAACGTCTTCATGTGGTACAGGCATGACAGCAATGGTTGATGCGTGTGTCTTTTCGTAATCATTCATCAGTTGTTTTGTCAAAGGAACGGCATTCTCATTTGTGATGTCCATAAGGTCGTCACCCAGCATAACAACGAAGGGCTCATTCCCTACAAAAGCTTTGGCTTGTAAGACAGCATCTCCAAGACCACGAGGGTGAGTTTGGCGAATGAAATGGAGGCGCATACCAGTTGCTTCATCTACCAATTTTAACAAATCCGTTTTGCCTTTTTCCTTAAGGTTGTACTCAAGCTCAAAGTTTGAGTCAAAGTGATCCTCAATAGAACGTTTTGACTTACCAGTGACAACCAGAATATCTTCAATACCTGATTTAAGAGCTTCTTCTACGATAAACTGGATAGTTGGTTTGTCTACAATTGGCAACATTTCTTTGGCAAGGGCCTTGGTTGCCGGTAAAAATCGAGTCCCGAGTCCAGCGGCAGGGATGATTGCTTTTCTAACTTTTGATGACATAAGAATCCTTTCTTTAGAGGGTTAAGACCACTCATTTTCTGCTTTAAATTCATTGTTCATGATGTCATAAATGGCATCTTTGATATTGGTTCCGTGGTAAATAACTTGGTAAATGGCTTGTGTAATCGGCATATAGACTCCAAGTTCTTGCGCTAGTTCATAGGCTGCTCGAGTCGTTGAAATTCCTTCAATCACCATGCCCATATTAGCTTCTATATCATCTAGGGATTCTCCTCGTCCGAGAGCATCTCCAGCTCTCCAGTTACGAGAGTGGATGGAGGTTCCCGTTACGATCAAATCTCCCACACCAGATAAGCCACTATAGGTCAATGGACTGGCCCCGAGTGCTACCCCTAGGCGAGTAATTTCTGCCAAGCCTCGAGCGATGATGGCTGCCTTGGCATTGTCACCAAATCCCAGACCATGTAAAGCTCCGGCACCGACAGCAATAATATTTTTAAGAGCACCAGCAGTTTCAACTCCAATAACATCCGTATTGGTATAAAGTCGGAAGTAGTGATTACTAAATAGCTCTTGAACGTATTGAGCTGTTTGTAAATCTTTAGAAGCAGCTGTTATTAAAGTCAGGTCACGCACAATGGTCTCTTCTGCATGACTAGGGCCTGAAACAACGACAATATCACTGCGGAGATGTTCAGGAATTTCTTCTTCAAGGATGGTTGATAATCGTTTATGACTATCAGGCTCTAATCCCTTTGAAGCGTGCATGATGATAACCTTATGGTCTAAGATTTTTGCAACTTGTTGGGCAACAAGTCGTGTCACTTTTGTTGGGACAACAAACAAAATCGCATCTACATCTTTTAATGCCTCTGCTAAGTCGGTGTAGGCAATGATATTTTCGTCTAGAACGATATCTTTAAAGTAGTGTTTATTAGTATGGTGTGTATTAATTTCATTGATTTGCTCGGGAAGATTTCCCCAAATACGTACCTCGTGTCCATTGTCATTTAAGACTTGTGAAAGGGCAGTTCCCCAAGAACCAGGCCCCAAGACGGTGACGGTTTGTTTTTCCATGATTTCCTCCTTAATAGAGTCCTTTCCATTATTCTATCATATTCTAGAGGATTTTGCACTTGCATTGCTGGGGTGTGGTGGCTTTGTGACTTCAAAAATACACAAAAACCGAGGCTAAGTATTAAACTCTCAGTCTCGGTTTTGATATTCGTTATAATATAGTTAGGTTTATTTCAATTGATCTGTAATGTCTTTTGATAGCAACATTCCTAGATGATACGTTTTATTGATGTAAGCAATGACATCATTGATATTTTCAGTCGTGTGAATTTTCTCTTTGATATCATTCTTAAATGTTTCATCCTTCAAAAGTTGTTCTTGGTAGAGTTTTTGCAGTCTCTCCTTCTCGTACTTATTGAGCAGAAAAAGGAATACCAAGCTAATTACAACGAGGATATAAGCATATTGGCTCATAGGATATCTCCCTGTATGATAAAAAAATAGTAGTGAATAAATCGATTTAGTGGATCTAAAATAGCAGAACAAGCCAGCAAACCTTGATAAGGTTTTTGATAGACTGTCAGTGAAGCGATTAGGTAAATCGCCATAGTTACGACGTCATGGTCTCTAAATCGATTATATTTAGAGACCATGACTAGTGAAGCAGCTAGCTAGTCCGCATATAAGCGGCTAGCGTCTAACAATTAGGAACTTTAGTTCCAATAGCTTTAAGATTACGACGTTCTGGAACATAAATCGATAATATTTATGTTCCAGAACTAGTGAAGCGCCTAGCCAAATCCCTGATAGGATTTGGCGTTAGTTACTTAGATTGCTCCGCAATCAAGTAACTTTGGCGATTTACATCTTCTCAGGCGCTTCTACTCCAAGCAAGCGAAGGGCCTCTTTGAGAACGACTGCGGTTGCGTAGCTGAGGGCTAGACGGCTGTCGCGCTCAGCATTTTCGTCTAGGATACGTGTATGTGCATAGTATTTGTTAAAGGCTTGAGCCAGGCTAATTGCAAATTTAGCAATGATAGAAGGTTCAAAGTTATCCGCCGCACGGTTGATAATACGTGGGAAGTCTTGGATGAGTTTAATGATTTCCCAACTTTCAGCATCATTCAAGCTATAGTTGCCAGCTGTTTCTGGTTTGAAATCCGCTTTCCGTAAGATAGATTGGATACGAGCGTAGGCGTATTGAACATAAGGTCCAGTTTCCCCTTCGAAGGATACCATAGCCTCTAGGTCGAAGTCGTATCCATTTGTACGGTCAGTCTTGAGGTCATAGAATTTAATGGCTCCAACTCCAACAGCATGCGCTACCTGGTCTTTGTTTTCAAGTTCAGGATTTTTAGCTTCGATTTGGGCCTTGGCACGGCTAACAGCCTCTGCAACTGTAGGCTCTAGCAAGATGACATTCCCTTTACGAGTAGAGAGTTTTTTCCCTTCTTTTGTAACCAAACCAAAAGGAACGTGAGTAATGTCGCCACTCCAGTCGTAACCCATCTCTTGCAAGACAGCTTTGAGTTGTTTAAAGTGGGCAGATTGCTCTTGACCAACTACGTAGATAGATTTAGCAAATTGGTATTCATTTTTACGGTAGAGGGCTGCAGCCAAGTCACGTGTGATATAGAGAGTTGCACCATCTGATTTCTTGATAAGGGCTGGATGTTCAATTCCATATTTCTCAAGATTCACAACTTGAGCACCTTCTGATTCAACAAGAAGGCCTTTTTTAGAAAGAATGTCTACAACTGCATCCATCTTATCGTTGTAGAAAGCTTCTCCGTTGTAGCTGTCAAATTCAACCTTCAGTTCATTGTAAAGGCGGTTAAATTCCACTAAACTTTCATCGCGGAACCATTGCCAAAGAGAGAGAGCTTTCTCGTCTCCATTTTCAAGTTTACGGAACCATTCGCGTGCTTCTTCATCCAAGCTAGGGTCATTTTCAGCTTCAGCGTTGATGCGGACATAGAGTTTAAGAAGTTCATCGATTGGATGAGCTTTTACAGCTTCTTCGTTGCCCCATTTTTTGTAGGCAACAATCAACATCCCAAACTGTTTACCCCAGTCTCCCAAGTGGTTGACCTTGACTGTTTGATAACCGATTTTTTGGAAAATATGTGATAAGCTATCTCCGATGACAGTTGAGCGCAGGTGGCCAATAGAGAATGGCTTAGCGATATTGGGACTAGACATATCGATAACAACATTTTCTTGTTTACCAATATTTTGATCAGCATAGTGTTCTTTTTCAGTGATAACAGCTTGCAATACTTGAGCAGAAATGGCAGATTTATCAAGGAAAAAGTTAACGTAAGGTCCTGTTGCAACAACCTTTTCAAAGGATTGGCTGTTAATTTTTTCAGCCAGTTCAGCCGCAATCATTTGAGGTGCTTTACGTTCGACTTTTGCAAGAGAAAAAGCAGGGAAAGCAATGTCTCCCATTTCTGAGTTTTTAGGGGTTTCCAGTAAATTTAAAATAGCCTCTTGGTCCAGGCTATCAATGACGCTAGCCAATTCGCTAGCAATCAATTCTTTTGTATTCATTAAGAGCTCCTTTTTGGACTTTTCTACTATTTTATCACAATTTTAAAGAAAGAAGAAAAAATTTTTGAAATCTCCTATTTTTTTGGTATAATATAGTTATAAAAATAGTTATAAATATTCACATAAGAGGATTTTATGAGAAAAAGAGATCGTCATCAGTTAATAAAAAAAATGATTACTGAGGAGAAATTAAGTACACAAAAAGAAATTCAAGATCGGTTGGAGGCGCACAATGTCTTTGTGACGCAGACAACCCTGTCTCGTGATTTGCGCGAAATCGGCTTGATCAAGGTCAAGAAAAATGATATGGTGTATTATGTACTAGCAAATGAGACAGAAAAGATTGATTTGGTGGAATTTTTGTCTCATCATTTAGAAGGTGTTGCAAGAGCAGAGTTTACCTTGGTGCTTCATACCAAACTGGGAGAAGCCTCTGTTTTGGCAAATATTGTAGATGCAAACAAGGATGAATGGATTTTAGGAACAGTTGCTGGTGCCAATACCTTATTGGTCATTTGTCGAGACCAGCACGTTGCCAAACTCATGGAAGATCGTTTGCTAGATTTGATGAAAGATAAGTAAGGTCTTGGGAGTTGCTCTCAAGACTTATTTTTGACAAGGAGAGACGGAAAATGGCGACAGAAAAGCTATCACCCGGCATGCAACAGTATGTGGATATTAAAAAGCAATATCCAGATGCTTTTTTGCTCTTTCGGATGGGTGATTTTTATGAATTATTTTATGAGGATGCGGTCAATGCTGCGCAGATTCTGGAAATTTCCTTAACGAGTCGCAACAAGAATGCCGACAATCCGATTCCTATGGCGGGTGTTCCCTATCATTCTGCCCAACAGTACATCGATGTCTTGATTGAGCAGGGCTATAAGGTAGCCATTGCAGAGCAGATGGAAGATCCTAAACAAGCAGTTGGGGTTGTGAAACGAGAGGTTGTTCAGGTCATTACGCCAGGGACAGTGGTCGATAGTAGTAAGCCGGACAGTCAGAACAATTTCTTGGTTGCCATAGACCGTGAAGGTAATCAATTTGGCCTAGCTTATATGGACCTGGTGACGGGTGACTTTTATGTGACAGGTCTTTTGGATTTTACGCTGGTTTGTGGGGAAATCCGCAATCTCAAGGCGCGAGAAGTGGTGCTGGGTTATGACTTGTCTGAGGAAGAAGAACAAATCCTCAGTTGCCAGATGAATCTGGTGCTCTCTTATGAAAAAGAAGGCTTTGAAGACCTTCATTTACTGGATTCACGATTGGCATCTGTGGAGAAAGCGGCATCTAGTAAATTGCTCCAGTATGTTCATCGAACTCAGATGAGGGAATTGAACCACCTCAAGCCTGTTATACGCTATGAAATCAAGGATTTCTTGCAGATGGATTATGCGACCAAGGCTAGTCTGGATTTGGTTGAGAATGCTCGTTCAGGAAAGAAGCAAGGTAGTCTTTTCTGGCTTTTGGATGAAACCAAAACAGCCATGGGTATGCGTCTCTTGCGTTCTTGGATTCATCGTCCTTTGATTGATAAGGAACGAATCGTCCAACGTCAAGAAGTGGTGCAGGTCTTTCTCGACCATTTCTTTGAGCGTAGTGATTTGACAGACAGTCTCAAGGGTGTTTATGATATCGAACGCTTGGCTAGTCGAGTTTCTTTTGGCAAAACCAATCCCAAGGATCTCTTGCAGTTGGCGACTACCTTATCCAGTGTGCCACGGATTCGAGCGATTTTAGAGGGAATGGAGCAGTCTGCTCTGTCTTATCTTATCGAACAATTGGATAGAATCCCTGAGTTGGAGAGCTTGATTAGCGCAGCGATTGCTCCTGAAGCTCCTCATGTGATTACAGATGGAGGAATCATCCGGACTGGATTTGATGAGACTTTAGACAAGTACCGTCGCGTTCTCAGAGAAGGGACTAGCTGGATTGCTGAGATTGAGGCTAAGGAGCGAGAAAATTCTGGTATCAGCACGCTCAAGATTGACTACAATAAGAAGGATGGCTACTATTTCCATGTGACCAATTCACAACTGGGGAATGTGCCAGCCCACTTTTTCCGCAAGGCGACGCTGAAAAACTCAGAACGTTTTGGAACCGAAGAATTAGCCCGTATCGAGGGAGATATGCTGGAGGCGCGTGAGAAGTCAGCTAATCTAGAGTACGAAATTTTTATGCGCATTCGTGAAGAGGTCAGCAAGTATATCCAGCGTTTGCAGGCTTTAGCTCAAGGAATTGCGACAGTTGATGTCTTGCAAAGTCTGGCGATTGTGGCTGAAACCCAGCATTTGATTCGACCAGAGTTTGGTGACGATTCACAAATCGATATCCAGAAAGGGCGCCATGCTGTCGTTGAAAAGGTTATGGGGGCTCAGACCTATATTCCAAATACGATTCAGATGGCAGAAGATACCAGTATTCAACTGATTACAGGGCCCAACATGAGCGGGAAGTCAACCTATATGCGTCAGTTAGCCATGACGGCGATAATGGCCCAGATGGGTTCCTATGTACCGGCAGAAAGCGCCCGTTTACCGATTTTTGATGCGATTTTTACCCGTATCGGAGCAGCAGATGACTTGGTTTCAGGCCAGTCAACCTTTATGGTGGAGATGATGGAGGCCAACAATGCCATTTCGCATGCGACCAAGAATTCTCTTATTCTCTTTGATGAATTGGGACGTGGAACTGCAACTTATGATGGGATGGCTCTTGCTCAGTCCATCATTGAATACATCCATGAACATATCGGAGCCAAGACCCTCTTTGCGACCCACTACCATGAGTTGACTAGTCTGGCGTCTAGCTTGGAACACTTGGTCAATGTCCACGTGGCAACCTTGGAGCAGGATGGACAGGTCACTTTCCTTCACAAGATTGAACCAGGGCCAGCTGATAAATCCTACGGTATCCATGTTGCTAAGATTGCCGGCTTGCCAGCAGACCTTTTAGCAAGGGCGGATAAGATTTTGACTCAGTTAGAGAGTCAAGGGACAGAAAGTCCTGCTCCCATGAGACAAACAAGTGCCGTCACAGAACAGATTTCTCTCTTTGATACGACTGAAGAACATCCTATCCTAGCAGAATTGTCTAAACTGGATGTTTACAATATGACACCTATGCAGGCTATGAATGTCTTGGTCGAGTTAAAACAGAAACTATAAAGAGAAAATTACTGGTCATTCTAGCTGTATCAAGGAGACTTCTTTGACAAGTTCCCACTTTTTTGCTAGAATAACATCACACAAACAGAATGAGAAGGAGCTGACGCATTGTCGCTCCCTTTTGTCTATTTTTTAAGGAGAAAGTATGCTGATTCAGAAAATAAAAACCTACAAGTGGCAGGCCTTGGCCTCGCTCCTGATGACAGGCTTGATGGTTGCTAGTTCACTTCTGCAACCGCGTTATCTGCAGGAAGTGTTAGACGCCCTCCTTGCTGGGAAATATGAAGCTATTTATAGTATCGGGGCTTGGTTGATTGGTGTGGCCTTGGTTGGTCTAGTTGCTGGTGGTCTTAATGTTGTCCTAGCAGCCTATATTGCCCAAGGAGTTTCATCTGACCTTCGGGAGGATGCCTTCCGTAAAATCCAAACCTTTTCTTATGCCAATATTGAACAATTTAATGCGGGAAATCTAGTCGTTCGCATGACAAATGATATCAACCAGATTCAGAACGTCGTCATGATGACCTTCCAAATTCTTTTCAGACTTCCCCTCTTGTTCATCGGTTCGTTTATCCTGGCGGTTCAAACCTTACCTTCTCTGTGGTGGGTGATTGTTCTCATGGTTATCTTGATCTTTGCCTTGACTGCTGTCATGATGGGAATGATGGGCCCTCGTTTTGCCAAGTTTCAAACCCTTCTTGAACGCATCAATGCCATTGCCAAGGAAAATCTGCGTGGCGTTCGTGTGGTCAAGTCCTTTGTCCAAGAAAAAGAGCAGTTTGCTAAGTTTACGGAGGTTTCAGACGAGCTTCTCGGTCAAAATCTTTACATTGGGTATGCCTTTTCAGTAGTGGAACCTTTCATGATGTTGGTCGGCTACGGGGCGGTTTTCCTCTCGATTTGGCTAGTTGCAGGGATGGTTCAGTCGGATCCATCAGTTGTTGGCTCTATTGCTTCCTTTGTTAATTACCTGAGCCAGATTATCTTTACCATTGTTATGGTTGGATTTTTAGGAAATTCTGTCAGCCGTGCCATGATTTCTATGCGTCGTATTCGAGAAATTCTTGACGCAGAGCCAGCTATGACCTTCAAGGATGTCCCAGATGAAGAGTTGGTTGGAAGCCTTAGCTTTGAAAATGTGACCTTTACCTATCCAATGGATAAGGAACCGATGCTGAAAGATGTGAGCTTTACTATTGAACCTGGTCAAATGGTTGGTGTAGTTGGAGCAACTGGTGCAGGAAAGTCAACCTTGGCTCAATTGATTCCACGTCTTTTTGATCCACAGGAAGGGGCTATCAAAATCGGAGGTAAGGATATTCGAGAAGTGAGTGAAGGAACCTTGCGTAAAACTGTTTCTATCGTTCTTCAACGTGCCATTCTCTTTAGTGGAACGATTGCAGATAACTTGAGACAGGGTAAGGGAGATGCTACTCTATTTGAAATGGAACGCGCAGCTAATATTGCCCAAGCCAGTGAATTCATTCATCGTATGGAGAAAACCTTTGAAAGTCCAGTTGAGGAACGGGGAACCAACTTCTCTGGTGGGCAAAAGCAAAGGATGTCGATTGCGCGTGGGATTGTCAGCAATCCACGTATTCTGATTTTTGACGATTCGACCTCGGCCTTGGATGCTAAGTCAGAGCGCCTGGTTCAAGAAGCCTTGAATAAGGACTTGAAGGGAACAACAACCATTATCATCGCGCAAAAGATTAGCTCGGTTGTTCATGCAGATAAAATCTTGGTTCTAGATCAAGGACGATTGATTGGTCAAGGTACGCATGCAGACTTGGTTGCCAATAATGCTGTTTACCGTGAAATATACGAAACACAGAAAGGAAAGGAGGAGTAAAATGAAGACAGTTCAATTTTTTTGGAATTATTTTAAAGTCTATAAGCTATCATTTGTAGTTGTTATCCTGATGATTGTTCTGGCAACTCTTGCCCAAGCCCTCTTTCCGGTCTTTTCTGGACAAGCAGTGACGCAACTAGCTAATTTAGTTCAAGCTTATCAAGATGGCAATCCAGAACTTGTTTGGCAAAGTCTATCAGGAATCATGGTCAATCTTGGCCTGCTGGTTTTGGTTCTATTTATCTCTAGTGTGATATACATGTGTCTCATGACGCGCGTGATTGCAGAGTCGACCAACGAGATGCGCAAAGGCCTCTTTGGTAAGCTTGCCCGCTTGACGGTTTCTTTTTTTGACCGCCGACAAGATGGCGATATCCTGTCTCGTTTTACTAGTGATTTGGATAATATCCTCCAAGCCTTTAATGAAAGTTTGATTCAGGTCATGAGCAATATTGTTTTATATATCGGTCTGATTCTTGTCATGTTTTCGAGGAATGTGACGCTGGCCCTCATCACCATTGCCAGCACACCGGTGGCCTTCCTTATGCTGATTTTCATCGTGAAAATGGCACGCAAATACACCAATCTCCAGCAGAAAGAGGTAGGGAAGCTCAACGCCTATATGGATGAGAGTATCTCAGGCCAAAAAGCCGTGATTGTGCAAGGAATTCAAGAGGATATGATGGCAGGATTTCTTGAACAAAATGAGCGCGTGCGCAAGGCAACCTTTAAAGGAAGAATGTTCTCAGGAATTCTTTTCCCTGTCATGAATGGGATGAGTCTGGTCAACACAGCCATCGTTATCTTTGCTGGTTCAGCTGTACTTTTGAATGATAAGTCTATTGAAACAAGTACAGCCTTAGGTTTGATTGTTATGTTTGCCCAATTTTCACAGCAGTACTACCAGCCTATTATCCAAGTTGCAGCTAGTTGGGGAAGTCTTCAGTTGGCCTTTACAGGTGCTGAACGGATTCAGGAAATGTTTGACGCAGAGGAAGAAATCCGACCTGAAAAGGCTCCAACCTTCACTCAGTTGCAAGAAGGTGTTGAAATTAGTCATATTGATTTTTCATACTTGCCTGATAAACCTATTTTGAAAGATGTCAGCATTTCCGCTCCGAAAGGTCAGATGACAGCGGTTGTTGGGCCGACAGGGTCAGGGAAAACGACTATTATGAACCTCATCAATCGCTTTTATGATGTTGATGCTGGTGGTATTTATTTTGACGGCAAAGACATCCGTGACTATGATTTAGATAGTCTCAGAAGCAAGGTGGGGATTGTCTTGCAAGATTCGGTCTTGTTTAGTGGAACGATTCGAGACAATATCCGTTTCGGTGTGCCAGATGCTAGTCAAGAAATGGTTGAGGTAGCAGCCAAGGCAACCCACATTCACGACTATATCGAAAGCTTACCTGATAAATACGATACTCTTATAGATGATGACCAGAGCATCTTCTCAACAGGACAGAAACAATTGATTTCTATCGCTCGAACCCTGATGACAGATCCAGAAGTTCTCATTCTCGATGAAGCCACTTCAAACGTAGATACGGTGACAGAAAGCAAGATTCAGCATGCCATGGAGGCGGTTGTAGCAGGCAGAACCAGTTTCGTCATTGCCCACCGTTTGAAGACCATCCTCAATGCAGACCAGATTATTGTCCTTAAAGATGGAGAAGTCATTGAACGCGGTAACCACCATGAACTTTTGAAACTAGGTGGCTTCTATTCAGAACTCTATCACAATCAATTTGTTTTTGAATAAGAAAAAGTTGTCCTGTGCGGGCAGCTTTTTCTTGTCCATAAAAAATATTTATCACGGCCTTTAAAAAAACATATTAGACGAAAGTCATTTTGAGTGATATGATAGGACTATCGTTAACATTCGAAAGGAGAGACATCATGGCTAGAACGGTTGTAGGAGTTGCTGCAAATCTATGTCCTGTAGACGCAGAAGGAAAAAACATTCATTCGTCTGTATCTTGTAGATTCGCAGAGAGCATTCGTCAAGTCGGTGGTCTCCCTTTAGTCATTCCTGTTGGTGATGAGTCAGTTGTGCGCGATTATGTGGAAATGATTGACAAATTGATTTTGACAGGAGGCCAAAATGTCCATCCTCAGTTTTACGGAGAGAAAAAGACCATCGAGAGCGATGATTACAATCTAGTCCGTGATGAATTTGAATTGGCGCTTTTGAAAGAAGCGCTCCGTCAGAATAAACCAATTATGGCAATCTGCCGTGGTGTCCAACTTGTCAATGTTGCCTTTGGTGGAACCCTCAATCAAGAAATCGAAGGTCACTGGCAAGGACTGCCTTTCGGAACATCTCACTCTATTGAGACAGTGGAAGGAAGCGTGGTGGCTAAGCTATTTGGAAAAGAAAGTCAGGTCAACTCCGTACATCGTCAGAGTATCAAAGATTTGGCACCTAATTTCCGTGTAACTGCTATTGATCCAAGAGACCAGACCATCGAAGCGATTGAGTCTATCGACGAGCACCGCATTATCGGTTTACAGTGGCATCCAGAGTTTCTGGTTAATGAAGAAGATGGCAATTTAGAATTATTTGAGTATTTATTGAATGAACTGTAACGACTGGGAATCTGGTCGTTCTTTCTTTTATTATTTCAAAATTTTTGGAATGTGATATTTTTACGCAAACGTTTGAATTCTGATAAAAATTGGAGAAATTCGACAAAAAAACTTGAAAAAAACGAAGGTAAGCGTTATGATAGAAAAGAAGAAATATTGGAGGAATAACATGTCACATATTAAATTTGATTATTCAAAAGTTTTAGACAAATTTGTTGCACCACATGAAGTGGAATACATGCAATCACAAGTAACAGCAGCAGATGAATTGATCCGTAAAGGAACTGGTGCTGGTAGCGACTTCTTGGGATGGTTGGACCTTCCTGAAAACTATGACCGTGAAGAATTTGACCGTATCTTGAAAGCTGCTGAGCAAATCAAATCAGACAGCGATGTTTTGGTTGTGATTGGTATCGGTGGATCTTACCTTGGTGCCAAAGCAGCAATCGATTTTTTGAACCACCACTTTGCTAACTTGCAAACAAAAGAAGAACGCAAGGCTCCACAAATCCTTTATGCAGGAAACTCAATCTCATCTACTTACCTTGCTGACTTGGTAGAGTATGTTTCAGACAAAGACTTCTCAGTAAACGTAATTTCTAAATCTGGTACAACAACTGAACCAGCGATCGCTTTCCGTGTCTTCAAAGAGCTTTTGGTTAAGAAATACGGACAAGAAGAAGCCAACAAACGTATCTATGCAACAACTGACCGCCAAAAAGGTGCTGTTAAGGTTGAAGCAGACGCTAACGGTTGGGAAACATTTGTTGTTCCAGATGACATCGGTGGACGCTTCTCAGTATTGACAGCAGTTGGTTTGCTTCCAATCGCAGCATCAGGAGCGGATATCAAAGCCCTTATGGAAGGTGCTAACGCAGCTCGCAAAGACTACACTTCAGATAAAATCTCTGAAAACGAAGCTTACCAATATGCAGCTGTTCGTAACATCCTTTACCGTAAAGGCTATGCAACTGAAATCTTGGTAAACTATGAGCCATCACTTCAGTACTTCTCAGAATGGTGGAAACAATTGGCTGGTGAATCAGAAGGAAAAGACCAAAAAGGTATCTACCCAACTTCAGCCAACTTCTCAACTGACTTGCACTCACTTGGTCAATTTATCCAAGAAGGAACTCGTATCATGTTTGAAACAGTTGTCCGTGTTGACAAACCTCGTAAGAACGTGATTATCCCTACCTTGGAAGAAGACCTTGATGGACTTGGCTACCTTCAAGGAAAAGACGTTGACTTTGTAAACAAAAAAGCAACTGACGGTGTTCTTCTTGCCCACACAGATGGTGACGTACCAAACATGTACGTGACCCTTCCAGAACAAGATGCCTTCACTCTTGGTTACACTATCTACTTCTTCGAATTGGCTATCGCCCTTTCTGGTTACTTGAATGCCATCAACCCATTTGACCAACCAGGTGTTGAAGCTTACAAACGTAACATGTTCGCCCTTCTTGGAAAACCAGGATTTGAAGAATTAAGCAAAGAACTTAACGCACGTCTATAATAGAAGAAAAGAGTGGTTTGTCCACTCTTTTTACTCTCTTTATCCATAGAAATTGGACTCAGCCAAGACTTATGATATAATATAGAGAGCAAAAAGGCAGACGCCTAGAGACTTTATAGGAGAAACTATGTCAAAAGATATCCGCGTACGTTACGCACCAAGTCCAACAGGACTACTACACATCGGAAATGCCCGTACAGCATTGTTCAACTACCTTTACGCACGTCATCATGGTGGGACTTTTATCATCCGTATTGAAGATACTGATCGTAAACGCCACGTCGAAGATGGTGAACGTTCACAGCTTGAAAATCTTCGTTGGTTGGGCATGGATTGGGATGAAAGCCCAGAAACACATGAAAACTACCGCCAGTCTGAGCGCTTGGACTTGTATCAAAAATACATCGACCAATTGCTAGCTGAAGGAAAAGCCTACAAATCTTACGTTACAGAAGAAGAGTTGGCGGCTGAACGCGAACGCCAAGAAGCGGCTGGTGAAACACCACGCTACATCAACGAATACCTTGGTATGAGTGAAGAGGAAAAAGCTGCTTACATTGCAGAACGTGAAGCAGCTGGTATCATTCCAACAGTTCGTTTGGCTGTCAATGAGTCAGGTATCTACAAGTGGCATGATATGGTCAAAGGCGATATCGAATTTGAAGGTGGCAATATCGGTGGTGACTGGGTTATCCAAAAGAAAGATGGTTACCCAACTTACAACTTTGCCGTTGTTATCGATGACCACGATATGCAAATCTCTCATGTTATCCGTGGAGATGACCATATTGCTAATACACCAAAACAGCTTATGGTTTATGAAGCACTTGGTTGGGAAGCACCAGAGTTCGGTCACATGACTTTGATTATCAACTCTGAAACTGGGAAAAAATTGTCTAAACGTGACACCAACACCCTTCAGTTTATCGAAGACTACCGTAAAAAAGGTTATTTACCAGAAGCAGTCTTTAACTTTATTGCTCTTCTTGGTTGGAACCCAGGTGGCGAAGATGAGATTTTCTCTCGTGAAGAATTGATTAAACTTTTCGATGAAAACCGTCTCAGCAAATCTCCTGCAGCCTTCGACCAGAAAAAACTTGACTGGATGAGTAATGATTATATCAAGAATGCAGACCTAGAAACTATCTTTGAAATGGCAAAACCATTCCTAGAAGAAGCAGGTCGATTGACTGACAAGGCTGAAAAACTAGTTGAGCTCTATAAACCACAAATGAAATCAGTAGATGAGATTATCCCATTGACAGATCTCTTCTTCTCAGATTTCCCAGAATTGACCGAAGCAGAGCGCGAAGTCATGGCGGGGGAAACAGTCCCAACAGTTCTTGAAGCCTTCAAAGCAAAACTTGAAGCAATGACCGATGATGAATTTGTGACAGAGAATATCTTCCCACAAATTAAAGCAGTCCAAAAAGAAACAGGTATTAAAGGGAAAAATCTTTTCATGCCTATTCGTATAGCTGTTTCAGGTGAAATGCATGGACCAGAATTGCCAGATACTATCTTCTTGTTAGGCCGTGAAAAATCAATCCAACATATCGAAAATATGTTAAAAGAAATCTCTAAATAAGAAGGATGTAATAATGGACATCTGGGAAAAGATGTACGAAGAAGCACAGAAATTATATAATCCACATGAAGTATCTGATTTTGTTTATGCCAACCATGTTGTAGCCGCAGTAGAAGCAGAAGATGGGCAAATATTTACAGGTTTCTGTATGGAGGGAACCTGTGGTGTATTCCATCTCTGCGCAGAGCGGGCAGCACTCTTCAATATGTACCAATTTTCAGGGCAAACTAAGGTTAAAAAAGTCTTAGCCTTCCGAGACAAACCGCCGTATGGTGGAAGTTCAGGAATGCCCTGTGGAGCTTGCAGAGAATTCCTTTTAGAGTTGAACGCTGAAAATAAAGATACAGAATTTATGATGGACTACGATAGAAGAAAGATAGTGAAAGTCGCAGAACTAATCCCATATTGGTGGGGAGAAGAACGTGCTTCTAAGTTTAATGAACAATAGAAGAGTCAGTATAATTCTGACTCTTTTTACTTTATTTGAAAAAAAGGAAAAAGTATTTGAAAAAAATTAGAAAAAGTTATTGACAAAAAATAAAAAGGCTGTATAATAGTAAGAGTTGAAAATAACAACTCAGGTCCGTTGGTCAAGGGGTTAAGACACCGCCTTTTCACGGCGGTAACACGGGTTCGAATCCCGTACGGACTATGGTATGTTGCGGATGGCACACTTGATGAAAAAAGTTTTAAAAAAACTT